>WRLT01000005.1 GCA_009777485.1 Bacillota bacterium
AGTAACGAGTTGCGGGGGGATTGTTAAGGGGGACACAACCGAAAGTGTCCCCCTAACCGCCCTTTTTTGTTACCTTTTTTGGGGCGTTCCAAAAAAGTAAACTTTCCATTTTCCATTAAAAAAAGTCCCTACTTTTTTTACAAAGTTTTGGCGATTTCTTTTTTTAGGCGGTAGATGATTTTCTTTTCTAAGCGGGAAATGTATGATTGTGAAATGCCCAGCATTTCGGCTACTTCTTTTTGCGTTTTTTCGTTTCTGCCTGCTAAGCCGAAGCGCATTTGCATAATTTCTTTTTCGCGGCCTGATAATTTGCCCAGCGCAGTCCAAAGCAGCTGACGCTCTACCGAATTTTCTATGCTTTTAGAAACTAAGTCGGGCTCGGTGCCTAAAATGTCGCTCATAAGCAGCTCGTTGCCCTCCCAGTCTACCGTAAGCGGCTCGTCTAAGGAGATTTCGCCGCGAATGCGCACAATACGGCGCAGATACATCAGTATTTCGTTTTCGATACAGCGCGACGCATACGTGGCAAGCTTGATATTTTTTTCGGTGTCGAATGAATTAACGGCCTTAATCAGCCCGATTGCGCCTACCGAAATTAAATCCTCTAAATCTGCGCCCGTATTGTCAAATTTGCGCGCGATATACACCACTAGCCGCAGGTTGCGCTCGATAAGCACGGTTTTAATAGCCGCGTCCCCGCTTGCCAAAGCTTTAAGCGCGTCCGCCTCTTCGGCGGCAGAAAGCGGCAGCGGCAAGGCGTCGTTGCCTGTTATGTAGTATAGGATATTTTCTTTTGCGCGGTCGCCGAATAATTTGTTTAAGATTTTTTGCAGAATTTTTTTAAGCGGTTTTAGCATGAGAAACTCCTTTTTGACAACCTAATAATGCAGGGTGCAGCAGTACATCGTACTCCACAGCGTCGGTAAATTTATGTAAAGCCAGTCCTAACGCCACATCTTTTATTATATGCTTGTCCGCGCCTAAACAGAACCTAACTTGCTTAGGTTGTACAATTAGCAGCTTACTTTTAGAACCGTTTGCCGATGTGTAGCTGATGTAGCGCGCCGACGGCGAAATTTCGGTTAAATTGCCGCGCAGCAGCGCGCCTAGCCCCTTGTCACCTAATATTTGCAAGCTGATGCGCGAACCTGCCACTATAACGGGCAAAAGTGTTTCGGGGTCGTAAAGGCGGTTTCCCGTATCTAAAAAGGCGCGCGCGGTAAACGTAGCGTTACCCATATCTATTTGGATATCTGCCGCGTATTCCTTTATGTCGCGCACGCGTTTATATTTAAGCGTAATTTTTTTAACAAAAAAGTAAATCAAAAGGCCGCTTGCAATCAGTATGCCTACGGGTAAATTAGTTACAGGACGGCTTAGCGCGGCGGCAACATCGCCGTAAAAAATCAGCCCCAACGCAAACAACGCACCGCCAAAGGTAAACGTAAGCGCGCAGAATATGCCCGCAGCAGGCAGAACTTTGCATTTTTTATAAAAGAGAATTAAGCAAAGCCCTACCGCAAGCACGGCTTTAAGCAAAAACAGCCATGCGGCGTGCATGCTAAGCAACGGATAGCAAAGCGCGGCCGCCGTACCCAAAAGCGATGCGCATACTATGCGCACGCGCGAAGGCGAAACGCTTAACGCGCGAAACGAAAGCAGCGCGACTAGCAGCGTTATAAAAAAATTATCTACAATAACCGATTCTATATACAGCGTCATAAAAACAGTATAGCTAACCGCTTATGTCGTAAAATTACATAAAAGCAAGCTTTGAGGGGATTTTTGGGCGACAAAAAGGCAAAGCCCGCCCCCGTTTTGCGGAGACGGACTATCGGCTTTGGTTTTTCTTGTGTTGAAATTGATTAGTTATTGCTTAGGGCTGTTGCTTTTATCATTAAGCCTTTTTAAAAATTCGGGAAAATCAGATGTTTCTGAGTCGGGCTTTACGCGCGTAGACGGAACGCCCGCAAAACTGCGCGGTGCGTTTTGGGGAGGCCTTTGCTGCGGCGGCGGCGAAGACGCCTCTCCGCCAAAAACGTCTAGGTTTATGTTTCGCGCGGCTTTAACCGAAGTAAGCCTGTCGCCGTAGGTTTCGTTTGCCGTTTCCGCTTTGGTGCCTTGCAGATTTGCCGCGCCAAATCCCGTAGCGATAACGGTTACTAAAATCTCAGAGTTTAGCGCGTCGCGTATATCCGCGCCGAAAATAATATTTGCGCGCGGATGAACCACCTCGCGGACTAATTCGGCAGCTTGACTGACTTCTTCTAACGTCATATCGGCCGAACCCATAATGTTTAAAATCACACTGGACGCGCCCTCGATAGAGGTTTCTAAAAGCGGGCTGAATACCGCCTGCTTAACGGCGTCTACGGTGCGGCGTTCCCCTTTGCCGTGCCCGATACCCATATGCGCCACGCCCTTATTGCGCATAACGGTGCATACGTCGGCAAAGTCTAAATTGATTAGCGCGGGGGTAACGATAAGGTCGCTAATGCCCTGTATGCCTTGACGCAAAACGTCGTCTGCGTATTTAAACGATTCTACAATCGGCAGTCTGGGGGCTACTTGCATAAGCTTTTCGTTAGGAATTACTACCAGTGTATCGACAACCTTTTTAAGGTTTGCAATGCCGATTTCTGCGTGGTCCATGCGGGGCTTTCCCTCGAAAGCAAAGGGCTTAGTAACTACCGCTACGGTAAGCTTGCCCATTTCTTTGGCGATGCCCGCTACAATCGGCGCCGCGCCCGTACCCGTGCCGCCGCCCATGCCCGCCGTAATAAATACTAAATCGGCATCTTTTAACGCGTCGCTGATTGCAAGGCGCGATTCTTCTGCCGCCTTTTGCCCTTTTTCGGGGTCTGCGCCCGCGCCTTGCCCGTGCGTAAGCTTATCGCCTATTTGAATGCGGTGGTGCGCACTGGACATATTTAACGCCTGTAAATCGGTGTTAATAGCAATAAATTGCGCGCTTTTAATGTTGCACGCCATCATACGGTTTACTGCGTTGCCGCCGCCGCCGCCAATCCCTACTACCTTAATTACGGCAGGTAAAGCGTTAATATCTTTTTTTATCAGCATAGGTGCTTCTCCTAAAAATAGGTTTTAGTTTGTTTATTTACTTCCGAAAAGTCTTGCAAAAATGCCGCGCTTTTTTTCGGCGGGTTGATGCGACAATACCATATCCAAAAGCCCTAGCGGCGCAGAAAAATGCGGACGGTTAAATTGTGCAAGGCGCGGCACAATAATCTCTACGGGCTTTGCTAAATGCTTAGAAAGAAAATCCCTTGCGCCCCTTATGTTGGCTAATCCGCCGCCTGTTATGTGATACGGAATGTAATCGGGATATTCGTACTCGCAGATTTTTAGACATTTGGTAATGGTGTCCGCTATCATTTTAACGCGCGCGCCCACAATCTCGTTTACCGTTTTAGCAGGAAAATCTAACGTATCGGTACGGTTTACCGAAATGGTGTAAACGTCATCCTCGTCGGTGTTTAGGCTGAGTGCCGCTTTGCGCTTTAACGCCTCTGCATGGGTAAACGAAATTTTAAAGTAGTTGGCTAAATCCCCCGTGATATGGCCGCCGCCTAACGAAAAATTGTATTGCGCCAAAATTCCGTCGCCTAACGCCACAACCACGTTGGTGGTGATAAAGCCTGTATCGATTAAAACAATGTAGCGGTCGCGCACCACATCGTCAAACAAAAACAAAATTTCTGCTAACAAGCTAGAAACATAATCGTAAGATTCTATGCCGATTTCGTGCATAACCGAATCAATCAGCGTAATAAAACGGTTTTCCGCTAATATGTACGATATTTGTCCCGCAAGCTTAGTAGACGATAAGCCGACGGGCTGAATAAGGCGTTGGTCGGTATCTAAGGTATAGTAAACGGGCTGCGAATTTATCAGCGTAAATTCGGGGTGGTCTTTATAAATGTTGCCCATTTCGTGCAATTTATCTACATCGTCGTTGGTAACCTTGCGTTTGCGCCCTAACGACAGCGAAACCTCGTGGCATACGCCAGAGGTAAACTCGCCCGGCACACCGATATATAAATGCTTAATCTCTACACCGGATTGTTTTGACGCGCCCGAAACCGCACTGCGGATAACATCGGTAAGCTGTTCCGCCTCGAAAAATTCGCCGTCACCAAAGCCTGCGTATTCGCACTCGCCCGCGCCGCCGATACATATCGTGTTGTTTGCGCCGCGTTTGCCCACCAGCACGGTTATTTTGCCCGAACCGAAGTCCAGTATCGCCACATCTTGCGTATTCATACTTCACTTATATTATATATAGATTTTACGGCTATGTCAAGAGATTTTTCAAGCGTTTATGTTTTTCTGCCCCTGTAACACAAAGTGCCGTTAAATAAATGTATTTCTCCTTTATTTTTCGTTGTTGTTTTGTGATAAGAAGTCTGATTTTTCAACTATTGAAACATAATACCCTATTCCTCTAACGCATGACCTATATGCTTCTCTTGTGCCATCGGGAACAATAAGCGTACGAAACACATCTCCTTGTTTTACATGAATACGAATATTAGTGGGATATTCCGATAAAAACTCTACCACCAAAGGAATATTTTCCCCCCAAAAATATTCACCTATCGGCACTCCGTCCGGTACTATTATTTTTTCTACTTGCGTGCCCGGATTAAAGTATTGGGGGTATTGCCATATCCGCGCCCTTCCAAAATCCATAACCTTTTTGCCGTCAACTTCAATCGGCAAAGTTAATACGTTTTCCTCAGTTAAAATGGAGTTGTCTTTTAGCGATAGAATCGTAATACCCTCTCCTGTATGAAACATAGCATACTCCCACACCGTACTTTTCGCACACCCGCCCAAACAGCCTGCTAAACCAAAAACTAACGCAAACGCTATAATTACCGCTATTAGTGTACCATGTGTCTTTTTACGCATACTTTTCACCTCCGCAATCAAATTATTACGCTTTATCTTTCGGCGTAGCGGTTTTGGGTAGTATAATTTGCTATGCTTGCGTTAGATACCACAATCGTACCCGATTCTAGCATGGCGGGATACGCGGGGTTGCGCTCGGCGTTTACAATCAATGCGTGGTAGGTAGAAAAGCCCATGTTTAGCCTTTCGGGCAAATCTGTGCCTAACGCAATTTCGATTACCACGCCTTTTTCGGTGCCTAAAAACAGCGTGTTTGCCGATGCAATGTCAATAAAGGTTATTGCCGATTTATACGTTTGATACGGCTCGGTAAGGTGGGCAAGCGCGTATAAAAAGCTATCTACCTTTTCGGCGTCGGACGCAACGGAGGAGGCAAATTTAGCGGCTAACTGCGTGCTTTGCAAAGTACCTTGCAAGCGCAGTTCGGCAATCGCGGGAACGGAGGAAAGCGGCGCGGAGGATAAAAGCGTACCGTTTTTACAAGCAAATAGATAGGCTTGTCCTGCGTGCGGAACGTAAAAATATTCGTACAGACGCTCGTAGGTAACGGCTACGCGGTTAGGAAATTTGCGCTCGAAATATAAAATATCTACATTAGCGATACCCTTGTCTAACAGGTTTTGTTTAAGCCGCGCCGATGCCTTTTGCTCGTTTAATACAAATATGCTGCTGCCGATGCGGATACCGTGATTTTCTTCTATTGCTTTATCTAAGTCGGGATAGCTGCCCTTGATAGAGTAGGCGTTAACGTGCTGTACCGAAAACACCACGCTGTTTACAATAATCAGCACGGTAATCGCGGCAACCGCCGCAAATATAATTAGCAGTTTTTTATTCTTTTTCATAGGTTTACGTGTACGCCGTTTGCTTTGAGGTACGCCTTTAATTCTCCTATCCGAATTTCTCTAAAATGAAATAGCGACGCCGCCAACGCAGCGGACGCGCCGCCCGTAGTAAGCGCGTCTAAAAAATCCTCTTTTTTGCCCGCGCCGCCTGATGCCGTAACCGAAACGGAAACTGCGTTAGTTACCGCTTGCAGCAATTGAATATCGTAGCCGTTTTTTGCGCCGTCGCGGTTAATGGAGGTAAGTAAAATTTCGCCCGCGCCTAAACCGCAAACGCGTTTAGCCCACTCGGTTACGTCTATGCCCGTATTATGCCCGCCGCCCATTGTGTAAACGGTGTACTGCCCTTTTGTCTGCTCCGCCGCGTCAACAGCGGCGACTACGCGGCTAGACCCAAACGCTTTTACGCATTCGGCAATCAATTCGGGACGGATAACGGCGGCGGTATTGAGGGATATTTTTGCCGCGCCCGCCTCGATAATTTTTTCGGCGTCTGAAACGCTGCGGATTCCTCCGCCCACCGTAAGCGGAATGGATATCTGCTTAGCAACCTGCCGCACGGCGGAAACGGCCGATGCGCGGCCTTCGGTTGAGGCGGAAATATCTAGCAAGGCTAATTCGTCCGCGCCCTCTTTTTGATAAAATTTTGCGCATTCTATCGGGCAGCCCGCGTCGCGCAGGTCTACAAAAGCTACGCCCTTTACTACGCGGCCGTCTTTAAAATCTAAGCACGGAATAATTTTTTTAAGCTTCATAGTTATCAGTATATAGCAATTTTGCGGTAAAGTCAATTTTTTTGTTAAATTTGTTTTTTGTTTTAACAAAATATTTTGCGTACCTATTTACAACGTTTTTGTATACGTTTAATAATTTAATACGATTTTAACTTGACAAAATTCGCGCGCTGTGGTATAGTACAAGCATGTATCCTAAATTATTTGGAATTGAATGGCTAAACATGTGGGGCTTAATGCTCGGATTAGGCGTCGGCGCGGCGTTGATTCTTTTTTGGTATTTGTGTAAAGGCAAAAAAGTTCCGCTTAGACGCATTTCCGAAAACTCTTACAGCTTTTATTCGTGGGTGGCTATTGTTGCCATTGTAGCGGGAATATTCGGCGCGTGGGCTTTTCAACAGCTATATGAGGTTATTCAACAAGGCGCGGCTTATAAAGTAGGCATGAGCTTTACGTTTATGGGCGGGCTTGTTTTGGGCGTAGTGGTGTTTGTGGGCGGAACGGCGATTTTTGGTAAACGGACGCAGAAAAATGATTTTTACACCGTTGCAAATTTAGCCGCGCCTTGCGTAGCTATTGCGCTTGCACTGGGGCGGTTCGGCTGTTTTTTTGCAGGGTGCTGCCACGGGGTAGAAAGCCCTAACGGTTTGGTATTTCCGCACGGTCCGCGCCACGCCGTTATCCCTACACAGCTGTATGAGGCAACCTTTATGCTATTGATGTTCGGCGTAATGATGCTGCTTATATTTAAATATAAAAAGCCTGATTTTTTATTGATACTATTCGGCGCAAGCTATGCGGTATTTCGTTTTATTATAGAATTTTGGCGCGACCCTACTCCGTTGGGCGCGTTTGCGTTAGGCATGTCGCCCTCTCAATGGCAGTCAATCGTGCTGCTGCTGGCGGCGGGCGCGCTTGCATTAATGGTGTATCAGTTTAAAAAGATTCCGTTTTATAAGCCTATTCCCGAAAAGGGTGAAGCGGCTAACGCGGTTGAAACCGCCGTAGAAAACACGGAAAGTGTAGTTGAAAACACGGCGGAAAATTTAGCCGATAACCAAAGCGAAGTAATTGAAGATACGGATAACCACAACGAATAAAATAAAATTTTAGACTTTTACGGTACTGTACTTCGTACAATATCCGCACCCAATGCTTGCAATGCGTCCTCCATAGATTCGTAACCGCGGTCTATATGGAGGACGTTTTCTATAACGGATTTTCCTTGTGCGGCAAGTGCGGCAATCACTAACGCCGCGCCGCCGCGTAAGTCCTCCGCCGCTACTTGCGCGGCGTAAAGCATTTTTACGCCCGTTATATGCGCCGTATTGCCGCTTAGCGCAATGCGCGCCCCCATTTTGTTAAGTTGTGCCGTATACATAAAGCGGTTTTCAAAAACGTTTTCTATTACTGTGCTTTCGCCTTGCGCCAAACAAAGCATCGCCGTAAGCTGAGGCTGCATGTCGGTTGGAAAATGCGGATGCGGATTTGTTTTAATGCGCAGCGGTTTTAAGGTTTCGGGCGCAATTAAAGAGATAGTATTTGCTGATGTATCCACGCGGCAGCCCGACTGAATAAGTGCGTCTGTAACCGAACTTACATGGTGCGCATAAATGCCGTTTACCGTAACCCTACCGCCCGTTGCCGCCGCCGCCGCCAAAAAAGTAGACGCGGCAATCCTATCCCCGAACGGACGGTACGCCCCGCCACCCGAAAGCTTATCCGTGCCCTCAACCGTAACTACACTACTTCCCGCCCCGCTTATGCGTCCGCCCAAAAAGTTTATAAAATTTTGCAAATCCACGATTTCAGGTTCTTGCGCCGCGCCGTGAATGACGGTGGTGCCTTTTGCAAAAACTGCCGCCATCATAAGATTTTCGGTTGCGCCTACCGACGGAAAGGTTAAATTCACCGTGCCGCCTTTCATGTTTTTGCCGTCGCATGCGATAAATCCGTCTTCCTGCGTAACGAAAACGCCCATTTGCTTTAAGCCCGCTATATGTAAGTCTATCGGGCGCGCGCCGATAGCACAACCGCCCGGCAAGCCGATTTTAACCGACTTAAAGCGCGATAATATAGGGCCTAATAAAAAAATAGACGAACGCAAAACACCCGTTAAATTAGATTCGATTAGACGGGGGCTTGCGTTTGTGCAATTAAGCCGCAGGCTTGCGCCCGTATATTCCGCCGTGCCGCCTATGCTTTTTATAATGTCTGACATGTTTTGAATGTCTACAAGATTAGGAACATTTTCGATAATAATTTCTTGATTGCTTAAAACTGCTGCCGCCATGATAGGCAGTACCGAATTCTTTGCCGCCTTAACTCTATATTCACCCATAAGCGGTTTCCCGCCCTTAACTACAAAACGCTGCATACTTATTTTTCACCGCCCGCTTAATAATATATGCTAAATGAAAAAAAATGAGACTGCCTCTCTGAGACAGTCCCGTTTTTTAAAATTTTTAATGAAAGTTTAGCTTATTTTTTGCCTGTTAGGCGTGCGCGCAGTTTGTCTAGCACCAACGAATTGGCTAAGCGGCGCACTTGGTCGCTTTGCTCGTCGATTTGAATCGTCGAAAATTCTTGCGGCAGTATATCTTTTACAATTTCTTCGATTTGCGATTGCGGAACGCCGCCATCTCCTAGCTGCTGCACAAGCTGCTCCATAACCAATTTATTAGCAACCTGTTTGGCAAGCCTGGATGCCACGTCAAGCTCATCCTCTGCGCCGAACATACTTTCGTCAACCATCATATGCTGAGAAATTTGTTGTCCCTCGCGGTTGATTTTTGAAATTAAATCTTCCGTGAAAAGCTCTTCCATAGAAGATGAATCCTCGATTACCGTTTCAATCCTGCTTTCGGGTTTTTTCCGTGCGGCGGGTTTTTTCGGCGCGGAGGCGGTAGTCTTTTTAGCGGTTGCTGAGGTTGTTTTGCGCTTTGCCGAAGACGTAGACGCGGCTTTCTTTGCCGCAGGTTTTTTAGGCGGCTTAGGCGGCTCGTCATTATCCGAAACAAAGTCGGCAATTTGGTTAAGCTCTGCTTTAAGGTCGTGGATAGATACGGATAGATTTTTATCCTTAGAGTCGCTGCGGGCGGCTTGCTTTTCGGCGCGCGCTTCCCTTTGGTTTAAACTGTTGAATTCTTCTTTTAAACGGCGAATCTCTTGCAGAATTTTTTCGTTATCCTTTGCGGCAGGCTTTTCCTTTGCAATTTCCTCTTTAAGACGGGAAATTTCTTTTGCGGCGGACGCGGAATTAGCGCGCGCCGATTCTGAAACCGTTGCGGCGATTTCGCGCTTGACGACCTCTAATTTTTCGTCCAAATTAACTGCCCCGTCCGAAACTCCTGATATAATACGCCCTTGACGCTCCACTAAGGAGGCGATTTCCGAAAGGAAGTTTAACAGCGATTCGTTTGCATCGCGGCTAGCCGAAAACTCGGTTTGCAGCGTATCGATTTGCGCACTGGACGCTTTAATAAATTCGATATCGGACGAAAGCTTGTCAAGCTGTGCAACAAGCCCCGATTGCGCCGCCTTTAACATGTCGGACGCATCCGCGTTTTTAATAGCGGCAACCTCGTCTCTAAGCGCGTTGATTTCGTCTAAGATTAAGTTATTATAGCTTTCAAATTGCGCATCGCCCGTTTTATCCGATGAAATACTTGCCATGCTGATAGTAAACAGTTGGTCGCGCAGCGTAGAGATTTCGTTTAGCACCTCTTCATTGGATGCCGAAGGTGCGCCGCTTTCCGTATCTGGTTCGGTGCGTGCCGCGTTTAGCTCGTCTTTAAATGCCTGAAACTCATCCCGCAGTGCTAATATTTCTCCGACAACGCTTCTATCGGGCTCTTCGTTAAGCGCGCGTACATTCTTGCCGATTGCGCTTACTTGCTCGCCTAATACTACTACTTCGGTTAAAAGCCCCGAAGTATCGGCGTCTTTTTTAGAAATAGACAGGTCTGCGCGCAGCGATGCAATTTCGTCTAATACCGCGTTAATAACTTCTGCGTTATAGCCTTCTTCTTGCGATGCTTGCGGCGCAGAAACAGGCGCGGCTGTAAACGAAACATCCGCTAAACTTGCAATTTGCTCTTTTAGGCTTGCTATTTCGTCAAACAATACCGCCGCCAAAGCCGAATCGCCGCCGCCCTCACGCGTTACATCCATGCCCGATAGCGAGGCAATTTGTTCTTTTAATGCCGCAATTGCATCGGAAAGCTCAAACAGCGTTTCGTCCGCTATCGGCGGTGCTGCGGTGCGCGGCTCAGCCGAAACATCTAATACGGCCGAAACTTGTTCTTTTAATTCGCCCAAATCGGTTAAAATTAATGCCAACGCATCGTCGGAAGTTGTGGGGGCTTGTTCGGAGGCTTGCGGCGCAAATTCTTGCGTTTGCTCGCGGCTTAGCATTACGGTAACCATATCGCTAAGCTCTGAAATTTGCTCTTTTAAAAGACTGATTTCGTCTAACACGACGGTATCCGCGCTTGTATCGGAAACTGCGTAAGTGTCTGAAACGGCGTCTGTATCTAACGTTTGCTCGCGGCTTAACATAACCGTAACCATATCGCTAAGCTCTGAAATTTGTTCTTTTAAAAGACTGATTTCGTCTAATACTGCAGTATCCGCGCTTGTATCGGAAACGGCGTAAGTGTCTGAAACGGCGTCTGTTTGCAACGTTTGCTCGCGGCTTAGCATTACGGTAACCGTATCGCTAAGTTGGGCAATCTGCTCTTTAAGCGCGGCAAATTCGTCTAGAATAGCGGCATCCGCAACCATTGTAGCGGCGGGAACCTGTTCGTGTGTTTGAACGGTTGAAACGGATTCTTTTTGCGTCAATAACGCGACTTCTTCTCTTAGTGCGGCGATATCGTCCAGTACTAAGGTGATAGCCTCAGCAGTTGTATCGTCAACAGCTGAAGGTTCGGTTTTGTCTGCCGTAAGCAGCGCAATATCCGATAACTGCGACTTAATGATATGAAACTCTTGCGCGATATCCAGTGTTTCGGGTTCGGCAACAGTTTGCGTTTTTTGTGCGTAATTCGCCTCTAACAACTCTTGCAGCATCAGTTTAATAGACTGTACTTCGTTATCGCGCCAGTTGTTTTGCTCGGTCTTAAATTCGTCTAAATCTTGCGCCAAATCGGTAACGCTGTTTTTAAGGCTGATTATTTCTTCTAACACAACATTAAGCTCGTCCGAAGAAGAAGGTGCGGCAGCGTCATCGGTTTTTTCAATCAGCGTGGTGCGGCGTGCAACGGAATCCTTTAATTCGTCAACGCCTGCTTGCAGTGCTTCGATATCTTGCTTTTGCTCGGCGCGCATTTCTTCGTTATAGTTTTGAATTTCTGCGCGCAAAACGGTAAGCTCATCGAAAATGGTGTTAATCATATCGCCGTTTTCGTTATCGTCGGGCGTGCGGGAAACTGTTTCCTCGCGTAGTCCGCCCTCCTCTTTTAAAACGGTTAGTTCGTCGCGGTAGGCTTGAACCTCATCCCGCAGCGCGACAATTTCGCCCAAAATCATATTGACTTCCGAACTTGCCGGGCCTGTTGTTTTAATATCCTCGCGCAGGGCGATAAGCTCGTTAAGCACTTCGTCGGGCTCGCGCGTTACAACCTGATCGCGGTATTCGGTAATGTCCGAACGGATGTCGCCTACTTCGCCCGAAAGACCCACGCGCAGTTGTTTAAGCTCGTTATAAATTCTTTCTAGCTCGCTGGTAACTTCGTCGGTATCGCGCAGGCGCGCCGCTTGAATTTCTTCTTTAACGGCGTCAATTTCGGCGGTTGTGGTTTGCGTTCCGATTTGCAGCTTTTCTTTAATTGCGGCTAAATCTTCTAAAATCAGCACGCTTTCTTCACTGGTATTCAGTGTGCGGCGGTCGTCCTCCGAAGTTGAAACAGCCCCCGTTTTTAAATCTTCCGATATTTTATTTAGGGCGGTTACTACGGTTTCGTCAACGGCGAACAGCTTTTCTTTTATGTCGTTTACGTCGGCAATTAAAATTTGTATGTTGTCGATTTCGTCGCCGCCTACCCCGTACATCAACGAATTCAGCTTGTCGCAAATTTCATTTAGTATGATTATCGCGCTTTCTTCTTTGATGGTCGCCTCTGTGCTTACGGTATCCTTTGTAGATAAATCTGCTTTAAGCATAGCAACTTCGTCTAACAATATCGCCACTTGGTTTTGCAGTGCCTCGGATTGCTCGTTGGTAAGCGTGTCGCTTTTTTCTAGCAGCGTGCGCATTTGAGTAATCTCGCTAATCAGCGAATCGTCTACATACGCGGCCTGCGGAGAGGTACTTTCGGTTTTTATTTCGGCACCTGATACAAGATTTTTAATTTCGGCAAGGTCGGTAACTATTTGAACGCTAAGGTCGCTGATATTTAGCACCGAATCCGAAACGCCTGTAATTTGGGCTTCTAAGCCTGTTAGATTATTAACCGAATCCGCAACGGCGGCAACCTGCGCTTCAAGCCCGGAAAGACCTGCAACCGTTTCTGCAACGCTCGTAACCGCAATGCCGATATCCGCAACCTGTTGGGTAAGCAGCCCCGAAGAATCTGCCATTGCCGCAGCTAAATCCTCGTACAATTTATCTAGCTGTGCATTAAGCTCGTCGCCGAAAGCACCCGATACTGCGGGGACTTCTTCTTCTGCATTAACTTCGGTTGTTGCAGTTTCCGCCGCAATCGTTGTAGGCAGCAATAAAATATCCGAACGCAAATCGGCTATTTGTGTAATAAAAGCGTCTTGCTCTTCAAGCTTAGTTTTAATAAACTCGATATCTTGCGTTATTTTTTCATCGGGAACTGCCGTTAAAATATCTGCGGTTTGAACATCTTGCGCCTCTTTGATTGCATCTATGCGGCGTGCAATGTCGATATAATCCGCTTTAAGCGCGGCAACCGCGTCTACAATTTCGTTTTGACTGCCGAAGCGGAAAATTTCTTCTTTAAGCGCGGCAATTTCTTTTAGCACAAGTCCGCTAGACGCAGCATTTTCAACCGGTGCACCTGCGTCCGAAGAAACTACGTTTAAATCTGCGATAACGGCCATAAGTTCGTTAAGCTTGCCGATTAAATCTACGCCTTCGGCACTGGAAGATTTATACACAAGCGGAGGCCGTTCGGGAACATATTTAGATAAATCGTACAAGGTAACCGAACACAAGCCTTCGATTTTATCTTTAATTTTTGCCGCCGCCGCATGGTTTTCTACATCGGAGGTTGCGTATTCGTTAGCTAAATCTAAAATTTCGCTGTACAGCGCATCGTTGTACGCCGTTTTTTTACCGTCTTGAAGCTCGTCAACCGCCGATACTACTTCGGGCAGTAATTCTATGATGTCTAAAACCGAAGCGCGCTTTAAACGCTCGTACAGTTTAGCATAAGCCTCTGCACTCTCTTGTTTTTTAGCAGGAATAGACGCAAACTTTTTAAGCTCGTCAAGCGAACTGCGCGACAATTTTTCGCCTAATAATTTTTGTGTCAGATACAAAAGCGAATGATAAATGTCGGTAGTAGCCGGTTCTGTTACCGAGGCAAGCTTAATGGAAAACTCGTCTATGGCTTTTAGCTTTTCTGAAAGCGGAAGCGATTTAGATGTGCAATCAAATTTTACCTTATGCAAATCGTTGTACAGCGATAAAATATCCTTATTGCGCTTTGCCGTTCCGCCCGATGCAGAACCAAGCATGGTTTTTAAATCGTACAGCTGACGCAAAATTTCGCTGTTATCCGGCTCGGCCGAAGCGGAAATTGTTTCTTTAATTTTATCGGTCGCCATAGAGATTTCGTGCAATACGGCATTGCCGTTTTGAATCGGTGCGGCAATAGGCGCGGGTGCAGGTGCAGCGACAGGAACAGGTGCGGGCGCTGGTGCAGGTGTAGCGACAGGCACGGCAGCGGCGGATATTTGTTCGGCACGCGATACCGATTTTTTTAATTCTTCTATGTTTTTTAACAGCTCGGTAAAATCAGGAAGCTCGGTTACGCGTTTGCGGATATCGGAAATTTGACTGTACATTTTTTTGTCGTCGTCTTTAACCGTGCGCAAAATTGTTTCGTTTATGGCAATAAGCTTTGCAAATTCGGTACGCAAAACCTCCTCGCCGACGCAAGTTCCGTGCAAGCCGTATGAGGCTGCTGCCGAAAGACGCGGAACGGCAGATTTTTTACCGTCGGAAAGCTCTACCACACGTTCGTTAAGCCTTTTAATTTCGCCTAATAATCCTGTTTCGTTTTGACGCGCGTCTTTTTCGATTTGGTCTTTTAAACGGCTTAACTCCACGTGCATTTCTTGCGTGGATTGCGTTCTGCCCAACTCATTTCTAAGGCGCGAAATTTCGTTATAAATAGCGATTTCGTTATTCTGACCGCCGCCTCCGCCGTGCGAAATCACAAACGGATGCGTATGTGAGGGCTGCTGCACAAAGCTGGGTGCAGGTGCAGGCATACCGACAGAACGTTTTAACTCGGCAAGCTCATCTAGCACTTTGCTAAGCCTGTCGTCTTCGACGTAACCTCCGTCGTCCTCGTAATATTCTTCTTCCTCAGGATAGTCTTCCTCAGGGTACTCCTCGTCGTCGTACTCTTCATCATCGTACTCTTCGTCGTCGTACTCCTCTTCGTATTCCTCATCTTCGCCGTCAACGTATTCGTCGCGTTCGATAACTTCTTCTTCGTATTCGTCATCTTCTTCGTTGGCGAGGTCGAGTCGTCCGATGTCTTCTTTGAAATATTCCATAATTTCCTCACTTAATGCGGTGCGCTTTTTGTTTTATTTAGAGAGTTCTTCAATCCGTTCGGTTAAACGCCTAATTTCGTCTTTTAGGCGCGATTCGTTTTGACGTGCGTCCCGCTCCATAGAATCTTTTAGACGCCCTAGTTCGATGTGCATGGCTTGCGTGGTTTGGGTTTTAGAAAGTTCCTCGCGAAGCCGTGAAATTTCGTTAAAAATCAGGTTGTCGTTATTGTTTTGCTTTACTCCCGTAGAAATTACATAGGGAAATACGGGGTCTGCCGTTAACGGCGCGTGGTAACCTGAGGGCATGTTTTGTGCAGGCATGCCTACGGAACGGCGGATAGAGGCAATTTCATCTAAAATCTTGCCTACCGTATCCTCGCCGGTTTCGGCAGGATAATTCTCGCCGTATTCGTCGTCTTCGTATTCGTCGCCGTAATCTTCGTCGTCGTATTCCTCATCGTCGTATGCTTCGTCGTCATACTCCTCTTCGTCATACTCCTCTTCGTCGTCGTAATACTCTTCTTCCTCGTCGGCTAAACTGAATTTGTATAAATCTTTCATAACTATTCTCACTTTATTTTAGTATTTGCAAATCCTTTGTGGAGTATTATTAACGACTCGGAGGTCTTGCAGGAGGTCTTGCACCAGGACGGGGTGCGCCGGGACGCGGTGCGCCGGGACGTGCGCCAGGACGTGCCGCACCAGGACGCGCTGCCGCACCGGGACGTGCACCTGGACGCGCCGCACCGGGTCTTGCACCGGGACGTGCGCCGGGACGTGCCGCGCCGGGTCTTGCGCCGGGACGTGCACCAGGCCTTGCACCGGGACGTGCGCCGGGTCTTGCACCGGGACGTGCGCCGGGACGTGCGGTACGCGTGCCGGGACGCTGTATTCTGTTGACGCGTTCGGTAACCTTTTTAACAATGCGTTTAGGTTTTTTATCCGCAAGCGTCTTTAACGCCGCTACCTCGCCCGCATGCGTTGCATCTGTCATAGAACGCTCGATAAGCTCTTTTAATTCGACGCTTTTCTTTTCGTCCTCGTCTAGCTTTAACTGTATGGCGTAGAATTTTTCGCGCAGGTTTTCACCGTCTTTTTCGTTGGTGATTTCTTTAAGCCCTTTACGCAAATCCGCGATTTCGTCTTTGCGCTTTAATACCTTTGCCGCGATACGTGCTTGCTCTTCGGCGGAAAGCTCGCCCATTGCCGCAACCTCGCGTTTGATGCGTTCTACTTCTTCTTCTGCTTCGCGCTTGGCTTTTTCCGCCTCGCTTTCTGCCATGCGTTTGGCTTTTTCGGCTTCTTCTTCGGCGTTGCGTTTTAGGGCCTCGATTGCCGCCTCTGATTCGCTTTTGATTTTTTCGGCCTCGTCTGCGGCGGCGCGGCGCGCTTCTTCTGCTTCAAGCTTGGCTTGCTCGGCTTCGCGTTTGGCTTGCTCTGTTTCGTCTGCGGCGGCGCGCTTGGCTTGTTCGGCCTCTTCGTTGGCAGCGCGTTTAGCTTCTTCTGCTTCTTCGCTGGCCATGCGTTTGGCTTCTTCCGCTTCTTCGCTTGCGGCGCGTTTTGCTTGTTCTGCCTCTTCGCTTAGGCGCAAGGTTTCTGCCGCAAGACGTTCTTCCGCATCCTTTTCGGCGGCGGCGGCTTTTTCGGCAGCCTCATGGGCAACGCGTTCAAGTTCGGCTTTTTGCGCCTCGCTCGCGCGGGCAGATTCTTCCGCCAAACGCTCGGCTTCTTCTTGCGCCATTTGCGCGGCAAGTCTGGCTTGCTCGGCTTGGGCTTTTTGTAATTCTAACTGCTTTTTAAGGTTGGTTTCTTCGATAATGAAACGGTCTTTTGAAATCGTACCGCCGTTTTTGTTAAACAACGGGTCGGCTACCTCTGAAATGTCGGTGGTGTTTAAAATCACGGACAGCTTTTCGCAGGCTTGCTCGAACGCCGCTTGGGTTTTATCGCGTTCTGCCGACAGCCGCGCAAGCGTTGCCTCGTTTTCCATTTGCATTTCAAGATTCGCTTTTATGCCGTTTGCCTTAGTGTCTTCAAGCATTTTACGTAAGTTATCAAGCTTTTCGTTCAACTCCATTTGCTCGATAGACATATCTAATTTTTCTTCGTCGGAGGCATGCTCCATACGCAGATTAAGGTCTTCAAGCTCTTTTTCGGTTTGGCTTAAAGCCTCACTTACCGCTTGAACCTCTGCGGCTACGTTGGCGGCAGCGTCTGCTATGCCCGCATCTAAACCGCTGGAAATGCCGTCGTATTGCGCTTGCAATTCTTCCATAGCTTTTTCCGATTCGACCTTCTCCGCTTCGATTTGCGCTTTGTACTCATCAAACATGATTTGTCTTATCACCTCGTTTTCACTTTTATAAACATCTTCAAGCGGCATATCTTCTTTGTCGATGTAGTCGTTCGCTTTTTTACGAAGCGATGCAAAGTCGATAGCTCTTGCAGACTTTTGTTTAGTGCTTTCCGCAACCGCTTTATCAATTTCGGTGATGCGCGAATTCTTTTCGTTGATTACCGCGCTCATCTTAGCAATTACTTGGTGGTCAGTGGTGCTTAAAAGCTGGGTTTGGATAGCTGAAACCTCGCCTTTTAATGCGGCTTTTTCCGCCGCGTAACTTTCAAGCGCTTGCTGCGCGTTACTGATATCGCGGTCGAAGATAAATAAGTCGCGCATAATAGGAGTCAAATACAGGTTTCGGCGTTCGAAATCTAATTTTGCTTTTGCACGCGCTGCCGCTTCTGCCGCTAATTGCGCTTTTTTCTCGGCGGAGGCAACCTTTTTGGCACTTTCTTCTATTGCGCTGTTTTTATCGGAGGTGGTGTTTTTAAACGAATCCGCAAGCTCTTTAAGTGCCTCTTCTGTGTGCTCGGTTTCCGCTTTAAGCTTTTGCGCATCGGCAAGACGGGTTTGGGCAAATCTCAAATTGCTTTCCGCCGCCGCCATTTCCTTTGAAAGACGCTCTTTTTCTTTTTTAGAGGCGGATGCCATTTGAACTTCTAAATTTGTAATTTGGTCTTGCTGTGCGGTTATTTCGTTTTGTGCCGAAGTAATGCTTTCGTCGGCTGCCGTAACTTGATCGTGTGTTTTTTCAATCTCGCTCTCGATTTTGGCAAGCCGCGTACTTAACACATCGTATTCTCTTTGCAGTCTGCGGTGATTACGACGCGCTTCTTCTAACGCTAACTCTTCTTCGGAAACTTCTTCGTATACCAGTTTTTCTTCGCCGAACTCGTCTATCACGATTTGAGGTGCGCTTTTTTCTGCCGAAACTTCTTCTGTCGGGTCAGCCTCGATGGATTCGTGCGGGTCGAACCCTAGTATAGCAAACATCGGGTTTCCTTCTTTTTCGGCAACAGCTTCGGCAACCGTATCGCCGGGAACTGAACCGTTAGCGCCTTGCGCTTTGTTCATGCCGCAAGCTTCCTCGATGCTTTGTCCGTTTTTAACTGCCTCGCGGATACGTTGTTTTTCTTTTTCAAGCTCGCGGGTTTGTAAGTCTTTGCTTTTTAAGAACGAACGCTTCGTCATGCCGCGCGGCTCGTATTTTTCGACAAATATTTTTTCTAACAGCTCCTCATCTGAAAGCGGAATATAAATCTCCGCTTGCTGAGGCTGTTCGAATGCGGTTTGCCCGAAGCCGTCCGCTGCGGGCGACGGTACATCACCCATACCGCCGTATTGAGGGCTGCCGTACGATGAGGGGTCTTGCGGAGAGGAAGAACCGCCTCCGCCTACGCCAAGCTGATGCGTCGCGGGCATTTGTTGTTGGTGCATTCCCGTCATACTGGGACCCGCACCTAACTGTAACATGCCCATAGAGTTTTGATAAGCCGCCGTACTCATGCGCTGCTGCTGTGTTGCGGCAATAGTAGAATTTAGCTTAATAATATACGAACTGGTCGGCGCAACTGTTTCCATATCGGCGCGTTTTGATTTGACAAACGCACGGTAGAAAATATAGAAAATTAACAGCAGTATAAGTGTAACCGCCAAGCCTATTGCAATCCAGAATAAAATTATATAAACCAACTGCCAACCTTCAAAAAACGCGCCTGCATCGGGGTTGATAATAAGGCTGGTTGTTACGGTAACTGTACGCGCATTAGCGGCTTCGGAATCTCTAAACGTAAATATCGCACGCTCTTCCCCGTGACTGAGGGGCGTAACAATTAGATTGTTATTTTGTAAAATTGCGGTGGCGTGACCATTAGCGGATATTAATTCAAAGCCTGTAAGAAAAAATCCGTCTACGAATAATTGTTCGAAAAGGCTGTAATTATTTACGTTAAAGGTATGGCGCCGCCTTCCGTTGATAGGAATTGAGGCAAGCTCATAATTGCCGAACACGGTAAACGTAACCGATAAGTGTACGGAGTCTAATTCTTCGCCTCTGGGACCGTACCGAACAATAAACGGAATGGTAACCTCGCCGTTTCTTATCGCGGTAACCTCGATATAGCGGCGTTGATTTTGCTGCATTTCGTTTTCGATACCCTCTTTCAGCAAAACATTAAAATTATGAATGTTGGAAAAATGACTGTTGCCGTTACTGTCGGCTATTGCGGATTCTATGCCTGCCGGAAAGGTCATGTTATATGCGTTTGTCAGTTTAAAAACATCCGGAACAGCATAGTTGAATAAATCGGTCGGATAAATACGAACGGTTTTATAGTTGCTGTGCATCATGGTGGAATGTAATTTAGAATTAAAATAGTAATCGGCTACCTCTTCGGGCAAAGCGGCGTTAATCAACGTAGGCATACCGAATGAAGAACGCGGAACAGGCTTTTCGCTTTGGCGGAAATCTATTTTAAAATGCAAATTGACATGCTCGGAAGTGCCTACACGGATGCGGATAAGCAGGTCGTATAATACGCCCGCATCAAAAATATCACGGTACATGGCGTTGGGGTTTAAGTCGCTGTTGACGGCACGGGGCGGTATATCAACCTCTATGCTTAAAAAGGGCGTTTCGTGATTTCCGCTGGCATGACGGACGGTTACACCTAATTCTGAGTTAAGCGTTCCGGATAATCCCCCGTTTTCAAGCCTACGGCAAATAAAAGCCTCGGTGATAATAAAACTTCTGTTATCCCGCAGCATCCACGGGTTGAATCCAATCTCGGCAATCAGATTGTGATTGAGTGACTCTGTGTCATACGAAAAAAGTCTTCTGTTTAACGCTCTGTCTAAATTGATTTGCTGCGCAACCGCGCCGTTCGTAACCGGAATAACCGCAAGATTGCTAGACGCGGCGTCATTTCCTACATACACGGTTCTAAACAGAGGGTCTCCGCTGCCTTCACGGTCTACTGTTCTGCTTGCAACCGCAAACGTAGACACTACGGTAACGCGCAGGTTTACCCAATATCGGGTTCCGGTTGAATTGTACATAGGAATTAAAATGCGCGCGTTTGCAACGGGTGCTTCCGCCCGAATACGAAGGCTGCGCACAATTTCGGTCTGAATCGGGTTGAAATCGAAAGCTGCAAACACAAAGGCTGCGTTGGCGTTTACTATATCCGCATCGGTTAACTGAATCGTTCCGTTAGTAGTAAAAGAGTTGCTGGTTCCGTCAAGAGTGTACTGTGCATTAAGCGCGTCACTAAAAACGGAAACGGGTATATAACGCTCTCTGTATAGATTGTTTTGCGTTTGTTTATTTACAGACGCAGGTGCGGTAGAAACAAAATCTACCAAAGTATGGCTGGGGTTAAGGGCTTCGTACTGGCCGTTTAAGTCTAACGTAATAGAAAAGGTAGCGTCATCGCTATGGCCAGGACGTTCGGGCAAATCCGCGCCGTGTACAGGCTTAACTGCAAGCACGCAATACAGCGCGGCAGCGATTAAAACCGCTAACAATACGGCTATACAAAATTTAAATGTTTGTTTTGTTTTTGTCATGATGTGTATACCTCTGTTATTCGCCTATAATCGGTTCGAAATCTACAAAACCGTTTTCGTCCAGTTTAGCTTTTATTTGGTCTTCTACGCTTTCACGCGACATATCCGGATTATATTCAAAGCTATCCGTAGGCTCGAAAATCGGTGCTTCGCCCATAATGGTTTGGTCCATAGTTATATCGCTGTGGTCGCCCATGCTCATGTCGGGATTATATTCAAACGCCGCGCCGCCAGGCGGTACGCCGTTGGCTACATCTTGCAGTGCCGCACGTTTTGCCGCAAGCTCGGCACGTAATTCGTCAATGCTCTTCTTGCCGCCTTTTTTCTTTTTGGAGGCTTTGCCTTTGCCCGAAGTAACCATTGTTTTAATATCTGCTTTTGCCGCGATATCCGAATTATCTAAGGTTATGCCTGTTTCAGCCTCTTTTTTCTTACGCAAATCGTCAAACATTTTTGCGTATTTAGGGTCATTCATGCGCATTTTTGCCCTTGCCGCCGCAGCAGTTGCATTGGTGGACGAACTGTTGTGCATTTTATCGCGCATTTTAATAAGCATTTGATTTTTCTTAATAATGCGTTTTTGATTAGACTTACGTTTTAGATATACGATATACCGTATTACAAAAACCAAAAACAAAAATGCGAAAACGCCCACTCCGCAATACGCGAATATGATACCGTAGGTTGCCGCATCTAAGGTTATGGTTATACCGGTAATGCGTATAAAGAACGAAATTTGAAAGCTGTCGTCTCGGTTTGTGTTAGACGCAATATCCACCACAAAACGCACGCCGTCCGCTTGGTCGTTTACAGCAAGCTCTTGCGTAGGATACAGCGGCGTAATGGAAAGCGATCTGCCGGCAGTATCGCGGTTATAGGTGAAAAATTTATCGCCGTTATGCTCGCCGACACGCGAATCATCTATAAAAGCGCGGCTGATAAAATAGTTTTCCGGTGCTTGAACATTGATAAAACTCATAAAGAAATCTTTATTGATTACCAACCTTTTGTCGTTTGAGTTATTGATAAACTCAAACATTTCGTTAAGCACTTCGTCTGCGTTATGACTTACGCCTTCGTTATAGTCTAGGTCTAGCATAATCGGTACAGAGTTTGCACCTACTATCGCCATATGACCGGGGCTTACGGGAATAGCAATAGATAATTGTCTTTTTTCTGCCCCGCTTAGCCCGTTATAGAAAGTAACTACTATGCGCGTAGGCGGAAGTTCCGCGCTTTGCGCTACGCTTCCCAGCACGATACGCAAGCTTCCGCTGCCGCCCGCATTATCTTCTATAAGGGATGCTTCGCGTACAAATGTGTTGAAATTACCGTTAGTGTCCCTTAGTGCAACGGTTTGCCATTCTATTTCATTGTTTTCGCGTATGCCTGTTTGAATCGTAATCGCACGGTTTGCGTTGCCAAGACCGTCATCTCCTGCGTCTAAATCAGGAATTAACGTACTGAGTGCTAAGTGGGTATTTCGTCCCATTAACACTTGTGTTAAATCTGAAATAGCTATGTTATGAGGCCTGAACAGCCTTAAAGGGCTTGTAACGGGCAAATATTCCGTAATGCTGTCAATCGTAATCTGCACCATGCCCGAAAGCGTGTGCGTGCCTAAAAGGCTGATGGTATAACGCAAATACGTAACACCGCTTCTGCGCGCCGTAAGGCGAATGGTTTTTCCGTCTTCGGAAACAGTGGCCGCAGCTCGGGTGGTTTCTAAAACCTGCGCGGACGTAAACACAATAAATTCCGAACCGCCTGCATCGGGATTGAAAATTCGCGAAGTAACTAAAAAGTTTTGCAAGGTTAACGTATGGGTGTCGGAAAACCTCAGAACTTCTAGCAGCGAATTCGGATTATCTTGTGGGCCAGGGTCTTTAAGGCGGAACTCGCCTGAGGCAATGGTTGCGTTAAATATAAAATTCAATTCTATATATTCGGCAGGAATGTCCGCGCCGATGTCCGGCGGAACAGGTCGGTAACCAAAGCCTTCACCCGATAGTTTTTCTGTCTTAACAATGCCTACTGTAAAGGAAATCCGTGCGGCGTTGGTAAAAAATAGCCTAATGGTGTGTTTAGATAGGTGCGACCTAGAAATATCAACCGCCTCGTTATTTAACGAATCTGTAAATGCGGCGTAAAAGCCGTCCTCGCCGACAGGGTCGTGTCCGAAAGTAAATTCAAACTGAAACCGCTCGGTTTCAACTGCGCCTAGCTGCATAAGGTCTACTAAGTTAATTGCAGTTGCGCCGCCTACGCCGACAGAAACGTTGCGAACATTGCCCGACGGCCCGCTGCCGCCCGCAAAGTCGGCTACATTTGCGCCGAACCTCGGATTGCCCGATACCGCGCCCGCACCGGTGGTTACGTCATCTTTCAGTCTAAGCGAAGCATGGCTGTGCAGGGTTACAAATTGACCTTGCAAAGGATCGCGCATGCCCTCGATTCTGCCGTCGCGTATGGCTTGGCGTGCATTATAATCGTTGTTGGCTGCACCCTTAAACAAGCTGTATTCGGCAAGTGTCGGCGTAAATGACGGAAAGGATACGGCTTTTTCCATCTGCGGCATGTTAATGATATTTCTTCCCGCATCATCTTCTGAATAGGTTGCCGAATCGGTCGCCCATACCGCCTCGAACGTTACTACTTGATACACTATGGACACCATGCCCGTTACGCGGTCAAGTATAACGCCGGGGTCTAAAAATTCTGTATTATTCGCCGCAGGACGCAAGCGGTAAAAGCCGTAGAGGTTGTTAAATAAGCCTAAATCTAAATACCGTTCGATAGCGGCCTTGTCAACAGCGGGTACTTCGTCCCAGTTTGCTGCGCCGAATAATGCTGCCAAATTAAATTCTACCGTAATGTCCCGCAGCGTGGGCCTTATACGCTCTCGATATAACTCACCCGCTTCCGTAATGCCTGCAAAGCGCACCAAACTGCCGTCGCGGCTTTCGGTAAAGAAACGGTAGGTATCGTTATAATATTGTTCGGTGGCACTATCGTAGTACGAAAGCTCCGCGATATAATTTGAACTTGGAAAGCCTAAATCTTTGGCTCGTCCGCTTGGATTATTGCCTACCAAATCGTCGTGAATCGCGCTTACAATTGCGCCCGCATCTGTTAGCGAAGAAACGCGCACCAAATCTGCCGCTAAGGTATCAAAGCCTGCCGAAACATTCATGGCGGCAACGCTGTAAAACCTATTGGTTGTGCCGTTTACGTCTAACAGCGGACCAGGCGCGCCGAACGGAGTAATGTTTGACGCAATCGGCTCGCGGTATTTATTAGCATCGGGTAAGGACGTATCAATGACAATATCCAAAGCAACCTTCGCGCTGTCGTAGATTACGGTTTCTTCGCGGTAGCGCGTTGCATCGTTATAGCGACCGACGTAAAACTCTGCGGTGATGGTATCGCCCGTGGTGGATTTTTTAGGGTAAATATACAGCTGAATATCGTCCGCGCCGTTTCCGCTATTGTATACGGCAATTTCAAAATCGAAATAGTGTGAAACCAACTCGCGGTCTAAAAGGTCTTTGGAGGTGTCGTAATTGCGGTAAAAATTAATGGATACGTCCGGGGTTGTATAGGTTCTTGTGTCTAGCGGCAAGCCCGTAAGTTCGGTAAAATCGCCCGAAAAGGCATTCACATCGTCGTGGCGACCGAATATGTTATTGTTATGCAGGCTGAGTACTCCGCTGTCGGAAAATAATGCCGCGCTGGCGGGTGTGCGGAAGTAATTTACGTCTTTTACGCCGTCTAATAAAAGCCTAAACGGGTCGCCTGTGTCGTTGCGCGTAATAAAGGATGTAGCCACATGGTCGGTATTGCCTTCAATTGCCGTGCCTACATGACTATATATGGGGGGTACGGTAGGGCTTAACGATGTATATGAATCGATGCGATACCCTACGTTTACCACTCTGCTACTGGAAAAATTTATATTTGAACGCCTTACGCTGTCGATTCCGATTGCGGCAAATATGGTGTTAGCAGGGTTTAGGTCGCCGCTGCTTACCTTTGTAAAGCCTGCATCGTTAGACCTTCTGAAATGCGCGGTGCGGCGGCCTACTAGATGGGAGTTGGGTGTGCCCGCAGGCGGCGCGGCGGCTGTGGGCTGGCTTGACCAACGCGGCGTAATAGCGGTAACGACAGGAGGAGAAGAAATCAGAATACCCTCTGTTGAGAATACTGCCGTTTGGAAATCGTCGTGGTAATACGCCGTAAACTCGCCTGAGGACCCTGCCTCAGCATCGTAAGAAATACGAATAAGCTTTCCTGTATTAGTAAGCGCGTACAGGATATTGCCGTAACCGCCCGCAAGCGTAACTACCCTTTCGGTGGTACTGCCTAATAATAAAGCCAACGCGTTTGCGTTTAAATCGGTTACGCCTTTAAATGCGTTCCACGCATATACGCCGCCGTCTACGGTTAATGCTGCCGATATATACTGCGTATCGGCGGCAAAGTCCGCAAAGTGCGGGTCGCCGATATTTATATTATACTCCGTTCCGCTTTGATGCTCAATTGTATTGCCGGGCTGTTGCGGACCGATACCCGGAAGAACACCCGGAGTAGGGTTAGTTGTGCCGTTATTTCTAAAATCGAACCTGCGGTTTCCGTCGGGAACATAGGCGCGAATAAAATTCTCCCACACTCTGCCTGCCACTACCTGACGCGCGTTGCTGATGCCGGCGATAGAGTGAACCGTATCGTAATGTCCCGACGGTGCGCTCGCTTGCCCGGCGAATCCGTTGCCCAGCATTTGCACGTTGCCTGCTGAATTTATAAAGTACATAAAGCCCGCGCCTGCGGAAACGCTTTGGTTTTGTACATTGGCAGGCACTACATTGCCGTTTTTATCTTTAAACGAAAAATCGCTGCCCGCGCGCGCCGATGCGCCTGTTACGGCGTTAAACGATTGCGCCATAGCGTTTGGTATTCTGTATCTTGAGGTTGCCGCAGTACCGCCTCCTTCGCCAGATAAACTGATATCTATCCAACGTGTGTTTTCGCTGACGCCAGGAAAGGCAGTCATGTCCGCCGCATCTAAAACATTAGTCGCTAATCCGGAGCCTGCAGCAGGTAAAACACTATCTATATTAATAGGACGGTTTGCAGAACCTTCGTTTAGGTAAAAATTCTTGCCCCTTACGTGCAGCTGCCCATCGGTACCGCCGCGCACTACCACATAATCGTCGCCTACATACATGCCTGCGGGCGTTATGCCTGTGCCCGTAAAACTATAACGCTCGTATTGCAAAGTGGGATGCGAATTACCGTAGCCGCTCATTTCGCCTTCGGTTTGGCGGAACATATCGCTGCCCCATGCACCGTAATTTGAGGAGTCCCATACAATAAAGTTATTTTCTGCGGCGGTAATTCCACTGACGGCGCCTGCACCTTGCTTGTCAAAAATAGCTGTAAGTGCGTTTACTTTGCCTCCTAAGAGAGGGTCAGTCGATAAAAACGGTCCAGAACCGGTATACTTATAATTAACTATTCCCGGCACATGATTGGGTTTTATAATAGTGGGTGTATAAAACGCGCCCGCGCCGGGTGAAACGTTTGTACGCAAAAGTATATGCGTAGGGCTGCTATAAGAGCCGCCAGCCGTAGCGTTGCCAAATTCGGGGCCCCATGTGTAAACAAAACCTTTTTCGGATACGAACGCCGCCGTGTAGCGCGTTGCCGCCACCATTTTAACAGCGTCTTCAGAGGGCAACAAGCCTCCCTCTTTTAAAGGATTTGCGGCGGTGTACGTTACCTCGCCTAAAATGCCGTTGGCTTCACCAAAAAAGTCCGGGAATATCTTGGTAGGAATTGCGGGATAATACGCACCCAATGTAGTAGAGTCGCTGGGCTGCGCGCCGAATGTGGTTTCTCTGCGGGTAAGGCTCCATACAAATAACTCACCCTCGTACGAAACGGCTAAACCAAAATCCCCGCCTAACGCTACTTGTTTAAAGCGCAGCGTATAGTCCGATTGCGTTACATTCGCGCGGGGCGCGTAAAGGTTTAAACCCAAAACCGTAGTAATTACAAATATAATACTTAATAAAAGAATTGCTATTTTGTTTTTACGGGCTGTTGCTTTTTTCATTGTGCTGTTTCCTTTTGTTCTTTAAAGAGTATCGTTATATACTATTATATAGTTTGCGTTTTGCGGCGTTTGTATGCCAAAAGGGGACAAATCACCACGTTAGTCTTACTATTATAGAACAAATTATGAACGAAGTCAATATGAATAAAATAGTACGACAAATAATTTTTTATTAATTTTTGCGGTTTTTTTCGTTTTTTTGAATAAAAATTTAAAAAAACAGGCATTTTTGTAGGGTTTTTTATTTACACGCAAAATTCGACATTTTAGCATTATTAATATTTTGTACATTTTTATTAAGTTTTTGCATATATTTCAGCCGTTTATATGAATTTTATTTAAACAAATAGGCGGTTATGTGCCGTATAACATGGTTTGTTGCGATTTTATAAATTTTTTTTTCATACTTTTATATATGCGGCGGTTTAGCGTCAAATTACACGAAAAAATAGCGGTTTTTGTTTCATTTACGCATGCCGTTTGTTTTTCTTGTAAGCAGGCTTAGCCGAAAGCGGATTTAGGGATTTTTACGTTTTTATGAAAATTTAAAAAAGTTTGTTGACAAACAAACCGCAAATGAATTATACTGATAAAAGTTTGCAAAAATACGCTATAACTATGTAAACAAAACTTTAACTATTAGGAGTATATTTTTATGAGAGTTTATAACTTTTCCGCAGGACCGTCTATGCTGCCCTTGCCCGTTTTAGAAAAGGTGCAAAAGGATTTTTTATCGTATGGCGGTACGGGTATGTCCGTAACGGAAATGAGTCACCGCTCTAAGCCGTATGAGGCGATTAACGCCGAAGCCGAAAGTCTGCTGCGCAAGCTTATGGGCATTTCTGAGGAGTACGATGTAATCTTTATTCAAGGCGGCGCGTCTACGCAGTTTGAGGCTATTCCGTTAAATTTGTGCGCGCATAAAAAAGCGGACTAT
Organism: Bacillota bacterium; assembly: GCA_009777485.1. Lineage (GTDB taxonomy): Bacteria > Bacillota > Clostridia > Christensenellales > Pumilibacteraceae > WRAP01. Next base: position 28,235 of record WRLT01000005.1, read on the forward strand.
GTGGTTACGGGCGTATTTTCGGAAAAGGCTTTTAAGGAGGCGGGTAAATTTACGGATGCAAAGATTGCCGCGTCGTCGAAAGATAAAAGCTTTACCTACATTCCGCGCTTAGAAAAAAGCATGTTCCGCGCCGATGCGGACTATGTGCATATTTGTTATAACAACACGATTATCGGTACGCGCTTTCGCGCCGCGCCCGATACGGGGGCTGTTCCGCTGATTGCGGATATGTCCTCTATGATTTTAAGCGAAGAGGTGGACGTATCTAAATTTTCGGTTATTTATGCGGGCGCGCAAAAAAATATTGCTCCTGCCGGCGTAACGATTGTGATTGTTAAAAAAGGGTTGGCTAATGCGCCCTCGCCGCTGTGCCCTACCATGCTGAAATGGCAGACGCAAATCAACGAAAAAAGCTTGTACAATACGCCTCCTGCGTTTTCTACGTATATGGCGATGGAAGTGTTTAAGTGGTTGGACGGTTTGGGCGGCGTAAAAGCGGTTCAAAAAATGAACGAAGAAAAAGCAAATCTATTGTACGATTTTATTGACAATTCAGCGTTTTATCAAAACAAGGTAGAAAAGGAATTCCGTTCTATTATGAACGTGCCGTTTGTTTCGCCCAGCGAAGAATTGGATAATCAATTTGTAAGTGAGGCGGCAAAGCTTGGCTTAATCGCGTTAAAGGGCCATAGATTGGTAGGCGGTATGCGCGCAAGCATCTATAACGCGATGCCGAAAGAAGGCATTAAAGCTTTAATCGAATTTATGAAAAAGTTTGAAAAGAATAATAAATAAAACTGTATTATGAAATTATTACAGCTTAGATAAATACAGTTTTAAAATAAAAAGGAGAAAGAAAAACATTTATGGAAATACTGCGTTTGAATGAAATCAGCCCTGCGGTGAATGAGGTTTTTAAAGCACCGTATAAAATGGTAAAGGAAAGCAAATCCCCTGCCGCTATTATTTTGCGTTCTTATAATATGCACGATTATAAAATTTCTGAATCGGTGCTTTGCGTAGGACGTGCGGGCGCGGGCGTAAATAATATCCCTATCGATGCGTATGCCGAAAAAGGCGTGGTGGTTTTTAACACGCCCGGCGCGAATGCGAATGCGGTTAAGGAGTTGGTTATCTTATCATTTTTATTGTGCGGCCGCAGCGTAACCGACGGGATAAACTGGGCGCAAAGCCTTAAAGGCAAAGGCGCGGAGGTTGAGGGCTTAGTTGAAAAGGGTAAAAATCAATTTGTCGGGGGCGAAATTCTCGGCAAAAAATTAGGCGTTATCGGCTTAGGCGCGATAGGAATTTTAACGGCAAACGCTGCCGTTGAGTTGGGTATGCAGGTTATGGGCTATGACCCTTTTCTTTCGGTTAAGGGTGCGTGGAATTTAAATAATCATGTAAAGCAGTGCGATTGCTTAAAAACGATTTTTGCCGAATGCGACTTTATCTCGCTGCACGCGCCGCTGAATGCGCAAACGCGCAATATGATTAACGCCGAAACGCTTGCCTCTATGAAAGACGGCGTAAATATTGTTAATTGCTCGCGTGCGGAGTTGTGCGACAATGCCGCTATGATTGAAGCGGTAAATTCGGGCAAGGTAAACCGTTATGTTACAGATTTTCCGGGCGATGCGCTGTTGGGGATAAAAAACATAATCCCTATCCCCCACTTAGGCGCGTCTACGCCGGAGGCGGAGGATAACTGTGCGTTTATGGTTGCGCAGCAAATTAAAGATTTTATCGAAAACGGAAACGTAGTAAACTCGGTAAACTTCCCCGCGTGCAGTCTGCCCCGCGACGGCAAGCAGCGCGTTACCATTATTCATTTAAACGTTAAAAATGTGATTAGCTCGATTACCGACATTATCGGAAAAGAAGGCGTAAACATACACGGCTTTGTATCGCAGTCCGACGGCAAAAAATACGCCTACGCAATTTTAGATTTAGACGAAAAGCTAAACGAAAAGGTAATAGAAAAAATTAAAAAGCTGGATAATGTTATTAAGGTTAGAGTGGTTTAGATATAGGCAACAGTTTTTAATTTGAGGTGTGTACTTATGGAAAGTAAAACAGCATTCAAAATAAGCGGAATACTTCAAATAATATGGAGTGTTGTGGCTGTTTTATTTGGCGGATTTGCGCTAGTTGTTTTTGTTTTAATTGCTAGCTCCGGCGGCTTTGGCCCTAATAGTGTTCCTGCACCGCTTACAACAAATGCTATTTTGTTTTTTGTTTTTATCGGCTTAGTTATATTGGGCGGTTGTGGTATTGTACTATTTTTAGGAATTAAACTTATTCTAAAAAATAAATTGTCTAAAAGCAAATCGCCTATATCCATCGCGTCTATTGCTTTTCTTTGTGTTCCGCCGTTGGTAGGAATCTATATGCTGATTCGCAGCGCAAGTGTTTTGCCTAATTCATTTATGGTTTTTTCGCCTATGTTTATTATTTTGATAAGTCCTATCATAATGGTTATAACAAATGTCCTATCATTGCTTTATGACAAGTTTGATTTATGTAAACGCATAAAATAGCGCTAGCTCACGGAGTTGTAAAACGAACGGGGTTGGGTTATGTAAACGCGTAAAATAGCGTGCTAGACAGGCAACAGTTGGCTTTACGGCAAGGAGTAGTATTACCTAATACACGACAGGGTTGTCTTAAATTTGAGGGTAAGTTGCACAACAGTTTAATTTTTTGCGCGCGCCGCGTACCTAGATGTACGCAAGTGCGCAAAAAATTAAAGCGTAGTGCAAATCGCCCCAAATTTAAGACAACCCCTATTTTACGCGTTTGGGGGTTATGATGCGGCCGTCGGCGTAGTATCTGCGTCCTGTTTTTGTGTAGAAATGCGTCATGTTAAGGATGGCGATAAATAACACCGAAACGGGAATGGTTGCCATAAGCCCGACGCCGAAGGTGAAAATTCCGATAAATACATTTAGTGCGATAATGATAAGCCATGCGGCGCAAAAGCTGAAAAAAACCGAAACAAAGTTTTTGCTTGCTTTTCGCGCGGAAAAAGCAAAGCTTTGGAATATCGGCGCACGGTTTAAAACTACCTCTGTACCCCAAAAGGCGATTAGCGTGTAGCGCAGTGCTTGAAACAGTACAAAGTAGATTAAAATCACAATCGGGGCGAAATACGCGCCGCCCGCAACAAAAAACAGCCCTAGCAGATAATACAATCCTAAAAAGAAGAGCGCGTCGTACAGCGTGGTGTAGATTAGCTTTACCAAAATAAAGCGGCTGGAAATTCCTAATTTTGCAATAAATGCGTGCGAAAATTTTACTTTAAGGTTAGATGACATTTCTCCTTCTAACGATTGATACAGCGGCAGTTCGTAAAAGCCTAGTAGAAATTTGTAGATAAACATAACGATAAAAAACAAGATTACCGTAGAGAGTGTAAGCCGTCTGTTATCGCTGAACACGCTTTGAATTTGCGTCCAAATGCTTTGGATTTCCGCGCCTATATTGCCGCTTCCGTTTAATATTCCCATAAAGGACGCGCCGATTTGACGCGTAATGCCCGCATCGTTAAACGCGCTTAAAACGGGCAGAATAAACATTAAGCTTAGCGCGCCGATAATAAGCGCCAAAATTAAAATAAATAAGGCAACCGTCCACGCTAAGCCGAAACGTTTTATAATGATTCTGAATGCACTTTTAAACGCCATATTTTTTAATATCCTTTCGCTCCATTCCTGTTACGCCAAACGTAACGACCATGCAGTACGCACAAAAATACACCAGTAAAAATAAGTGCAGCACTATGGATATGATGATTTGCCCCCACTGCGGAATAAACGCGCCTAATGCGGCCGCAACGCCCCGCACAAGCGCGGCTATAAAAAAAACAAACGCAAACCCAAAAGTTACTTTAAAGGGCTTGTTGCCGTAGTAGGATACCGATGAGGTAAACGCGTCCGCAAAGCTGTATCCGTAAATTTGCATGACGGGCGCCATAAACATAAACGGCGAACACAGCCAGCATAACAGACAAAACATAAACAGTGCCAGTACGCACGTTACGATTACGGAAGCGGTGTTCGGGACGCCCGCGCCCGAAATCATTAAATGCTGCAATGCGGTTAGCGATAACAGCACCGCAAAGTACAGTGCAAACACCGCGCCCACAATAAACACGATTTTTAAGGCGGGCAGAAAATAATGGTTCATTAGCGAAAACGGCTTTTTAATGGACATGCGCCCTACCCTAAAATGCGTTTCTATAAACGGCATGGCCAAGCAAAATGTAAAAAATAAGGTGCCGAATATTAAAAAGCCCGGCCAAATCCATGTTAGGGTGCGCGGCTCTACCGCCAGCCACACGATATCTAAAAAGGTGCGGATATCCGCCGTTGCGTACAGCGGCAAAAACGAAAGCGACGCAACGGGACGTATAAAAAAGCCCAAAGCTACCGCTGCCGGCAAGGCTATCAACATCAACGCCCACCATGAACGCTTTAAATATTTAAACGTATCTTTTACGTATTGCACAACGGTAGTATACTACAACTTTACAATTTAGGCAAGAAAAAAGTTCTTTCTAACAAACTTATTCTTCTAAACCTAATAAATAATCCGAAGAAACATTGAAATAAAGCGCAACCTTAATTATTGCAGGTATTAAAGGTTGTATTTTATTTCTTTCCCAATCGCTGATTATGGATTGACTGTATCCGATAATTGAACCAAGTTTCTGTTGCGAAAGGGCCTTTTTTTCGCGTAATTCTTTTAATCTTATAAAAAATTTGTTAGCCATAATATTATGATATCATACATTCATAACATTTGCATGCAATGAGCAAAAAATGCTCAAAGAAATTTTTTTCGCTAAAAGGAGATGCTAAACGGGTGAAATGCCAAAAGCAACCCAAATTTCACCCGCTCACCATCTCCCAAAGAATATCGGCAAGCTTGTCGGGGCCGTCATAGCGTTGTTCGGATTTGCAGGCGTCTATATAGGGCTGCATGAGTGCGGGGTTTTGTGCCCATGCCTCCGCCGTTAAAACGGCTTTGTTTACGTTAGTGATTTTTACCGCGCTTTTTACGTGGTGCGTATAGTGGCGGCAAATCCATTTTTCGATAGGGGTTGCCAAAAATGTAACGATTGCGGGCGCGCCGAAATATGCGGGCTCGGCTAGGTTGCTTGCGCCTGCTTTTCCGATAAATAAATCGCAGGAGGCAGATAATAGCAGCATTTTATCGGTAAAGCCGTAGGGGGCGAATGTGATGTTATCGGGCGGTGTGATTTTTAAAAACTCTTGATAGAGGGCCTCGTTTCGTCCGCAGACGGCAACCACCGTGAGTGGCAATTTAGACTGCATAAGCCTATGCACCGTTTGCTTTAAGCGTCCCGCGCCGTAGGCGCCGTCTGCTAACAATATGGTGAATTTATCTTCGGGTAGGCCTAATTCGCGGCGGTATTCAGGGCGGCTTTTGGTATATTCGGCTACGTTTTTACGGATTAAAAACGGCACAACTGCCGTAGGGGTGCGTTTAAAGGTAAGGCTTTTGGCGGCCGCTTGCGCGCCTGTTTGACTGGAAAGCGCGATTAAATCGGCGCGTTTATCCCATTGCAATCCGATTACGGGGTCTGGACAGTACGCGGCGATTTTGGTTTGGGGATTTATAAGCCCTAGCTTTTTTGCCTCGCATGCGTAGTAAAGGGTGGCAAAATGCGTATGAAAAATTAAATCTGCGTCTAGCTGCTTGATGTACTCTAATGCCGCTGAAAGTCCGCGCTTGTAGTGGCGGCGGTACACAAACCAAAGACTCTTTTTTTGCCCGAACATACGCATGGCAAGAAACTGAAAAAAGCCGTTTGCGCGGTTGCGGTTGTGTTTTTTAACCTCGCGTATCAGCTCTTCCTCTACCCACATCATGTCTTGATTTTGGGTATCTTTAAAAAACTTAGTGCGCACGATTTCGCACCTGTCGCCGTATTTTTCTTCAAACGCGTCCGCTACGGCTGTCATAGGCATGATGTGGCCTAAGCCTGCCTCTACAAACGGGAATACTACGCGCGGTTTTTGTTTTTGATTTTGATTTTCCATAGTGTTTTTTCTTTTTACCTTGTCCGATTTTGTGGGTTGGGGGTTTCTTTCCACCCCGTCAACTTCGTTGCCACCCCTCAAGAGGGGAATTTTTTTACGGTTACTTGCACGATACAATGCAGAGGGGAATTTTTTAGATTTTTCTTTCCACCCCGCCCCTACGGGGCAATGGGTCGTTCGTTCCTCACTCCCCGCTTTGGCTAAAAACACAAGTGTTTTTGCGGCTGTCGCCGCCGCGTCGCGCCTGCAAAAGGGGAATTTTTAGAGGTTTTTTATTTTAAATCTTAGCCGAAATTTGTAAGTTGTAAGTTGTAAGTTGTCAATTATTTTTTACTCGTAGCTTACGCCGACTTGGGTGAGTTGGTGTTCGATTAGCTGCATAACTTCTAGGGTAACTTGGTGTGTCATTACGGGGCTTTCTTTTAGGTTATCGCGGATAAGTTGGTTGAAATGCTCGATTTCCCATGTGAAACCGTCGCGGGCGCGGCGGGGTGTAAACTTTTTAACGGTTTTGCCGCCGCTGTCGCTTTTTACAATCACTTTGCGGGCATCGTAAAAGGACGGTATGTGGATTTGCCCTTTTTCAAATTCGATAGTATAGTATTCTTTAAGCGTGAGAAATTCGTGCGAAACGCGGAAGTTTACTACTAGGCCGTTTTCGTAGGTGAAAACGGTGTCGCAGTTAATCTCTACCTCGTTTTTAATTTTTCCTTTTGCTTCGATTTTTTGCGGCATGCCGAACAGCATATGCGTATAGGTTGTGGGATATACGCCTACGTCTAATACGCTGCCTCCCCCTACCGCCTTGTTAAATACGCGTGATTTGGGCCCGTGCCCTATGCCTACCTCAAATTTGGAACGGGCTGACGTAGGCGCGCCCAAAGTACCGCTATTTAAAACCTCTTGCACGTATAGAGTGGCGGGTAAAAAGCGCGTCCAAAGCGCCTCCATAATCAGGGTGTCGTTTTGTTTGGCAGCTGTAATCATGCGTTGTGCGGAGGCTAGGTTTACCGCAAACGATTTTTCTACTAATACGGGGATTTTGGCGTTTAAAAACAGCACGGCGGGTTTTTCGTGCGCGTTCATGTGCGTGGATATGTATGCCGCGTCTACCTTGTCGGCGTTTTGCGCTAGTTCTTCGTAGGTGAATGCGTGCGGAATGTTGTATTTTTGGGCATACTCTTGGGCGCGCTGAGGGCTGCTAGATGCGCAGGCGGTAATTTCGCTGCCCTCTACGCTGCGGATAGCGCGCAGCATGCGCCGCGAAATTTTGCCTAAGCCTACGATTGCCCATCGTATTTTTTGCTGCATTTGGTATTCTCCTGTGTGTAAAAGGTGCAAAAAGTGCATCCTTTTTGCATCCTATTTGCATCTGTTTTTGGGGGCGGTGGTTAGTATACTATTATTATATCATACTTTTTTGCGTTTGTCAAGCCCCCCCCGTTTAATAATGGAGAATGGAGAATTTTTCTTTGTACCCCATCCGATTTTGTGGGCTGGGGTTTCTTTCCACCCCGTCTGATTGGGGGTATAGGCTTTTCTTTCCACCCCGCCCCTACGGGGCACCCCTCAAGAGGGGAATTTTTTTAAGGCTATTATTTTAAATTCATTGCCGACATTCTCCATTTTCCATTCTCCATTACTTAAAGGGGTTGGCGGGTGTAGGTGCTAAGAAGGCTTCCGTTGTTGTAGTCAAGTAATTGTAGGGTGTCAACATTCGGAAATTCTATTCTAAAAGTATTCTGCCCTCCGCCGTAGGTTTCAACAATGATTATGGGATTATCGCTGTTCGTGCCGATACGCCATTTGCTTATATTGATATTGTGCCAAATGCCTCCTCCGTCTGCGGTTAAATGGAACCAAATAGTTGCAGAATCGGTAGCAACCCATTGCCCTACTGCCTTTTCAAACACGGACATTTCTTTATATGCGGTAAGGGCTCCGTGCTCTTCGTGGATATTAAATAATTCTAGGGCTTCTGAGTGGTGCAGCGCAAACGAATAGTACTGCATATATGAGGGGTCGTCTATAAAGGTAGCAAACATAGGCGGAAACGGCGTAGGATATAAAGGATACCAGTTGCCGTGATCCCACTTACGGACAATGTTTATTTGAATTTCTTGCCCGTCTACAAAGTATTCAAAGACAAAGTGTTGATTCGGGTCGCCGACGGGGTTGAAGATGCCTGTGCCGTCCTCGTCAAAGATAAAGGAATAGACGTGCGAGTATACCTGATTAAGCCAAACCTCGAAGGTGTACGTGCCTATAAAGGGCTCGTCTTGGTAGCTTAGGTTGCTTACTGCGCGCGTTGCCGTGCCTGTGCCTGCAAGCGCAATAACGGCGCGGACGTAGGGCTGATTTGAGTTTAGGATTGCGGCCGTTTTAGGGTGTACGGTAACCTCTAAGAGATTGCCGTTTTCGGAGGGGCGGTACGGCGGAGTGAAAAAGGCGTTGCCCGCTGCGGGGTTATACGGGTTTTCGGATAAAGAAACCTCTTCGCCGTTATAGATGACGGTGTAGTCGGCTTTGCGCTGGTCCATTTTATCTACATAAAATATTTTCTCCGGCCATAGCCAATGTATTAGGGGGTCTTCTACGGTGTCGGGCAGGTAAATGTGGTTGGTAATTTGGGTAAAATCGGCGGGCTCGCTGGCGGTGAACAGCGGGTCTGGGGTTACGGCGGTTATAATAAGGTCTATGGTTTGCCCCGCGTAAATTTGGGTGTTTATGCCGTTGATTTGGTAGCGTGCGTAGGGTTCTAGCACCGTGATATCGGAATGAATGCTGCCCCAAAGGCGGACGGTTACGTTTACGCCCGCTGCGTTAGGGTCTACGTTTGAAACGGTGATGATGTCGGTTACGTCATCGAAGGAAACGGTGGGTTTAGATAGCTGTGTGGCTGAGGGCTGTGCGGGCGAAACGGTAACGACTAGGCTGTCGGAGATGTTGTTGTGCGCGGTTGCGGTTACGGTAACCGTTCCCTCTGAAAGCGGGGTTAAAAGCCCTGTGTTGGATATGTTGGCAGAACCTGTACCGTTTGTAACCGTCCATGTAACGGTTTTGAGGGTTGCGTTTGAGGGGGTAATCGTTGCGCTGTATGTTTGGTCGGTGCCGACGGTTGCGGTGGATGAACCGTTGACGGCCACGCTTTGTACCGCTATATCGTTATCGTTGGATTCAAAACATGCCGCGAATAGGGTTGTGCAGAGTAACAGGGTTAGTAAGGCTAATAGGGCTTTAACCGATTTTTTCATAGTTATAGTATACTCCTTTTTATTTAAGTGTAGTATACCCCCCCCCCCGCGTGTCAAGCGTTTTGTTAATGGAAAATGGAGAATGGAGGAATATTAAATTAGCTTTGATAAGGATAGGGCGATAAGGATTGCGCCTGACAGCCATGCTAGGTTTACGCGGCATACGGATAGTTTTAGGCCTAAATAACTGCCTGCGTAGATGAATACGGCGGTAAGGATTAGGGAGAAGTTTACTAGCCATAGAAGTCCGTTTTGGGTTGCGCCTACCCCTAGCCCCGCTGTTAGTCCGTCTAACGACAATGCTAGTGCAAGCAGTGCGGCTTGGCGGGCAGACAGTGTTTTGGGTGCGGCGAAGGGTGTGCAAAGCGCGGAGTTTTTGTTGGAGTACACACTAGACGCGATTTTTATGGAACCTATGCAAGCTAAAATGATACAGCACGCCGCTACGCTGATAAATTCGGGGATAATGTTTTTTATAGCCGCGCCGAAATATAGGGCGGCGGAAAGTGCCGCCGTGCAAATCAGTGTGATTATCGCGGCGGAAAATACGGGGATTTTAGTTTTATCTGCGCCGTAGGCTAGCGCGGCTGCAAAGGCGTCTAGCGAAAGGGCGCATATGAGTAGCAATGAATTAAGTATAAACAGCATAGTACTACCATGCTATTCGGGAGTTTACGGCAAGGGTACAAAACTTTTTTTTCCACCCCGTCCGCTTCGCGTCCACCCCTCAAGAGGGGAATTTTTTTAAGGTCTTTTTCAGAAACAATCGCGGAGGGAAATTATCTATTGTTTAGGCGGTTTGGAAGAGGGGGGCGAAATGGGTCCAATTGGGGGCGGCGGAATAGGCGTCTACGCAGGCTTGTGTGGGTACGGTTATTTTGTTTATATCGGTTCCGCTTAGTGCGTCTCTGCCTAATGCGGTAAGCCCTTGCGCTGCGGGACGCAGCAGTGTAACGGTTTGCAAATTGGCACAGCCTTGAAAGGCAAAGTCCCCTATCAGCGTTACGGCGGCGGGTATAGTTATGTCGGTTAAGGGCGTGTTAGAAAACGCTAAGCCGTCTATAAACGTTACGCTAAAAGGAAGTTGCACGGCAGTTAGGCCTGTGTTAGAAAATGCGACTTCACCTATAAAGGTAACGTAAGACGAAATGGTAAACTGCGTTAAGGCGGTGCAGTGCAAAAACATATGGTCGTCTATATAGGTGATGCCGTCGGGCAGCGTATTAAGCCCGCTTGTGTCGCCTGCAACGGTGATGCTTTCTAGCGCGGAGGAGTTGCGGAATACGCCCTCATTTAAAAAGGTTAGGCCTGCGGGCAGTTCTATTTGGGTAAGCTTAGGCAGGTGCGAAAACGCGCCTACGTCTATGTGGGTAACGGTTTCGGGTAAAATGACGGATTCTAAATCGGGACAGCGGCGGAACGCATTTGCGCCGATGTGGGTAACGGAGTTAGCTAAATGGACGCTTTTTAAGCCGCCTAAGCCCTCTACACCGCCCGATAAAAACGCAAGCGGTGAAAATGCGGACGCGGCAATTAGGCGGATATCGGCGGCGTTAGGCAGTAAATTCATATCAAAATCTAAGCCGTCGGGAAAATCGTTTACGTTTAACGAACCTTTATATTTGTAAAAAACGCTGCCGAAAACCATAGGCCCGTTAGGTAGCCCCGCGTAAAATTCCGTAGTATCTAACGCGGCTGCCCCGATGTATTGTATATCGGCGGGGATATTTATATCTATAAGTTTTACGCATTGGTCGAATGCGGCTGCCCCGATGTGCGTTACGCTTGCGGGGATAGTAACGGATTCTAGGTTTTCGCAGCCTTGCGTCATAGATGCGGGGATTTCGGTAACGCCGCTAGGGATATTTAGCTGCGTAAGGGTTCGGCAATTAAAAAACGCAAGTGTTTCTATGTGGGTTACGGATGCGGGTATATCGACGGCGGTAAGGGTTCGGCAGCCCGAAAACGCGCCTGCGCCGATATGCTCTAAGCTATCGGGTAAGGTAATATTAGCTAAATTTTCGCGGCCTGCAAAGGCGGACGGCGCGATAGAAACGGTTAAGTCGCGGATTTCTACTTGGGTGCCTACCACCATCGGGCCGAAAAAGCCGTAAAAGACTTTGCCGATGTATACCTCGCCCCGCAGTGCGTTATCGTATTCGGTGTTGCGGAACGCGCCGCTACCCACGCGGACGGTGTTTTCGGAAAAGCGTATGTCTTGCAGTGCAAAGCAGTTTGCAAAAGCGTCCGCGCCGATATGCGTAACGGAGTCCGGGATATAAACCGCCCCTATTTCGGTTTGGTTGAAAAATGCTTGGTTGGCGATGTGTGTAACGGGGAGTCCTTGATAGGTGTCGGCAATGGTTACTGCCGTACCGTCTAATATGCCCGCGCTTACCTCGTATGCGGTGCCGCAAGGCAATAGGTTGTAGTCTAGCCCTTGTGTTTGCGCGCCGAAAATGGAAAAGGTGGTTTGCGTAAAATTAGAGTCTAGATAAACCTCGCCGTCCCCTACCGCTTTTACCCTAAGCGTGTGAAAGCCCGCGGGCAAATCCGCAAACGAAAAAGCTTCTTCTTGAATGTTTTCGATGGGCAAATCGTTGTTGATGCGCACCGTGTAGGAGGAGGCGTTTTGGACGGCTGTCCATGCGGCGGCGCGTTGGGGCACGTTGACGGTTAGGTTTTGCGGCGCGGATAAATAGGCGCTGTTTATATAGGTGTACGGGGTTGACCATGCCGAATCTGTATAGCCGTTGGCAACGGCGCGCACGCGCAGTTTGTATACGCCCGAACTTAGATTGGTTAGTGAAAACGCCGTATCGAAAATGCGCGTTGCAGGCGGCGCGTCGTTAATCTGCACCTCATAGCTTACCGCGTTTTGGACGGGGTTCCATTCTAAATAATTTTCTTCTACCCGTAAGCCTTCGGGGGCGTCTAACATGGGCAGTACGGTTTTATTACAGGCGGCGATAAAGCCCGTCAGCAGCAGTGCGGTAAGAACCGCGCATAGGATTTTGGTAAGCTTTTTCATATTTGTATTCCCTTTTAAGTTAATTTCTCATCATTTTAATACAAGCTTTTGCATTAGGTTTTATATAAAAATCATTGTACTACAAAACCATTCTCTGTGTCAAGGTTTTAGAAACACTGAATAAAATTTACAAAACCAAATTTTTAAAATCCTCTTGACAATTTTCGACAGCTGCGGTACAATTTTTTTATGGACGTTTCTAAATTAAAAGAACTAATCATAAAGCAAAGCGAATTGGCGGATGAGATTTCGCTGCTGAATGACGGTCTGAGTGAGGACGGTCTTTTGTGTGAGGTTGACAAGCTTAAAAAGGAAAATGAAAGCTTGTGCGAAAAAAACGCGGAAATCCGTGCCCAAATGGACGCTTTGGACGCGGAAAATAAAAATCTGAAAGAGGCGTTGCTAGACCAAATGCGTGCGGAGAAGTCGCGCTTTTTAAAAAGTTCTGAGGAACGCATGGCGATATATTTTAACGCCGCGACTTGCAACGGTTTAGAAAGTTTAAGCGCGGCGGAAACCAATATTAAGGCGCGGTTTGAAAAATGCAGAGAGGCGTTAATTGCTGAATCGGAAGAGGTATATAATCAATTTGATGAAAAAATTGCTGCGCTTGAAGGTGCGGTAGAGGAAGAAATTTGCCGCTTAAAGGCTGAACGCGGAGAATTGTGTAAAACCGCGCAAGACGATTATGACGAAACCATTTCTTCTTTGGGCGGCAATTCGGTAAGCGACGAAACGGCTGAGGAACTTGTAAAGCTGCAAAACAATAAGGTTGAACGCGTTGTGGGGCTAAGCATACTGGGCAAAGTAGGCGCGGTAATTATTATTATCGGCATGATTGTTTTGGCGCAGTTGGTTTATGTGTATTTAACGGATATTGTTAAATGCGTGTTTTTCTTTTTAGTGGCGACGTTGATTTTAGGGTTTGGGCTGTTTTTAAACCGCAAAAAGAAAAAGCGCACGCCTTTTTCGATTACCATATTATCGTTGGGTGTTGCGTTGGAGTATACCGCACTTTCGCTAAGTTATTTTGTGTTGAATATTTTAAACGTATACCTTGCGCTGGGCTTGTGTATCGTAATTACCGCGCTGGCGTATGTGATTTCGCTTACCTTAAAAAGTGAAGTGGTGGCGTCGTTTGCGCAAATCGGCGGCTACTTGCCTATTTTGGCTATTTACGGCGATATGCCGCTATTGTACGGCGCAATGGTGTACTTTTTGATTTTAAATGTACTGGGCTTTATGCTATCCGCCAAATATAAGTGGCAGGCGTTGAATATTATCAGCTTTGTTTTAAGCACGGCTGCCGTAATTTTTGTTTCGATAAGTGTTGCGATAATGAGTATTATTGCCCAAATCACAGGGTTTTCGGTTGCGGAAGGTATAACGCTGTTGTATATGCTGTTTGCTTTCGCGCTGCACATTCTGCTGCCTGTAATAACGAATATCCGCAAAAAAACCAAATTTACAAAGACCGATTTTGTGCTGATGTCGTTAAGCACCGTTATAAGCTTAATTATGTTTTACGGAATGTTTCATGTGTACAGCATCGGCGCGTACACGGGCTATTTAAGCTTAGGCTTTGCCGCCGTATATTTTGGGCTGTACTTTTTACTGCGCAAGTTTTTCAAATCGGAAGAAGGCGGTGTGCAAACGCTGTTTTGGCTGACGGGCATTGTGTTTGTTGCGCTGTTTGTTCCTATGCACAACCATTTTGACACGCGCTGGCTAAGTTTTGGGTTGGTGCTGCAAAGCGCGGCGTTGATTGTGTACGGAATTTTGCGCAAACGCAATCCTAGTTTTTATACGGGTTTGGGCTTGGCGGTGTTAAGCTTATTCTTCTTTCTAATTTCGGATGTTTTCATTTTTGTGCGCGACGATATTTTTATCTATAAATATCTGCTGCTTACTTTGGCAAGCGTTGCGGTTTTGGTTGCGGCGATGTATAAAAAGCATTTAAGGCTAGGGATTTTTAAGGGGGGCGACAAAACCTATAAGCAATCTGCTTCTGCCCCTGCTCAAGTGTACGCGGCCGCTGTGTATGTAAATTTGGCGGGGTTTATTCTGCATTGCATATACCGAATTTTTAACGCCGCCGCGCCGAAAGCTATTGCTGAATACGGAACGGTGTTGTATTTAATGCTTGCTTTAATGGTAGGCGTGCTGTTTGCGTTTGCCGTGGCTGTGCCCGTATTGTTTAAAGCCGCCGCTGTACACAAGGCCTCGATAGCCGTTGCGATAGCGGGCATACTGTTTTTATTGGTTATCAATTCGATACGGCTGCCCTCTCTTACCGAAGGCACAACGGGCGGGCGCGTGGGCGCGTCGTTTATTATGGTAGCGGTAACGCTTGCCTCGCTGTATGTTTTTGCAAATGTATATATAAAGCTATCGCCTTTTGCGTCCGACTATATAAAAAGTCCGCGCAACGGATTGATTATGGCGTCGGCGTTATACTTTATATTTTGGTTTACGTTAATATTGCTGCATCAATACCGCTTACGCTTTATAAACGTTACGTTTAGTATTGCGTATTTGGTGATTGCCGCTATTTGTTTGGGGTTGGGGCTGTACCGCCGCAGTGCGCTGACGCGCCGCTTTGCGTTGGTGCTTACTTTTTCTGCCATAGGCAAGCTGTTTATTGTAGACATGTGGCTATTAGAAACCCTATACCGCGTGATCGGCTTGTTTGCGTGCGGCGGGCTTTTAGTAGGCATGTCGTTTTTATATCAGCTGTTTTATAAACGGTTTGAAAAGCGGAATAAGGCGAACAGCGCGGATTAGTAATTTCTTGTTGCCGCGTTTAGAGAGGACGAACGGAACGTAATTTTTTTGATATTTAGTTGGTCTTTAAGCAATTCGTAAAACATCTCGCAAAAGTTTTCGCAAGTGGAGGGTTTTTTGGTAACCGCGACACGGCTTTCGGGGTATGACCGTACTAGGTCGTGCTTAATTGCTTTTGCGGGCGGGCCGAACCTTTTGGTTGTGCCTTTCATGCCTGTTTTTTCGTAGCCTGTAAGCACTAAATCTAGTAGCGGGTCGCCCTCTTGAAACAGCGTTGCATGGTGGAAATTATCCGCGACTGCCCAGGCGGCTTTGTACGCCTCTTTACAAGCGTGCGAATAGCCGTGTTCGTTGGGTTCGCCCTCGATTTCCAGCGTGAGTAAGCCCGAATGTCCGTGCAAATAGCTTGCCTCGCCGTTATAATTCATAAAGCGGTGCGCGTACTGAAAATCGAGATTAACGATTGACCTGCAATTTTGGTTTTTCATATTTATTTTCTCCTTTTGGCGGTATTTTCCGCCGTTTTTTTTATTTTTTTAAGCTTTTGCATTATTCTAATACGGCTTTAATGCGGCGTACGCCTGCCGAACTGGATTCTTCTTTAACAATTTTAAATGTGCCCAACTCTCCTGTGCGTGCCGCGTGCGGGCCGCCGCAAATTTCTTTGGAGTAGTTTTTAATGGTGTACACCTTTACCATTTCGCCGTAGCGCGACGAAAACAGCCCGATTGCGCCCGATTGAACTGCGTCTTGCGCCGTCATTTCTTGACAGGTAACGGGGACATCGGCGGCAATGGCGGCGTTTACGGCTTGCTCTATGTTAGCAAGCTCTTCTTTGGTTAGGGCGCGGCCAAATGAAAAATCGAAGCGTAGGCGCTCGGCGGTGATGTTGCTGCCCTTTTGGTTTGCGCCGTCGTCTTTTAGCACGGTTTTTAAGGCTTGGTGCAGTAGGTGCGTAGCGGTGTGTAGGCGCGTTGTAATTTGGGAATCGTCTGAAAGACCGCCCTTAAATTTTTGCTCTGCGCCCGCGCGGCTTTTTTCTTGATGTGCGGATAAGTGTTTATAAAAATCGTCCGTGTTGACGGTTAAGCCGCGTTCTGCAGCTAATTCTACCGTCATTTCTAACGGAAAGCCGTAGGTGTCGTACAGCTTAAAAGCCGCCTTCCCGCTTACTATGCCGCCTTGCAGATAGCCGCATAATTTATCAAATTCTTTAAGCCCGTTGGCAACGGTTTTAGAAAAGCGTTCTTCCTCGCGGCTTAGCTCTTGCATAATTTTTTCTTGATTTAGGGTTAATTCGGGGTATGCTTCTTTATATACGCCGATTACGGCGGCGGCGATTTTGGTAAGTGCGTCCGCTTGAGCGTTTAGCTGACGCAGGTAGCGGATTGCGCGGCGCAAAAGCCGTCTTAACACATAGCCTTGATCTACGTTGGAGGGCGTAATGCCGTTGGGGTCGCCTAGCATAAACACGGAGGTGCGGATATGGTCGGCTATAATCCGCATGGCGCGAATTGAAACCTCGTCTTCGCCGTAGCGTATGCCCGAAGCTTTTTCTATCGCTGCGATAATCGGCTTAAATACATCGGTTTCGTACACGGAGGTTTTGCCTTGCAAAATGCAAATTGTGCGCTCTAAGCCCATGCCCGTATCCACGTTTTTTTGTTGTAGCGGCGCGTATGTTCCGTCCGCTTTTTTGTTGTATTGCATAAAAACGTCGTTCCAGATTTCTAGGTAATTACCGCAATCGCATGCGGGCGAACAAGTTTTTTTGCAGGGCTTTCCGAAGTTGATAAACATTTCGGTGTCGGGTCCGCAAGGGCCTGTCGTACCCGCAGGACCCCACCAGTTGTTCTTTTTAGGCAGATAAAAAATATGCTTTTTAGGAATGCCGCAGCTTTGCCAGATTTTTGCGCTTTCCTCGTCGCGCGGCGCGTCCTCGTCTCCTGCGAATACCGAAACCGCTAAACGGCTTACGTCTATGCCTAAATACGCGGGGCTTGTTAAAAATTCAAAGCTGAAGCGTATCATTTCTTCTTTAAAATAATCGCCCAAAGACCAGTTGCCCAGCATTTCAAAAAAAGTGCAGTGGGACGCGTCGCCTACTTCGTCTATATCGCCCGTTCGGACGCACTTTTGGACGTTTGCCAAACGTTTGCCGCCGGGATGCGGCGTACCTAAAAGGTACGGGACAAGCGGGTGCATGCCTGCGGTGGTAAACAAAACGGTAGGGTCGTTTTCGGGTATTAGGCTTGCCGAACCGATAACGGTATGCCCGCGTGCGGAAAAGAATTCCAGCCAAAGGCTTCTTAGCTGCTGCGCCGTTAGATTTTTCATAGGGATTTCCTTTTGGTGTATGGTGAATTTTTAATTTTTTTACGTGGGGTTTCTGCGCGGCCGTGCGGATACGGTTTTTGCTTTGGGGTTTACGATGTTGCGCCAGTCTAAATCGCCGCGCCCTAACGCGCGCAATAAAACCTCTCCCGTTGCTAGGTTGGTAGCAAGCGGAATGTTATGTACATCGCACAGGCGCAAAAGCGCGCTTACATCTGGCTCGTGCGGCTGCGCGGTTAAGGGGTCGCGCAGAAACACGACTAAATCCATTTCGTTCGCGGCGACTAATGCGCCGATTTGTTGGTCGCCGCCTAGCGGCCCGCTTTTAAAAAGGCGCACCCGCAGCCCCGTTGCATCGATAATTTTTTGCCCCGTTGTACCGGTGGCAAACAGCGTATGGCTTTTTAGAATGCTTTGATACGCAAAGCTGAGGGTTATCATGTCGTCTTTCTTTTTATCGTGTGCGATAAGTGCGATATTCATAGCTATATGATATCCTTTTTGTGCGTTTTTGTCAAGTTATTTTACATGTTTGAAATTTTTTACTTGCGCGTTTACCAAACAAGCATTTTGCCTGCGTCGAACAATCGGTCGGCGCGGGCTTTTATGGTAAATTGATAGTCGCCGCTTTCAAACGCGTCCAGTACTATTTCTACCGCATTGCTGCCCTCAGACAGCGACATATAGTTGGATAGCAGCATGCTAACCTCGCTTTTTACTACTGCTAAAAGCGTTTCCAGCCCTGGTCGGCGGTCTTGCAACATGACATTTTCTAGCCGCTCTTTAATCAGCTGATTTTGTTTTTTTACTACGCGCATTTATATTCCCTTTCGCAGCTTGCGCCGCAGTCCGCCCAAAAAGCCTTTGTATCTTTTAGTAACGTCGAAGATTACGTTAGAACCGAAATGCACGTTGCGTGCTAAAATTTCAAACGCTTTAAAGCCTGCTGATTTTGGATTTACGGTTAAGCCTAAGTTGCTAAGCACGTTTACGGCATCGTCTTCCGGGATTACGCCTACGGGCGCGATTTTTAGTATTTGGCATACGTCTGCGTAATCTACCATTTCGGAACTAACGATTAAATCGCCGCGCGCGCGGTTGACTACTGCGTATATGTGCTTTTTTTGATAGCTTTTTAATAAGCCTATAACCTTGTCGGCATCGCGGATTGCGGATATGTGCGGCGTGGTTACTACGATTGCCTCGTTTGCCGCCGTAACGGCGCGGTGAAAGCCTGCCTCGATGCCTGCGGGGCAGTCTACCAAAACGTAGTCGAAAGACTGCATGAGTACGTTAATCAGCGCGCGCAAATGCTGGCCTGAGATTTGCCCTTGGTCGTAGCCGTGTGCGGACGGCATAACGTATAGGTTTTTTACCTTATCTTCTATAAGGGCTTGGCGCGGGCGGCAGCGGTTTTGGATGACGTCGATTAAATCGTAGACGATTTTTTTTTCGATATCCATAATGACATCTAGGTTATTAAGCCCGATGTCGGTGTCTATCAGCACTACTCTTTGCCCTAAGCCGGCCAAAGAACGCCCTAAATTAGCGGTAAGCGTAGATTTTCCTACCCCGCCCTTACCGCTGGTTATTACGATTGAACGCGCCATATAGGTATTATAAACTATATACGCTTTGCGCGGATTATATTTTTTTGTTTTATTTAGTCGAAATGTCGGGATTTTTTAGCGGACGATTACGGGTGTGCGGATTATGCTACTGGGCGTATTGTTATCTAGCTGGTTAAAACCATTGCTTCCGCAGCCCCATACCGTGTTGCTTTCGTCTACCATAAGGCTGTTTGCTCCCCATAATGCTATGTGCGTAAATCTGTGGTTTGGCATAATCTGAACGGAATAACTAATACGGTTAGAGGTGGATCCGTTTCCTACTTGCCCTAAATTGTTATTGCCCATTGCCCAAAGCCTGCCGTTTGTGTCTATTGCCATAATATGGCCGCTTCCTACGGAAATCTGCTTATATTGCCTGCTATCCAAATACACAGGGCTATACCACGATTGCCATGATGAAGTTATATCCCTGCCCCACATGAGTATATCTCCGTTGGTGCCAAGTGCCGCGCTGAAATTATAGCCCGCTGCAACAGCTTGCACTTTAAACCACGAAATCGGCTGCACAGGCAGCAAAACCTCTGATATATACGCGCCTACCCCCGCCTGTCCGTCAGTATTACTTCCCCACGCCCATAAATTGTTTTGTGCGTCTATTGCAAGGCTATGCGTGTCGCCCGCCGCAATCTTTTTAAACTGCGTACCATGCATAATCCGCACGGGAGTTGAACGGAATGTAGTAGTGCCGTCGCCTATTTGACCGAAATAATTATTACCCCATGCCCAAAGATCGCCGTCTATATCTATTGCCAAACAATGCTCGGCGCCTGCCGAAACGGTTTCAAACAATCTGGTTCCGCCGATTCTGGTGCGGTTGCCGCTGCTATTCCATGACCATAACGCGCCGTTGGTATCAATGGCAAACACCGTAGAAGCACCCATAGAAACATCTATGTATTGGTTTGTTGTGATATGAATATCAGTACTCTTCGCGCCCGGATAATTGGGAAAACCCCTAGCTACCATATAGCCGTCGTTGTATATAATATAGTTGCCTGATCCTGCGGACAGCGAGGTTACGGGTCTAGACGACCATCTTGCATGCAAATTAAAGTTTTCTTTAACACGGTTGTTAAAATCGTACTGCGTGCCGCCCGTTCGCGATGTGTACCAGCCGTCGAACTGATAGGTAGGGCGGTCTGACAGACTAGACGGCGGGCTGATGCGTCCGCCGGAACGCAAGTTTATTTCGGTGTTACGCATTCCGTTGTGATAATAAAATGTAACAGTACGCATGGATTGCGTAAGGTAAATCGGCAAAAATATTGCCGCAAAAACTGCTATAAAGGCGGCGCAGAAAGACGGTAAAAAGACTTTTTTGTGCCGTTTCCACCATGCGGTGCGCGCCTCTTTCTTTTGGCGGCGCGCGCTTTCGATAGCGTGTTGCTTTTCTGCGCGTGCTTTTTCTTGTTGTTCGGCTATGTGCTTTTTATGGGCGGCTTGGCGGTCGGTGTAAAGCTGGTATTGGCTTAAAATTTCTTCTTGCCCGTCCGAATCGGCGGTTTTTAGCGCGGTGCTGAAAAAAGCATAGTGGCGCGTATCGTTAAAATCGGCAAAGTTTGCCGTAAGAAATTTTACCATGCCGAACCATACGCGCCAGTCGGAGGGATGAGTTTCGATGGCTTTGTGCAGTGCGGCTTCGGCCTTATCGTATTCGCCTAAATCAAACAGCGTGTCCGCCGATTGCAGCATTTGCGCAGTAGTTTGCCCTTGCTGCGCGGGGGCTTGCTTTTCGGGCGCGGGTACGGGCGTATTGCGGCGGCCGTTTAAGAGTTCGTCTATGGTAACGCCCAAGATATTTGCCAACGGCAAAAGCATATGCGTTTCGGGCATGGTTTCGCCCATTTCCCATTTTGAAACGGCTTTGTTGGTTAAATTTAGCTTTTCTGCCAACGCGCTTTGGGTTAGATTTTTTTCTTTGCGCAGTTCAAATAGAAAGGTTCCGAAAGCATTGTTTTGCATGTTTTCTACCCTCCTAGCAGGCGGGCTTTCATGGCTTCGTATTCGGCTTTGGTAATCGTGCCGTTATCTGCCAGCGATTTAATCTTTTTTAATTCGTCGATAAGCGTGGCGGGCGAAGAGGCGGATTGTGCGGGGATTTGCTGCGCGGCGGTACTGTTTGCGGCTTGGGCAGTTTCTTTTATGGCAATTCCCCAAATAAGTCCCGCTAAGGCAATACAGCAAAAAGAAAGCTGCATCGCGCCGATAAAGCCGACGTATTCGCTTAGTGCCATTAGTGCAATGGTAAAAATTAAACTCGTGCCTATAAATCCGATTAAAACGGCGGCTATCGCATTATTAAGCTTTTTTAGCATGATTAGCCCGACTAATGCGGTTATTATTGCACAGCAGGAAAAGATAAACAGTAGCACAACTGCCGCGATAATTCCGCTTTCTATATAACGCGCATCTACTAGCATAGCAGAGGCTGATGCGGAGTCAATTAACATAATCAATGCAAACACCAACGCAAAAATCACGCCTATGGACAACAGGTTTTTTTTGGATAAGTTCATAACATTTTTCCTCTTTTAAGATTATTTATAGACACGTTAGGTTGCTTTAAATTAAAGCGGCTAAACGGGTACATATATAATAGTATTATATCCTAAAAATACAATTAAATCAAGGGACTGGCGCGAGAACTTTATCTCTTTTTAAGAGAGTTAGCTAGTTTTCTTTCCACCCCGTTAGGTTTAGGGCTATTTAATAAAGATGCCGTCCTTCCACATTCCTTTATTCATTACTTCGCCTTTTGCGTTGTAGTAAATTCCGAAGCCGTTTATTTTGTCCTCTGCAATTCCGCCTTCGTAACGACTGCCGTTGGAAAAATAATATATGCCTTGTCCGTGTTTTATGTCATTTTTAAATTCGCCCTCGTAGCGGTTGCCGTCAACCCAAAAATATTTGCCTTGACCGTTTGTTCTGTCGTCTTTAAATTCACCCTCATAACGGTCGCCGTTGGTAAAATAAAATTTTCCTTGACCGTGCTTTTTCTTGCCTAAAAATTCGCCCTCGTAACGTCTGCCGTCGTCATAGGTTACAATGCGGTAGTTGTTAAGCGCGGGAGATGCTCCCGCCGCTTGGGTCTGGCGGCGCGGGCTGAAAAAGCTTAAAAGCATTTTTTCGCTGCCAGGCTCATTCATATTAAGGTTCTGATAGCGTGCCAAATCGCCTGGCAGTGTCTTTAAAGTTAGTTGACCGCTGTAACAAATTATCAGCCGCATCTCGCGTATGCCTGCGCTTCTGCGGTTTTCCGCTATAATTTCTTTATACCGCTGCCATTCGTTGGCTACCCACGGACTGTTGATGTATTCCTCCCGTGAGGCGATTAAAATCATAGACGACGCAGTATTAAGGGCGGCATAAATAATCGGCTCGTAAGCGAGTCCCGCTTTCCCTTTTAGGGTTTCGGGCGCAAAAAAAACCTTGTAGCCGCGTTTGACTAATTGTTTATATATTTTTTCGGCAAATATTCGGTCTTTCGTAAGCGCGCCGTTCTCGTCCTGGTTTTTAAACGACAAAAAGACGTCGTAGGCGGGTTGATTCCGCGTAGCGGCAATCGCTTCGCCGCGCACTTGATCGATTTCATCCGCCATCTTACGGTAACCTACGGCCGCTATATGGTCTATTTTCGGATGCGACAGAAACTGTCGGTAAAGGGGTTCGTCCGTAAACCTTGTTAAACGGATTTTATGCAAGGTAGGCCGATATTGCGTCCGCTCGCTGATTTCAACGCCGTAGCTTGATAAAAGCGCACCCCAGTACGCATCTATGCAGTCCGGAAAACGGCTGATAATGTCCATGTAAATATCTTTGGCTATATCGTAAGAAAACGACAATCTAAGCGCTAATGCTTTATCAAGCAGCCTTCCCGTTTCGTCTCCCCACTCATAAATTTTTTGTTCGCTTTGACAATAGTCACATTTATACATCATATAAATATCGCTTGTGCGCTGCAAGTTTGCACCGCATGAACCGCATTTATACGACAATACCACTTGTTTAGACATCAAATTACCTCCCGCTCTTATACTGTTTTTTTATTACTTATGTGCTAGGTTACTGTTTAGTAGGGTTTTGTTTGCAAGCAGTTTGCCTGCGCCTAAAAAGGGCGGCGTATTCGGGGTCTTCGGGGACGTAGACGTTTACGCCTTTTACTCTTCAAATAAGCGGGCTTTTATGGATTCGTATTCGGCTTTTGTAATTGTGCCGCTGTCTACAAGCGATTTAAGCTTTTTAAACTCTATTATAAAACTTTCCGATAAAGAATCGGCGGCGTCATTTGTCTTGCTTTTGTTTCTTTTTATGCAAAGCGCGCATATAAAAAACACTACCGCAACAACATAAAATAATAGCTGCATGAAGTATATAAATGCGTTTAAAAACCCGACTTCTCCGCCGATAGCAAGTGTTACAATTAAAAAAATCAAGCCTAATGTCAGCGGGACCAATAATACGCACGACATGGCAAGCAAATGCTCTTTCCGCGCTAAAGCCACGCATACAAGGACAATGATTATACAGGAAAAAATAAAGCCTAATACCGTATATAGCGTTAGCCACGTTTTTAGATATTCTTCCATCGTAACATAAAAGCTAGGCAGTTCTTCAAGCAAGTCAATCGCCGCCGCCGTTGATATAGTATCAAGCAATAAAATAGCGGCAAATAATAAAGCAACTGCAACGCTGATTGTCAACATGGTTTTTTGAAATGATTTCATAGGTTTCTTCCTTACTTGTATTATTTATGTGCTAGGATACTGTTTAGTAGGGTTTTGTTTGCAAGCAGTTTGCCTGCGCCTAGAATGGCGGCGTATTCGGGGTCTTCGGGGACGTAGACATTTACGCCTAGTTTTGCCGAAAGGTATTCTGAAAGCCCCGTAATGCGGCTTGCGCCGCCTACTGCGTATATGCCCGTGCGGTTGATAAGCCCTGCGGTTTCGGGCGGGCACATGGTTAGTATTTTTTCTACCGCGTCCCCTACGCGCTTGTAATAAGGCTCTAACGCCTCGTAAATATCGGCGGCGCGTACCATGCGGTTAGAAACCGTTTGCGTGCGCAGGTCGGTTCCGCGCACTAATTGGGCGGATAAATCGTTTTTTAACAGGCTGCCTACCGTTTCTTTTAGACGGCGCGCCGAAGCTAGGCCTAAGTTCATGTTGTGCTTACCTGCTACTGCGTCTAAGATAGCGCGGTCCATCGCGTCGCCGCCGATGTTAAGGCCGCAGCCCGTAATTACGCCGTTAAATGCTAGTGCTGCAATCTCGGTTGTGCCGCCGCCGATGTTACATACTAAGCCCCCTTGCTCGGCTACGGGCATATTGATGCCTACCGCCGAAAGGATGATGTTTTCGATTAGGGTAACGTCTTTAATGCGCCGCGAACTTTCGGCAACGATTTCTTCGTACATGCGGTGTTCGTTTGCGGATAGTCCCGTAGGAATGCCTAACAGGACTTTCACGCGCGGCGGAAAATAGGTGTCGGGCAAAATTCTAGCGATATATTCGCGCAGTAAAAGCTTTGCCGATTCTGCGTCGGTGATGATGCCGTCGGCAACGGGGTTTATGACGGGCGTTTTTTCGGGTGCTTTGCCTAACATGGCATACGCCGCACTGCCGGTTGCCAGTACCTGCCTATGCTTGCCGCCCGTTAAAAAAGCGATGCTTGTGGGCTCACGCAGGGCGATGCCGTTGCCCGGCAAAAAAATCGACGTGAATGAAGTTCCGATTTCGATAGCGATTTCCATTTGTCGCATAGCTGCGGCCTCCTTTGTATAGGAATATTTTAGTGCGCTGTGATTTTGTGCAGTATGTCGGTTAGCAGCGCAGTCGGCAAGCCGATAATGTTATCGGTACAGCCTTTTACGGCTGTAATCAGCGGCGATAAGGCTTTGTCTTGAAACCCGTACCCGCCCGCTTTATCAAACGGCGCGCCTGACTGAATATAATTATACACGATTTTTTCGCAAAATGCACCAAAAGTTACATAGGATTTTTCAAAATCTTTTATTATTTTTAACGGTTTTTTTGCATTTGCGTCTAAAAATAGGATACTTACGCCGGTAATTACGTGGTGTGTGCGGCCGCACAGCAAGCGGAAAAAGCTTTCGGCTTGGTTTTTGTCGGCGGGTTTGCCTAAAATAACGCCGTTTAAAGCTACCACCGTATCGCAGCCTAGTACCGCTGTGCCGTGCGGCGGGCGGACGCTGCTGTATACCGCTTGCGCTTTTTGGTACGCTAAACGCACGGCCGCCGCTTGCGGAGTTTCATCCGCACTAAGGCTTTCGACTATATCGGGCGGAATGATTTGTATTTTTAAACCGCAAAACCCCGCCGCGATTTTGTGAATAAGCTGTGCGCGGCGGGGCGATGAGGACGCTAAAATAAGATTGTTTATAGGGATATTGGTCATGTGCATATTTAAGTAAATAACTATGCGTTAGAGGGTAAAATTGCGGCTCACCCGATAATTCTACTCTCTAACAGTATTTGAATTTTTTGGCGCGCGCGACTATCGGCGCGGCAATTGCGGTTATGCTGGTTACATAAAAGCCTAGTTTTAGATTGCCGAAGCTAATGCCTAACAAGGCGACGGTGCAAATTCCGAAAGCTATTACCATAATTCCTGCAATCAGCAGTATGAGTAAAAACAGGTTGTATAAGCGTGCATAGCCGTTAGCAAGGCGGTTTTCTTTCATGTTGCGTGAACTTGCGTTTGCGGTAATGGGTACGCCTAATAGTCCCGTAAACGCAACAGCGGCTGCCGCTATGGTAAGGATAATTACCGATACGCTTAGCATTCCGTATGCCCAGCTTATGCCAAACAGTGCGCCCGCAGACGAAAACAATCCGTAGCCCGCATGGGGGTACAAAAACTGAACCGCCATAAAGCCTAAGATTAACGCGCCTGCGATAATTCCGATAGCGTAGCTTATTCTTCTGTCTCTGAACATAATAAATTACCTCCGACAATTTGTGTCTACCCCTATTGTAGCATAAAAAGTATTAAAAGTAAGCAAAGATTAGATTATAATTCAATTAAAAAAACAGGTTTTTCCAAATAGGGGGGTCAAATTGCCCCTTACAGTATTTCTAGATTTTTTTTGTAGGCGCGGGCAAATTCGGCGGCGGCGGTGAGGGCGTCTTTAATTTCTAACGAACAATCGCCCTCTACTTCGGTTTTCATAATTACCGAATCGCCTAATACATCGCAGCTTAACGCTTTTACGCAGCCGCTCATGGCGCGGTCTAGGCTTTCGGCTATGCGCAGGATTACGGATAATTTCATAACCGCGACTAAATCCTCCTCGCGCACGATTTCTTTATATTTTAGCCATTCGGACATATTAAATTCTTCTTGGCGGTGCCCTACCGCTACAAATGACGCCAGTACAAGCTCACGGTGGCTGATTCCGCTGAGATTAGAGTTTAGTATAAAGTATTGCGAATGCTTGGGGTGGTCGTAATATTTTATGCGCATACCCGCATCGTGCAGTAAGGCGGCAACGCGTAAGATTTTAACGTATTGGCGCGGCAGCTTATGCAGTACGCGCAGTTGTTTATATAATTGAATGGAGAGGTTGCATACGTGTTCTGCGTGCGGAATATTAACATCGAAATAGTGCATCATGGTATACACCGAATGCCACAGAACGTCGGTAAGCGGCTTTTCTAACGTGGAGGGTATGGTGTGGTTAAACATAATGCCCTCGCGTATGCCCGAACCCGAAACGGTTATTTTATCAAAGCTTGTTTGATTTAAAAAGCCTTTTACGCACGAAAGCGCACTGGAAAAGATATCGGCGCGCTGTACCGAAAGCCCGCGTATTTTAGAACGCTTGTCCGCGTCTAAAACGCGTATCATATCGTAAATCGAATTGAAATCGTCTAAGGAGACGTTATAATTGTGAATCATCGAAAGCGGATAACGGCGCATACGGCGGCAGATTTTGGCAAGGTTTCTAAAGCTTCCGCCTACGCCGATAAACTGCGTTTCGGGCTCTAATTCTTGCAGCCATGAAATTTGTTTAAATTGGTCGCCTGTGTACGCCTCTATCATGGCGGCTTGTTCTTCGCCCGTCATGTTGGGGTCGTTGAATATATCGGTAAGCGTAATGGTGCCGAACGGCAGATTTTCGCGCTGCAAAATATTGCGGCGGTTGTAGTAAATCAGCTGACAGGACGAACCCGAAATATCCATAATCACAGCTTTGGGAATGTCTAGCGTATTGATTGCGCCTTGATAGATGTGCGTTGCCTCTTCTTCTTCGCTAAGCACCTTAAATTTAAAGCCGCAGACGGAATTTATTTCCTCTAAAAAGCTTTTTTGGTTTTTAGCTCTGCGCGCCGCGTTGGTGGCAAACGCGTAAATCTTAGTTACGTTGTGCGAATCGCACAGCTTTTTAAACATCTTTAAGGTTTTAACCGCCTGCATAATGCGCGAGGGCTTTAAAAAACCGTCACGCTCCATGTCTTGCCCTAGGCGCACTTGTTCGTTAAGCTCATCGAATACTACGAAGTAGCCCCCCGCCAAAATATTTACGATTACTAATCTTGCTGAGTTACTTCCTAAGTCTATAACCGCTATTCTTTCCAACCTTTGTTTCTCCTTGCCTTGCGCGTAAAATTATGTACTGAAAAATTTGTAGGTTTGTAAGACGTACCTAAACAGTATACCATATATTTTTACACATTACAATACCCTTTTGAAAAATTTTTGCGAATTTTTTAAAAAATTTTTATCGGGCGGTTTAAAAACGCTTGACAGAGGCGCGGAGGGTTTTATATAATACGCTTAATTGAATAGAACCTTGCTTAGGGGCGCGGCTTGGGGTATGGAAACCTTAAACGCCGCTGAGATAAAAACGATAAGTTTTTGGTCCCTTAGAACCTGTGAGTTAGTACTCGCGTAGGGAAAGCTAAAGATTGTAAATTTGTAATGCAGTTAAAAGAGTCTTTCCGTATGAAAGGCTCTTTTTTTAAAGCGTTAAGGGTTTATTCAAAAGGAGGCAGATTATGTTTGATTTTAGAAGAAGAGACGGACTTTTCAGAAATTTTTCTGTGGAGGCTTTATCCTTCTTGATTGTGATGGCGGTGTGCGCTGTGGGGCTGGCGGTTGCTTTTTTGGCGTTAAAAAAGCATAAAAAAGCACAGCTGGCGGTTGGCGCGTCGATGTTTATCGGGTTTTTTGTAGGGCTGATTGGCTCGTTGTATTACGGTCTGACGTATGACGGTTTACTGTTATTGGGCGCGTTTGCCTTTTTGGTATTGTTGGGAGGCGCAATCGTATGGTATTGCTATAAAAGTAAAAAAGACTTAAAGCCGCTGATTGTACACGCAACTGCGTTTTTGGTTGCGCTTGCGGGCTTATCCGCGTTATTTGTCGCGTTGGCGTTTCAATTAGAGGAAGTATCGTTTGGGGCAGAAAGCGGAAATTCGGGCGTCGGCTTTATTGTAGGCTTTTTGGCACCTTGTATTACCGCAAGCGTAGTAACGGCGTTTGTTCTTTCTAACAAGGGGCGCACTGCCGTTTTTACCTCGCGCGATTTAACGTATGCGGCGGTCATGCTGTCTATCGCTATCGCGCTAAGCTACGTAAAGGCGCGTTTCCCGATGACGGGGGGCGGCATAACGCTGGCGGCATCGCTGCCTATTATGCTGTACTGCTATTACTTCGGGCTTAGAAAGGGCGCGGTAATCGTATCTGCCTTTATAGCGTTTCAGTTTTTACAGGGCGCGTGGATTGTGCATCCTGTACAGGCAATCCTAGATTATGTAGTAGCGTACGGCGCGTTGATTTCGTTTGCTATATTTAATAAAAGGCTTAACGAAAAATGGTTTAAAACTAAATTTCCTATTTTGTTTTTTATAGCGGGCTTACTGTATATTGCCGTGCGCTACACCAGTCATGTGGTAGCGGGCGTTGTGTGGTTTAAAGACCTTGTTGCGGAGGGATGGAAGTTACTTCCCTATTCGATGGTGGTAAACTCGTACACCATAGTCGATGCCGCGATTGCGCTGATTGCGGGCTTGTTTTTGTTGTGCAGCAACTCGTTTAGAAAGCAGCTAGAATCGGCGGGCGGATTAAGCGGACAAGGGCTTGACGGCGGCCTTGCGACTTCGTCGGACGCTGAGGGCGTTGACGCTGCGGTGGGAGTTTCGGCTGATGCTTTGCAAAATGCCGATGCTGCCCAAAAAGACGATTAGAGAGGACGAACCCGCGCTGATAAACGGCAGCGGCAGTCCAGTAGGCGGAATACTGCCCGTTACTACCGCCACGTTTACCAGGGTTTGAATAGCGATAATGGCGGCAATGCCGGACGCTAAAAAGCAGCCGAAACGGTCTGCGCTGTTTTGGGCGATGCGCACGGCGCGTACAATAAGCAGCATATAGCCGCAAAATAAGATAAAGCAGCCGAATAAGCCTAATTCTTCCCCGATGATGCTTAAAATAAAATCGCTTTCGCTGAACGGCAGAAAGAGGTATTTTTGGCGCGAATTAAACAGTCCTAGCCCGAATAATCCTCCGCTGCCTAATGAATAGTAAGATTGTATCAGCTGATAGCCCTCTGCTAGCGGTGATTGCCACGGGTCTACAAACGCCATAAGACGGCTTAGCCGATACGGCTCGATGATAATGAGTATGGGGATTAGCGCGGCAAAAGGAATTAGGAGTATAAGCATATGCTTAATTTTTGCGCCGCCGATAAACAGCATAGCAAACATCAATAGCCCTACGCATATGGTTATGGACATGTTGGGCTCTAAGATAATTAGTACGCACATAGCTAGCCCTGTTAGCAATACGGGTAGAATGCCTATAAAGCTGCCCATTTTTTTATAATGCTTAGACATGTATGCGGCGGCAAAAATGATAAACGCGAACTTGGCGATTTCGCTGGCCTGCAAGGTGAAAAACGGCAGGTTTATCCATCGGCGCGCGCCATAGTTTTCTACCCCTACGCCTGGGATAAAGACTAAGATTAACAGCAAAAAGCCTACGCCCAAAATAATAAACCTTAGCTTGACTAAGCGGCGGTAATTTAAAAAGGTAAGCCCGATTAACGCGGCAAAGCCGAATACCGCGCCGAACAGCTGCTTGTACATAAAATAAAAGCGGTTGCCGTAATTGATTTCGGCGTTGTACATACTGGCGGAAAAAACCATTAAAACGCCGAAACCCGTTAAAAGCACCGTTACTGTCAGCAGCAGCTTGTCGATTTTTCCGCTGTTTTGAAAAAGCGCGGGACTATGGATTTTTTTGTTTTTTTTTGCGGTTATGGTACTTGTTCTCCTATTGCGTAAAAAACCAAAGCATAGCGCGTCTTACTTTTTATAATTAACTTTTGTTTTCCCGCAGACTAGGCAGTCGCAAATTTGCGGGTCAGCCGCGCAACAGTTTGTTTTTTTGCACGTGCCGCGTACCACTCGGTACGCAAACGTGCAAAAAAACAAAGCGTAGCGCGGATCACCCCAAATTTGCGACTGCCTCCGCGAAGGCGTTTCCGCGCGCGGCATAATCCTTAAACATATCAAAGCTTGCGCAGGCGGGAGAAAGCAATACGTTTTGCGCGGGGGTTTGTGCGCAAGCGGATACGGCGTCTTGTAGCGTATCTTTTTTTTCTACGGTATGTTTTTTTGTATAGCCTGTTGCGGCGGCACTGCGCAAGATAGTATCTGCCGCCTCGCCTATAGCCGCTATATATACCACGTTGTCGGGCAGATTGGCAAACAATTCGTCAAATGAACAGCCTTTTTCTTTGCCGCCTAAAATTAAGGCGCAGGTGCCTTGCATGGCTTTTGCCGCCGCTAAGCTTGCGGCGATGTTTGTGCCTTTTGAATCGTTATAAAAGTTTTTTCCGTTTTGATGTGCTATAAGCTGTACGCGGTGCTTTTCGCCCTCGAATTCGCGCAAAACTTCGGCAATTACGCTGTTTTCTACCTCTAAAAGCTTTGCGGCGCACACGGCAAAAAGGCAATTGGAAAGGTTGTGTCCGCCTATAAGGCGGATTTGATTAACGGCTATAATCGGCTGATTATCATAGTAGACTGTGCCGTCTGTCACGTACGCGCCGTGAACCTTTCCTGTTCGGCTTGTATATAAAACGCGCGAATCGGGACGAAAATTTTTAAAGCAGTACAGCGGAATATCGTCTTGCGAAACAATTAGATATTCGGCCTTAGTTTGATTTTTTGCAATGGCGCATTTTGCCGCCGCGTATGCGTTAAAGCTGCCGTGTCGGTCTAGGTGGTCGGGCGAAATATTGGTAATGATTGCGATATGGGGTTTAAGCGTAATACTATCCTCTAACTGAAAGCTTGAAAGCTCGCAAACGGCAATATCGGGCTTTGTAAACACGGCGGTATGCGCGAATGAAACGCCGATGTTGCCGCATACGGCCGCATTTTTGCCCGCGCGCTTTAAAATTTCGCCTAATAGTGAAACGGTGGTAGTTTTGCCGTTTGTGCCTGTAATGCCGATTAGCGTGCCGCTAAACAGCCGTGCGCCTAACTCTGCCTCGCCGTAGATTTCTAGTTTCAGGGACTTTGCCAGCTTATAAATTTTATGCGTCGGCGCAACGGACGGACTGGTAATAATTAAATTAAATTCCGATACAAATTTGCGCGAAATAATGCGCGCGTTTGCTGCCTCGTCTGCTACGGTTACCTGTGCGCCTAGTTTGGCAAGTGCCTCGCCTGCCCCTTGCCCGCTGATTCCGTTTCCGATAATTAAAACCTTTCGGTTACCAAAAAATTCGCGCATAAGCTATGTTTATGCGCGAAGGGTTTATATTATGTTGTAAGCGGGAGAAAGATAAACGAAGCTGTATTAAAAATGAGGTTCAGACGGGCAACAGTTTAATTTTCGGCAAGGAGCTGTACCTTATATGTACGCGACGAAGCCGAAAATTAAAGCGTAGCCCGTATCAACCCATTTTTATTACAGCTTAACGAAGTCTGCTGCGCCGTGCTTACAAATCGGGCAGATGTAGTCGGGCGGCAGAGGCTCACCCTCGTATATGTAGTTGCAAATTACACAGCGGTAACCTTTTTTGGCGGCGGCAGCGGGTTTGGGCTTAATGTGGCGTTGATAGTACGCATACGTTACGCTTTCGGCATCGCTTAGTACCGCGCTTTCGGTTAGCTGTGCCGTAAAGAGTGTATGCGTGCCGTAGTCTGCCGCGCCTGTAACGGTACACGATAAAAATGCGTTGGTGTTTTCGGTTAGGTACAATAAGCCGTTTTTACTGCGCGCAACCGACTTTATACCGCTAAATTTATCCGCTTTTTTGCCCGACTGATACCCGAACCGCTTATAGATATCAAACGGCGCGTTTTCGGTAAGCACGGAAAGGTTAAACTTGCCCGTATTTTTAATCATGTCGTGCGTAAGCGTTTGCTTGTTGACGGTTATTAAGCACACAAACGGCTCTGCACTGGTAACTTGGATAAAGGTATTGGCGATACACGCGTTGTCCTTGCCGCCCTCGTGTGCGGATAATACATACAGG
The DNA here is from genome assembly GCA_009777485.1 of Bacillota bacterium. GTDB lineage: Bacteria > Bacillota > Clostridia > Christensenellales > Pumilibacteraceae > WRAP01. The sequence goes on from WRLT01000005.1 coordinate 60,850, forward strand.
CCGTAGCCGATTTTAAATAAAGCCTCGTTCATGCTTAAATAAGCTCCTTTATGTGCAATTTTTACATAGTCCGCTAAAAGAAATGTTACAGCCCGCAACCTTAAAATTATCCGATTGTACGTCTGACAATAGGTGCGAAAAGTCGCCCTCTACGTCAAAAACCGTGCGGCATTTATCGCATACAAAATGATAGTGCGGATGCAGATGGTGGTCGTAGCGCGCGCAGCCGTAAAAGTCGCCTATATAGACAAGCTGTCCGTTTTGCGCCATTTGCCGCAAGTTTCGGTATACGGTTGCCTTTCCGATAGACGGGTGCTTTAAGGCAACGTATTCGAAAACCTGTTCTGCGCTGGCGTGAACGTTAAGCTCTTTGACGGCGTTATAAATCAGCTGCCGCTGCACCGTGTTTTTTAGCTTAGTATTTTTCATAAATTACTTTTTAAAATAGCGGTTTAATAGCCCTTGAAACGCCATGCCGTGCCGCGCTTCGTCTTTACACATTTCGTGTACCGTATCGTGAATAGCGTCTAGATTAAGCTGCTTTGCCTTGGTAGCAAGGTCTTTTTTTCCTTGCGTTGCGCCGTGCTCGGCCAGTACGCGCATTTCCAGGTTTTTTTGGGTGGACGCGTCTACAACCTCGCCTAACAGCTCGGCAAACTTTGCGGCGTGTTCGGCCTCTTCAAAGGCGATTCTTTTATACGCCTCGCCGATTTCGGGAAAGCCCTCCCTATCCGCTTGGCGGCTCATGGCTAAATACATGCCGACTTCGGTGCATTCGCCTAAAAAGTTTTGCCGCAAGCCCTCTATAATTTCGGGGTCTGCGCCTTTGGCAACGCCGATTCTGTGCTCGTCCGCAAACACAAGCCCTGTTTTAGAAACCTCTATAAACTTAGACGCGGGCGCTTTACACAGCGGGCATTGAACGGGCGGTGCTTTGCCCTCGTGGATATGTCCGCAAATGGTACAACTAAACTTTTTCATAATAATTCACCTCCTAGTGATAGCAGTTATTAAATGATAACCATTATCATTATAAGGTAAAAAACCTTATTTGTCAATACTTTTCGACAAAATTTTTAAAAGTTTTTTTGGGAATGGAGAATGGAGAATGGAGAATTTCGGGGTGGACGTTAGCGGACGGGGTGGAAAGAAAAACGCCTTTCCACCCCGTCCGCTGACGCGTCCACCCCTCAAGAGGGGAATTTTTTAACGGCTGATTTCCTTAGTACTTTCGTAGAGGGGGATTTTTTATAGGTCTATTTTTATAAAGTCAATCAATGAGGGGAATTTTTTTAAGGATTATTTTTAAATTCCCTTGTGTATCTGCCTTATGCGACTTAGGTTTCGGCGCATTCTATGCCGATGCAAAGACCTAGCTTAAAACCCTCTGTAAAGTAGAAGTCTATTTGTTCTAGCCAACCTTCGTCTAGGCTGTCTATTAGGCTTTCGTGCAAGGCAAATGCTTCCGCGCTTATTGTTTGTTTAAGCTGTTCATATAGACGGTTTTGCTCTGTGTACGGCGGCATATTGGGATTTATCATATTTTCAATATTTCCTCTTTTGCCGTTAAAAATATCTCTGATTGCCGAAGTTTTCATGGGGTGTACTCTCCTTTATTATAGTATAGTAAAATTATAAGATAACATTTGAAATCTGTCAAGTATTTTGATAACATTTGTGATATTATTTTACTATGAGTTATTTATTGCCTCAGAGATTAAAAGAGTTGCGGATTGAAAAAGGATTATCACAAAGAAATCTATCAAAGGCTACTGGATTAAGTCAGCCTGCAATAGTTCATTGGGAAAACAACAAAAGAGTTCCGAATGCAGAAGTTGTTATGGTTATCGCTAATTTTTTTGGTGTTACAGCGGGGTATCTTTTAGGTTTGGAGGATTAAATATTTTCTTTCCACCCCGTCTGATTGAGGGACTGGGCTTTTCTTTCTGCCCTATCTGATTGGGGGACTGGGCTTTTCTTTCCACCCTATCTGATTGAGGGACTAGGCTTTTCTTTCCACCCCGTCTGCTACGCAGCCACCCCTCAAGAGGGGAATTTTTTAACGGCTGATTTCCTTAGTACTTTCGTAGAGGGGAATTTTTTTAAGGTCTATTTTTATAAAGTCAATCAATGAGGGGGATTTTTTAAAGGGGTATTTTTAAAAAGTCAATCAATGAGGGGGATTTTTGGGGTTTATTTGGTTGACAGTTTTTAAATATTATTTTAGAATTAAAATTACTATAATTCTTAGGAGGAATGTGATATGAAAAAGTTTACGGTGATACTGGCATCTATGGTGTTGTGCTTGGGTACGGTTGGTTTACTGGCGGGGTGCGGAGAGGTGTATGATGATACGGATTTAAGAAATCAGTTAGAACAGCTTAGAGAACAACTAGACGAATTACAGAATACGGAGGAGGATGGGATTTATTATTGGTTAGGCGAAACGTTTACGTATGTAAATTCGGGAATTGAATGGTTTAGTATTAAGGTAGAGATTAGTCCTACTAGTTCGGACCATTTTCGTATGACACTAACAAACCTAAATATGCCTGGTGTGTCTATGAATGTGTATTTAGCATCAAGAAGATTCAACAGTAATAATAATACTTGGGCGTCGGAGTTTTCTCTATCATCTAGTAGCTTGGGAATTGGGCAAAGCTATTCACAGAGTGGATATACTATCTCTAGTTTTCCAGCTACACACATCTATTTCTTCCACCCAACAGGAATCCCCCTTTACGCTATATTTAATGTAGCTCATTAACACCGTCTTGCTTTGTGCGTCTTTTCAGCACGTTTGATTGAGGGACTGGGCTTTTCTTTCCACCCCGTCCGCTGACGCGTCAATGGGTCGTTCGTTCCTCACTCCCCGCTTTGGCTAAAAACACGGTGTGTTTTTGCGGCTAAAGCCGCCGCGTCGCGCCTACAAGAGGGGAATTTTTTAACGGTTTAATTATAAATACTTAGCCGACAATTTCAATTTTCCATTTTCCATTCTCCATTTTAAAACTGTGTTTGTTACATTCCCTGTACTACTAAGGTTATGGCTAAGCAGATTGAACCTACGGCGGCGGTTATGGCGGTGTAGGCGGTTACAATTTTGTGTTCGTGTATACCTTTGCGCTCGAAGTGGTGGTGCAAGGGCGCCATTAAAAAGATTCGTTTGCCTTTGGTGGCTTTAAAGTATAGTACTTGGATAATAACGGAGGCGCACGTTAGCACGTACATAATGCCGATGATGGGTGAATATAGGCTCATGCCCGAAACTACCGCGACACTGCCTACTGCGCCGCCTAAAGCTAACGCGCCTGTATCGCCCATAAAAATTTTGGCGGGAAAGCCGTTAAAGCACATAAAGCCTACTATTGCGCCGATAACGGCGGCGCAGAATATCAGTAGGTTGGTAAATTCGCCGCGCAAGGCTTGTCCTTCCCCGAAAATTAGGGTGGCAGCAAAAATTAGCCCCGCGTTAAACAGCATATACACTAGTGTAACGGAACTGGCTAGTCCGTCTAAGCCGTCGGTAAGGTTGACGGCGTTTGTAAAGGCTAAAAAGATTAGGATAAACAGCGGAACGGCCATCCACCCTAGCGATACGCGCTGTAAGGTAAACGGAATAAAAATGCTGCCTGCTACGGTTTCGTTATAGTAGGCAAATAATGAAACCACTAGCGCAATTGCCGTTTGAAACAATATTTTTTGCCATGCGGACAAGCCTTTATTTTGCTTAAAATAAATTTTAATAAAATCGTCTAAAAAGCCTACTACGCCGTAGCCGACGCTTATCAGCAGTGCGACAATCATTAGCGTAGCATCGCGCGTCATGCACGAAAGCGCACCCGCCGCGATTGCAACGATGATGCCGATTCCGCCCATCGTGGGCGTTCCGCTTTTGGACGCGTGGTTGTCTACGTAATGCAAAACGGTTTGCCGCATCTTTAGCTTTTTAGCAAAAAAGATTACAACAGGCATAACGACAACGCTAACGGTAAGCGCGGTAAAAAATGCAAGTAAGGTACGCCACATAATTTTTAAAGTTAGTAAAGTTTAGGTTATAGTTTTTTCTTCTATCAGGCTTAATATATATTGCTCGTCGTTGTAGGGGATTTTTTGACCGCCTGCAGTTTCGATGTACTGCTCTGCCCCTTTGCCTGCTACTAAAACCACATCGCCCGATTCGGCAAACTCTACGGCTTGTTTGATAGCGGTTTTGCGGTCGCTTACCAGGCGGCACAGCGTGCGGCGGCTGGGACATACGCCGTTTGCGATTTCGGAGATAATGGCTTCGGGCTGTTCGTTTCGGGGGTTGTCGCTGGTGATAAAGCAGTAATCCGACTTTTCGGATACGATTTTGCCCATAACGGGACGTTTAGAGGGGTCGCGATCGCCGCCGCAGCCGAATACCGTAATAACGCGGCGCGGCGCAAATTCGCGGATTGCGCTAAGAATGTTAGAAAGCCCGTCATCGGTGTGCGCGAAATCTACGATTATACTGCACTTTGAGGTGTTGATGATATTAAACCGTCCGTCTACCTTTTTTACCGCCTTAATACCTGCTACGATGTGTTTTAGCGGAATGCCTAAGCTGCCTGTAACGGCGGCGGCGCACAGCGTGTTGTACATATTAAATTTTCCCGGCAGACTGAATTTTATATCCGCTATATCGTCTTTTAAATTTAAAATGTATGCTAAGCCGTCGGGACTCATGGAAAGGCGGATTGCAAAAATATCGGCGGGATTGTAACAGCCGTAGGTAACAAAGGGCAGCTTGCATAGCGCGGCTAACTCGCGTCCTTTTTCGTCGTCGGCGTTAAATACGCAGAATTTAGTGTGCTTTTTAGTAAACAGGCGTTTTTTTGCGTTGAAATAGTTTTCCATGTTGTTAAAGAAATCTAGGTGGTCGCGTGAAAAATTAGTGAAAGCCGCCGCATCAAAAACTACGCCCTCTAATTTGCTAAGCGCAAGCGCGTGCGCAGATGCCTCCATAACTACATACTCTACGCCCGCCCCTACCATATCCGCTAAGATTGCATGAAAATCCGTCGGGTCGGGTGTGGTAAGCAAGGCCTCGCGGCGTTCTGCGCCTATATAGATAGCGGTGGTTCCGATTACGCCGACTTTTTTTTTGGCCGCTTCTAAAATGCTTTTTATGATGTAGGTGGTGGTGGTTTTTCCGTTAGTACCCGTAACGGCGATAAGCTTTAATTTTTTTGCGGGCTCGCCGTAAAAGCGTGCGGCTGCCCGCGCAAGTGCGGCGCGCACATCGGGCACGATTAGGTGCGGTAAGTTGGTTTGGGTGTGTCGACTGCACACGAGTGCCGCCGCGCCGTTTTGGGCAGCGAAAGCAGCAAATTCGTGTCCGTCGGTTTGCGTACCCTCGATACAAAAGTATAAGCTGCCCTTTTTTACTGCGCGGCTGTCAAATACTAAATCGGTAATTTCGATATCCTTATATTCTGCGGGACATTCGGGCAAAAGCCTTGATAGTTTCATAGTGTTGGCTGTTCTCCTTGTGGCTTTATATCAGTGTAAAACAAGGCTTGCAGCTTTTGTGCGGTTTCGCAAAAGTAGACGCTTTTCGACAGCTAAAAAATTCGCGCCGTTTATGCTAGCCGCTTAACCGTAAGAGTACTACGTCGTTTTGCGGAATTACGGTATCGGGAATAGGAAGGGTGCTTTCGACAATTCCCTCTTCTCCTGCAATTTCAAACGCTAGTTTCATTTGCGTAAGAATAGCCGCTGCTTCTTGCGGGGTTTTGCCTATCAGCATGGGCATGGTAACCGTAGGCACGGGTTCGGCAGGCTGTGAGGGCAATAAGCCCGTATAATTAAATATGCGGCCGAAAACATCGCCGACGTGCGGCGCGGCGACTAAGCTGCCGTAATACGCGCCTGGTGCGGGCTCGTCAACTAGCATTAAAATGGCGTATTTCGGGTTTTCTACGGGCGCAAAGCCGATAAAAGACGATACGTACTTTCCTTGTGCGATGCGTCCGTCTGTGCCGTATTTTTGCGCCGTACCTGTTTTGCCGCCGATTCGGTAGCCTGCTACTTGCGCTTTTCTTCCGCTGCCGTCTGCCACGACGTTTTCTAAAAGCTGTTTGATTTGCGCGCTTGTGGCGGGGCTTATGGCTTGCCGCACGGCTTTGGGGCGGCGGTCAAAAATGCGTCTGCCTTGAAAATCTTCTATGGTTTTGACAAAGTACGGCTCGTACAGCGTGCCGCCGTTTACTGCCGCGCCCAGTGCGGTAATCAGCTGCAACGGCGTAACGGCAACGGCTTGCCCGAATCCGATTCGTGCAAGGTCGATGTTTTTTACAATTTTGCGGTCTAATAAAATGCCGCGACTTTCCCCGTAAAAGTCTACGTTGGTTTTTTGATTAAACCCGAAATCTAACAGTTTATCGTATAATTTATCTGTGCCTAATCGGGACGCCAAATTCATAAATACTACGTTACAGCTGTTTTTAACACCCTCTTCCAGCGTTTGTGAACCGTGCCCGATACTGCGCCAACAGCGGATGCGTTGCCCGTCTACCAGGTGCGAACCGCGACAGTAAAAGGTATCGCGCCCGGATACTAAGCCGTGTTCGATAGCGGCGGCGGTAGTAAAAATTTTAAACGTAGAACCGGGTTCGAATACGTCTACTATCATGCTGTTTTTTGAAAGTGCGTTTAAAAGGTCTATATCGTGGCGCGGCGGCGCGTTTAAATCGAATGACGGCAAGGCGGACATTGCTTTAATGCCGCCGTCGGTAACGTCCATAACAATCATAGACGCACCTTGCGCACCCCATTCCTGCATGGCGGACAGTACGGCAAAATCGGCAAAGGCTTGGATATTTTTATCCGCAGAAAGTGTAAGGTTAAAGCCCGGAATGGCGGGAACAAAGCGCGTAACCGTTTTGTCTGTTTCGCGCCCCGTTAAATCGGTGTTGGTAAACGCAAAGCCGTCTATGCCTTTTAAAAACTTATCGTAATAGCCCTCTATGCCGTTTTGCCCTACGTTATCGATGTTGGTAAAGCCTAGTACTTTACTAAAAGACGCGCCCTGCGGATAATTGCGTTGGGTGTCGGGTGTTAGGTATACGCCGTTTAAATTAAGTACGCGCAGTTTTTCTGCCGTTTCTTCGGGCACTTTTCGCGCCAGTGTTACCTCGCTTATAATGCGGCTGATAGATTCTAATACCCTTTTTTCGTCTAAGACTAAAATATCCGAAAGGATTTTTGCGGTTTGCGGTTTATCCGTTACGGCGCGCGGGCGTACATATACGGTAAATACGTCTTTATTGTCTACCCAAATATTTCCTGCCGCGTCGTAAATTATGCCGCGCGGCGCGCCTAACGGCAAATCGCGGTACCATTGCTGTGCCGCTCTGGTTTGCAAATCGCGCCCTTGGTACAGCTGAATATACGCAAGCCGCCCCGTTAAGGCGGTAAATAAAAAGATTATTGCTATGATAATAAACAATAATCTCTTTCGTGTCGATACTAAATTAGGGCGGCTCAACTTATATATACCTCCTAAGAAGTGTTTGATTTTGTAAGCGCGCAGTGCGGCGACTTAAATCTACACTTCTCTTACGGGAGGCGCGCAGCCTTCCCGAAAGCTAACCAGACGAACCGCTAAGCCAACGGGAAAAACGGTCGAACGGATTGGTTTGCGGCTCGATAGCAGCGGGGGCAGAAAAACCGATACGCGGTATTTCGGTTGCACCGTCAGCTATTTCCATATCTAGCTCTACGGCAAGTCCCCTAATATAGGCGGGGTCGGACAGCGCGGAAATTTCGGAGGCTTGCCTGCTGAGGGTTTGCATGCGCAAGGCTTGCTCGGCTTCTAGGGCGTCTAAGCGCGCGGTTGCGTTAGAAATAGCAATGCTTGTACCGATTACAACGGCGGCTAACACTACCACTGCGGCTAAGTACGCAATTACCGTCCACTTGTTAAAAAGCTTCGCGGTTGCTGCGGGTGCATTAACACGAGCCGTTTCACGCTTGGCAGGCTTTTCTTTTATGGTAGGCATAACGTCCTCGTGCGGGCGTTTTTTAGCCGTTCTCGCGCTTTCGCCTATGTACTGGCCGCGCGGCGCGTACACATCGCTGGGCGAATTAAAAGCGCGGTCGAAAACCCCGCGGTCGGGGCTTGCGGGACGCATTTCGTCCGTACCGTGCTTCATTCGTTCGGCGTCGCTGTCGGGAATGGTAATGTAATGCCCGTAGCGTTCTTTTTCGGTACTTACTTGACTTCTGCCGTAAATAATCCTACTCATATGATATGTTCCGTCCTTTGTCTTTATGTTTTTTGTTGGATACTATATTTTTTCTATCACCCGCAGCGTCGCGCTTTTGCTGCGCGGGTTTTGCGATAGTTCGTTTGGGGAGGGCCTTATGCCCTTGCTGCCGATTAGCCTGCCTTTGGCTTTGTTTGCGCACACGCATACGGGAAGGCTTTTGTCGCATATGCAATCGGCTGCTAACTGCTTGAATTTCTGCTTTACTACACGGTCTTCTAAGGAGTGAAAACTTATCACTGCCAGGCGGCTTTGCGGGCTTAAACGGTTAAACAGAACGTTTAGCGCGGTATCTAGTCCGCTTAGCTCGTCGTTGACCTCGATGCGCAGGGCTTGGAAGGTGCGTTTTGCAGGATTTCCGCCTTTATGAAACGGCGGGTAGCACGCGGCTACAAGCTGTGCCAAACGGGCGGTTGATTCTATCGGCGCGGAGTTTCTTTGGGTAACAATGGCTCTTGCGATGCGTCTGGAAAGCTTTTCTTCGCCGTATCGGTACAGCACCCGCGCAAGCTCTTCCTCGCTGTATCCGTTTACAATGTCTTTGGCGGTTTTGCCGCTTTGTTGGTTCATGCGCATGTCCAGCGGCGCATCTGCCATGTAACTAAAACCGCGCGCGCACGCGTCTAACTGTCGGGAGGAAACGCCTAAGTCTAACAGTGCGCCGTCTATGTATGCAATTTTAAGCTGATTTAGTATTGCGTCTGCGTTTTTGAAGTTGTCGTGAATTACGGTGTAACGTCCTGCAAACTCGGGGTTTTTACTAAATCGGTTTTGGGTGTGCCGCACGGCCTCTGCGTCGCGGTCTGTGGCGATAAGCCGTCCTCCTAGCTGTAATATCTGTTCGCTGTGCCCGCCCCCGCCTGCCGTGCCGTCAAAATACAGTTTGTCCTTTTGCACATTCAGCGCGCCGACGGTTTCGTTCGGCATTACGGGAATATGGTAGGTGTTGGAGGGGTTTTCTTTTTTCATGATAATAAGTTATGGGATGCCCGTAAAGACCAAAGTTCGGTTTTGGGAGGAGGAGGCCCTCCGAACACGGTCTTTACGGCTCCCGTCTGCATTGCTCTAAGATGTCAAAAAGCTTGTCGTATTCTTCGTTGGATACATCGCTGTAAACATTCCATGCCGCCTCGTCCCAAATCTCTACACGGTTGCCCGCGCCCACCGTTACGATGTTTTTGGTAAGGCCTGCTTGCTTGATTAAATTTGACGGGATGGTTATGCGCCCTTGCTTATCCTCTTCGGCAAAAAAACCGGAGGAAGAAATTATGCGCTGGGCTTTGGTTTTATCGCCCGACGAAAGGCTGATGCCGGAAAATAAATCTGTAAGCATGGTTTCGGCTTCTTCTTTTTTGTACAAAACTAAACAGCCGTTAGGCCCGCGCATTATAAAGGGATTGTCGCCTAGCAGCTCCTTTACCTTAGGAGGTATGCGGATACGTGATTTTTCATCTAATTGATGACGGTAAAGAAAGCTATACAGTGCCACGTTTCTTAGACCTCCTTTGCAAGATTTGTTCAAAAATTTAACCCAAATCGTGAATATATTGCAATTATAACACATATAATAACCTTTGGCAACAATTTTTAACCATTTTTGACCCTTTTTTTAAAATTTTTTTTGTGTTTTTTTTCGTGTTTTACCTTGAACGCTTGATTATTTAAGCAAAATCAGTTACAATATCGGTATGGAAATCAATTTGACCCTAAAAGATGTGTACGCGGCGCGGGAAAGAATGGCGGATGCCGTACATGAAACAGGTTTTTTTTCTTCGGCTACGTTTTCTGCCCTTTCGGGATGCAAAATGTATCTTAAATGCGAAAACATGCAAAAGACCGGTTCGTTTAAGGTGCGCGGCGCGTACAACAAAATCGCTAAGCTTTGTAAAACTCAAAAGCTTTCGGCGGTGGTTGCGGCAAGCGCGGGAAACCATGCGCAGGGCGTAGCCTATGCGGCGGCGGCGCACGGCATTCCTTCGGTTATTGTTATGCCGCGCGGTACGCCGATTGCTAAAATTTCGGCAACGGCAGGCTACGGCGCGCAGACGGAATTATTCGGTGAATATTATGATGATGCTTGCGCGCACGCAATGCAAATCGCGCAAGAAAAAAAGGCGAAATTTATTCATCCTTTTGATGATGAGGACATTATTGCGGGTCAGGCGACGCTTGCGGTTGAAATGCTTAACGCAAAGCCCGATTTAGATACGATTATCGTTCCTGCCGGTGGCGGCGGATTGTTAGCGGGTGTAGCGTTTGCTGCCAAACAAATTAAGCCTTCGGTTAAGGTGTACGGTGTGCAGGCGGAAAAGGCCGATGCGATTAAGCAATCGTTTAATGCAAAAAAGCTTATTGCGCATAAGGATATTTTTACGATTGCGGACGGAATTGCCGTAAAAAAGCCGGGCGCGCTTACGCTTGCGTATATCCTAAAATACGCAGACGGTATATTTACGGTTTCGGACGATGAGATTGCCGAAACGATTATCCTATTGTTAGAGCGCGGAAAAATGGCGGTTGAGCCCGCAGGCGCGGCTTCCCTTGCGCTTGCCGTTAGTAAAAAGCTGGATTTAGCGGGTAAAAAGGCCGCTTGCATACTTTCGGGCGGTAATATCGATGTAGGGTTTGTGCATAAGATTATCGAAAAAGGCTTAATCAGCCGCGGCCGCCAAATGAAATTAAGCGTGGTGCTGCCCGATAAGCCAGGCGCATTAGAGGGCTTTGCGGGCGTTATGGGGCGCAACAACGCAAATATAATTTCGGTTCAGTACGACCGTTCCAGCGCGGAGCTGCGCCTAAACGAAACTATTTTGCATATCGCGTTTGAGGCTGCAGGACATGAACACGGCAAGCAAGTAATTAAAAACCTACAAAAAGCAGGCTTTGTGTTAGCTAAAGGATAAAGGAGAAAAAAAACGCTATGAAAAAAATCATTCAATCCGATGCCGCGCCGAAAGCGGTTGGGCCGTATTCGCAAGGCGTTGCCGTAAACGGTTTTTTGTTTTTGTCGGGGCAAATCCCTATTAACCCCGTGATAGGAAAACTAATTGCGGGCGGCGTAAAAGAACAAACGCGTCAAGTTTTGTTAAACATTGACGCGCTGTTAAAAGACGCAGGACTGCGTGCAGAACATGTAGTTAAGGCAACTGTTTTTTTAACGGATATAAGTAAATTTACCGAAATGAACCAAGTGTACGCAGAATATTTTTGCGCATACCCCCCTGCCCGTTCGTGCGTTGAAGTAAGCAAGCTGCCCTTAGGCGCACAGGTGGAAATAGAGGTTGTAGCAGCGTTGCAAAAATAAAACATAGAAAGCGCAAAGCCTATCAAAGCAATTTTTAGCCGTTTTAAAAGATTTTTAAAGGTATGTTTTCTAGTATATCACACGACGTTAAATAGTAAGGAATTCCGTTTATGCAGTGCGTGATTCTTTTTTTGTAGTTGCGGCCGTGAATGTGTCCGTATACAACGGCATCAACGTTGGCCGCAGTAATCGCCTCTGTTACGGGGGTGCTTTTTTGTGGGTTGGAAAAAGGCGGATAATGCGTCATAACTATCAGCTTATCGCCTTCTTGCCGAATTTTTTGCGCGGCGTCTAACGACATTTTTATGCGCAAAACTTCGCGCGTGTAAATTTTTTCGCTTTCTGCCGTGCCGTCCGGTTCTGTCCATCCGCGGCTGCCCGCTATAATAAAGCTGCCTATTTTTACACAATCGTTTTGAATTACATAAGTTCCCTTTCCGACCGCGCTTCTAACTGCCGAAACGGATTTCCACCAATAATCATGGTTGCCGCGCAAAATAACCTTGCTGCCCTTAAACGAAGCAATAAAATCTAAATCTGGCTGTGCGTTTTCTAATTGCATAGCCCAGCTGATGTCGCCCGCGATAAGTAAGATATCGTTATCGGTAAGCGTATTGTTAAGATTTTCGGTAAGGGCTTCGGCGTAATTTTCCCACGCACCGCCAAAAATATCCATAGGTTTTGGGTTGTGAATGGATAAATGCCAATCCGAAATTGCGTAGATGTTCATGCGAAAAGTATAGCGTATTAAGCCGAATTTGTCAAGCAGGACGCGGCGGATATGTTAGTATTTTACCACGCGGTGGGAACGCCGTGGTCAAAGTGCCAGTAATTCCCTTGCGTTGCGGGTTCGGTTTCGGAATAATAGTAGCGGTTTGCGTTTACAACCTGTGTATTATTGCCTGTGTTTATGGCGTTAAACTGCGCCGCGCTTTCTCCGCCGTAGTAGACGGTAGTTAAGGCGTTGCAATTGCGGAACGCATCGCTTTGGATTTGCGTTACGCTTGCGGGAATGACAATGCTTGTTAGTGCGCTGCAACCGTTAAAGGTGTTGTCGCGGATGGTGGTAACGCCGTGCGGGATTATGATGCTTGTTAAGCTTGTGCAGCCGTTAAACGCGTGCGCCCCTATTTCGGTAATACTTGCGGGCAGTGCGATTTCGGTTAGGCTTACACAGCCTTGGAACGCGCTGTTGCCGATAGACGTTACGCTGTTAGGGATTGTTACGCTAACTAGGTTCACGCTGTCGCGGAAGGCGTTGTTCGGGAGTGCCGTAACGGTGTCGGGAATGACAACTTCCGTTAGGTTCATGCGGAAATTGTTTACCGCTGCGCTTGCGTTAAAATGCCACTTGACCGCCGCGTTGGGGCTGTTGCCGAACGCATTGGCGATGTTGGAAACGGTAGAGGCAATTTCTACAAAGGTAAGCGCGGAATTGTTGCGGAACGCATCGCTGCCGATTGCGGTTACGCCGTCTGCGATGATTACGGTTTCTACGCCGCCCATGCCGTTAAAGGCGTTGTTGGCGATTTGCGTGCCGTTTAAGCCGTCTATGCGCACCGTTTTTAGCGATTGCGGAATAAAGCTAGCTTGCCCGTTCATGTTTTGCGCGCCGAATATGTAGCCGAAGTGCGTGTTGTTTCCGCCGTTGCGGTTTTGTCCGCTAAACGGAATACTTAGGGTTTCTAAACTTTCCGTGCCGCTGAACGCGCCTAAGCCAATCGAGGTTACGCTGTGCGGAATGGAAACGCTGGTTAGGCTTGTATTGTCGGCAAATGCGTTAGGTGCGATTGCGGTTACCGCTATTCCGTCAACCTCTTCGGGGATAGCGATTGCGCTAGATGTGCCGAAGTAGCCTGTAATGCTGCTGCCTATCATGCCGAAGTTGTCGGGGTCGTCGTCGGGGTCGGGGTCTGTGGGGTCAGTGCCGCTATCAGCCCACACTACGGGACGGTTGTCGGGATTCCAATGCTGTTCGTCCTCTTCTATCCAACCGTTAGGCTTGTCTGCTTGGGCAATGTCTGCGTAAATGGTAAGCTGCGGGCAGTTAAAAAATGCGCTAAACTCTATAACCTCTACGGTTGCGGGCAGATAAACTTCTTGTAGATAAATATTGCCGTCAAATGCACCATACGAAATATGCGTTAAATTAGTATGCCTAAAATCTAAAACGCTGGCTTTTGTTCCTAAAAATGCAACGTCGCCGATAAATTCTAGGCCGTTACCGATTACAAACTCTTCCACTGCGCTGCCAAAAAATGCGGCATAGCCCAATTGTGTTACCCCGTTGCCGATTTCTACATACGTTAAGTTATCGCAGTACGAAAATGCTGCCGTAGCGATGTGTGTAACGCTGTCGGGTATAACAACGCTTTGTAACTGGCTGTGCATAAAAGCAGAATGTCCGATATGGGTAACCGTATCAGGTATTACGATACTTTGAATACTGCTGGCGACAAACGCAATATCCGCAATAGTTGTACCGCCTGTAAGCGTAAGATGTATCGCGGGCGCAAAGCCGCTGTACAACATTTGCCAACCGTTTTCAAAGCCGAATAGCCATGCAAAGTGTGCGGTTTCGGTTGCGTATGCGTGTTCGCCCACAAACGGCAGGGTCATGGATTGTAGGTTTTCGCAGCCTTGAAACGCGCCTAAGCCTATGCGGATTAGATTGTTGGGTACGGTTGCGTCCATTAATCCGACGCAGTTTAAAAACGCGCCGTCGCCGATAAACAGTAAGCTTTGCGGTAATTGTATGCTGTTTATGCCGCTGTTTGCAAACGACAGGGCCGCAATTTCTTGCAACTGACTACTGCTTTGGAAATTTATTTGTGTTAAGGAGGACGTGTTTTCAAACGCGCTGACGCCGATGCGCTGAATGCTTGCGGGAAGTGTAATTTGATTTAGTAAGCTGCGGTTTTCAAACGCATAATCTGCAATTTCTGTAATAAATTGAGGCACTACAACGTGTCCGCTAACGCTATACGGGGCGTGGATTAGCGTGGTAAAGTTGTATAATATGCCGTCTTGCACAGTGAAGGCTGTGTTGGCGGGGTCTATCAAAAATTCGCTTAAAGCATAGGTGCCTCTAAACGCGCCGCCTGCTATGTGCGTAACGCTGTCGGGGATAGTGATTTGCGTTAATTGAGTTTGGTCTAAAAACGCATTTGCGCCTATTGAGGTTATTGTTCTGCCCGCGATTTCTTGCGGAATAGCAAACTCGGTTGGATTGTCTAAAAGCCCTAAAAACTGCGAACCTCTAAACGAATAATTGCCTTGCCAGTTTACTTGTGTGTTGGGGTGAAAGGCGTTGTTTCCTACGCTTACTATGCTGTTGGGCAGTTCTAGTTGAGTTAGGTTTGCAAACCATTCAAAGGCGTTGTCTGCAATAGCGGTTGTGCCGTCTGGGATAATTACCGTTTGCACACGGCTAGCGACTATGCCGATTAAATTAGGGTTGTAATACCAAATGATAGAAACATTATTACTCAAAGCAAACGGGTCTCCTACGATTTGGGTTATAAAGCTATGTATGGTAACAGATGTTAACTTAGTACAGCCTGTAAATGCGCCGTACCCTATTTTTGTAACGCTGTACGGAAAGGTAAATTCGGTTAATTCTATGCAGTTTTCAAAAGCATTGTCAGGGATTTCTGTTAGCGTATTGTTGTCTCCGAAATTGACGCTTGCTAAATAGTAGCAACTTGCAAAAGCACCTTCGCCAAGCGTTTCAAGGCTAAATAAATTTACCGATGTTAACTGAGTACAACTCGCAAACGCATATGCGCCGATGTGTGTAACATTTTCTAGGTTGATACTGGTTATGTTTGTGCCCGCAAACGCGCTATCGCCTATGGTTTTTATGTTGGCAGTGCCGAATATGGTACGCAATTCTTTACAATTCATAAAGGCTCTGTCGCCAATGGTTTGCAGGTTAGGAAAGCTTACAGCCATAGCCGTAGCCCCTATAGTACTGCCGTAAAATGCCTCTACGCCTACCGAAGTTAGGTAAGTTAAATGAAATACCGGGTTTCCGTTAGGACCAGCTACGGCAATAGGCACGTTTTTAAAGGCATAGTCGCCTATGGTTATAACATCTCTCATGCCTACATTTGTAAGCGCGGTACATTCTTCAAACGCGCTGTTTCCCACTTGCGTAACGCCTGGCATGGCTATACCTGTTAAGCCACTCATGTTTTTAAAGGCGTTGTTTCCAATTTTTGTAATAGATTCGGGCAACATAAAGATGAAGCTACCGCTTTCGTTTGCAAATGCGCCCGCCGCGATTTCGGTTACTGCCCTACCGTTTGAAAAACCTGGAAAATACACAATACTTGCGGACTGCAAAGCCTCGCGCCCGTAAGAGGAAAAGCCTATAATTATATTGCCTAATCCTGCGTATTCAAAGGAACGGTCTGTAACTCGTTTATCTGGATAGCGACTTAAATACGCGCCTACTTGGTTATACGGTACAAGCATTTCAGGATTAGAATTATTAAAAGCTGTAGCGTGGTAATTGGTAGATAGATTTCTATCAAAAGTTACGCTTACAAGATTAGGAGTATTGGCAAAAGCTTGTTCGCCTATTGTAACTACACTACTTGGTATTATAATACTTTTTAACCCTGTTTCTTTAAAAGTTGAGTTTTTTATGTTTTGCAAACTATTGGGTAATTTTACATTTGAAAGATTTACACATCCCGAAAACGCAGAATGCCCTATATTTACTACACTATCAGGTATAGTGATACTAGTAAGACCAATATAGTTAAAAAATGCCTCGTCTTTTATGCTTGAAACGTTTTTGCCACCTATTTGCTTCGGAATTGTAAGTGGCCCCCAATCACTGAAATAAGTGCCTGTTATTTCGACTGTATTTCCTGTCGTTGTAAACGTAAAACCATGGGTTACATCCATAGCAAATTTATATAATATATTTGCAGTCGCCGTTGCAGCGTTTCGTAAAGCACGCAAAACAATGGTGGCAGTTTCTCCATAATTTGATTCGTAATTTTCCCGATAGTCAAATGAAGAAGTTCGTGCCACTATGTTTACGATGCTATCCAAAGTATGTTCATATAAATAAACAGAACCTGTAATTCCATAAAAAATCAAAGTTGAAGTTTTAGAAACATTTCCATGGGCAACAGCTTCAAAATACATATGGTTTTTAGAATTGTGTGCGTCTACATAATTGCTACTATTTGCAGATTGCGGATCGCCAGTATGCACAGGCGTTGCTAAATCGCAAAGATAATGGATCGCTTTACCTAACGAAGCAAAAGCTTCATTTTGATTCCCAGCGTTATAAAAATTTACTGCATTTTCATAATGAAATATAAACGATGTTTTTGCATTTCGACCACTCCAAGGGTTTGAATAATAATATAAATGGCTGATTCCAGTACTTTTAAATGATTCTTCATTATCAGGATAATCTGCATACCTTGTTATTATTGTCCCCCCGTTGCTATTTGGCATTGGATAGAAATCAGAAAACATAGGATAGACAAACGCATATGCTGATCTTGCTAACTCCTGATGGGTTGCATTAGTATCTCTATCATGACTATTAAACCATGTATTCGGGGCCGCACTTCCAATCCACCAAGAATAAGTCGTTGTTGGCTTAATATTAATTAACAGCACAACAGAAAATACCATTAAAATACTCATAACTATAATTGCAATAAATCTTTTGTTAAATTTGTTTTCCAATTTTGTTTTCAATTTTGTTTTTCTCTCTTTTCGTTATTTTGATTTTTTAGTAATTTGTTTTGAATTAGCATTAATAACAAGCTTGCAGAAAATATCAAGCCTGCAAAAACAGCAACTGTCAAGCTTATGGAAAAAATAAAGATTCTGTTTTGTAGCGGAACAACAATTATTGCGCTGCCAGAACCCTGCCCGCTGTTTATTGTATCTATGAACCCCATTATCCCTGCGCATAAAAATAATATAAGCGATAATAATATAAAACTTATAATTAGCTTTACAATTCTTACTCTATGGGTCGAATTTGAAAAAAATAAAACTATATTAATCAATATATATAGTAAACAAAATGGAAAAATTAACCCTAACGAAAGCGCGGGATATCCTACAAATAAAAATAACAAGAAAGGAAAAAGAAAAACTACTGCTGAAAGTATAGCTTGTAAAATAGATACAATATATTTAATATTACATGTTTTCATAAAGATTGTTGGAAAGCAAGTTCTTTATGTTTATTATATTATAAGGCGTACAAAAAGTAAAGCATTTTGCTGTGTGCAAAATGCGGTAATTCGTGTAAATTCGATACTTGCTTGCCGTACAAAAAAAACGCCGCTGTGTTAGCGGCGTTAATATATTATTGTAGTGATAAAGTTTGTTTAGTAGGGGTTTCTTCATTAATGTTAAGTTCTTTCTTTTTCTTACGATGTTTTTTTGCAAAGCTTACGCTGATTCCTATGGCTGTAATAACTGCAACAGCACCTATTGTAATGAAAGCCCATTGTAACGGGGTTAGTTTGCGGTTTTCGTTTAAAAAATAAAAATAACCACTATATTCAAAAAGAAACATTGATTCTTCGTAGCCCATTTCTTGCAGTTTAATAATTAAAAGTGCTTTATTTTCTTCTCTGTCTTCGGCCTTATCGTATAATGAAATGCGAACTTGATTAGTTTGGGCATTAACCCCCAAGCCAGTTAAATTATATATATTTTCCAATACTCTCGAAGAATTCTCCTCGGTTATAATTAATTCTGTCCTTATTCTATAAGTAATCTCCCTTAAAAAATTGTACGAATAGCGTTGCGGTACAAAAACCACTTGTTGGGGGTACTTGCCTTCTAATTGTTGCATGCGACGCTGAAATGCGTCCTCCACTATGCCAATGTAAAGCGTATCAGAAATAAAATAATTGCCCTGCTCTTCGCTTCCTTGTACATAATTTGGGTTTAATTCATACCAATAGCCAGAGTAATCGTTATCGTAGTCTCTAACATGCCACATATCTTTCGTACTAAATTCGTCTAATATTTGTGTGAGAATTTGGAATCGGCAGTTTTCCCAGCAATTGTTTTCTGAATGGTCGCATGCTTCTTGATTGCTTCTTTCTAACATGCAATCTATGTTTAAACAAGAACTATCGGTACAGATTTCTTTTGCGGAGGCGGGGCGAATGGAAAGGGTTGCGCTTAAAAGTAAAGCAAGCATTAAAGTTGCCGCTATACACGCTATAAATTTTGTTTTTAATGTTTGTGTCATTGAAAACCGTCCTTTGAATTTTTTATGTCAAAAAAACCTGCCGTTGTTGTTTCTTGCGGCGGTTTTATGTGCAAAATAATTGTTATTGTGGTGAAACAGTTAGTTTTGTAGGGGCTTCGTTATTGCTGAGGTATTTCTTTTTCTTGCTATGTTTTTTTATTAACACTACGGTTAGTACAGCTATCGCGGCTGCCCCTAAAATGCAAACGGGAATAATTATATATAACTCAAACAAATTACGCTCAAACAACGCGGTACGTACACCGCCTGTAAATAGCACAAACCGCTCTCTAAATTGTATATCGAAAGCATCTTCGGGTATTGCAAGTTCGTTAATGATTTCTGAATACAAACGGGCGGCTTTTTCTTCTTTTTCTTCATCTTCTATATCTATATAGATCGTAAGATTATTATTTCTTTCGTTAATCGAAGTGCCAGCCAGCCCATACTTTGCTATTGGCGAATTAGATTCATTGGTTTCCCCAAAATATTCCGGATATTTTGAAGTATCTAAATTTTCAACACCGTTTACTAACCATTCAAGCATAAGCTCTTCGGATGCTCTGTTATAATCTTTGTAAACCCATTTCCAAATGGTTGCTGAAATCTCCATTAAATGATTAATTGAATATTTTCGCGCTACAAAAACTACCTGCGGGTAGTTATATTTAGCTTCTAGCGCCTTAACACGTTGCTCATACGCACTTTCTACGATTCCATAATAGTAAACTTTTTCAGCTTGCTCTTGACCGTCTACATAAATTTCATCAACCCAATTACCGCAATAATCATCTGTGTACACAGATCGTCCTGCATTGTCGAATTTTCTAAATTCGTTCCAAATATTATCATGAATAGTAAAGCTATAATTTCCATGTACGGTTGGTATTGCTGTTTTGGAAAAGGCTGCGCTTAATAGTATAGCTAGCAAAAACGCCGCTATACACGCAAATATTTTAGTTTTTGATGTTTGTGTCATTGAGGGGCTCCCTTTTGTTAGTTGATTTTAGTTGATATGTATTACCAATATATTCTTAATAAAACCAAAACTTGACAACTATAATTTTATAAAGGCTGTCTGTTTTTTTTATTTGAAATTAAAAAAACGGCAGAATTCGCCGCTTTGAAAAATTTCGTGTTAAACTGGCACATAAACAGGTTTTGACTGCAATGACTGCTGCCCGCGCGGCAAAAATTTCTACGTGTTTTACATACATACTATACATTTTACAAAATTTATGTGATTAAGTCAAGCGATAAACTATGGTTGTCAAGCGATTAGTCAACGAATTTGCAATACTTTTCAATACTATTCAATACTTTTTCTAATACTTATTTTTTACTAGCCTTGTAGTTTGTATAAGTAATACTTATACCTGTATAATTATTGCTAATTGCTTCGTTTGCAATGTGAATTACGATTGCACTGCACATCCTCCTATGTGATAAGTATATCACACTTTTTTGGGTTTGTCAAGCCCCCCCACGTATTTGGAATAAAAATAGGGGTTCTTTCTGCCCTGTCTGATTTTAAATATATGCCTTTCTTTCCACCCCGCCCTTCGGGCACCCCTCAAGAGGGGAATTTTTTTATGGATATTTACTTAATAACCACTGCCGCGTCGCGCCTGCAAAGAGGGGAATTTTTTAAAGGCTATTTTTTTGTAATTGCCGCAAAAACTGCCGCAAAAACACACATCGCAAAAAAAAATCCCCCTCATTGTGTTTACAATGAGGGGGATTTTTATTTAATCTAATGGGGGGAAAACGGGGGTGTTTAATAGACGGGTGCAGACGTCCTCTTCGGTTTGGCCGCAGTCCGGGTAGACGCCGCGTCCGTAGCATGGGATAACGATGTCGGTGGGAACGATTATTTTGGTGATTAGTACGATACAGCATACGATATTAACCGTGTCTTCGGAGATAAAAGAACCGATGTCGCTGGCTAGTGTGGCTTGCGTGGTTACGCGGAACGGCACCAGTGAACGCGCGGGCGTGTGCAGTACTACGTCGCGGTGAACGGTAACGGTGGAGATGCCTGTTCCTCTGCGTCCGTAGGAATCTGTAAAATGCACGGTTATGGGGATAATTACATCGCCCTCGATGCGCGAACGCCCCTCGCTAAGCGGGGTTACGGAAACATCGCGAAATTCTGCCGCGCCGCTAGATTCGGCACTGACATATGTAAAGGGCGGTTTTAGCCCCGGCGGTTCGATGTCGTCAAGGCGCAGTACAAATGTTTTAGACGGTATGCGCGTGATACAGCCGTCGTACACGCGCTGTACCTCGATAACTACCCTCTCGCACAGCCCGCGTGTGGGGTCGCCGCTGATTCTTCCCGCTTTGATTGTATTTTCTTCGGCCATAAAGGATACCCTCCCTGTAAAGTACCCTATATGTATATGTATAATAACCTAATTAATGAACCTTGAATTTAGTTGTGCAGAATTTGTTGCAGGCGCGCTAGGACAGCGTCTTTGCCGAATGCGGTTTGCGCGGAAACCGCCAAAATGTTATCTTTGCCTAAGCTTAGGCCGCTTGCTAATGTTTGCAGATGTTTAGGCAGCTGACTTTTGCTGATTTTATCTGCTTTGGTGGCAATTACGGTAAAGGAAATGCCTTTGGTGTATAGGTATTGCACCATTTGCTTATCTTGCTGTGTAGGCGCGTGGCGGATATCTACCAAAGCGAATGCGTGGGCAAGCTTTTGCGTGGTGTCGAAATAGCTTTCGGTTAGCTTAGAAAAACGCTCGATTTCGGATTTGGACGCGGCCGCGTAACCATAGCCGGGCAAATCTACTAAGGTGAAAAGCCCTGCGTTGAAATCGAAAAGGTTAAGCAGCCGCGTGCGGCCGGGCGTTTGCGACGTTTTAGCAAGCTTTTTTTGGTTTGCCAGTAGATTGATAAAAGAGGACTTTCCTACGTTGGAACGTCCCGTAACGCAAATTTCGGGCGCGGGCAAATTAGCGGCGGCCGCTTGATACGCCGTCATGTCGGCTATACTGGTAATAAAGCTTGCGGATTTTATTTTGAATGTTTGTGCGTCTTGCATGCGTAAATGATGATTTGCCTATCTGCTATATAATAGCGGTTTTAAAAACGGTGTCTATATTTTCTGCGTACACAACGTTTAAAGTGTCTAGTACTTCGGCAGGAATATCGGAGACGTCTTTTTTATTTTCTAGCGGAATTATCAGCTTTTTAATGCCTGTGCGGAACG
The DNA here is from genome assembly GCA_009777485.1 of Bacillota bacterium. GTDB lineage: Bacteria > Bacillota > Clostridia > Christensenellales > Pumilibacteraceae > WRAP01. Next base: position 82,920 of record WRLT01000005.1, read on the forward strand.
CCGCAAGCGATTTTTCTTTTAAGCCGCCTATCGGTAATACTCTGCCGCGTAAGGTAACCTCGCCTGTCATAGCAACGGATTTGCGCACTTTTCGGCCGCTGAACGCGCTTAAAATTGCCGTAGCTACGGCGATGCCCGCGCTGGGGCCGTCTTTGGGCGTTGCGCCTTCGGGGAAATGAATATGGATGTCGTGGGTAGCAAATTTTTCGGGCGGAACGTCAAATTGCGCGGCGCGGCTTTTGACTAGCGAAAGCGCGGCGCGGCACGATTCTTTCATAACCTCGCCTAATGAACCCGTTAAAATAATTTCGCCCTTGCCGCCCGAAATCAGCGCAACCTCAATCGACAGCGTTACGCCGCCTACGCTGGTCCATGCCAAACCTGTTGCTACGCCCGCTTCGTCTTTTTCGGCGGCGCGGTCGGAAAGGAATTTTTCTACCCCTAAGAATTCGGAAAGGTGCGTTTCTGATACGGTGAAGGGTGCGTCTGCCGCCGCCTCGCCGTTTACTACCTTAACCGCGATTTTGCGGCAAACGGCAGAAATTTCGCGCTCTAAGTTGCGCACGCCCGACTCGCGTGTGTAGTTGGCGATAATTTTTTTCATAACGGTGTCGGGGATAACGGCAATGCCCTCGCCTAAGCCGTTTGCTTTGGCTTGCTTGGGCAATAAGTACTTTTTGGCGATTTGCAGTTTTTCCTCGTAGGTGTAGCCCGAAAGCTCTATAACTTCCATGCGGTCTAGCAGCGGCGCGGCGATGGAATCTAAGGTGTTGGCGGTGGTAACAAATAAAACCTTGCTTAAATCGTAATCTATTTCTAAATAGTGGTCTTTAAAGGCTTTGTTTTGGTTGGGGTCTAATACTTCTAGCAGTGCACTTGAAGGGTCGCCGCGAAAATCGCTGGACATTTTGTCGATTTCGTCCAGTAAAAATACGGGGTCGGTTACGCCTGCGTTTTTCATGCCTGTGATAATACGGCCGGGCAAGCTGCCTACGTAGGTGCGCCTATGCCCTCTTATTTCGGCCTCGTCGCGGACGCCGCCTAAGCTCATGGATACTAATTCGCGGCCGGAGGCGCGTGCAATGGACGAAACGATGGACGTTTTGCCTACGCCGGGCGGGCCGACAAAGCATAAAATAGGGCCTTTTAATTCTTTAGTAAGGCGGTTTACTGCCAAATATTCTACGATGCGCTGTTTTACTTTTTCGATGCCGTAATGGTCTTCGTCTAAAATCTTTTGCGCGCGCTTTAAGTCGGTTACTTGTTTAGAGGTTTCGTTCCACGGTAAATCTAATATCCATTCGATATAGGTACGGCTTACCGCGCTTTCGGGCGAAGTGGGCGCCATGCGCACCATTTTAGAAATTTCTTTGTTTACCTTTTCCTTTGCGTACTTGGGCAGCTTTTTCTTTTCGGCGCGTTCGCGGTATTCGGCAATCTCATTTTCGGAATCACCCAGTTCTTCGTTGATTACCTTAATTTGCTCTCTTAAATAGTAATCGCGTTGATTTTTGTCTATATTTTTGCGTACCTTTTGCGTGATTTTTTTCTCTACGGAAAGAATTTCGCATTCACGCGATAAAAACGTGAAAATTTCTTCAAGCTGTGAAAATTCGTCGGGCAATGAAAGCAGTTTTTGTTTTTCGTCGTCTTTTTTTATCGCGTATGTGCTGATTGCGGCGATAAAGCCCGCCGTATCGGAAACCTTGAACATATTTTTTGCATCGGGCGGCAGCTTGTCGCACAGCTTTGTGTATTTATCTAATACTTCTGAGATTTGGCGCATGACGGCTTCTACCAGCACGGGCTCGGATTCTTTAACGGGCAGTGATTGCAGTGTAACCTCGAAAAACGGTACCAGCGCAACATAATTGGCTATTTCCATGCGCTCTAAGCCCGTAACAAAAACGCGCACGCTGTCGTTGGGCATGCGAATCACCTGCTTGATTTTTGCCAGTGTGCCGATACGGTAGATGTCTTTGGGCGACGGGTTTTGCGTGTTGGCATGCTTTTGCGCCGCTAAAAAAATATCTTGGCCTTCCTGCATAGCTTTGTTAAGCGCAAGCAGCGATTTATCGCGCGCTAATTCAAACTGAACATTTTGGCCCGGAAATACAACAACTCCGCGCAGGGCAATCATTTTATAGGCGCGCTCGGCTTGGATACGAATACTTTGTGCGGCGGGGTTATATTGCTCTTCCATACGTTTTTCCTCTACATTTTAGCTTTGCTTTTTGATTTAAGCGATTTTTTCTTGCGGCGGCTTTTCCTTTTTTTCGCGGGGTTTGTCGGCTTTAACTATTAGGGGCTGCTTTTTTTCGGCGATACATTCTGCCGTTACTACTACCTTTTGAATCGTTTTATCGGACGGAACGGCGTACATGATGTCTAGCATACATTCTTCTAAGATAGAACGTAATCCGCGCGCGCCTGTGTTAAGCTCGATAGCGCGCGCCGCTACCGCCTCTATCGCCGCATCGTCGAAAGATAGCTGAACGCCGTCTAGCTCTAACAGCTTTGCGTATTGCTTAGTGAGTGCGTCGCGCGGCTTAGTTAGAATTTGCACCAAAGCGGCTTTATCTAATTCGTGCAGCGATACCGTAACGGGAATTCTGCCTACAAATTCGGGAATTAGCCCGTAGGTTATTAAATCCTGCGGCTGAATGCCCGCTAAAATTTTGCTTTTATCGTCGTCTGACGAATGCACTATACCGCCAAAGCCTAACTGTGCGTTGGAGGTGCGCTTGCGGATAATTTTTTCTAAGCCGACAAACGCGCCGCCGAAAATAAACAGTATGTTGGTGGTGTCGATAGAAAGGCACTCTTGCTGCGGGTGCTTACGCCCGCCTTGCGGCGGCACGGAGGCAACGGTGCTTTCGACAATTTTTAAAAGCGCTTGCTGTACGCCCTCGCCGGATACGTCGCGCGTAATGCTTACGTTTTCGCTTTTGCGCGAAATTTTATCAATCTCGTCTACGTAGATGATGCCGCGCTGCGCCCGTTTAATATCGTAGTCGGCGTTTTGAATAAGCTTTAATAAAATATTTTCTACGTCCTCGCCGACGTAGCCTGCCTCTGTAAGCGTGGTGGCGTCGGCAACCGCGAACGGCACGTTTAAAATTTTAGACAGCGTTTGCGCTAACAGCGTTTTACCGCTGCCCGTGGGGCCTAGCATTAAAATATTGCTTTTTTTAAGCTCTATTTCTTCGGGGCTGTTTTTAACCTTTTGACGGCGGGCGGCGGCGGTGTTAAAGTTGATTCGTTTATAATGGTTATAAACGGCAACCGACAATACGCGCTTGGCGTTGTCTTGCCCTACAATATAGTCGTCTAGCCTACGCTTAATTTCTTCTGGCGTAGGCAGACTGACCGTTTCGTCGCATTCGGGTGCTTCTTTTTCTACTACATCGTTGCAAATGCCGACGCAAGCGGCGCAAATATATACGCCCTCTGGTCCAGCGATTAAATGACTGGTTTCGTGCTGTAATTTACCGCAAAACGAACATCTGGGTTCTAGGTTTTTGTTCAAAAGAAATCTCCTTGAATAATTGTTATGGTTTTTTTAGAATGATACAGGTTCTTAGGAACGTTTAGAGAAAATTTTGTCTATTATGCCGTACTCTAACGCTTCTTCTGCATTCATGTAAAAATCACGGTCTACGTCTTTTTCGATTTTGGATATGGGCTGATTACAGTTTTTTGCTAATATCGAATTCATGCGTTTTTTAATTTTTAGTATATGCTCGGCTTGAATAGCTATGTCGCTTGCTTGACCGCGACTGCCGCCGGAGGGCTGATGTATCATAATTTCGCTGTTGGGCAGTGAATAGCGTTTGCCTTTTGCTCCCGCCGCTAACAAAAACGCGCCCATAGATGCCGCCATGCCTACGCAAATTGTGGATACATCGCATTTGATGTAGTTCATGGTGTCGTACACGCCCATTCCCGCCGAAACAGAACCGCCGGGGCTGTTGATGTATAGGCTGATATCCTTATCGGGGTCTTTGCCCTCTAAATGCAGCAGCTGCGCGATAACTAAATCTGCCGAAATATCGTTTACCTCGCCCGTAAGAAAGATAATTCTATCCTCTAACAGCCGCGAATAAATATCGTAGCTGCGCTCGCCGCGGTTGGTTTGCTCGATAACCATAGGAATTAAATTGCCGTTGCGTATCATTGTTTGTTGCTCTCCTTTATTTATAAAAAGAATTTATTCGGGTTTTTTTGCTGTTTTTTTAGCGGCGGGCTTTGCCGTTTTTGTTTCGGCTGCCGCAGCGGGTTTTGTTGTTGCCGTTTTTGCGGCGGGCTTTTCGGATTTTTCAGCCGCAGGTTTTGCCGTTTTTGCGGCCGCAGGTTTTGCGGGCTTTTCGGATTTTTCATCCGATGATTTTGCCGTTTTTGTTTCGGATTTTTTTTGCATGGTATTGTTTTTAGTAAGAAAGTCAAACAGCTTGTTAATAATTACGGAGTTTCTGATTTGCGACGCCTGTTCGGACGAAGGATTTTCTACGCCTTGCTTAGCGTGTTCGGCCTTTATATCCGCATCGGTTGCCTCGATTTTTTCTTTTTTCATAATTTCTTGCAGTACAAGCCGTGTTTTTACGCCCTTTTCTGCCTCTGCCCTATGCTGCTTTTTATATTCGTCAACCGAACTGTCGGTGTATTTAAAATAATCCTCTAACTTCATGCCGCGATACATGTATTGCAGCCGCGCCTCCATTTCTTCTAGCATAACGTCAAGCTCGCCGGCTATCATACATTCGGGTATATCCACCGTTGCGTTTGCGGCAACCGCGTCTATAATGCCCGCGCGGGTTTCGTTTTCGGCGCGGCGCGCGTTTTCGGTTTCTAATCGATTTTTGATATCGTCTTTATATTCTTTAAGCGAATCGAATTTGGTGCGGTCGCGGGCAAATTCGTCGTCTAATGCGGGCAGCTCGCGCACGGATATTTCGTGCAGTTTTACCTTGAACACCGCTTTTTTTCCTTTTAGGTTTTCGGAATGGTAATCATCGGGGAACGTAACGGATAAATCCTTTTCTTCCCCTAACTGCATGCCTATCATTTGCTCTTCAAAGCCGGGAATAAACCGTTTAGAACCTATTTCTAACGTTTGCATTTGCGCCGTACCGCCCTCGAACGGAACGCCGTCTACGCTGCCCGCGTAATCTAGCTTTACCGTATCGCCGTTTTGAACGGGACGGTCGGCTACTGCCACTAAACGCGCGGCGCGTTCTTGCGCGGATTTAAGCTCGGCTTCGATGTCGGAATCCTTTACAGTATACTCCACTTGCGGGATTTTCATACCCGTATACGCGCCTAGCGTAACCTCCGGACGCAGCGTTACAGACATGGTAAAAACTAACGCATTTTTTTCGTCCGCGAAGCTTTTAATATCTAATTTAGGGCTGTCTACGGGAAAAATATCCTCATTTTCGTTTAGGGCGGCAACGTAACGTTTGCGCGCGCATTCATCAAAAGCGTCCTCAAAAAATACGTCCGCTCCGTAAAAACGCTCTATCACCTTGCGCGGGGCTTGACCCTTGCGAAAGCCTTGTATGTTGAATTTTTTTGCGTTTTTCTTATAGGTCGCATTTACCTCTTCTTCCCATTCCGCGCTGGTGACCGTAAACTCGAAATTTGCCGCGCCTTTTTCCCGCGTAACCTTGTATTGCATTTTTACCTCCGAAGTTTTTGCCGATGCTGTATTGTTTTTTCGGCATACTTGATTAGTATACCATACACAAAAGCGTATGTCAAATTGTTTGACCGCATTTGTAAATTCTGCTAAGATACTATTATACGATGCCTAACGACGCCTTACACATTAAATTTGCCGCGCGTGAACAGCATAACGCGCTAAGCGGCGGACGGATTGATAAAATTACGTCTGTGTCTTTTGATACAATTTGCTTGCGGGTGTTTAATAACGGTGCTACGCATAACTTGCTGCTATCGGCAAACGCCGAAAAGCCGCGCTGTTATATAACCGCCGCTATACCGCAGGGCTTGTCCGCCGCGCCTGCATTTTTAACGCATTTAAAAAAGCATATCGGCGGCGGAAGGATTAAAAGCATAGAAACCGAAAAAGGCGAAAGGATTATCAAAATAGGTATTGAGGCGAAAAACGAATTTGGAGAGGCGCGCTTTTTTACGCTGATTGCCGAAATTATGGGCAGGCACTCTAACATACTGTTGACTAACGATGTAGGGCGCATTACCGAAAGCATGAAACATATTCCGCCCGATTTATCGTCTAAGCGTCCCGTTTTGCCGGGTCTTTTGTATGAGACCGCGCCACGTTCTGCCGAAAAGCTTTGCGCCGAAACACAAAACGGGCTTTTAGCCGAACGGTTTACACAATTCGGCGGCGGCGATTTGGCGGACTTTTTGCTGAAAAATCTTTCGGGCTTATCCCCTGTTAGTATTGCGGAGGCGGCGCACGGCGCGGCGGGCAGCGCGGATATAGGTAAAGCGGCGGCGGCAGAAATTGCGCGGCTGTATTCCGAAAGCGCGTTTAGCCCGTGCATCGAAAAAATGGAAGGGCGCATTGCCGATTTTTTTGTGCGGCCGTTTGGTTCGCGCGGCGGCGAATTTATTAGTATGCCGTCGTTAAATGCGGCAATGGACGCTTTTTACACCGAAAATGCGGCGCGCGCGGCGTTTGACGCACAATCGCGCAAGCTGGTGTCGGCGGCTAAAACGGCACATTCCCGCGCCGAAAAAAGGTTGGGCTTACTTATGCAGCAAAAAAGCGCGGCGGACGATTTTGAGACCGAACGGATTAAGGGAGAAATTTTAACCGCTAATTTGTACCGCGCCAAACAAGGTGATTTGTTTTTGGAGGCCGAAAACTATTACGAATCGCCCTGTGTGCCGATTACGATTGAACTTTGCTTAAAGCTCTCCCCCGCCGCCGTTGCGCAAAGATATTATAAGCGTTACCAAAAAAAGAAAAAGACGCTTGCCTATACTGTTCCGCAAATCGAACAAGCTAAGCAGGACGCCGAATATTTTGAAAGCGTTTTAGTGTCGGTAAAGGCTTGTGAAACGCTAGACGATTTAGCGGAAATAGCAGAGGAACTGATTAAGAACGGCGCGTTAAAGGCGGAAAAAACTTCCGCTAATAAAAAGCAGGCTGCTGTGCAAAGCCGTGCGGCGGGCGTAAAGCGGACAGAGTTTGAGGGCTATGTAATTTTAACGGGAAAAAACAATACGCAAAATGACGCGTTGGTTAAGGGCTCTCAACCCTGTGATGTGTGGCTACACGTTAAGGACGGCGCGGGCGCGCACACGGTAATTGTAAACCCTAAAAAAAGTATGCCGCCCGAAAAGATACTCCGCCGTGCCGCCGCCATAACCGCGCTGTACAGTAAGGCAAGCGCGGGCGAAAACATAGCGGTAGATTATACCTTTATAAAATTTGTATTTAAGCAAAAAGGCGCACCCCCTGGAAAGGTGGTGTATAAAGAACAAAAAACGGTTTATGTTACGCCTTAGACAAGGATTTGCTAGGACTATGATCGGGACAGATCTATTGCCCTGCCCGAAAATCTTGCATACGATATACATGTTTTTTCGTTTCGCATGATTTTTACCGATACTCGCACGCCAAATTGTTTATAGTAATCTATCAATTCCTGCCTATCTTTATTAAGTCCTTCCTGCATAATTTTTTCATAATTTTCAGCACTTTCTACGGTGTCAAAATAATATATATTCGCCTGTTCTTGCACAATTTTTTGGGTGGAGTTTGGGTCAAAATCATTCGGCGTAAACTTCATGCCAAAAACACACCAAACTAGATTTTCGATTTCATGGTTTGGCAGCTTTTCATTGAAGGTATCGCCATCCTCAACCCGAACATTCCAACCGTGCTCCCGCATAATCTCTGCTTGTTTTTCGGGGTCTGCGTCAGGATTTCTTAAAAGTTTGGGGATTGCGCTGTTACATGCCGATAAAAACACGACACTGCAAAACAAGCAAAGTACAAGGAACATTAACTTTTTTTTCATACATCACCTTTTTTTCGCTTTCGAATTTTTTTGCTTTCCTTGTGGGGGGATAGGCTTTTCTTTCCGCTCTATCTGATTGGGGGGATAGGCTTTTCTTTCCACCCCGTCTGATTTTGGGTATAGGCTTTTCTTTCCACCCCGTCCGCTGACGCGTCAATGGGTCGTTCGTTCCTCACTCCCCGCTTTGGCTAAAAACACGGTGTGTTTTTGCGGCTATCGCCGCCGCGTCGCGCCTGCAAGAGGGGAATTTTTTTGCGGATATTTATTTTTAACAATTTACATCTATAATCTTACAGCTTTAATTGTGTTTTGATTACTTTTTCAAAAAGTAATGAGTTGCGGGGGGATTGTTAAGGGGGACACAACCGAAAGTGTCCCCCTAACCGCCCTTTTTTGTTACCTTTTTTGGGGCGTTCCAAAAAAGTAAATTTACCATACAAATACGGCGACCATTCCTAATACGGTAAGCGCTAAAATTACGCTCATGATTATTAGGTTTATCCATGCGTTTTTGTATTCGGGAGAACGCTTGTTGATATCTTTTTTTAGCATGACGCGCAAGGCGCGGTACATTGCTAAAAGACTGGCTACCATCAGCATACCTATGCCTGTTGCCGTAACCACGTCTAGGGTAAAAAGCCCTACAAACATCACAATTGCACCTACAAGCATGAGTAAGTCGCAAATTTGCCTTACGCCGAAGTTAGAAAAATACTCGGCAAAAAAATTCTTTTTTTTCTTAGTTTTGGACGCCATAAAAACTCCACTCCTTATATTTTACTAAAAAAGAAGTCGCGTGTCAGGCGGGCAACAGTTAGCAAACCGCTGACGGGAATGTACTTACTGTACATGACCGAAGCGGTTTTGCTAAGCGTAGAGCCGCATCACACGATGAATTCTTTTTTAGTTACCACCAGCGGCCGAACCAGCCTAGTACATAAAACACCACAACCAAAATTATCGCGATTACCCAAAGCACAAACCAAACGGTTCCTTGACGGCGTGCCTCGTAGTACGATAAAAACATCGGTACGGTTAGCGCCATAGCGATAGCTATTCTGCTTAGCCAACCCGCAAAGCCTGCGCCCCAACCTAGACCTGCCACATGGGTGCCGACACCTAACGCCATTAACAACCACGAAAGCATGAGTGCTAATGCTAGCAGCATTATCGCGATAAACGAAAATAGTTGCAGCCAACCTGTGCTTCCTCTTGAAGTCCTAACGGTTCTTCTTCTTGCCATAAAAAATTTACCTCCGAAAAAAAATTTTGGTTTCTATCTGTTTAAGCAGCTTTTTTTTCCGCTTGTAGGATAGTCTTAGTTAGGTTGCGGCACGGCTGCCAGGTTTATACAGCGGGATTTTACCCTCGCGGCATAGCGGGCAATTTTCTGCCTCGTAACTGGCGATGTCTACCGAAAGCAGCGATACAAACGGTACGCCGAAATCGGTTTTGCCGCCGCTGCGGTCTACAATAGACGCAACCGCTGCTACTTTACCGCCCGATTGATTGATAAGCTGCATAACCTCTTTAACCGAACCGCCTGTGGTAACTACGTCTTCTACGACGATTGCGGAACTGTTTTTAGGAAAGGAAAACCCGCGCCGAAACGCAAATTTGCCTTCTTCCCGCTCGGCAAACAGGTTAGGGATTTTTAGCCATCGCGAAACCTCATAGCCCATGATAATACCGCCTACTGCGGGTGAAACGACTAAATCCGCCGCATAGGGTTTTAGCTTTTGCGCAAGCGCGGCGCACAGCTTTTCGCTGTGCTGTGCGTTTACAAAAAGCTTGGCGCACTGCATATACGTATCTGCGTGCCGCCCGCTTGTTAAAAGGAAATGTCCTTTTAGTACACCGCCTGAGGTATTAAATATGTCTAGCATTTCTTGGTTTGTCATATTAGTTTACTTTAAGCGAACCCGTAAGCTCGCTGATATCCTCTATTTTACACGCTTTAAGCAGCGTTGTCAACGTTTTAACAAGGTTAAATGACGCAAACGGGTCAAAAATATTTGCCGAACCTACTTGAACGGCGCGCGCGCCCGCAATCATAAACTCTAAAACGTCCTCTGCGGACATAATTCCGCCCATTCCTATTATGGGTACGCTAACCGATTTATATGCCTCGTAGGTCATGCGCAAGGCTACGGGCTTTATGGCGGGGCCTGATAAACCGCCCGTTGTAAAGCTTAATACGGGGCGGCGCGTGCGGTAATCTATCGCCATGCCCGTAAGGGTGTTAATCAGCGAAATCGCGTCTGCGCCTCCGTTTTGGGCAGCGCGGGCGTTATCGGCTATGCGCGATACGTTGGGCGAAAGCTTAACGATTAGCGGCTTGGTGCAAGCTCTTTTAACCTTGCGCGTAATATTTTCTACGCTTGTAGGACAAACGCCGAACGCAACACCGCCCTCTTTTACGTTAGGGCAGGAAATGTTTAGCTCTATCATGTCTACGTTAGTTTGGCAAATTTTTCGCGTTAAGGCGACGCAATCGTCTTCGGTGTTGCCCGCCACGTTAGCGATAACTACCGTATTTAAGGTTTCTAAAAACGGCATTTCCTCGCGGATAAAACGGTCTGCGCCGGGATTTTGCAGGCCTACCGCGTTTAACATACCGCTAGGCGTTTCGGCAATGCGTGTGCCTGCGTTGCCCTCGCGCGGCAAAAGCGTTAAGCCTTTGGTGCAAATGCCGCCTAAAACGGAGACGTCGTAAAAGCGGTTGTATTCGCGCCCGAAGCCGAATGTGCCGCTAGCGGCGATAATCGGGTTTTTAAATTCTACGCCTGCGATGTTGACGCTTAGTTTCATAATACCACATCCTCTATTAAAAACACGGGGCCGTCTGCGCAGGCGCGTTTTTGTACGGTTTTGCCGCCCTCGTGTACGGCGCACGCGCAAACTAAGCACGCGCCTACTCCGCAGCCCATGCGCGTTTCGCCCGTCATGTACGCGGGGATTTTTAGCTGCCGTGAAATTTGTTGAACCGCCTTTAAAAGAGGCTCGCAGCCGCAAGTTAACAGCACATCGGGCTTAAAAACGCCGCTGTTAAAATCGTCTAAAAACGCGTCCGTTGCGTAGCCGTTAAAGCCGTAGCTGCCGTCGTCGGTGCTTACCTTTACGCGGCAGGCTTTTTTAAATTCGTCTACCAGCACCGTTTTGCTTTTGTCGGAAAAGCCTAAATATGCGCATACGTTTTTGTTGGGATGGGTTAAGGGTACGGCTAACAGCGGTGCGCAGCCGATACCGCCGCTGATAAGCGCGATGTTTTGATGCTGCTTTTCTACAATAAATCCGTTGCCTAGCGGCATTACGCCCGTAACCGTATCGCCCTTTTTAAGTTGGGCTAATAGGCGCGTACCCTTTCCGACAATCTCAATAATTAACGTAACGGAGGTTTTATCAAATTTATACAAGCAAAACGGACGGCGCAAGCACAAAGAGGCATCCGCGACTTTTAGGTTGATAAACTGCCCCGCGCGGCATTCGGGCAGCGGTTCGGGCGCGGTAAGCTTTAACTCGAATACGTCTTTATTTAAAAATTTTAGGTGCGTTACGGTAAATACAATGTCTTTCATAAGCTTTTCCCCGCGCGGTGCAATGCGCTTGTGATATCCTTTTGCATGTCCTCTACCGCCGCATACGCCGCATCTATATAATTTAAGCCCTTATAGGCGTCTGATTTATACGCGCACAAAATTCCGCGTGAATTGTTTACAATACCGCCTAAGCCGCGCCCGTCAAAGCAAACGGATAAGCCGTCTGCGCTGCCGCCTTGTGCGCCGTAGCCCGGAATTAAAAACAGCGTATGTTTTAGCCTTTTGCGCAAAATGCTTGCCTCGTTAGGGTGCGTTGCGCCAACTACCGCGCCGACGCGGGAATAGCCGTACTTGCCTACCGTATCCGCGCCCCACTCCTCTACTAAATCTGCAACCGTTTCAAACAGCGTTTCGCCGTTTTCGAATTTGCGGTTTTGCAGCTGTCCCGATGAGGGGTTTGAGGTTTTAACTAATACAAAAATGCCCTTGTTGTTTTGGCGGCAATGCTTTAAAAAAGGCTCTATGCCGTCCGCGCCTAAGTACGCGTTGACGGTAAGAAAATCGCTTGAAAAGGCGTTAAGCTTTAAGCCGTTTACATCGGTTTCGCCTAAAAACGCCGCCGAATAACACGAAGCCGTTGCACCGATGTCGTTGCGTTTTGCGTCCGCGATTACTATAAGCCCCGCTTTGCGGGCAGCTTGCAGCGTATCGCTAAACGCCTGCATACCGGGTACGCCGTACATTTCGTAGTACGCCGCCTGAACCTTAACAGACGGAATAACGTCTTTAAGCCGTTCTATGAGGCGCAGGTTAAATTCGGTTATAGCCTGCGCCGCGTCTGAAAGGGTTGTGCAGTTTTTGCGCATTGCATCGGGCAGGTATTCAAAGGCTGTGTCTAGGCCTACGCACACAGGATTTTTGGTTTGAATTATTTTTTCGATTAATGTATCTGTCATTTTATTTCTCCAAAGGAATTTTTACTATCTTTCCACCCCGTCAACTTCGTTGCCACCCCTCAAGAGGGGAATTTTTTAATAAGTTTGCCGTCTATGATTACGGTTTCTACTGCGCCTTTTAGTTTTGCGCCGTCGAAAAGGCAGTTTTTGCCCTTAGACACAAATTTTTGCGCGTCTACGGTTATCGATTTATTTAAGTCCGCTATAACGATATCGGCAGGTGCGCCCTCTTTAAGAATACCGCCGTTAAGCCCTAATATAGCGCAAGGGTTGCCGCTTAACAGCTTTGAAAGCTTAGGTAAATCGATATGCCCTGCCGCTGCAAGGTAGGTGTAGCTAAGCGAAAACGCGGTTTCAAAGCCGCTTGTACCAAACGGCGCAAGGTCAAACTCGCGGTTTTTTTCGTCCGCGCCGTGCGGTGCGTGGTCGGTGGCGATTGCGTCTATTGTGCCGTCCTTTATGCCTTGAATGATAGCGTCTACATCTAAAGGCTCGCGCAGGGGCGGATTGATTTTTGCATTAGTGTTATAGGAAAGAATTTCTTTATCGGTGGCGCAAAAGTAATGCGGACACGTTTCGCACGTAACACGAACGCCGCGTTTTTTGGCTTGCCGAATAAGCTCGACACCGCCCTTAGTGCTGACATGCGCAATATGTACACGGGCTTTTGCCGCCTCTGCCAACAGAATATCGCGGGCAATCATAGCCTCTTCGGCTACGCGGGAAATGCCCTTTAAGCCTGCAACCGACGCATGGTAGCCCTCGTTTACTACGCCGTCGCCCGCTATCGATTTATCCTCTGCGTGTGAGATTAACAATAACCCGAACGTATCGGCGTAATCTAGCGCAAGCTTCATAAGCCCGCCGTTTTCGACAGGCTTTCCGTCGTCGGAGAATGCAACCGCGCCCGCCTTTGCCATAGACGCCATTTCGGCTAATTCTGCGCCTGCTTGACCTTTGGTGATTGCGCCTACGGGATACACCTTAGCAAAGCCCGCCTCAATGCCACGCTGTTTAACAAAAGAAATAAGCGGCGCGTTGTCTAAGACGGGTTGGGTGTTGGGCATGCAGCATATAGAGGTAAAGCCGCCCGCAGCCGCTGCGCGCGCACCGCTTTTTACGGTTTCTTTGTATTCAAAGCCCGGCTCGCGCAGATGGCAGTGCATATCGACAAAGCCCGCAAAAACATGCTTTCCCTTTGCATCAATTTCCTTTTCGGCCTTTTCGGTACAGCTTGTACAAATACACGCGATTTTTCCGTCTTTTAAGAACACATCGGCTTTTTGAACCTTGTCCGCCGTTACAACCGAACCATTTTTAATAAGAATAGTCATAATGAATACAGTATAAGCTATACGGCGTTAGTTTGTCAACGAAGTAAGCAATAAATTATTAGTTTTGGATTATTTGTTACGGATTTTTTATGAAGCTGTTTCAATATCATATGTGTGCGTTCTTAGGGGCTGGCGAATGAGATGTTTTTTAGGTTTAACGGATAGATTTTTTAGTCCAAAATTGACAAAAAATTCATCTCGTAGCAACGCTACGTGATTAATTTTTATAAAAACTTGTTTTTAGGTGGCAATTTTGGGCAAAAAAGATACCGTTAAACTAAAAATAAATCTCATGAGGCAGCCCCCTTCTCATTTAGTGCGCGGAGAAAATATCAGCGTTACTACAAAGCTGGCGCATACGGCAACACCGATACCCATAGCGGTTGCGGTTAACCCGCCCGCAAATGCACCCATAAAGCCCAAAGTTTTTGCGCCCTCAATCGCGCCCTTTGCCAAAGCCGCGCCGAAACCCAAAATCGGCACGGATACTCCCGCCTTTGCGTATTGCAGCATATATTTAAACACACCTACGGCTTCTAGTAAAATTCCCGCGCATAAAAAAATTACTAAAATTCGTGCGGGAGTAAGTTTGGTGCGCACAATAAGCAGCTGCGCTAACATGCACAGCAAGCCGCCTGAGGCAAAAACAAGCAGATAGGTTAAGATTTTTTGTACGGCTACGGGCATAAAATTTTTCTCCTAAGACGGTTATTTTTCTATAATTACGGCGTGGCTGATACACGGAATAGTTTCGCCTTGATAGGTGCTTTGCGGATTCATAAGCGCGCCGGTTGCTAAAAACGCGATGCGCGAATAGCAGTCTTTTAGAAATCTGTCTAAGATATAAGAGTTAAATACAGACGCGCTGCAACCCGCGCCGCTGCCGCCTTGATATACCTTTTGCGTGTTGTCGTAAATCAGCGTGCCGCAGTCGGAATAGTTTTGCCCCAATTCGATGCCTTGCTCACGCATTAAATCGCGCAAAATATCCGACCCAAGCTTTCCTAAATCCCCCGTTAAAATTAAATCGAAGTCGCTGGGCGATAAGCCCGTTTCGCGCAGCATAGTATACAGCGTGTCCATCGCAGCGGGCGCCATTGCCGCGCCCATGTTGGAGATGTCGTTTACGCCGAAGTCTACGGCTTTTCCAAACGTTGCCGCCGTTATGCGCGGACCGTGTTCGGCAGAAGACGAAACGATTGAACAGCCTGCGCCTGTAACCGTCCATTGCGCGTAAGGCGGACGCTGCGCCCCGTATTCTAACGGATAACGGTATTGACGCTCGGCGGTAGAAAAGTGGCTTGCTGTTGCGCAGGCGATGTTGGTAAAGCAGCCCGCGTCTAACAGCGCGGCAGCTAAGGCAAGCGCCTGTGTCATGGTGGCGCATGCGCTGTAAAGCCCCATATACGGAATGCCTAAGTCGCGCGCGACATAGCTAGACGAAGTAATTTGATTTAATAAATCGCCCGCAAGCAATAAATCTAATTCGCGCGGCCATAAGCCCGCCTTTGCCGCCGCGCTGGTAACGGCCTCTTTAAGCATGCGTATTTCGGCGGTTTCAAAGTTTTTTTCGCCCATTTTAGAATCGACAACCGAAGAAAAATATTCTCCTACAGGGCCGTCTGCCTCGCGCTGCGTTACTACCGCCGCGCCTGCGCAAATGCGCGGAGGATTGCGGAAAAACACGGTTTGCTTTGCCTTTGCGGGCGCAAGCTTTTCTGGGCTTTGCACCGTTTCCGCTTCTGAAACGCTTTGTAAGTTTTTGGGCAAAAAGGTTGTGTTTTCGCCTTTTAATATAGTTACGCTTGTCATAAAATTTCTCCGTAAAAATTGCGTAGTTTTAGGGACTTAATTAAAATAAACTGATTACATAATGAATTAGCCCTGCAAGTGCGCTCCAAACTACGCCGTTTACTAAAACGGGGCCGACTACACTGAAAAACTTGGTTTGGCTGCCTAAGATAAGCCCCTCCGTTTTAAATTCCATTGCCGAACTTGCCATAGCGTTTGCAAAGCCCGTTATAGGCAAAAACGCGCCCGCGCCCGCGTACCGCCCCAGCTTATCAAATACGCCTGCGCCTGTTAGAATTACTGCCAGTACTATGATAGTGCACAGCATATACGCGCTGATTGTAGTGGTATCTAAGGAAGGAAAAGCCCATTGGTACAATTCAAATATGCCCTGCGCGAATAAACAGGTTACGCCGCCTACCCAAAAACTCTTAATTAGCGACTTAAAAATAGAACTCTTAGGCGTTACAGCGTTTACATATTTATTGTACCGCTTGTTGCGCTGTTCGACTTGTTCAGTTTGTTCGCTCATTGCGTGCCTCCGAAACTAAAATTTCTTTTTCTTCGGGATTTGTAAATAACCCATAATTATGTTCTATACGTTTCATTTTTGTAGTATGCCGCAACAAAAGTATAAATTATTCAAAATCCTTACAGCATTAAAACGGCAGCTCTTATAGAACCGCCGTTTTACTACATAAATTCAATTTTCAATCTGTACAGTTTCTGAAACTGTATACAGTTTCTAATTCATGCGTTTTTTGTCTTCCATCACAAAGCTGATTCTGCCGTGCGAAACAATGCTGCTGATAACCAGCCAAATTGCCGATAATCCGATTAGAACATATGCGATGATACTTCCTATCGAACGATAGCCCATGAAAATCATCGAAACTAAATTCACGTTGAAAATACCGACCAGCAGCCAGTTAAGTCCTCCTAGCAACAAAATCGAAAACGCGATTAGGTTCAAAATCTTTTTCCACACCATAATGCCCTCACCTCCTTGTACCGATAGTATGCGGCAAGGACGGCACAATTATGCAGGAAAATTTATTTTTTGTAGCTTACGGGTTCTGCTTGCAGTTCCGCTGTGCGCGACAGCGGCGAAAGCGCGTTTATTACGCGTATATATGCACGCACAAGCGCGTGTTTAATTACCGAATCGGTTAATCCGTCATGCAGCGGAGTTTCTATCCAAAAACGGGGGTCGTAAAAATGTGAGGGCTTAATACAGTCTGCATAGCGTGCGGAAAGCTCGCAAATGGTTTGGCGGTCTAGCCTGATGTGCAAAACCGCACTTCCGTCTGCCGCACGCGCAAGTGCCGCAAACGGTGTATCGTGCGCTAAAAAACGCGACAAGCCTAAGCGCGACAACGATTTTTGCGTTACGCCGTTATACGTAAGCAGAAAGTTTGTTAGCATAGTTTCCATTTTTATTGTACCTCCCCGTTAGAAACCGCATATTCGTACAGCGGCTTGTAAAAGTGAAATTTTTGGTTTTGTCTTGTTAAGAGTTGGCGTCCGTTAAATGAGATGAAAGGCGAAACCGAAATAACCTCGTTTAGATTTGTATCGTACAGCCTAAACGCATTATCCGTAACTTTTGCTAGGAAGTGGTTGGTAAACGGCGCAATGAAATCATATTCTCCTAACACAAAGCCGTTTGTGCGCGTTGAGTAAAAGCGATGCGCGGAGTACGGCGGGTTGTATATGGCGTATCCGTTGAAAAGCGTCCACGCGTACAGATAATGAAAGCGGCTTTGTGTAAGGGGATTAAAATTGCTGTCGGCAATTCCGAACGATGCGCCGTCGAAAAAGGTAAGGATTTTTCCGTCGAAATTGACGGGGCGCAGATTGCCATTCTGCGCGTAAATCTTTGTGCCTTGCTTATCGATAATAGCGTACTGCCCCGCAGTATCCACAACGTAAGCATAGCCGCTATTATTAAAATTTCCTAGCTCGGCAAATTGCGGCGCGATCATCATTCCGCTTTCGGAAACGTAGCCGTACAACGCATTGTCTGCAATAGTGTACATTCCGTTTACGGCCTCGCTTACTATATTATACCCGTTATACGTAAGAGGCGCAAGCGTTTCGACGCTATGTAAAAAGCCGTTAAGCACAATATATTTTCCCGCGCGGGTGTAAACAGGAGGCGCGATGTTTTGATGGACGCGCGCGCCCTTGTAAAATATATCGGTTTGCCCGAAACTGCGCTGTGCCAAAATAATTTCGCCGTCTATTTCTATTGCTTCGTATTCGGGCGGCGCGATTACGTTGCCGAATAGGTTTTTTACGCCCAAACTTCCTTTTTCGCCAAAAATGTATTTGTCGGCAATTAAGGTTTTATCCGTCAAATTTTCGGGCGCGTAATATAGCTTGCCGAAGGTATCTAACAATAAATTTATTCCGTTGTAGATAACAAATGTGTAGCCGCCGTTATTAAAAGGTGCGGCATAATCAAAAGCCAAGTCGGTTATAGCGTTAAAGCCCTCTATGTGCGGCGCGGCATAGCCTTGCGGCGGCGCGTACTCTATCAAAGCAGATATAAAATTATCGTGCCGATTAACTCCGTTTGTTTGGATATAATTTGCGCAAGAAACTAAACCGAATAACATAAAAGGCACACACAGCAAAAGTACTAAAAACCTACAAGTTTTGGGTATAGTTTTTTTCATTTGTCTACCTTTTTAATTCTTGCGTTATTTTATTTACTATTTCTATTTAAGGGGTAATCAGCTTTCGGTGCGGGCAAGCTGAGAAAAGCTTGTCGTCCTATGCTGACATTTTAGTATATATGTCATATTTTGTCAACAGATTTCAATACTTTTTAATATAAATCAAGGTTTATATTTAGTTCGTTCATATTCATGCAAGTATTCTATTACCTATTTTGTCCCTAAAATCCGACAAGTTTCTTAAAAGTATATTGTTTGAAAGGATAGACAAACCTAAAAAAAAATAGTATAATATATTTGTTACAATAAAAAAGCTATTTATCGAACAGTAAACAAACCATATTTTTCGGACGGTATACATGCAAAACACCATTAACAGCGATTTAATTCGCGGTAATATCAATACGATTATCTTAAAAGCGTTGTTTGAGGGCGACCGCTACGGTTATGACATTATTAAGGAAATCGAACAAAAGTCCGGCGGGCAATATGTATTAAAGCAGCCCACCCTTTACAGCTGCTTAAAGCGTTTAGAGGTTCAGGGCTTTATACGTTCATACTGGGGCGCGAAATCCATCGGCGGCAGGCGCAAATACTATACGCTGACCGATATGGGGCGCGAGTGCTTTATTACCAGCCAAACCGAATGGGAGTATTCCCGAACCGTTATAGACAAGCTTATATCTGAACGCACATACGATTTATCCAAAGCCGAAGCCGAATTTAAAGCGGCAAGCGCACAAAGCGGCGGCGAAGAAAATGAAGAAAAACTAGATGAGGAAAGCTATAACGGGCTTGAAGAAGCAGACGAAGATGAAAATAAAGTTCAGCCTTATATCGTAGAAGAAGAAGTAGAAGAAGAAATAGAAGAAGTTACGGCGCAGCAAGAGGCGGCGGCTACGGTTGAAGCACCGCCCGCAGAACCGCAGGAGTATTTAAATACCGCTAAAATTTTGGACGAGCTTTTTAAGCGTCAGGAAGTTGAAGCAGACGACAGCTATACCGAAAAGCTAAGCGAGCCTTACACCGCCGCCGCGCAAAAGCCGCCGGAGTTTACTGCGGCTACTTATTTTAACGATTACACAGAGGAAGATGAGGAGGAAAGCGAAGCGCAATCCCCTCCCGCAAGCGCGCCGCCGCCGCAAGAGGACGATAATCAATTTATCAAATATAACTCCGAAGTTGTGTACGACAACGACGAAAATCAGCGGGTTTTAGAGCGCGACTATAAAAACGTGTTGTCTAAGTTGGTTAAAAACCAATCCGCCGCCGTTTCTGTTCCGGACGCAGAGCCGAACGATGCGCCGCCTGCGGTTATTCCTACCACTAAGCAGATGGAGGTTGCCAACCAATCGTTGGCGGACGCGCTTAGTGAAAAGCCCGTTTTAGACAATGCGGATATCGGCGGGCCTGCAAGCGCGAAATTTAACGATTTAGCGTCTTCTTTTAAAGAGATAGGCGACAATATCTATATCCGCGAACACAGCACGGCAGCGGCAAAAGAACACGCGGGCAAGCTGTATTACTTGCCGTACCGTTTAATGTTGGTACAATACGGGGCGTTGTTCGGTATTATGGCGGGCATGATTTTATTAACCTTTTTACTTTCTACTTTCGGGCTTGGGCTTAGAGTATCCACCTTAGACTTATATATATATTCGTTTGCGTTTGTTACGGCGGTTGCTTTCCCGATAACGGCGGCTATACTTAACTTAAAGCTTGCCGAGAAAAAAAAGCGTGTCAATTATAATTTAAAAGTTTCGGTTTTGTACCGCACCATAATTTTTATAAATTGCTTAGTCATTACGTACTGCGTTAATATTTATTTAGGAATGCCGCTGGGCTTTGCGCAAGAGCATTTTGCTGCGTTGCTATTGCCCGCGTTGTTTGCACTGTGCTTCCCTATCTCTACCGTTATTTTCAGTGCGTTGTTTAAGTCGGGTAAATACTCCGCTTAAAACAAAAGACTTTCTTAAAGCTTTAAGAAAGTCTTTTGGCAGGGGCGACGGAACATACGGAAAAATGTTGCCGTTATGCTTGTCGTACCCGCGAAAGTTCGAAGCGATGCGGCGTCTGTCAAAGATAGACGTACAAGGCATTTCTTTTAAGCCGTTGCGGGGGGGGTGTCAATCTAGAGCGATATTTATCACAGCAAGTGCAAAACCTAATCCTATGATAGCAAAAATACTAAAGCCAAAAGCCAATCCGTTTGCAAATGTACAACTAAAAGCAGTAAAAACATTTACAATCAATAATGCAGCGGCAGATTTGCCAAAAATATTATCTTTGAGTTCTCGTTCTGAATAAACAATAACGCCAATAAGCCCAACAATAGCAAATACTGCAAACAATACAATTGAAACCCATGGGGACATCCAGCTTCTACCTTTGGGTTCAAATAATGTCGGATCAAGCATTCTAAAGAAAACTGGCGACAAACAAATTGTCAACAAAAAGGCTATAATGATTCCTATAATTAATTCTTGTGTTGTTGGCTCATCAATATTATAAAAAATCATTGGCACAATAAAAATGTATAGAGCCCCTATCCCTGCAATGATTACCACTGCTATAATAAAGTGTGCAAACCCATTCCTTTCAGTGAAAAACCCAGAAAGATTTATTGCAAACACCCCAACAGATACCACTATGTTAATTGCAGTAATGATAAGCACAGGTAGGATTGCTCTTAAAAAAAATTCCGCAAATGATTTCATTACGCGCACTGCCTTGTCGTAGCCCTGTGCCTTTTTCTGTTCATTCTCTCGTCTTTTGCGTTCGAGCTCTTCTTCATTAGCCTTATCTTTTAGCTTAACGGTCAGCAATTTATCTAATTCGTCATACTTAGTTATATATTGCTTAACTAATTTATCTAACTTATTATATTGGTCTGTCAACTCTTGCAAGTGGGCTATGCTTGCACTAGAACTAATCGCTTTTGCAATCTTCTCGTCAAAATCCTGTGCGCTAAAATATGCAAGTCGGTCGGTTAACGCACCATATCTTTTAATATGCTTTTTAATTGCAGCACTTAAATCTTGATACTCTTTTTCAAGTGCAGTCAAAACCGAGCGGTTATTTAGTGTAACAGCTTCATCAATTCTTGCATCAAACGTGTCTGCAAATTCTTTGGCGCATACTTCCTTGTATCTTTCAACAAAATCATATTCTGTGTTGAATTGAGTTTTTGCCTTGTCAAAAGACAAGGTGCTTACCCCGCCCTCAAAAATCGCCTTGCAGTACTCGTTTGACTGCTCGATTATTTTGTTTTCAAATTTTGTTGTTTTCATTTCAATCGCTTCCTTTATGGTTTATTACCCTATAAAATCTATGTAGCCGTTACATGAACCCGTCATAAAATTAGCTGCCTTTAAATTAATTTACAGTTTTCTATGTTTTTTGTAAATTCAAGTTTGTAATTGTACTAGAGAATTCATTTCTCTTTCGCTACCTACTCGCACCCCAGTTGACTCTTATATAATAACTACGGAAAAAACTATCATACCTATGCCAATTCGCATCCCATTCACTTGGTTTATAAGTTGCTTCGCAATTTAATGTTGCAGATTTTCTATAAAAAAATGCCTCAGCCCCAATATTTTCAACACTTTTTGGAATAAAAATTGCATGACTATAATTATTGTAAATATCATTTTTTATGCGAAAAGCCTCCCCGCCAATTGTTTCTAACCCATCATTAAGATAAATATTCGTCAGAGACGAACAGTTGGCAAAAGCTCTATATCCGATACTCTTCATGTTGCTAGATAATATTAGTTCTTTTAGTTTCGGTGCTTTATCCTCAAAAGCACCATTCGCAATTTGAACCACAGGTAAATTATTATAAGTATTCGGGATTTTTAGTCTTACGATGTCCGTTTTGTTTGTCCCCGTTACCTCATAAGCTACCCCATCGTTAACCAATGCATATTCCAAACTTTTTTGTGCTGTTGCGAACTCTGAATAACGTTTAAGAACCGGATTTACAAATCCAAAATGAGTAGCCACTATGGCAAGACAAATAACAAAGACGGCAACTGATTTCCCTATGTGTCCCGGAAATTGGTGATGAGACGTACCTTCTCCTTTCCAATAGCCCGACCCCACCCATGCCCAACCTATAAATAACCACCCAGCAACTACTAAAACCATTCCGCCCCATATTAGTCCCAATATAGTACCAACTCCTATGAGTGAAAAGTCGGCCAAATTAGTCAACGAAAACAACATCGTAATGCCGCTAAAAGCAAACAATGTCAAAATGTATCTGGGCACAAAAATAACGGCATTCTTAATTCGTTCTTTTATTCGCTCTCTTCTTTTTCTTATCCTTTCAGTTTCCGCATCTCGGTGTCGTTGTCTTTCCACATTGGTCTCTTCACTTCTTATTTCCGATTCAAGCAACGCAATGCGTTCTTGTAACAAGATATGATTTTTTACATATGCTTTTATTGTACCATCAAGTGCTTGGTATTCACTTAGGAGGGTGCGTACTTCATCTAAATTTTTTGCACCAAGTAACGACTCAATTTTTTTGTCAAACTCTTGTGCTTTATATAGAGCGACATAGTCAGACAACTCGGCATACCTCTCTACAAATTGTTTGACTCTATCGTTTAGACTTTGATATTCTTCATTAAGCGTAAATGCTTTTGAAGTATCATTTTCTTTGAGAGCCATTGTGACTTTATTATCAAAAGCTTCTGCTACTTCTTTAGCAAAAAGGATTTGATAGCCCTCGATAAACTCAAAACTTGCATTTGCCGTTATTTTAGAAACATCTAAAGACAGAGTACTTGTTTTACTTGAATAAATATCCTTGTACTTATCACTCACACGGCTAAATATTTCCTGCTCGAATTTTTTCATCGTAATAAACCTACCTCCTTCTTGATGATTGAGTTCCGTTTCCGGAATAATCATCCATTTTTTTTATTCTCTCTGCTATTGCATCCATGTTTTCATCCGCATAACGGATAATGGAAGCGTCGAACTTTTCTAGCACGGTAAAAAAACTAGCTGCATCTATTTTTAATCCGTCGTCTAAGCCGCTACTAAAATTATCTAGCGAAGAACGTAACGTACTTGTAGCAAAACCGACTGAATTTTTTAAATCATGTAATGCTGTTTCGCTTGCAGAAAGCGCTTCCCTGTTTGCCGAAATTTTGTTTATCATAATCAACCTCCAAACTACGCCAATCCGCAAAATTGCCTTGATTGTGCGTATTTCATTAATTTTTGCAATGATGCTTTAAGTGCTTGCAAATTGCCCTCAGCTGAATCCTCAATACAGGTTTCTGCTATTCTTATGTGTTCCTCATTTTGAGAAAGCATCCTTTGCTCGGTCATACACCCGTTTATAAAATTTTCTACTGCCCTATGAGTTCTTTCAGCATCGCTTTTAAGCTGTCGTGCTTCACTAAGCTTACGCGCATATTTTTCGCGGTTTCTCTCGGCTTCATTATAAGCTGCGGTATCATAAACATAGCGTTCTGATTCATTATAAAATTCCCATCGGCCTTCACTGTAAATCCGCTGAGCTTCATACTTGTAATATTCTTCTTTTTCAGAAAAAGCATAAATTTTTCCCTCTGCCATATTAACGCATTCTTGCAATCTGTTTGCTTGCCGCTCAGCACTCGTTATGATATCACCTAAGAATCGCTGCAACTCATTTAAATACGACAGCGCATTTGTACAATCCAACATAATTTGCTCATACGCATCAGCATTAGAGTTGTAAAATTCTCCTATTTTTGCAATATCTGCTCTAATTTCCGACATACAGTTTTAATCTCCTAAATCACGAATTTCTGATAGCAACTTAGTAATAGTTGAATCAATTCCGTTTTTGTTATTGTTATATTCGATTTCTATCGCCTGCACGGTTTTCTCCGAATCATCCATAAGTTGATTGATTTGGACTGTAGACGAAAAAATGGATTCATTCATTGGCACAAAAGCTCTGCCAATCGAATCAGTCCAAACTGCTTGAACATCATCCATGCCGCTTTTTAATCTTGCATTGCTATTTGAAAAATATCTTTGACTCATTTAGCTTATTTCCTACCCCTTTGTATATTCATCAAGAGCCGTAGCCTTATCTCTTAACCATTTTGGAAAAAAATCTCTTTCCTGAATAGCAACAACCGCTGCTTCACCAAGCTTGACTACCTGCAAAAACAACTTATCAAACTGCGAATCATCCCAATGTAGTTTGGCAATTTCGGCACGATAAGAGTCCATTTGTTCCGTTTGCTCTCTTCCGCTGTTTTCAATTGCATCGGCAAGCATTCTAAGCATTTCCGAATCCGTCTTAATATCCATTGTTATATTACCTCCTAAATTTGCTATAATGTTATTTTTTGTGTTCCAAAAACTTTATTAAGTACTTGTCCTACGTGTCAAGATACGCACGAATTTGCCTATACTTTAACTCACAAAAACTTTTAATCTCTTGCAAAGTTCTGCAAAACTCCGCAACTTTGGACTTCATGTCCTCATTAAGCTTTAAAAACTTTTGCACGGCTGTTTCTTTCCAGTCTTTTAGCATGCCATCAACGTATTGTTCATACATTTTAAGACTGTTGCGAAGATTATCCTCAAGCTGCATGGTTATGCCACAAGCTTTTTGTACATCTTCTTCTGATAGACTCATTTTTCCCATGATTTTTTACTCCTTTTAATTATCGTAGTTTAATATTGATTCTGCTTTTTTCTCTAATCGGACTTCAAATTCTGAACACATGTTCGCAATTTCACTTAACTTAACATTCAAACTAATGGTAGTTTGTGCGAATGCTTTATAATCGTCATCATTCCAATCTCCTCCTTTGTTTCTTATATTTGCAGTAAATTCATTAACTGCTCTTTCCGTTCGTTGCCGATATTCCTGCACTGCTTTTTTTATCGCTAAAACTGCATTAGAATCAACTTTTATTACACTCATTAGTTTTTACACCTCACTCCCTAAACTTTTAATATATTTTTTTAGCCATTCATCGTCATCGCTGCCGAATTTATATGGTTTAAACTTAGTTAATTCGCTACCTTTATAATAAAAAGCAATATCGTCTTTGTTGCTGCAACGCAACGAATCAAAAACAGTTGCAGAAGTGCCTCTAAGCAACACTTTATGAAAACATTCTTTTAACGCATTTGTTACTTCTCTTTGATTAATCGACTGCGGCGAATCCATTGACAAAACAACATGGATATTTACATCTGAGCCTCTGTCTAATATGTTGAGAAACATTTGGGTAAAAGTAAGCCTGTCACCTTGAGCCGGTCTTGTGCTAGACATGCTTGAAGCTTGCGAAAGACCTGCTAGCCATTGTGCTTTCCCAGAATCTGCACTGCTTGGCACGGATTCGGAAGAGGCACTCCGTACAGTGAAATCTATTTTTGTTTCATCATAGAATAAGTCCGCGAATCGCTGCAATTTGTTAATAAATAAAAATATCGGGCTATGTTTGCCTTGTGTGTCCTCATTTCTCTTTTTTAATTCCCTATATATCGCAGATATTGCATTTATTGCTTCGCTTTTTCTTGATACGTCATTTATGATTTTAGGAAATTTAGACGGCAGACTGAAAAATAACTCGGACTCAGAACTAACCGATTCGCCGTTCATATAGTAAATCTTCGGTTCCGTTTTAAAATCTAAGTCACTTTTTGTTTCCGAAACCGCTGATAATAACGAGTATCCCATTAAATTACGGAGCTTTTGAGAATCAGTACCGGCAAACCAAAGGTTTGACTTTGAATCGGTTCGTGCAATCGTAACTGCAAACGGCTTACCCGAAACATAATCTTGACCCATTGTAAGCACGTAGCCTGCCGATTTGCTTTGCGGTTTGACTGCTGATGTATATATAGTAGAACCGCCAACTGCACTTGGTATTTCGTCTCCACCAACAATAAACAGCGGCTCTAATTTTGACCTATCTATACCCGCCCATTTTTTGTTGATGCTTGAAACGTATTTTGAATAGCGATTTTCGGAATTTTCAGCATAAGCTACACGGAACTCTGCCCCTCCGGAATTTCTTAAATCCTTTATCACACCCAAACCTTTTTCAGGTCTATTTAATTTTTCAACCATTTTCGGATCAATGCTTATTTCCGTAGCGTCCTCATAGTTGTTTAATCGTAAACTAATCCTGTTGCCCATTTGGCTGATAACTCTGTCTCTAAGTTGATATACTTTCGGTACATTTTGAGATGCCCATAATAAATTAATGCCAAAAGCGCGGCCTTTTTTCGCTAGCTCGCTAAGAATACCGATTGCCTCTTCACAAAGCTTTTGGTCTTTTTCAAACAAATCTTGAACCTCGTCTATTATAACAAGCAATCTTGCTAATTTAGTCGTAGCTTTCTTATTGTAAGCTACAATGTCTTCTACGGAAGTTTTTCTGAATAACGTTTCTCTTTCTCTTAATTCATTTCTAATATTTGCCAGAATTGCTACACCGTCTTCCGGCTCACTTGTAAGCCCTGTAAGCCTAATATGAGGCACTTGATTTTGCATAATCTTGTTTGCTTCATAAAATTTAAATTCGACTCCGCCCTTAAAGTCTACTAAGTAAATATGTAAATCATTAGGGCTGTATTTGTAACAAGCGGAAAGAATTAAAGTGTGAAGCATATTTGATTTGCCCGACCCTGTTCCACCGATTAGCACCGTATGCGAAGAGCCTTTATTTGTATCAAGAGTTGGAAGTAGTAATGTTTGAATTTCATTGCCCCGTAACCCGATAGGAATGTCAAGATCTCTATCAGCAGGCACAAGTTCTGCTTTCTCCGGAGTGGTTTTTTTGTCTTTCTCAACCAACATGTCCGTATCATGAAACATTTGTTGTAGCGGAATAGTAGTTTGAACACCCCGCTTCCAATTCTCTTGAAGCAGCGCAAATATTTTTCCAAAGGAATCTCTTGAAACATCCAGATTGTTAATAAAGCTATGGTTTGCAGAAATGTCAGTTTTTAGGCTTTGACCGTCTTTTATTACAAAAGAATGTTTTTTTGCTTTTTTAAGAAAATCATCATATATTTCTTTCTTAAGTCCTTGTGGCAAAATTGAATTCTTGTTATGGGTTAATAGCGTAAAAATACCTGTTCTGTTCCCTTTCTCTATCAAGCTGAGTAACTTGCTTGTTGTTTCATCTCTAAAACCTTCTGGGTATCCGATGATACATACTAGATGAAAATCCTGAGGGTTTGCCGGCGATTTTTCGTTATATTCGTAAATATCGTCCACACCCGCAAAACTCAATTTTTTATCGTTAATATTGTGCATATCTTTAACAATATCAAGCACCGCGTTTTCGAGATCTCTATGGTCTCTGACAATCCCTTTATACAGCAGCTTTTCATTTATCGCTTGCAATTTAGAATATCTTGAAAAGTCACATTTATCGCCTAAATCTATAAGGCAAAGATTCAATCTGCCTGCCGGAAAGCTTAACAAAAATGATATAATCGTTTGATGAATAAATTTTAAAGCTGTTGGTGTCAAATCATCGCCACTTGTTTCTATAAATATATTCCCGCATTTTTTTAAGTCAAGTAAATATGCCGTGCTCATCTGATTGCCGTCATGCAAATATTTTGATAATATCGGGCTTTCACTGATAAGTTTCTTGTGATGCTTTTCTTCGGTTACGGTAAGCGATAAACTCCCAATATTTATGGCGTCTTTATATTCGCCGCTGCCGTACTCGATATCAATAGCCGTTTTTTTATTGATTTCTAATAGTTCATCAAAAAAATCCGAACTGATAACGTCATTATTATTATAAAGATTCTGATGTGCGGCTTCGTAATTTTTTTGTTTTGTTTCCGCCTCCATATCCCGCAGCCATTCATCTTTTACCAACTGAGCCTCTCTTGAAAACGTTTCCATATTCAACGTTTCCTTGATTTTCGATTCAATATAATAAGTTAGCAACTTGCAAAACTCGGCGCACGAAAGCAGCTTGGATAAAGCAGCAGGAAACAACTCTTTAATTTTATCCTGACCGCTATTCGTCAGCGCATTAACCTCTTCAAAATAACCTTGCAATTCTTTAATCTTTTGATAGAAAAAATCTCGCGCTTGAATAAAGTTTAAGCTTTGCTTTAGAATCTGACTGTCAAAATCTTTGCCGATTTTTTCCTTTTCAGATTCGGTTATACTGCCAACATCAAAGCATTGCGTATGAATATCGTTTAAAAAATCTCTAATAGGCAAAATTTCTTTCTTTAAAAATTCTGTCACCTTTAATCGCATTTCCGCAATCATTTTATCAGAGTTGTTTCTTAAATCAATTTTTTCTTGCAGAAATTTTTCGTCATTGTTTTCAATGGTGCGAAAAACATATTCCAGCCGTTCATTAATCGACTTTGCGCGATCGATTACTTGTTTTGTTTTAATCATGTGTTAATCTCCAATTGTTAATATTTTCTACTCGCCATAGTTTTGATATGCAATGCCATTTTCATCACAAAAATCTTTTGCTTCATCGCTAATTCCCTCGGCTGCCTCTCTCAATAACTGTTCTCCGTATGTGATGTCTTGATCTCTGCCTATTCCTGTAAAATAAGCGACCCCTAGATGATACTTTACATCACTAGATTGGTAGTTATATTCCCCCATTGTTTCAAATGCCTGCTCAAAAAAATCGTATGCACGATTTATATCCCAATCCAGATAAACTTTAGCAACTTCTATTAAGTTGTAATATCCGTACTCAGGATTATAATCGTCTGCATCTGTACCAAAGCCCCATTTCGCTGTCTTAAGTAGTTTTTGTGCTTTTGCTATATCTTGTCTTACACCAGTGCCCTTGCCATAGAATTCTGATAATTTATGCTTGGCCGGTACAAAACCAGCTTCGGCTAATACTTCATACCAATCAAAGGCCTTAACTAAATCTCTTTCTGTACCAATGCCATTTTCATAAAAAAATGCGACTTTTTCTATTATTGGACAGAATATTTCTCCTGTGGAACAATGTGTGTTAGACCCTATGTATTTTTTATAATAATAAAATGCTTTACTTAAGTCTTTTTGAGTCCCCCTCCCTTGCTCATAACACCTTGCCACTTCAGCCGCAGAACTTTCGCTATCGGCAACAGCCCTTAGGCGATACTCAAAAGCCTTTTCAAAATTTCTTTTTTCTTCATAAATATCGGCTAATCGATTCCAAACATTAACATCAGCCCTGCCAGTTTCCACCATCTCCTCAAGTAACTCTATTGCCTTGCTAATATCGCCCGAATTTTGCAGTTCCCAAGCTTTATCTAATAACTCAAAGTTATCGAAGCCTTGATACTCAACTGATTTGAGCGACTTAATTTCTTTCTCAGAAACGTCCGGTTCCTCTTCATTAAACGCTTCACCTTTTGCCTGTGCAATGCAGCTTCTTAAATAACTTTGAGACCCGTCGCCCATTCTCTCAAGAACGCCTGCTAATCTCGCAGCCTCATCTAGGTTTTGTTCAACTCCGTCGCCGCGAATGTATGCGTGTGCTATGTAGTTAATCGCTCTGTCGTACCCAAGATCTGCAAGTTCTTTAACCGCAAGAAATATCTCTTTCTTTTGTTTATACTTAAATTTGTTTTGTGCATTTCTCAATTTCGCCTTCATAAGATCTTTGTCAGCTGATGAATCCATTTTTGGAACAATTGATGAGTCTACAACTGTTTCAGTAGACTTTTTATTTGCATTCGAAAGAGATTCTTTATAAGCAGAAAGTTTTGAAATCGCATCAGAATACATAATTAGCAATTGCGTATTGCCCATTTCGGCATGATGATTTCGTGCCGTTTCTAAAATCTTAAGCTGCCCTTCAATTAAAGGCATCTTTTGCAAGCTAGAATCCATTAACTTTTTCACATCAGCAATGTCCTGCTTTGCTTGTTCCTCATTGTAATAACTCATTTTTATGTTCTCTCCTTGTGTAATAAAAAATTGTTTCTCTTTACGGCTTCCAAACAATATCTATGAAACCATGCCAAAGTTCTTCCCAACCTGCAGGCGCAGAATTCCTTCCCAATATTTGAATTACGAGATTAGGACAATCACAAAAAGCTTTTTTTTGTATTTGTGTTACACTTGGGGGGATTGTTATACTCTCTAAACTCATACACTCACAAAAAGCTTTCTCTTCAATAAAAGTTAAACTGGAGGGAAGAACGATTCTTTTTAGGTCGATACATCTACTAAAAACACCAAAACCAATTATTTCAAGCCCGTCTCCCTCAAAACACACCTCCACAAGATTTTTACAACCTTGAAATGCCCAGTCTCTTATAGCCCATACACTTTCAGGGATGCTTACAAAGCGCACAACTTCACTGTCTTCGAAGGCTTCTTCACCTATTTCCGTTACATAGTCAGGGATAATAACCCGGCCGCTTTTTCCTTTGTATTTTACCAACACACCATCGTCATCTATTTCAAAATCCGACGGATTTGACGTTTGTGCAAAAGCTTGTTCTAGTTCTGCCTCTTGCATTTGCTTTTGATAAATGTCCTCGACTTTTGCATCCCAAATAATATTCTCTACATCTGCCCACTTTTCATTCCACTCCGGCGGTGCTGAACGCTTTCCGATGACTTTTATTGTCGTATCGAAACCGTAATGGCTTGTGAATGCATATTCTCCGATAAACTCCACTTTTTCAGGTATTATTATTTCTTTAAGACACGGACAATTAATAAATGCCATATTCTCAATCTCTTTAACGCTGTTTGGCAACACTATTTTACGTAGATTTTTGCAGTCGGAAAAAGCACAATGCCATATTTTTTCAAGATTTTCTCCTTCAAAAGTAATTTCTTTAATTTTTGTGCAACCATCAAAAGCCCCTGGGCCTATTTCTCTTATGCATTCCGGAACGACTACTTTTTCATCACGTCCTTTGTATTTATTTAAACAATCATAAAAGATATCAAAGTCTTTACTGACTGCTTTTTTAGTTGGACTAGTTGCCGTTTGCTTTACTTTTTTACAACTTGTATTCTCTGGATTTTTAATAGTTTCTATGTAATCCTCCAGTTGCTTAATCGCCGAAAAATACTGTTCAGCCAAAGTCTGATTTTCTAAATCTGCATGAATCTTGTGCGCTGTATTTAGTACATTTAATTGCCCTTCAAGTAAGGCAAGGTTTTTTTTGCCTGATTGAATCAAGTTTTCGGCATCGGCTATGTCCTGTTTTGCTTGTTCCTCATTGTAATAACTCATTTTTTTATTCTCCTTTAAAATATTTTTGTTTTGATAATAAAATATTGTAGTGCATCCGCAGGTTTTAAAGTTAATCAGTCAAGGTGCATTCCTCGAATAGTTGCCTTGCTGTTTTTTAACCAACTATTGTCCCATCCCATATTTAAAGCAGCGCTTTCATCCTTCTTACCGATAACATCTATTATTTGTGAGCCTGTCCAGCCTGAAAAAGCAAAGCCGCCGAGGCAAGAAACGCTGAGCGGAATGATTATGTTTGAAATCTTTGTACAATTCTCAAATGCGTATGCGCCTATATCGGTTACACCATCCGGAATAGTTGCATTTGCAAGACTTGTGCAATTAGCAAATGCCCAACAGCCGATTCGCTTTATGCTATGCGGAATAGTTATGCTAGTTATTTTGGCACAGCCCGAAAATGCCCCATCGCCAATGCTTAGCACTGGCAAACCTTTATGTTCCGCAGGTATGATTATCTCGGTTTCTACATTAGTAGCACTGGGTCTGCGCACTTCATATGCGGTATCCTTATTGATAAGTATATATTCTATACCGCGCTCTTCCCATTCTTTTATGCGCGGTCTAACTATTTTTTCGAGGTAATCTTTATAATCTTCTTGACTTGCAAAAGTTTCAATTGGACAATCGCATCGAGGACAAACCTCGATGCTGCTATCTATATTTTGATTACATACAGGGCAGTTGTTTTTCATTATTTGCTTACTCTCCTTAGTCATATTTTGTTTGCTTGTTAATTGCCCGCGCAAAGAATTTTTAGCTTGTTCCAATATGTCTAAACTCATTGTGATAATCTCCTGATTGTGTTTTGTTTGTTTCTCGCCTGCAAAGGGGGTATGATTACAGCTTTAGCCATAAAGCGGGGCGAATACCGTTCGTCATGCAAAACACTACGGTGCCGACGCTGTTGACCACTCCTTTGGCGTTGACGCAGGTCCCAAGCGGTGACCCGCCCGAGCCGCTGTCGTTAAGCCACCACGGTGACTTGTCCTTGTATTCGGTTACTGTTGTTTGTTTATCGTAAACCCCATCGTCTACACACAAGCCCTTTTCTCTTGCATATTCCGTTCCCGATGCCTGAGCAAGCGGAGTAAATTTATAACCTTTTTTCTCTCTCAAACCGTTATATCCTGTCAATCTTCGTTCGTACCACAAATCATATTTTTTATATTTTGTTTTTGCGTTGAATAATGCCTTTGCTTCCGCTACGCTCAGTAAAAATACTTTTTCGTCTGCACCGTCTATTTTTGTGCTTACTATCCTATCCCGTTCCGCTTGCGTCCTAAATGCCGCAGGAAAAAACGTATCCCGCAGCCACTTCTTTGATTCCGTCCAATAATCGCTTGTTTGGTGGTTTCTACAGCAATACAGTATTTGCTCGGCAATAAAAAGACCAACCCCGTTTTCTTGCTTTAATTTTATCCACCGTATCGGGGTGTCGGTATCGCTGCCGGCTTTGTTTGTCTGAAACTTACCAAAGGTATATACCTCGCGCTTATGTCCGTATCTATCTGTACAAGAAACAATATTTATCGGGCTTAATGTTTGCTGACGCTGCAATTCCGCACGTCTTTGAGCCTCTATTTCTGCCTGCCGCTGTTGCTCCGCGGCAATTTGCTGAGTTTTTAATTGAACCTCGTAAGCGTTTTTGTATCGGACAACGACATTTTTTAAGTAATTATCATAATCTTCTTTACTTGCAAAAGTTTCAATAGAACAACCGCATCGAAAGCAGATTTCGACATCTAAGCCTAATTCTAGGTAACATGCGGGACAATGTTTTTTCATTTTTAGTTAGTAACTCCTTTGTATATTTTACTGTATTTTGTCTACTGCTTTGTACAAACGTTACATGGGAATAGTGGAACCATGCCGAACTGATTAGGAGGTCCCAACTGTCTAAGTTGACCTTGTCTAAAAGAACAAAACGGAAGCCAGCCAAACATATTAGGTTGTACCTGACAAAGCCCATTGTTTTGCTTGGCTCTTTGATGGCAGGGCTGACTCATATAAGCTACACTTGCAGCAAACGCTCCTGCCATCATTCCTGACAAAGCCTCTGCCGCAGCATTATATGGATTAGTTGCATTGTTGCTAAGCTGTTGGGATGGCGGATTAGAAACCGGTACAGGCTTGTTGTTTTTTTCTTTTGACAATAAAACATTTGCCTCGTCTTGTTTTTCCTGTTCTCGCTCCCTTTGCTGTTCCGCATTCCATTTTTGTCTAAATCTCGAAACTACATTTTTTAAGTAATCCTCGTAGTCTTCTTTGCTAGAAAAAACTTCAATAGGACAATGGCAACGGGTGCATATCTCGTCGTCATAGCCTAAACACTCATAACATGCAGGGCAGTTGTTTGTTTTCATCATTTTTATCTCCTATTAAAATACATTTGTTAACTGTGTGATTCGTGCCCTTTCGTTTTCGTTAAGTGCACAAATTGCGTCTAGTAGCTTATCAAAAATAGCTAATTGTTCGCTTATCATATTTGTTGTATTATCCGACTTTCCAAGCAATTCTGAAATGCTTGGAATATTTAGCATCCTTAGCGCATTTGCGATGTTGGTGTTTTCCCCAAGGTGCAATTTATAGAAATCTAAGGCTTTTTTGTATTCGTTATTAACTTCGGTATGTCTTTCGGATAAAACTCTTAACTCTTCGCGCATGTTGTTATATTTGCTAATGTCGTTTTTTACCTGCTCTTCAAATTCCAAAAGGTTTCCGCTGTGAATAATTAGTTTTTGCCTTATATCGCTAGCTATAGATGCAATTTTTGCATTGATATCGCAAATCAATTGACTGTTTGCCTTATCTTCAATAATCTTTGTTTCGTTTATAACGCGCACTTGTTCTTGCAGGCGTACATTTTCTTTTTTCGCTCTTTCCATTTCGTCACGAATGGTATTAAGTCTTTTTTCTTCTTCTGCATTGGCTAATTTCGCCGCACTTAATTTTTCAGGCGTAGCCTCATCGCGCAAGATTGCTAAATACCTAACTTTTTCTTGCAGCTCTTCGTATTCTTTTTTGCGTTTTATCAATTGCCGCTCTTTCTCTAGCAATTCTTTTTCTAGTTTTTCAATTTCTGTAATTTTATCAGAAACAGCTTTGTTTTGAGCAATGCAAGTCTCTAATTTTTGACCAAAATCACCGGCTTTTTTTGCAGGATTCAAAAAGTTTTCTGCTGAACTATAAAAATCAGCACTTTTATGGGCTATCTTGCTGTACGCTGAAAACAATAGCAGCAATACTTTTTCTGACGAATACGCACCTAATGCCTTGCTAGAAAAATCAACATCTTCTAGCAATAGATTTGCCATCTTTAAAAGACGTTCGTTTTTTGTTTCAGCATCGCCGCCACCTTCTTTTATGAGGTCATACAGACGATCTAGTTGTTGTATATCCACCGCGATAACTCCTTTAATCTTCCACTTCTATAGCAGGGAGAGATTCTATTATTTTATTAAGCGAGTGCTTTTTTTCATTACCGTTTTGATCTTTTATGTGTAATGTCGGAATTTCGCTTGCGTCAAGCGAGAATCCGATTTGATATCTTTTATCCGCTACATCACCAACACTAAAATTCGGAAACAATTCCTCATTGTTTCTATCTAATTTAATTTTTCTTTTTCTTCTTGAGTCATCTAAAAAGATTTCAGGTTTTGCGGTTCTCAACTTAGCGCTAAACTTAACTTTTGAATATACGGGTGTCCTTGCTTCTGACAAGTTTTTTCCCTTTGGCAATACCTCTATGTAATCCAAGCCGTTGGCAACGACACCATATGCAAAATGGCTTTTTTGAACTATCGGTATAATTTCTTCTGCTACCAAAGCTGCGCCTTTTGAAATTGCATATGAGCGGTCCATCTCGGGAAAACATATTTGAAATCTAACATCATCAGAGTCTATTTTAGAGCCAAAAAACTCCATTACTTCTTTTTTAACGCAATGAAAATTACTAAATCCGCCAACCAGTAAAACCTTAAACTT
The DNA here is from genome assembly GCA_009777485.1 of Bacillota bacterium. Lineage (GTDB taxonomy): Bacteria > Bacillota > Clostridia > Christensenellales > Pumilibacteraceae > WRAP01. The sequence continues at coordinate 118,467 of WRLT01000005.1, forward strand.
TTCGCTTTGACTGCCAGCGTTTACTTGGTGTGCACTGAAATATCCTTGCATTTCTACAAGTGCCTGTTTTAAATGCTCAAGATTTACTTTTTTGAACGCATCAACCATATCTCTTGTTTCAACTTTTAACTCTTCATCGCCGTAATCAATTTTAAATATAACGTCACCCTCGACAAGAGAGGGGTCGTCATAATATAAATCAATTTTTTCTGAGATTTCAGCACAGTTGTGTATTTTTTTGCGTTCAAATTCAATCAAGGCTTTATTGTATTTTTTATCTCTCACGAAATTCTTGTTTATCTTGCTTATTAGGCTTGAAACAACTGCCTCATCAAATGCAACTCCCGCGCAACCGTTGTTTTCGTCATGTTCGCCGTATCCTGCTATTTCTAAAACACCCAATCCCTCTTTCGCAAGACGACATAATGCCAAGTCTAAAGTTCCGCCGCCGAAATCAATGACAAGGGCATGGCCTTCAAATTTATTTCTGTTAGCCTGCTCATATGCCCAACAGAAATAAACACAAGCTGCTTCCGGTTCGCTCTCTAATTTTGCGGATATCCCCTTATTGCGAAATATTGTCATAATATTATCAACCGCCGCCACATTCCGCCTTTCCCTGCGCCAAACAGCCGGAACAGTCATAACAACAGCATCAAGCGCATCTAAGTTTTGCTTTTCCCTATACAATTCAAGCAGATTTACTATATAATCCTCTGTAATCTGCAACGGAGTTTTATTTGAATCATGTATTGACTTATCAAAATCCGCACCCAAAAACAATTTGAAACGCTTATGTGTTTCATAGTCGCTGTCTCCGATGTTAGACTTTGCGGCGCTACCAATAACTTGTCTATTGTCTTTCTTTTTGTATGAAATGATGGTCGGCAAATAATACTCATGTCCATCTATGCTAAAAGGCTCGATTTTTTTATCTTTCGAGTCAAAGTAGCTTATCATACTGTTTGTCGTTCCAAAATCAAATCCTATTTTTTTCATGTTGCTCCTACCTTATAAATCTACTCTGAAAATAACTAATCGGTCGCATATAGTTCATCTCCTCGATTAATCTATCACCCTCAATTATACTACCCACAAAAACTCCAACTACTTTGCCAGTTTTTTTGTCTACAACTGGACCGCCGGAATTTCCGCATTTTCCGCTGATGTCAATATTGATGCACTCCACTTCTTTATCCCACCTGGTAGAAGAAATCTTGCCCTCTGTATATGTGCAATCAAATGCTGTTCTTGTGCCAAAAGGATAGCCGGAAAGACACACTAAAGAACCTTTTTTATATTCATAAAGAGAGTCCATTTCAAGACTTAGGTACGGCAAATCTTGACCATCAATTTTCAACAATGCAACATCAATGTCCTTGAATGTATTCATTACTTTGCATTTATAGTGTTTGTCACCGTCTTTTCGTGTTCTGACTCTAACTTCAATTTCAGTCGCTCCATCAATCACGTGATTGCAAGTAAGAACATGCCCTTGGGGGGAGATCAAAAAGCCAGTCCCATACGAGATTCCTCCACCTATTTGTTTAGTTGTTATAAATAATACAGCCTGTTCCATTTTTTTAACATCAATTTCTGCATCAGGCTTAACAAGCTTTACTATTGGCAACCTTAATTCATTAATAGCGACTGTTTTTGGCAAGTCTTGGCTTGATTTTCTTTCATTCATATATTGCTTTAACTCTTGCGGTAAATGATTCTCATTTATTGTCGCCTCACCACTGTCCTGACAGTTTCTTCTCATGGTTTCTACAAGATTTAAAACTGTACCCGCATTGCCCCATTTGTCACTTGGTGTACCTTTGTGGTACCTTTCAAAAAACTCTTCGAGTCTTTTATTAAAGCTGTCACTCAAACACAAATCAGTCTTGGCAATGGCGTTAATGAATATTTCTGCTAAAACTTTAGGGCTGTAATCCTCGATAACAATTTGTGTAGCAAATCGCCTATCGAACCCAGGATTAGACCTAATTAAATGCTCTATCTCTTTGGGATATCCAGCAATAATCACCGCGAACTCGCCCATCCTGTCAGACATCATCTCCAACAATGCTGCACTGGCTTCTTTACCAAAACTATCTCTGTCATCATGGTACAGGTCATAAGCCTCATCAATAAACAAAACACCGCCCATCGACTCCTCAATCGCTCTTCGTGTTTTGGGGCCTGTTTGTCCAGTATATTCAGCAACGAGATCGCTTCGGGTAACTTTTGTCACACTTCCTATTTGAAGCAAACCTAATTCTCTATATATTTCACCTAACAACTTAGCTACTGTGGTTTTGCCCGTACCAGGGTTTCCAACAATAGAAACATGTAGATTTATTCTATCTTTCGCTTCGTCAGCCTCTCTTATCAATATTCTATCGTGATATTCAATACCCTTCTTTCTCTTAGCTTTTATTCTTTCGGCTTCCTTTCTTAAGTTTTCAACAAAACTCTTGAAGTTTTCCAATCCGGACATTTCATTTAGGCGTTCGATAGCTGAACGCTTATCAATCTTTCCGCATTGGTTTTGTATATTTTCTAGGCTTATTCCACCAATCTCCTTTATTTCTTCTAAGATGACCCCCACTTCTTCTAATCCCAATTTTCTTTCAGGCCTGTCGTTTTTTAACATTTGCCCCCGAGCCTTTTTCTCAAGAAGTTCACAAGCGTCATCGAGTGCAGAAAAGTCTACTTCCATCCCTTTTTTAATTCTATGATAGTTTATAAGGTTTCTAATTTCACCCGAACTAGGTGTTGCTACATTAATTACTGTTCCTTTCCTGTCTTGTGGCTTTGCATTTAGCATGGGTGAAAAAAAATTCATCCACATATCATTTTGCTTAAGCCGGTCGAGTAAATCGGGGTCATATATATCACAATTTCTAAAACACCAAATGATGATATTCTCTTTGCCTCGTCCTTCTTTCCAACCTCCGACTATGGCGTCAAGCTTTTTACTTATAGAAATCTCTCCTTGCCTCGTATTGACTGAGGCGAAATGATTCATAAAATGAATTGTATCACGAACAATAATTGCTGTTTTATTCCTCTGGTTGGTCATAAGCTTATCAATATGACCTAACGCAATATCACTGTTCATGGGGCCTAGATTAAAAGACATTTTTTTGTTTTCATCTTCATCCTGTTGCGGCTCATTGATTACTGATTTTGATAAGGGTCCGATTTTTATCAATCTTTCAGTTGTTTTCGGCACAATACTTTTGCCAGTGGCAAGATTATGCGACATTTGATCTAAAAAATATATTTGCTTATTGGGATCGTAAAAAGCAACTATATTATACTTAAGGTGTTTTAGATGTTCATGTAAAACAAAATCTAAGTTTCGCAAATTCAAAGCTTGATCGCAAAAAACGTCATCCGTTCTGCCAATTACGGCAAAATGAAGTCTTTGTATATTCATTTTGTCAAAATAAGTATTCATTAGCTCTCCGTCTTGCGTCTTCTTGTTTGCTTAATATCCCTAAGTTGATTTCTATTTGATTGCCTACGCTCAAATCCTGCAGTGCATCTTAAATTAGTTTGGATACCAACATCGCTTAGTGCACGCTCTACACTAGCAACAGCTATCTCTGCGTTTTCCATTGCAAGCTCTCTATCGTTAAAGAAATTGAACTCTAATGCGTTTCCTGTTGCCCTTCCTTGCTCATTAAATTGCGGCGAAATAACAACAACCATTTCATTGCCGTTCACATCGCCTATCTTAATGTGAAGTTCGTCTTTCTCTTCATCACCCTTAAATCCATATTCTATTTGATTCCAGCCTTCTTTCTGCATGGCTTCCGCTATCGAATTAACCATGTCTACCCGATAAGCCGAAAGCATCATATTTTCTTTTGCAGAGTCGATTAGTCCGCTACGCTCGGCCGTTAATCTCTGAGTTAAGTCGTCAACTTCGGAGATTAGAGTTACTAAAGTATCAGACGACGCTTTGTCTGGCTCCTTGAGTATCTGCTGAATAGCAGACACTCGCTCTGATAACCGCACCAATGCTCCGTTTGTCCAGTAGTCGATTTTAGCATCTACTTTTTCGTCGCCGATTTCAAATTCAAGTAATTTAGCGGAGTTTATTGTTGCGCTAAGTCTAGCAAGATTACATGAAAGTAACTGAAAATATCGTTCCCATTCTAGTTCTGCCTGAACCACATCCGAACGCATACTAACAGCACTGTTAAATGCTTCTTGCGCAGACGAAATTGCCGCTTGATGATCGCCAAAGCTAATACTGCTTTGTGCTTGTTGAAGCCTTGACCGAATAATTGAAAGCCTGTTTGGCATAAACAATTCATGTCTATATTCATCAATGCTTCGAATAAAGCATTCCGCTTGCTCAACCCAAAATTCAGCACGCTCTTTTTGCCCTTGCTCTTTTTCATTGATTCGTTGCTCTAAAGCATTTATCATCTGTGTCAATTCTTGACGTTGCTCTTGCATTTCAAGCCTTATGTGCTCGCCTTGTTGCTGTATTTCTCGACGAAGCTCCGCACCTTGTCTATTTAGGGCATTCGAAAACGATTCATTCTGCCGTTGCAATGCACTATTGAACGCTGCGTTTTGTCTTTGTTCAATTGCGCGCATTTCATAAGCCAATCCCGCAATTTGCGTATTGAACTGATTGCCCAAAGCAAATACTCTGGCGTTCGCCTCATTTTGAACTGCTGCCACTTGACGTTCTCGTTCTTTGCGCTCTCGCGCTGCTGATTCTTGTGCCTCGCGACACTGCCTAAGCATTGAGTCTCTTTGCGAGGTTGTCAATTGCACGTAAGTTTCTTTTATTCCACTCATTTTATTTACCTCTTTAAATACTAAATTTATATTGTGACTAATTTTGCCTTGCAATCTTTCTTCCACTTTTTATTCCAACTTAAGCTGTTTGTTTTTTGATAATATATGGTTTGATGCTTCTCCCAGCCGGCAAAAGCTTTATAATCTACATGTTCAACAGCAGACGGAATCGTGATACTGTTGATATTCTTACATTCCCCAAATGCATTACAACCCAATATCCTTAGCTTTTTAGGGATTACAATATCGGTTAAACGTTCACAGAAACTAAACGCACCACCCCCGATTTTTGTTAGATTTTCAGGGAGTGCTACGCTGGTAAGTTTTGCATTCTGTTGAAATGCGGAGGTTTCTATAAGCTTAATATTATCCGGAATTTCCAGTTTTTCCACCGCCGTCTCCGCAAATACGTTGAATTCGATAACAGACATTTTATTAGAAAATTGAATGCTTTTTAAAGCTTGACATCCTGCAAATGCCCATTTTTCTACCTGGGTTACGCTATTCGGAATTACTATACTCTGCAAACCCTTACAAAAAGCAAATGCGCTCTCTCCTATACTTTCAAGAGTTGACGGCAAAGATATGCTAGTTATGTCTTCACGCTTATTAAAGACGCTCGCACTTATTCTTGTTACTCCTTGCGGAATTTCCACCACTCCGCCGCCGCCCGTATATTTTACCAAAACACCGTTTTCAATTGTAAACTGCCTATTTTTAAGACAAGCGGAACACAAATTCTCTTGCCTAATATTTTTCTGCTTATATAAATCTTGTTCTGCTTTCGAAAAGATAAAGCTACGGTTACAGTCTATGCATACAAGAGTTTTATCCCCGCTTGTCATCTCATCAAAAATAACTTGACTTTTCCCATAGCCTTCCCAATCCTCTGCCCAGTCTGCCGGTGCAGACCGCCAAGCTTTGGCAATAATTTCACAACCTACATAGGAAAAAGCATCGCTCCCAATGTGCGTTACGCTTGCAGGAATTGAGAAACTTTTTAGATTTTTGCAACCATAAAAAGCACTATTGCCTATCTCTTCTAATCCGGCTCCTTCAATATCCACTTTCTCAAGATTTTTGCAACCATAAAAAGCACTATTACCTATACGCTTCACGCTTGCAGGAATCTTAACGTAAACTATATTTTCTCCATTATCGTCATCAAAATTAAATGCATAATCTTCAATAGCCACTATTCCGTCTGGAATAAAAATGTATTTGTCATCGCCGCTGTATCTCGTTAAGACTTTCCTTTCAACATAAAATTCATCAGAATAATTAGGCAAGTATCCTGATTCCGATAAAACTTGCCGCCATTCATCTGCTTTTTCTGCATTTTTTTCTACACCCATTCCGTTCTCATAAAAATAGATGATTTTTTTCATTGCGGACCAAACAATAAAATCGGAATCACCCCACAATATTGTTGTTCCAGCACATTTTTTATACCAATAAAGCGCTTTACTGTAATCTTTGCGCACCCCTTTCCCTTGTTCATAAAACTCTCCTAGCTTTGCTTGCGCATCTAGCACGTTAGGTATTATTGGTGTAACTGCTTCATAATATTTAGCGGCAGTCTCATAGTCCATTTTATCTTCGTATATTTCACCTAATAGATAGTTCACATCTGCGCAGTTTTGATATTTTACTAGTATGGAAACTGCCTTTTCAATTTCCCCGTTTTCTTTGTGCGCTACCGCTTTGTCCCAAAGTTCCCTGGTTAATCTTGGCTCTTCACTTCTTTCTTCACTTGTTTCTTCACTTGCTTTATCGGCATTTCTATTTTTGTCTTCCCATTGATTTGCCATTTCTTCATTACCTAGTAGACGATATGTATGTGCAATACGCCGCGTTAAAATGTCACTGCTTCCTCCAAGGAGTCTTCCCATCTCGTAAAACTCTATCGCTTTATCAACATCAAAATTTTCCGGAATATTCTCCGTTTCTTCGCATGAATGTCCTTGACCGATGACAATACTTCCAGCGGTATATAACTCGCATAGCCTGTATGCTCCCTCGCACCATCCTTGAAACGCCCATTCTTTACACGCTCTTATTTGTTCTTCCCTGCTCATAAAACATATGTTACGAAGTTTTGCGTAACACAAATCTTCGTCAATAGGATTTTTTATTGAATTAATGTAGGCTGTAAGCGTTTTTATTGTAGAATGTACTTGCCTAACCAGTAATTGATTTTCCGAATCTTTGTGAAATTTATGCGCTGTATTCAGCACATTCAATTGCCCTTCAAGCAAGGCAATATTTGTTTTACCCGACTCAATCAGCCGTTCGGCATCGGCTATGTCCTGCTTTGTTTGCTCTTCATTACAATAACTCATTTGTAACTCTCCCTGTTTTTTTAAGTTTTTCTAAAAACATTTCGCTTGTTTTTTTATCGGGAATCCCGACTAACTGCATACCCTCGTTTCCAATAATCCACTCAACTTTTCTGTTGGGCAAGTTATAATATTCTTCGGCAACATACTTGTATCTATCGGTAAAGAATAAAACATTTTGATTCAACGACCCTCTGAGGCTCTTGCCGTCGTTTAGCTCTTCGCTATAGATTCCGTCAATCAGAATATCCGTTATTGATAGAACCGAATTAATTGAGGGCTTCTTTTTCTCAAGACTTTTAAGTTGCTCTAAGTAATAACCAGTATAAATAATCACTCCTAAATCCCTTTTTTGTTTTATTTCCGCAAGCAGTTTTTCTAAAAGTTCTGCTTGTAAAAACGGTTCGCCGCCGCTTATCGTAATACCTTCAATCTCCGACTGCGAACTAATGGCTTTTGCTAATTCACCGATTGATTTTTTATACCCTCCTCCAATCTGCCGTGACTCTACTGAAATACAGCCTTTGCAAGCCTTATCGCAACCTTGTAGCCATAGACCATATCGTTTATAGGGCCCTAGTGCTTCCGTAGATTTGCACTCCATGTATATTTCAAGAAGCTTTTCCATAAGTTTAAAAATACATCTCCAATGACCTCAACTTTTACAAACATCAAATAAAAAAGTGCCGCCTCCATTAAGAGACGACACCCCACAAGTGCTATCTCCTAATTGTTGCCACACAATACGCGAAAAGTTCACGGGGAGGTTAGCCTGATGGGCATAATTCGTCCGTGAACTTTTCTATTCTTGTGTGGCTTTTTTATTCTAGCACATTATGTAGAAATATGCAACAAAATGCAGATAAAAAAACGTAATTTATGACGTGTGTGTGACTTGTGTCCGAACTTTTATTTGTATAACACAAAACCTTTTTGCTATTTTTTCTATTATTAGCAAATAAAAAACATCTGCATTACTTACTGCTCGCAGATGTTAGTTTACCCTTTTGTAGCAAACATAGTGCTATATCTCTGTTTCGGTATAAGTGTCGCCTATCAAAATCATAACTTTTTTATTTAGGTTTTGAAGGGCAAGTAGTATAATGTTCGCCGCGCTCATCTAAATATTTTTTTATACATTCTATAAAACGGTGTCCGTATGCCTCTAATTTTTTAGTGCCGACACCTGATATCATGGAGAATGCTTCAAGTGTTGAAGGTTTTTGTGCCGCCATTTCTTGCAATGCTGCATCATGAAACACAATGTATGCAGGCACTTTTTGTTCTGCGGCTATTTCCGCGCGGGTGGATTTTAGCCGTGCAAACAAGTCTGTGTCAAAAGCAACTGGATGCGGCTTGGCGGTTTTATGGTGCGTAGAGGCTTTATCAAAGCTTTTCTTTTTTCTTAATAGGAGAATGGTTTCTCTGTCTTTTAAAATCCTGCTTGAATTTTCGCCTAGCTTCATAATCGGAAATTTGTCGTTTGTAACATATAGAAACGCATTTTCAACTAAAAAATTACAGACCTCTTTTATTTCCTCTGCGGACTCTGTGCAAATCCCGTATGTAGAAAGTCGATTAAGGCCAAAACGGGCTATTTTTTCGTTTTTGCTGCCCCGTAGCGTATCGATAATAAGGTTTCTGCCAAAACGCTCTGATGACTTTGCGACACATGACAGAATTTTTTGTGCTAAAATGGTGATGTCGCACTCTTCCATATCCGAATTGCAGCTACCGCAATGGTTGCATGGCTTGTCGGCTGCTTCCCCAAAGTAGGATAATATATAGTTTCTTAAACATGAAGCGGTGTTGCAGTACCCCTCCATGAGTTTTAATCGCTCTCTTGCCTTACTTTGAAGTTCTTTCATTTGTTCATCGCTTTCATATGTTCGGTCTTGCGTGTTTTCAATCAAAAAAAGGTTTGTCCGCAAATCTTGTCCGCCGAATAACAAAATACAGTCGGCATCGCTCCCGTCGCGCCCCGCACGGCCCGCTTCTTGATAATAGCTTTCTATATCCTGCGGCATATTGTAATGAACAACAAAAGCGACATTTGATTTATCAATCCCCATTCCGAAAGCATTGGTGGCGACAATTATTTTTACTTTGTCATAAATAAAGTCATCTTGTGTGCTATGCCTTTCAGAATCGCTTAGGCCGGCATGATATTTAGCGGCGCTAAATCCGTCATTTATCAATCTGTCGCAGACTTCCTCGACCATTTTTCTTGTTGAACAATATACTATACCGTATTTATCCGACTTTTCTTTTAATAGTTTTGCTAATTCTTCATATTTTTTCTTAGGTTTTCTAACCTCAAATGATAGATTTTTTCGGTCAAAACTGTTTAATACGACTTTCGGATTTTTTAGCCCTAATATGCTTTCAACATCATTTTGAACTTTTTTGGTTGCTGTGGCGGTAAACGCAGCGACAACGGGCCGTTTGGAAAAGCCGCTGATAAAATTTTTAATCATCGCATAGCTAGGCCTAAAATCCTGCCCCCACTGTGAGGCACAATGCGCCTCGTCAATTGCTACAAACGGAATATCTGCCGCCTTGCAAAAATCACAAAACATTCTTGACTCTAATCTTTCGGGAGCAACATATATGATTTTGTATTTTCCCGCTCTTGCATGGTCTAAAACCTTAATAACTTGCGTTTCACTTAAAGTGCTGTTAATATAGGCGGCTGAAATACCCTGCTGCGACAGGGCGTGTATTTGGTCTTTCATAAGCGAAATAAGGGGTGAAATTACGATTGTAACCCCGTCAAACAGTAAGCTTGGCAGCTGATAGCATATCGACTTTCCACCGCCCGTAGGCATTATACCAAAAGCATCTTGACCGCCTAAGACCGCTTCAACAAGCAATTCTTGCCCGTCAAGAAAACCGTCATGCCCAAAATATTCTTTTAGCTTTGCCTTTGCCGTTTCGATATTTGCCACTCTACTAGCCGCCTCTCTTTTCAAACTAACTTCATTGCCCCTATTGTATCATCTTTATTGCATTTTTACAAGCCGTTTTTACTAGGCGTTTTTTTGTTTTTTGCCTTTGTCTTGTGTTTGGCGGCGGAAATGAGAACCCCCGCACGGTTTGTGCGGGGGTTCTTTTGCTTTTGGGGTTATAGGTCGTCGTCGTCTAGGCCGGGGATGGAGTAC
>WRLT01000006.1 GCA_009777485.1 Bacillota bacterium
GATTATATCCGATGTACTACCTTGAGAGCAAGACGGAGAGGCACGCCTCAGGATTCACCTTCTCCTCCGACGACTCGAACTTACTTCTTTCTGTCGTGGGAGCTGATGTTGAAGCCAATCGGTCTTGGGTCATAGTGCCAAAGCAGGACTTCGCAACTCTTTGCCACCCAAGATACCCGTTGTTCAGAACCATTCACGGTCGTTCCGCCCGCAGGCGCTGCGGCGGATTGATTGCCGGATTTGCTTTAAAAAACAAAAGAAAGAGAGGTTTATATGCTTAAAGAAATGAAAGATATTCTAAAAAAATTGCGACAGGAAATCAAAATCCTGTGCGATTTGAAAAATGAACAGGCGCCGGACGGCGAATACTTCTTTGCGTTTAGCAATGAACAATTCGAGGAAGGGAAAAAACGCATAGGCGTAGAAGACAACAAACAATTATGCAATGCGGGCTCCGGAATGTACGGAACCAAAAAAGGCATTGAGGAGTTCTGGGCTTTTCATAATGAAAGGACAAAGCGAATTCAAGCGCAAATCTCCCCTCTTGCCTTCTTCTACTACGAATACGGTAATTGTGAAGGCGAATACAACAGCGATGATGAGGCTTGGGACTATACAAAAGAACTGTACCCCGATTTCGATTTTGCCGACGAGTACAACAAAAAGGTTGTTGAGGCAATACGGGACGAGTGGCGAAATCTGAACTTTGGAGGGTAAGCTTATGAGCAATTTTATATTAAAAAGCGAAACACATTCAAAGATTGCAAACCTGCTTTGCTCTGCCTATGAATGCGGCTTTAACCATGTGGGCTTTTCCTTGTCCGATAAATCAAAAAGAGTAATGGGAAAAATTCTTAAACACATTAACTGCGACCATTATAGCAGAATCGTTTACGGTAAATTGTTTAGAATGAACATGCTCGCTCAAGCCGATACATATCCGCACGACAACATTGACATTGCAAAAGAAATTAAAAATATGCCGGACTACCCCGCCGCCTATTGGAAAATAGAAAACGGCAGGCTCACAGACGATGTGCAGGCTTATAAAAGCATTCAGTGCTATATGTATAACTCTTATTGCAGTAAAACAAAAAATATCCCATTGATGCTTGTCATTAAGGAAATCGAGCAAGCACTTGCCGCCAAGGTTATATCCCGCTCGGACGCTTATGGCAAGGCGGCGTGGTGCTAAGGAGAAAAGAAGAATATGACAGAAAGACACCTTGTATTTCATTTATCCCAAAGCAACGTCTCCGAAGACGTTTTCCGCAGAAAGGATAATCCAAAAATTAAATATGTGCGCCAAGATACAAACGTGGAAGGTCAGGTAATTTGGCTTTCGTGCGTAAAAGACAATATGTCATGCCCGAGCCTGACCTTTGGAGGATATGAAGCAAGCGGCCCTATAAAAGCCGGCATAAAGTTCATAACTCCGCTTGGCACCGAGATAACTACAGAAGGCGGCTGGGCAAAGAAAACATTTCCCTTCAGTTGGGAAAAAACAGGAGACTAACTCATGGGAATGAGAACTTATTGCACCTTTGATTACGGTGTTTTGTTTGAAAAAAGTGACTTGGACATGACGAATGTACGCAAGCATTTTGCAGACTCCATTGACGCAGGCACTACGGATGATGATATTGAGCTGTTTGATTTTTTTGACGGAGAAACTGACTGCTCGTATTACGGAAACGAATTTGAAGGCGAAGGATTCACTCTAAAAGACGATGAATGTATCAATGTACCAAGTGAGTTTGTTTTGGGCAGCGTCAGCCATTTCCCCTCTTTTTATAAAGCATCCTATGAGGATTACGATGCCTTAAAGGCTGACCTAATCAAAAAATTCGGTACGTTCTTAAAGGTTGATTTCGAATGGGATAAAAAAATTGTCAAACTGGTAGGTACAACATTCGGATAACAAGGAGAAAAAAGAAAAATGGAAAAAGAAAAAATGTATTTAGTTAAGCTAGACGGAACACGCGACGGCGATCACTACTCTGCAATCGGATTTATTATGTGGTCCGATAAAAAACACGCAAAGAAATATACCTTAGCGCAGGCCGAAAAGTTGATAGCGGAAATCCCGGAACACATGGGCAAAGGCGTTCTAGTCGAGGCGGAGGCAGAATGATGGAAAACAGAGTATCAGTAAATGAAGTGATAACGCGCAGCAACGGCGGAGGCTTTTACAGGATAAAAGGAAACCTCATAAACGGCGGCACAGTGGCGGAAGTCGCTTTGGGTGTGGTAAGCCCAAAGCTATACGAAATAACTCGCCGCATCAACTCGGTTAATCTTGAAACAAAAAAGATTTACTGCGAGTGTGGCCGGGAATTCCATATCGACAAAGATTTGGTTTTAATCAGGTGCGCGAATGAAAAAACCTAGGAGGAAAAATGAATGAAACTAATTACAAAGAAAACCGACTTTCTGTCGCCGGAAGAGATTAGGCAAGAAAACCTCTTGAAATACGGCGAAGCGGAACCGTGGTCATGCCCGAGAATGCAGGAATACGAAAACAAATTACACTATTTCCGGGAGGCGGTAGTCGCAAAAGCATTGGGGCTAGACTTCAACAAGGTTCGTTTAAATGGCAACGCTGACTTTTATAAAAGATATTTTGACAGGATACCGGTTCTGCCCGCGAAAGAATTAAAACAGCTAACCGAAAAACGCAGCGACCCCAAGAGGTATATCACCTCGCACATCTGGGGCTACGAGCAATCAAACGTCGAAATAGCGGAATGGATAGAAAGCTTTAACGGGCTGCAAGTTTTTATTAACGACAACCAAATCTTCTTTAGCCGCCCTACCACACACCCCTGCTACGATTTTCCGCAGGTTAAAGAATGCTCCTGCATTAGTTACGACTTAAACCCCAGAACCTACGAGGAATGCTACAAATACTTCTCAGAACACGATGATCCGCACAACGGATATACCAGGTAACGGGAGGCTGAAGATGGCAAAGAAAAAACTCAAACCGATAGAGGTCGATATGTGGTACGGCGATAAGTTTGAGCCGAAAAAATACGGCGCCGACGCATATCACAGAGATCAACAATCATGGTATCACCCCGAGCATAGCTATGTGGGCAATATATATAACGACGAAGGAAAAATGATTGGCGATTACACCGCGGCAAACGGCACCGTTATTGAAGAAAACTTTAACATCAAATGGAAGGATTAATATAGAACATGAATGAAAAGATTTATCAAACCCTTTTAAAACTATGGAAAAAGTACGACATGGAGGCCTTTATGAATAAAGCAATCGAAGTCGCAACTTTAAACGATATCCAAGAGTTTTTAGAAACAATATAGGAGGTATGTATGGGTTATCGAAGTGATGTTCGGGTAATATTGCCCGAAGAAGAATTTAACGCAATGGACGCGAGACTGAAAGCGCTTGGTGACGGATATGACAATTATCAAGTAAAACAATTTCGCATTGAAAACGCTGAACAAAGCAAAACACCAAAAAGATATGTGTACTTTGGCTGGGACTATGTGAAATGGTATGAGTATGACGATGATTATCCTGATGTGAAAATTGTTAACGAAGCCGTCAGCGAAAGCGATGACTGCCATTTTATAAGATATGGCGAAGACAGCGATGATTTTGAGGAAACCTATAACCTGCAAGGCGACATTGAATGTATTAAATTTTCAAGAGGCTTCGAGGACGAGGAGGAAAAACCGCCTTGCCCTCATTGCTCTAAGCCTTTCAGCGAAACAACTTTAATCTATCGCAACGGAGATATGCTGGTCAATGCAACTATTGACTTCTGCCCTAAGTGCGGAAAGAAAATAAACGGAGGAAACAGCGATGTTCAAAATTCAGATTATTCCAAAGCGGGTTAAGCCAGAGGAAAGAGACCCTTCTCTTTTTTACTACGGTATCCGGCATAGCGATAACGATTGGGGAAAACCCATATCGGTTGAGCCCTCGGTGGTCGTAAACTTTTGGGGAACGCTCGTATCTACTATTTGTTTGGACGAGGTGTTTAAGAAAGATAATGGCGGCTACAACATAAGAACACCAAAACTTCGGGCTGTTCTTTATGACAATTCCGATACCGGCGAATTCATTGACGGCTGCCTACTCTTCCCCTCTCTAAAATAAAAATGGAGGCCTATATGGAAAACAAAGAAATAAAAACATTCAAAATACCGGTTTCGTGGGAAATGTGCGGCTTTGTAAAGGTTGACGCAACCTCGCTTGAAGAAGCGATTAAATATGCGGTTGAACACCAAGACGAATTCAAACTACCCGAGGACGGTAATTATATCGACGCAAGCTTTGAAATCGCATCCGATGAGGATTATGTCGCTTGCTTCAACGAAAATAAATAAAAGGAAATTATGTTATGGAAAACAAGGAAATTTACATTGTTATCGAGGATAGCGTTTACGACTCTGAAACCAGCTTTAACATTGAAGGCTTTGTCAAATACGATGATGCCGTTAAGCGCGTTGAAGAAATCCTTGAGCAAGACAAAAAAGAAAACCCGGACTGGTATGACGACGATAGTTATGTTTTTGCACAGTCAGAGGGTTGCTTTGAGGTTTATGAAGACGGCAGTTATTGCGAAAATCACCTCTCTGTTTATGTCAAAACAATCACATTAAAATAGCCCGCCCAAGAGCGGCAAGCGCCTTCGGGGAGAAACTGCCCCGCCCCGCTCTTTTTATATAAATTACTCCTTACTTATTAGTCGCGGTAAAGCTTTGGCAGTTTCGCTTTACCGCATTCTTGGGGTCTGAAAGGTTTCGACGCGGCTTAAACCCGAAGTGGACTGCTGCGGACGCGAGTTCGATTCTCGCAGGCTCCACCAATACAAAGCTGGGCAACACCACCTAAGAAAACAGACAGGTATCCGGAGTGGCACCGAAGTTAGTTGTGAGGGTGATGGGGAGATGGAAACAGCGCTTAATTCGTCTCATTCACTCAACCAACCGCCGCAGAAAGCCCAAACTTTGTATCCCATCAATAAAAACTATAAGGAGGTTTTTGTGAACGAACATTTACTTAGTAAAGAAGAGCTGATACAGCGGTTGCAAGACGCGGAAGCAACGGCTTTGGAAAGAGACATAGAGATTGAAAAACTTAAAAAGACCATTGCTAAAATCGGGGATTTTGACCCCGACACACAAATAGCATTAATCTGGTCAATCGAGGATGTTCAGCAAGAGCGCCCGCACCTTACCGACGAGCAGGCTATGGATGTTTTAGATGAAGTCAAACGTAGGCACGATGCCACAATAGGCGTAAATTGGGATACCTTAGCCATTCATGCGGACTACCTATATCCTCAAGACTTCTCCCCTCTTATTTGCAAAGAGTGCGGTTATCTGCAACACGACAGAGAAACAATTAAGGCTTTTCAAGGTCTTGTAGAAAACGCAGGACTTGAAAACCACGACATTGACTATCTCTGCGGCGCATGTCAAGACAATCGCCATAATGAAGATAGCAGTAATGAGGGAAAATGAGTAATTTACAACAGAACTGGGGCGATAGCATGACGAGGGCCGATTGCAAGAAACTCGGCGCCATACGCAAAAGGGCCGCAATGTTGGATTTATGCCACATAACAGAATCAATGCAGCTTGAAATGGATATGGAGCTTGCTTTCAAGTATTTTAACCTGAATTTAGATAAATTGCTGAGAGCGGACGACCTAAACTTTACGCACGATATCTGCGGGATTCAAAAACATATCAACAGACAAACAAAGACTTTTGACGACTGCTTTGTCCCCCGCTTCTCACGCCCGAAAAAAGGATAAAAGATGAAAACCATAGGACACGAGAGAAAAAAGAAATTCAAAGCAATGGTGTTCTCTTTGGCTTTAGATTTCAAGGCAGGACATCTAAGACCGCGCAGCATTGCCAGAGTAAAACGATTCATAGAGCTTTATTCCGGCATTGACCACGATTTTGTGCAACGAACGATTACTACATACGAAAAGAAACTTGATGTTTCTATAAAGGAGGCGCTAGGTGAATAAACAATCGAGTATGAAGCGAAGCAATCTTTATACGGAAAGCGGCGAGCCGAAAAGAATCCGGTGCTATATGTTCAAACAAGAACCCAAGCCTTATTGCGACTGGGTAACGGTAGTTTTTACATACGCAAATAATGCCGGCTACCCTGTCGGCACGGTAATATTCCGCACTATGAGCGGCGACCCCTTTCATCCCCTCGGGATTGGAATGTGGGGCGAACACGACCGATTTAGAAAAGGGCTTTTCCGTCCCGGCGGAAGCCGCGTTAAATTTAGCGAGATACCGGAGAAATGCCAAGAGCTTGTAAGAATGGATTATAAAGAGCTTTGGGAAGGAGATTAAAAATTATGGGTCAGTATTATATGCCTTATGTGCATCACGCCATATTAGAAGAAACTACTACTTATAACGGTCACAATTTTAATGATGACGGATTTGGCATCGGGCTAAAAATTATGGAGCATAGCTGGATTAATTGCGGCGGAAATCCGCTACTTAATGCCGTATGCAATCTAATCCTGTACAAGCCGTCCGTCGTCGCTTGGGTCGGAGATTATTCTAAATATGTAGAAGATTGCCATATCAAAGGAATCGAACAGCTTGGAGAGAAAAATTACAAAGAAATATGCAAAGGTGTTTGGGGCGACCTTGCTATATGGCAAAAAGACCCCCTGCAAAATAAAGACGCGTGGGAGTTTGACTACAAAAATTACCGCTACTTAATCAATAATACAACAAAGCAGTTTGTAGATTTTGAGAGAGTTATCAAAGAAAACTCATTCGATAAAGACGAAAAGAACCCCGATGGGTGGTGTGTTCATCCCCTGTCGCTGCTTACTGCGACAAGCAACGGAAAAGGCGGCGGTGATTACAGCTATAAAGTAGATATGGATTTTGTCGGGATATGGGCGTTTTGCGAGCTACATATTTCAGATACCCTGCCCGATGGATTTACGGAACTGTTCGTTGGATTTAGAGAAGGAGAAATTGCATGATTGAACAACAAATTCCTTACAGAGATGTGATTTTAGTATTTGAGGAAGACGCTAAAATTCAGCAGCTTGTGCGCTGGTATGCCTATCACAACGACGGTTCAAAGAAGTTCCCAAAAAAGGGAGAGCTTATTGACGACGGCACAACTCAATGCGACACAGACGGCGTACTTCATATAACAAACGAGCTGCTACGCAACACTTACAAGAAAATTTATGCGATATAAGGAGATGTTTAATGAAAACATATAGAGGAACATTATCAAGAACATTAAATTGGGAGGCAATCGTAAGCGCCAATAACGAGGATGAAGCCAAAGAATTAATTGATAAAATGATTGAAAACGGCGAAATTACAAACGACAACGCACAAGTCGGATACATCGAAATACACGATATTGAAGAAGACGACGAAAAGCATTGTTGTTTCAACTGCAAGCACCGCCCGCCTGAAGAAGTCCAAAACGACGGCAAGTTTGATTGCCCTCACCGCCCTCAGTCTTGCGGCAATTTAAACAGCCGCGAGCATTACGATTGCTATGAAACCCCGAAGCATAAGTGTATTGCTTGCGGCACAATCATATACGAGGACAAGCAAAATACTTGCTACTTCTGCGACACAATGGAAGTTGGCGTCGAGCCTATATTCTGTAAAACACAATGCGTGTTTGACTACTACGGCATAGGTTTAATAGCCGTTGCAGAACTGGATAAATAAAAGAAAACTCAAAGTTTATTCAAGCCCTACATATTTCTCTGGGCTTGGCTTTTGATTACATCAGAAGTATCACATTGCTCTATCGGGTCGCAAAATTAAATCATTGAGAATTTCGCAAGCGAAATTCTGAGCTGATTTAATTTTCGCTGGTACGCAAAAATTCTTGAGAATTTTTGCCCTCATGTTTGAGTTTAAATGCACAAATGAATAAAAAATACGAGGTAAACATGAATAGAAAGGATATTAAATGGGAGCTTATCGGCTCCTTTGAAAACAAAACCGGCACTATGGACGTAACTGATCCCGGTTATGACAAGGACTCCTTGTGCCGTACTCAGTTCCCCTGCCTTCCCGGAAAATACAATGTCTATGTCGATGTCAGAAGATGCCGGGGCTGGGGAATCCGGGTACATACGCTGAAAATAGTACACGAAAGTTACGACGGCGAAAACAACCGATTTGGTACTTGGAAGCCAAAGCTATGGAACGGTGCAGCTATCGGCGTTGATGCCGGACTATGTGGCTTCTTTGACAACAAGCCGGACTACCCGTGCGGCGACTTCAATGACCCGGGAGAGTACGATGAACTGAATCCTGAAACTTGGAGTCAAATGTGCGACTTAGTTGATAAAAAGAACCACGCCGTTCTGTCATACGGAGCTTTCAGCACAAGCGGCATTGGCGACGGCGTCTATCCCTGCTATGTGTGGTACGGCACCGACCACACAAGTGTTGATGTTGTTGCCGCCGAATTAAGATTTTTATAAAGGAGAAATGCTTATGCACTTTACAGTAGCTGTTATTACAGATGAAAAACCAACAGAGGATATGATTGCCGGATTATTGGCACCGTATCAAGAAAACAACATGGGCGATTGCCCCCGCGAGTATATGGAGTTCAATGACATCGAAGACGAAGCACTCCAGAATTACGAAAACGAAGGCGAAAGAAAGATTAAGATGCCGGACGGACGCCTCCTCAGCCCTTGGGACGAGGAATTTAGAACCAACGGCATAAAAGGCAGCTTCGGGTTCGAAACGCACAAGATTCCTGACGGTTGCGAGGAAGTCATAGTCCCGTTTAAGGAACTCTACCCCACATTTGAAATATACATGAAAGACTATTGCGGTCACGAAGAAAAAGATGAGGAAAAAGGCAGGTACGGTTATTGGTATAATCCTCAATCGCAATGGGACTGGTGGGAGATCGGCGGACGGTGGGCAGGCTTACTGAGAGTTCCCGCCGACAGCATCAGCGCTAAGGAAAATATCAGGGGGTGCGACTCATTTTCAAAAAGAGATGATGACGGCGATTATGTTTCCGATGATAAAAACATTGTCTTGGTTGACAGCGCCCGCATCAAAGATATTATTTGCTTTAGCGAGGAAGACCGCAAGCGCGGGTTACGCCTTTGGGAATTGATAATTGATGAACAGCCTCCGTTCAACGATGAAGAAAAAGAAATGCTTAACAGTAGTTGTACAAGCAAAGAAACCCTGCTTAACGACTTCCAAACCAAAGAAAAATATGCCGCCTATCGAAGTGCGCTTCACACATACGCAGTGGTTACGGACGACGACTGGTACGAGGTTTCCAAAGACATTGATTGTCCCGACTACGGCTTTAAAGCCTTAGTTTTAGATAACGCCGGCGAAAATGACTGGGTAACTATCGTCGACTGTCATGTGTAATCCAAAAAATAACGCAAGGAGAAAATAATGTTTGATAACTTTTACCCTACCCCGCCCGACTTAATAAGCAAAATGTTAAGCGGGCTAAACACAACATTAATACAAACAATCTTAGAACCCAGCGCCGGCAAAGGCGACTTGGCGGAAGCGATAAAACAAAAATTTGATAGAAGCTGGGGCCGCAAGCCTGATATCGACTGCATTGAGATTCAGCCCGAACTTCAGCACATCCTTAAAGGCAAAAAGTTCCGCGTCATTTCCGACGATTTTCTTGCCTTCAGCACTCAAAAGCAATACGACTTAATCTTAATGAACCCGCCGTTTGACGAGGGCGATAAGCACTTGCAAAAGGCTTTGGAACTGCAAGAGAACGGCGGGCATATTATTTGCATATTGAATGCCGAAACCATCAAAAACCCCTATACAAATACTCGCAAGGCCTTAAAACGGCAGCTTGAGGACTATGCAGCCGAGATTACATATATCAAGGACGCATTCGTAGGTGCCGAGCGCGCTACCGCCGTTGAGGTTGCGCTGATAAAGGTTGCTATTCCCAAAAAAGAGTTCGGAAGCAAAATCTTAGACAACTTGCGCAAAGCGCCTAAATTTTACGATGAAGTGCAACAAGCAAAATACGTTGCAAGATTTGGCGCCAATGACTTTTTAGATGCCATTGTCGAGCAATACAATTTTGAAGCTCAAGCCGGCATTAACCTGCTCCGCGAGTATTATGCCATGCAACCGTTACTCATGGACAGAATTAAAAAAAGCGAGGACGATACTAGCTTCTACCCCAATTCAATAATCGAGTTAAGGATAAAAGACGGTGATGGCATAGGTATAAACGCTTTTGTAAAAAAGCTGCGCTACAAGTATTGGGAAGCGCTGTTCAGCAATCCCAAATTTGTCGGCAGATTGACGCAAAATTTACAGACGGAGCTTTTCAATAGACTCTCCGCCCTGCAAGACTACGACTTCTCAATATACAACATTATGACGATTAAAGAGGAGCTATTGCACGAAACGATACGCGGCGTCGAAGAAACCATACTCAAACTCTATGAGGACTTCAGCCACAAATACCACTGGGCCGATGAAACGAGCAAGAACATCCACTACTTCAACGGGTGGAAAACCAACAAAGCTTGGAAGATAAACAAGAAAGTAATTATCCCGCTCAACGGCTTTGACAGCTACGACCAAAAGCCATATTTCCGATATACGGTTTTAAGCAGGCTTAGCGATGTAACCAAAGTTTTTGACTATCTCGACAGCGGTAGAACCTATGATGTTGATATCGAAAGTGAATTGAAATCGGCACAGGAGCGCGGTCAGACCTCTAAAATCAAGCT
The DNA here is from genome assembly GCA_009777485.1 of Bacillota bacterium. Lineage (GTDB taxonomy): Bacteria > Bacillota > Clostridia > Christensenellales > Pumilibacteraceae > WRAP01. The sequence continues at coordinate 10,773 of WRLT01000006.1, forward strand.
CAAATATTTCACCGTTACTTTCTACAAGAAAGGCACCTGCCATATCGAGTTTACCGACCTTGATTTGCTGGATAAGTTCAACCTATACGGCTGTCAGCGAAAAGGTTGGCTGCCTCCCCACTTCGGAAAGAAACGGTATAAAGACATGGATGCCGAGGAGCAAGAGGTAGCAAAAGCTTTCAGCGGCAGCGAAGCCGAATACAACAAGATTTACCAAGGTCAGGACTTCTATCTCGTTGAAAGCAACTCGCCGCTTTTGCTTGCAGAAAAATTTTAAAAAACGCAAAAAAATTTTATAGGAGTGCAAAAGATGCCAAAACCAATATTTGCATACGTAACAAACCTCAAGGAAGTGATTGTGGGTAAAAAGAAGTTGATTTTGAGATGTGAGGGTTTCAAAAAAGGCTTGCCGCAATACTGCATCCGAGACAGCAAATTTCAAGAAATATTTAAGTCAAAATGCCGGCATACGGCGACCAGATGTTTTGAGGAATACATTAAAATTCTTGAAAATCCGCATAACCCTTTCGTAGTCGGCGATTTTGTTTATAACAAACGCGGCGAAACTAAAGAAGATTACGATTTTTACCAAGTAATTAAAACAACAACTACAACAGTCGCATTGCGAAAGGTAAACACCGACCATTTCACCTCAATAATTACAGGCAACACCTATGTTTCCCCGTTAAAGGACTCATTCATTGATGAAGAAATTGTTTCTAAGAAAATTGAAATAATTATCACGGATGATAATACGCCTTTAGTTTTAGTATCTTACGGCATACGTTCCGAGCGCGGGATATATAAAAAGCTTGAAGGTACATCTGTAATGGTAATACCGGTTAAATATAAGAGTTAAAAAGGAGCAAAAAGTAACTATGAAGAAATTAGTAGTAAAAACACCTATTGGGAATGTGGTCGCAATGCCGCATAATGACGGCTCGGATTATCCGGGCATCTCAATCCAAATAAACGATAATCTGCCCGTGGTTTATCTTGAATATGACGAGATTGAAAAGAAATTTATGATTACAACCTATGTTTGTAACGGCGAAACAACGGACGACCCTACTCACATCATTAAGTTTAATCTATCGGAGGACGAATGAAATATATTAACAAACAGTTTGGACTGCCTAAAACAGTCCGGTATTTGCAGTGCGAACAATCAAACGGCGACATATTGTTTGTCTATCGCGGCGATGCGCTATCGGTGAGCTATGGCGACACCGAGCGTGATATTGCATCGCTAAAACGGGACATTATTGCGATATTCATAGCCAGTGAAGGCTGCTTATACTTAAACAATAGCAACGGTTTTACGACTGAGCAAAAGATAGCGGCAGAACAAATCGAGGTCGATTATAAAGACCGGCTACGCTGTACTGAGGGCGGAAACGCAGCAGTTATAGAAAACTATTTTGAATAAACTTGGAGAAAAGAATGAGCAGGATAACTGAAATTGAAAATTATATGGAAAAGATGGGTATTAAGACAAAAAAATGCGGTGTGTGGGCTATTTATTGCAAATCATCCGGACGGCTTGTAACAGTGTATACAAGTCAAGATAAGGCAATTAAGCATTGCAGCCGTAATAGCTCTCACTACTACTGTTTCCATGCAATTTAATAAAAGAAAAAAAGGAGAAAATTTTATGTCAAACTTATTTATTAAAGACACTCACGGCTTCAAACTTAAACCGGAAGAAGCCAAGAAAACTTACGATGTTACCGCCGTAATTCCTATGAAAGTTGAAGACCTTGAAAACATCGTCGTTTCGGCTATCGAAGGCGGTATCAACTATTGGGCTGCTCTTGATAACACGGACCCCGAATGGGATAACAAGCCGGAAGGCCTAGCCGTATCGCAATATGTGCTAGAGCTTTTAATCGCAGGGAAATCGGTAAAGTTCCAAGATGCCGAGGGTTCAGATGACGACAGCGATTGGAATCTAACCCTTGAAAAACTTCTCAATGGCATTGCGCTTGATTTAAGGAATTACCAAACCGATTTACTTGATATTGACAGCGAAGACGCCGATAGGATATTTCAGTATGCCCTGCTCGGCGAAATCGTATACGGATAATATACTGGAGGGAACATGAAACCAGAAAGAAGCAGAGCCGACTATATAGTGTCATGTCTTATAACCGTGCCGTCAACCGATTGCAACTTTAAGGGTGCGCTCAACGAAGCCACGATTGAGGATATTAATAAAGCTCTCAAAGACGAACGCTGCACAGGAAAAACAAAAAGACAAACTCTCGAAGCAAGGCTTAGAAAATTACAAAAAGGAACCATAGGACCGGACGGCAAAGCTATACCAAGAACACAAAACAATAAACCTAAGGCAAAGCTAACGGGAGAAGACGGCAACGTTTTTAACCTTATGGGTATATGTATCAAGGCGTTGGAAGGCGCCGGAGCGCCCGAGAAAGCAAAAGAGATGCAAGACAGGATTACATCGCTTAAACCCGACGGTAGCAATATAACGGGCTATGACAGGGCTTTGCAAATAATGATGGAGTATTGTGATGTTGAATAATCAAATTAGAGCCGTCTCAACGGCAATTAAAAGGAAACGTTTATGGATACCGAAAAGAAAGGTTTGCTGTTCGGATTAGCCGGCGGCAGCATCGAGCTTCTTGAAAAGCTTGAGGAAAACAAAGAGGTTAAGGTGTTCTATCTCTACCCCGGCGCGGGTGTATGGCTTAACGGCTTTGCCGTATCCGATCAGGGGTACTTGGAGTCAACGCTTGCACACTTCGTGTCTAAGCTTAAAGAGGCAGGCTATGACGGCTATGTAATGGACGGCGATGACTATTATGCCGAAATATCTGCAATGGCGCAGGAACTGGCTCAAGATGACGGGATAGACGAAACCACATACTTCCACATGGCCGAAGAGGATAAAATGTCTTATGAGAGCAAGGCGCAAGCGTACATGAGCGACTATACGGCTTATATCGCAGATGCTCACATGGCTATAAAAGGCACTCAATATTTTAAAGAAAAAACCTATGCCTATGATTTCTTTATGGCCGGTGTCAATGAGGTTATAACTGTCGGATATGAGCAAGAGCCGTTTGAAAGCGGCGCCATAGGTTCATTCGGCTTTGACCGCTCATTTAGCATAATCGGCTATGACAAATTTTATTAAGGAGACCAAATGAAAATTACTGTTTATCAAATGAAGTTGGGACAAGAATTTAAGTTCCGCGGATACGACGAAATCGTTAAAGCCCAAGGCGGGCAAAAAGAAATAAACCGCAGCCTGTATGACGAGGTATACAGCGGCGAAGTAGATTGCGATGACATTGAGGGTGTGTTCTGTTTGCTAAACACCAAGCATCCCGTCGGATACAAAGGACACAGCCTTAGCATAAGCGATGTGGTGCAGACAGAACAAGGTTGTTTCTTTTGCGATACATACGGGTTTAAGAAAATTAAATTTATTTAGCCAACTCACCGCCTTAATCGGCGGTTTTTTTATAGGAGGAACAATTTGAAAAACAATGATTCAAGAACAAAATACCTTGAAAATTTAATTAAGAACCAACTCGGCCCCGATGACACTTTTGCATTCAAATGCAATGCTTGCGGGTGCTGCTGCCGTAACCGCGAAGATGTGCTGCTCTCCCCTCACGATCTTTACCGCATATCCAAACACCTTAGCATAAAACCGCAGGAAGCATTTGAACGCTACTGCGAAACCTACATCGGGCAGACCTCAAATATTCCGGTTGTACGGCTAAAGCCTAAGCCTGTGCCAAACCTGCTTTTAAGAAATCCGTTGCCGTACTCAAGCGTCTGCCCGCTATTAAGCGACGGGAGATGCTCCGTACACAAATCAAAGCCCGTCACCTGTGCTCTATTCCCTCTCGGCCGAATGTATAACCCGCAAACCAAAAAAGTGTCTTATGTGCTAAACAACGGTAAATGCGGCGATAAAAGCGAAAAGCAAACGGTAAAGGATTGGCTTGCCGAATTTAGTATTCCGGTATACGATAAGGTTTTTATTCTGTGGAATGAGTTTTTAACCGAAACCGTAATGAAAATGAAAAAGCTCAAAAAGATGCCCGATAAAGCAAAAGAACTGTTTTATAGTTGCTTTTTCTTTGCTGTTTACTTAGCTTACGATATCAACGAGGAATTTTTGCCGCAGCTTGAAAAAAACATTGCGAAATTCCAAAAACTTATGGACACGATGCCGTCAAATTAACCAAATGCCACCCTGCCTATTAAATCTTACTTTCATAGAAAAAAGTCCGCTAAACCCCTTGACAAGGTGTCCAAATGTGTATTATAATATAGTATACACATTTGGACACCGCAAGGAGGCGGAGATATGGATTACGCAGACCAGTATACGGAAGATATAAAATTAACAAATAGGTATTTAGCAAAATACTTTCCCCACTTAAAGGGCGATGAGGATATTATTGCCGTCTGCGTTGCGAAGCTGTGGGAAAAAAGAGCCGCCTTTGACCCGACGATAGCACAATATTCTACATACGCATTTAAGTGGCTAAGGCAAGTAATGGGTAATTACAACCGGAAACTATACCGCCAAAAGAGGCGGTTTGAAACTATTTCTATTTACACCGAAGTTGGAGATGATTTAGCCCTAATTGATACAATAGCGACACCCGAAGACAGCACAACAGAATATCTACACGAAATAGTAAAAACCGTTCTTGAGAAAAACCAAAAACTAAGACCAGTAATAACGTATTTCATGCAAGGGTACGAGCAAAAGGAAATCGCGGAAGCCCTGGGATTGTCCCGCTCACAAGTATCCTATTTGCTAAGAAAATTCCGAAGGCTATGCCGGAAAGAACACCTGCTATCGGAGCGTTAGAAATATATGCCTATATAAGACATAAACGGACAAAAGTAGTGAAAGTGCGATGACATAATCCTGTCACTGCAAAATCGCTACAATTTTTATAAAAAACAGGAGAGCAACATGAACCAAATACGACGCGATAAAATAAACGCAACGCTAAACAAGCTAAGAGAATGTGTTTCTAAATTGGAGGGCATTAAGGACGACGAGGATGACTCTCGGGATAACATTCCTGAAAACCTGCAAAACGGCGACGCCTATCAACAGTCTGAAGAAAGCAGTGACGCGCTTCAAGATGCGATTGACAGCATTAACGAGGTCATCGACGAATTAGAAAAAATAACCTAAGGAAAAAACGCTATGAAAATACACAGAGGAGAAATTTATTTAACGGATTTAAGCGGATATATCGGCTCGGAACAATCAGGCACACGGCCCGCAGTAGTAGTACAAAACGACAGCGGCAACATCCACTCCCCCACTACCGTAGTCGCCCCGCTTACATCAAAGAAAAAGCCCCGCCTTCCGACCCACGCGCTACTAAAAGCAAACGATTGCGGCATTCCGGAAGACTCCACGGTTTTGTGTGAACAGGTGCGTGTGATAGACAAAAGCAGGCTCAAGAAAAGGCTTGGGCAGGTAGAAAACCAAAAAGAGATTGACGAAATAGACCAAAGCCTGATGGTTTCAATAGGTCTTAAGAGGAGGACAAATGGAGGCACATAAATTGGAAACAAAAATAATACCGTTCCCCGCTGCCGTAAAGCCCAAAACAAAGAAAGCGGATTGCGAGGAATATACGGAATACAAATCCGACGGCAAATTAAAGGCGCGGCCGATGGATTCAATACGGTCATACGATGATTTCCTTGCCATGCAAAACTACTTTTTAGAACGCGGCAATATAAGAGATTGGGCAATGTGGACTACCGGCGTATGCTTCGGCTTCCGCATCTCGGATTTACTGAAGATAAAATTCGGCTGGGTACTTAATCCCGATAAATCGTTCAGAAGCCGCCTAACTATCATTGAAAAGAAAACCAGTAAGCTCAATGATTTCCCGTTGACCGAGGCTATAATTCAAGCCTTTACGAAATACTTTGACTCGCTTGATTGGAACTTCGACCTTAACGACCAAATCTTTACCAGCCAAAAGAAGTGCATGATGACGCCGCAAAGCGCTTGGCGAATCCTGTCTAATGCCGCAAGGCAAGTTATCCCCGACATCACCATCGGCTCTCACAGTCTGAGAAAGAGCCACGCAAATATTATGGCCTGCTTGCTGAAATCTCTTATTGACGTCAATTCCCTTACCGCAGTCCAGTTTGCACTAAACCACTCGGATTTCAAAACCACAATGCGCTATTTGGGCGTAATGGACAAAACGCTTAACAAGGGACGAACGCTCGTCAGCGACTTTGTACTGGGCAACTCAGGCGTTAATGAACTAACGATAGGCTCATCTGCAACCATAGATGATGTATTGGCAGAAATTCAAAAGATTACGAAATAAGAATTTTTGGAGGTAAAGAAATGAAATTCGTTAGTGAAAAAGCTATAAACGGCAAAAGACTTGAATGCTCAACGCCGCTTGATGTGGAATTCATCAAAAAATTGGAGCCGGATTGTGACGGTATGCTCACATTTGAGTATGCGTTGCGTGATTTTCAGTCGCAATTCCCGGTCAGCGTTTCCCGCGCTGTGATTGTTTTAAAAATAACAAGGGACAACCTATTTGCTTGGGCAACGGTACATATCGACGGAGACAACGAGGATATCCGTCAGTTTCTTGACGCCTACGGAACTGATTACGGCGATTTGAGCTGCGACGTTGAATTGACCGAGGCGGAAAGCAAAAAACTGCTGCTACATATAATTTTACATCAAATAACTTAGGCAGCAAACAAAAAATATACTTGGTTGCAGATGAACGCTTCATAAAGCATAGTTTTATGGAGCAATTTTTGCTGTCTTCTTTTTTACAAACCACAGTTTTCATGGTAATATTGTGTCAGCCTGCGAATGTTAGCAAATGTTTTGCAGTTTTTTTATAATATCTGTGGCAACGCGGTTGACTTAGTGTCCAAATATGTATATAATAATAAGGAGGTGTTGTTATGAATACCAACGAAATTTTAAGTAGCCGGACGTTTGAGACCGAATGGGATAAAAATAATTTCACTAGATGGCTGTTAAGCATAGCGAAAACTTTCAAAGATGTCGATATCAGGGTTGCCTTGTCTGACAAGGCTTCCTTATGTAAAATGTTTTATGCCTATAAAAATTCCAGCGTTAACCGGCAAAAATATCAACAAATCAAAAAAGATATTCAGGTGCTGCAAGACTATTACGGCATTACCTGCCCTATCCCGACCAGAGAAGAGGTTTTAGCGACGCAAGAAACCACTATCCTCTATAAAGACCTTGACTCTCTTCTAAAATTTATAGACCATGCAGGCAGACTAAAACTTGAAGACTATGACGAAAAAAGAGACCTGCTAAACATTAAGGCAATAGTAATACTCGGATGGCGCGGTATCATGCGGGAGGAAATCGTTTTAATTCAAAAGACCGATATGCGACAAGAGGCTGGCAAATATTTAATCACAACCGCCAGAGGCAACTTTGAGATAACCCAAAAGGAATATGAGTTCTTAGTGTGGTTCTCTACCCTTTCGGAATATCGCGGCTTCCCTATCGGGAGATTAGTTGTTTTAAAAGGCAATGAAGGCTATCTATTCCGCGGCAAAAAGCCTGACGAGGATAAAAACGAAAACTCCATTACAAAGGCTCTGGACAGGTTTAACGATGCCGTTAGAGACACGGGAAAAGCCATTGTGTTCCGTTACCTTAGAAAGAACGCTCTCTTCGCCGAACTCTACGATGAGCTTAAAGGGGCGGAAACTCCTGTAAATCTTACGGAACAGATAAAGAAAAAATTCAATTGCGAAGCCAAAGCGGCGCTTGGCTATAAGGTTGAGTATAACCTTTGGATAGCAACATTTTATAAGCCCCAATAAAAACTAAACCATCCACAGCAAAACGACACTCTCCAACGAGGGTGTTTTTTTGATGTCAAAGCACATCTCTACGGCCTCTATAAATTACACATTTGGACACTTGCGGCGTATAATAATATTAAGATTGCTTATAGATGTATACGAGTTTTTAGATAATAAATCGCTCGTATCAAGAGAGCTATCTTGGGGTTTTAATTGATAAACAAACAAATAGAAGACACCATCTCCGCTCTGACAGAACAAGTCGCCGCACTTACAAAAACGAATGCAGAACTTACTAGTGCCCTTATTGCCGGTAAGTCTCTTTCGTGCGCAACTAAACCCTACTCAAGAACAAAGAAAAACCCTAAAGGAAAGGAAGAAATGAGATATTACATACCAGAAGGCTGTTCTTTTTTCCAGCGTAAAAGCGACGGTCGTTGGGAAGCCAGAATAATGGTGAACGGAAAACAACAATTCGTTGCTACATCGCCGGATAAAAACGAAGTCTACAAAAAACTGCAAAAAGCGGTAAGAGAAAGAAAGAAAACCCAAAAAGTAAAAGATGACAAGGAAATGACTCTTTTTGCGTGGCTTGACCATTGGCACAATGTCTATAGGAAACCCAAGGAAGGAATTGAGTTATCTAAAAATACTCTCATAATGGATTTGTCTATGATTAAAAAAATCAAGACAATTTTTAAAGATGTGAGGTTGAGAGATTTGACAGCCGACACTGTACAACAAAAACTGTATGCGATGACTGAAGGAAGAACTTGCGAAGGCGTATACACCATTCTTAAATTAGCATTAAGTAAAGCAAAAGATAGAACCGGTGGCATAAGCATTATGGATCTTGTTGAAAAAGTTAAGCATGAAAGGGTCAAAGGAAGAGCTTTGACCAAAGATGAAGTTACCCAACTGCTTGAAGCCGCAAGAAACGATATGGAATGTAACGTTATTAGATTCTATATTTATACCGGTTGCAGAGTCGATGAGATTAGTGCAACAAAAGTCAAGTACATAAACTTAACAAATGAAATCAGAATAATTGATGGACTCACCGATGTTTACGGCAAACCTGTCCGTGATATGACATTGCTACCCGGTGAAATTTTAATTCACGGAACAAAGACAAAAGGCTCTATTCGCACGATGCCGATTATGCCTCCGCTTCGACCTATATTGGAACAACTTATTAAGGACAGGGACGGCGAAGAAAGGCTATTCCCCTACACTACTGTAGTAATCAGAAACTTTTATAAACTTATAAAGGATAAGACAAAAATAAGTTTTACGCTCAAAGACTTCCGCCACACAGCAGCCACCAACTTCAAAGATGCAGGCATTCCTTCAAGCGTTTACTTTAGGTGGTTTGGCTGGTGTGACGACACAATGGCAAAAAGAGTTTACACGCACGAAACGGATTATGAGAAAAAACTATCACTGGATTGGGCTGAAAAATTCAAGGACTAAAATGTGTCAAAAAAACAGACTGAAAATCACAACCAACAAAGTTGCCCGATAATAGGACAAATCTCATGCAAAGTTGCCACTAATTTTGCCACTAACTTTTACCGAAATTGTCCCTTGATGGCCATAAAATGACAAGGAAATGGGCTATTTTCGACATAAAAACCACTAAAACCCACCGTTTTCTGTCCTGTTTTACCCATAATATGCCCCGGAAACCAATGAATATGCAATTTATCTACCTCCTTTAAACACGTTTTGGGGGCAAAATTCCCTATTTGTTTGACAATTTGAACATACGCCTATAACCTAAACACCACAACTAATCTCCATGAAAAACTTCATATGCTGCTACCTCAATATCACCACAATCTGATATAAGATTACCTTTCTCATCATAAATTTTATAAGTCTGTTGGATTCCTCCTATATTTGCTACACCATCTAATCCTAGCAACATGGTATAATACGAATCAGTTAAAAGTGTGTCAATTAGTTTTTCCAAGATTAACATTTGCTCTTTATTAAGCCTTAAATCAGTAATAAATTTACTTACTTTTGTATCAAATGTTGTAAGATAACAATTGAGCATATTATCCTTGTGCTTTTTAAAGATAGTTACAAATTCTTCAGCTTTCATTTCTTTAACTCCTTTACCAATATGCCCTATTATATGATATTTTTGATGATTTTTGGGATTTTAGGAAAATTTGTCGAAAAAAAGTTACACTAACTTTTACACTAGTATTATACCATAAATTTAATCAAAAGAAAAGGAGAATAAATAGAAAATATGAAACTTTAAAGTTTGATACACAGACGGCTACTAGCTTATCAATTTATTTAAGCTAATTATTTTGCTGCCTTGTTTTTCATAATAAAGCAGCATTTCGGGGATTTGTTTTTTATTCCAACTGGCGATGCAATCCGATAGAATGTTGACCGTATAGCCTTTCGTGCCTAATGTAAAAACGTGAATGCCGCTTTGCACAGCCCAATCTATAGCAGCACTGTTTATATTGCCGATTATATCCTTATAGTTTTTCGTTATGTCGTTTTGGATGTCGATTACGACTAAAGCCTTACTCATGCGTTATGCCTCAGGACTTTCTTGCATAATCGACCAGCGCACGCCAAATTTATCTACTACTTCAGCATATAGCGGTGCGTAGAAAGTCGGTTGGCATTCGCAGAGGATTTTACCGTCATCTTTGAGTGCGGCATAAATCTCTTTAATCTCATCAGCGGTCTTGAAGGTCAACTGCAAGCAAATATTGGTCGACATAACTTTGGCATTATCCTCGCAATCGGCAAATTGAATCATTACCCCGTCAGGAAGATTCATGTTAGCGTGCATCACCCATTTTTCTTTGCCCTTTGGTACTGGCATGGACTTATCAAACTTCGGCATGTCCTCATACAATAAAATTTCTGCCTTTGCATTAAAGACTTTCTCATAGAATACAATAGCTTCTTTGCAGGTTCCGTTAAAGTTTAGGTATGGTAGTAATTTCATTTTGATTTCCTCACTTTGCTTTATTAATTATTTCCAACGTTTTAGGGTTGAAAGAAAAGACTTTAATAGCGGCCTCGCCTCGTCCTTTGTGTACGATGTGCCGTTTGCCTCGTTCCACTCTTTTAGCCAGTTAAGATTGCTTTCCACCATTTCGTCTATGCTAAAATCTTTTTTACATTTTCCGTCTAAAAAGCAGTACGAACAGTATTCTAAATTCGCGCTCTTATCGGCATTTTCTCCTAAGTCCTCGATTTTTAAAAGCGGCATTCCGCAGCTTTGACAAAAAACAGGCTCGCCGTCACTAAGCAGCGAATTTGCGTCAACCTTAAAAATCTCCGTTATCTTTTTAAGCGTTTCAACAGACGGAGTAGTTTCGCCGTTTTCCCACCTGGAAACTGCTTGCCTTGTAACAAACAGCTTTGCCGCAAACTCGTCTTGCGTGTGTTGACTTGCTTTTCGTATTTCAAAAATCTTTTTAGCTAAATTCATAGTACACAATTATTGTACCCTTTTTACACTGTGCAGGTCAATTAAAACGCCTATGTTTTCCGCAACAGTTTGTTGCTATTGCCTATAAACACTTTCTTGAGAATCTTGTTTTTATCCGTTTAACGCAAGTTTCGATACCTGTATAGTCTTTAATTTGAATATAATGCGGCAAGTTGAGAACGTCAATCATTTTTGAGGTTGCCTCGTATTCCGACTTGCTAATTACCTCTTCGCCGTATGCTTTTAGCATAGCTTCACGGATAATATCGTCGTCAATGCCTCTAAAATCTTGTGATTTATCATAAAGTCTTGCATCGCCAAAGTCGATAACGCCGACCCTATTATCACTATCAACCAAAGTATTATTATAATCCAAGTCGCCGTGGCAAAACACCAACTCACCCGAACCCACCATGCACTTTGGCACTTCTACCTCGAAAAAATCGTCTATTATCTCAAGCTCAAGCTCGCTAAAATATTTTTTGAGAGATTCTCTGCTATCCCGATACATACCTTGATATTCTCTGACCTGCTCTTGCAATGTTTGGGATTTGGTTTTTGAAGGAGGTTTTATGCCGTGCAGTTGTTTTAGAAACTCACCTAACTGAGTGCCGACTTCTATTTTCTGCTTTTCAGTCAAGGTTTCAACAACCTCTCTAAGCGGCTGCCCGACTATACCGTAAAAACCAAAATACGAATTGTCCTCTGCCACCCAGTTAAGAACTGGCACATTGACGTAAAACTGCTGCTCTTTTAGCAATTTTAGTGTTTCTACTTCCTGCTTGCATTCTCTGCGGTATTTTGCATTGCGCGGAAACTTAAACACGATTTTTCCGCAGTCAATAATATACACTCGACTCGTCCAGCCGACTTCGTTGACTTCGATACTACGCTCATCCGCACCCGTCAATTGTCTTACAATTTCAAGTTCGGTTTTCACTTTCTGAGTTCTTTGGTTGGGCTTTGTCAGTTCATAGCTTTTATCAATCATAACCTTTAACATCTCTAGCGGAACATCGCCATCAGGAACAACGGTATTCCAATGCTCCTTGTTCATGTGATAGCCAGGAGTGCAACTCTTATACATCTGCCGAAACAAATCTGCCTCTAATGGGTCACATTTTAGATTGATGATAAGCTGTCCTCTGTGAATTGATATAAGTGCAAACGCTTTTTTGTTGCCTTTATGCTGAATAGCCGCCCACGCTTCGGGAGCATTAATATCCAAATCAAACGGATACGCCTCGCATGAATCCGCCCAACTTAAACATAAATTGATTGCCTCCCTTTTTGTCATAAATGCTACTTCCTTACTGGATGCCGCAGCACCGTTTTTAGTTTTTCGGGTGCGGTTTTGCGTGGGTCGTTCAGATATATTTCGTGGTGACGGCGAGTATCGCTTATATCGCCAATCACCCCGTTATCTGCAATAAACTGATTGATTAGTGCCTTGGTTCTAGGCTCGTAATCATAACTGCCGATGTGCATTGCTTGAACGCATAAGCCTTCCTTAAAGCGAATCAGCCGCGCGTCAGTATTGATGTGCGGTTTTTTCTTTTTAAGTACTAGCTTAGCGGCTTCAAAAACCTCGTCTTTTACAAAATCAGGCTGACGAATTAAGGAAGTCCAGCAATATTTGCCTTTATCATGATACCACTCATCAGACTTATCCTCAAGCCACCACAGCCCCTCAAGCGGCCCTACGGTGTATTCGTAATATCCCGCTATTTTCCAATCGCTCTTATAGCTCATTTTTATTGTATAAGAAAGCCCGTAAAGCGCCTCAAGTGCAGCCTTATATTCCTCGCTAGTATTCGGATTGCCCTTGCCATCCACAGCAATAAAAACCATCTCAGGCACATCAACTAACGAAGGGATAGTTTTGGGATTATATAATTCTTTTTGCTCTTTTTTGAAATCAATCACTTGCCTAACTCCCTCACCTCATCATAAACGCAGCAAGTTTTGATGTGGTCGTTTACCATACCTACAGCCTGCATAAAAGCATAGATTATGGTTGAACCGACAAACTTAAAGCCGAATTTTTGTAGGTCTTTGCTGATTTTATCGGATAGCGGGGTTTTAGCTTGATAGTCCTCAGATTTCTCGATATTGTTTTGGATAGGCTTTCCGCCGACATAATCCCATAAGAATTTATCAAAGCTGCCGTAGGTTTCCACCACCTTTAAAAACGCTTTTGCATTTGCAATCGCGGCAAGGATTTTTAGGCGGTTACGGACTATGCCGGCGTTTTGCATGAGTTTCTCAACCTTTTTTTCATCGTACTGTGCGATTTTTGCCGCATCAAAATTATCAAAAGCCGCCCGATAATTTTCGGTCTTTTTAAGAATGGTTATCCACGAAAGACCCGCCTGTGCCCCGTCCAAAATCAGCTTTTCAAAAAGCTGCCTATCATCATGTACGGGTCTGCCCCAAACCGTGTCGTGGTACTCCTCATAAATCGGAATACCCGTGCCAAAGCATCTAATTTTGTCGCTCATTACTATAACTCCTTTACCGTAAGACAGTCCTCGCGGTCGGGTCTGCCGCCTTTAATTTTATGGGCTGTAATAATCGTAAGGCTATGGGCATTAACTGTGATGCAAACACCGTTTTTATAACAATACCAGTTCTTTCCGCTAAGCATTCGCCTATCGGCGGATTTAACGGCCTCTTTGCACCATGAAACAACGTCCTCAGACTTTATTTCAATGTTTTTGGATATTCTTTTTATTCCCATTTCGGTGGTGTGAAGTTTGTCTATATTTTGTTCTAAATCTAACACTCAAACTCCTCCACATTAAAGCTGTGGTAATAACGCCCTTTTTCTGCTGTAAACTTTAATACCGCGTAGTCGGGGTCGGTTACGCCAAGCGGATAATACATTTCGTCGCCCTGCTGCCAAATCATTTGTTTTGATTTTTCGTCTGTTAGAACTTCCATGTTGCCCATCAGCAAAACACCCCGCATAAAGCGGTTGTCGCAAAAATATATGCTTGCCTTTGGGTTTTCTTTGTAATGAGAAATTTTAATGCTTGAAGTGTTGGTCGTAAACCAAAACTTCTTTATTCCCTCGCGTTTACGCGGTTTTAGCATCGCCCGCATATGGGGAAAGCCGTCAGTATCTACCGAAGCAATAAACGCCGTCTTTTGGTAGTCGGCAATCGCACCGATTGTTTTTTCTTTATCTTTCATAATAACTCCACTAACTCCTCTTTGACCCATGTTTCAATCACGGGCTTGCTTTCCTCTGTAACTAAAAATGCAAAGCAACAAAGCCTGCATTTTTTGTAGTGCTTGCCACAAAGCTCAAAATCATAACCAGTTACGCATTTATCACTACACTCGCCACCTTTCAATCTTTTGCAGTCAACAGCTTTGTCAATCTCAGAAACCATATAATCGGTCAAGGTTACTTTATTTGAACTCGCCGCAGGATAAAGCCTTACATGAAGACCGTTTTTGCGGAAATAAATATTAAAAACCGACTTCTTGGTTTTGGCACTTTTATAAACCACCAAAAAGCCCGCCGCTTTCTTTTCAATCGTTACTTTAGTACCGGTACCCAAAAACATTTCGTGCAGTTCTTGTACAAATGCCCTGTGTTTCGGGTCAACGCTTTCTAAAAATTCGTTAAATTGCTCGGTCATATTATAATTTCATCCCCGTCTTTCGCCAAATATGCTAACTGCCATTGTGTCCTCCGTAGTAAATGCTTTATAGCTGCTTAGCGGCGATTAAAAATACTAAGCGTTCGGGAGTTATTTCGGTATCAAAATCATTTAACCCGAACTTTATATTAAATGCGTTTTCTACCTCGTAGATAAACATCATCAGCGCAAGCGAATCCATATCAAAAGGCATGTTATCGGCTTGCGGCATTTGCTTATTAACCTTTTCCAACACCGCGCAAAGCTTTTGGCGTATTTGTTCTGCTTTCATTTTAAGTTACCCTCTTTGTTTTTTATTGCCCTTTAACGATAGCTTTTCAACTATGTGTACCGTGTCTAATTTCTCATAAAAGCTTAGGGTTGTATTGATTGCACCGCGCAGCTCCTGCGCGTCCTTATACACCCCGCTTTCGACTACCGCTTCACATTGTATACTGTCGGACGCACCCGTGCGCACCACGCGCACAATGCAGTCGGACACACCCTTTACACGGTTAATTTTTTCTTCTAAAGGCTCTAAGGCAATTTTGTAGCCGTTTTGCAGTACCGCCAAATTATCCTTGCGCCCTGTAACGGTTAGCATGCCTTGTGCGTCAAATTCGCCTAAATCGTTGGTGTGGTACCACCCCTCGCGGCAAATGCTCCCTGCGTTTATGTAGCCCCCGCAAACACAATCGCCGCGCACTAAAATTTCGCCGTCGGGTGCGGTTTTTATTTGACAGCATGCAAGCGGAATTAGCTTACCGCTAGAATCGGGCTTACCCATAGCAACGCCCGAAACACATTCGGTCATGCCGTAGCCGTTCATAATTTTTATGCCCTTTTCGCGGTAAAACGCATACGCGGTTTCGTCTAACGGCGCACCGACGCATAGGAGGTAGCGGAATTTTTTAAGCCTTTCTACCATATCGGGCATATTTTTAAAGCTGTTAAGCATTACAGGCGGAGTTACCATAATGGTGGCGTTTGCGTCGGCAACGGCGCGGGGTAAAAATACGGGCGACTCTAATATAGTAAGCTTACCGCCAAAGCCCAGTGTCAGCAGCATAAAAATATGCCCCATCGGATGCGACATAGCGGACGCTAATAAAAAGTTATCGCTAGGCGTAAAAGCGCACAATTCTTGCATAGAAACCAAATTAGCGGCAATTTGCTGTGCGCGCATGAGTACGCCCTTCGCGCCGCCCGTTGTTCCTGAGGTAAACTGCACAAAACCAAACTCGCGCATCTGCGGCAAAGCGTTTGCTTGCGGTGCAAATTCCATAACAAGTAAATCGTTGATGTTATCTGCTTTAAGTACAACGCATGGCTTGCAAATTTCAATACGGCTGTTTAATTCCGCCTCGCTTAGCTGAAAATCCGCCGTATACAAAACCGTATCCGAAATAATACACGCAAAGTACGTAACAAGCCAATGATAGCTGTTGGGGGCGGCTAAAAAAATTCCGCCGCAGTTTGCGTTTATAAGCTTTTTTGCTACAACCTGCGCATCTTTTAAAAGCGTTTGCATAGAGACTTCTTTTTGTGAAGGAAAATGCGCTATCCTTGCGCCGTTGTTTTGCAAAATCTCTGTCAGTATCTGCTTTGCTTTTACCTTATCCATGCAACTCCTCCACTGCCTGCTTTGCCCTGTTTTTTAAATCCGCCGCCGCTTCCGTAACGCTTACATCCGTCTGCGGGTACAAAGGTTGTCCGATATGCAGCGACATGTACGGCTTTTTATGCGGTTTTTTGCAGTGATTTTTGCGCTCCCGATACACAATGCGCATAGGCACTACGGGCTTAGCGGCAGTTGCCGCCAAAAAAAACGCACCGTTATGAAAATCTCTGATAGCTGTGTCGTATTCGTTAAGCGCGCCTTCGGGATAAAAATGCACCAGCTTTTTTCGCTTTAATACTTCGCCCAGCGCGTAAAAAAATACTCGGGTTTGGACAAAATTTTCAGGCGTAGGCACAACACCCAACAGCTTTAAAAAGCCGCCCGCGCCTTTCATGTCAAAATTAGACGGCAGCGAAGTAAACGTAACCTTGCGCGGATACGCGCTAAGCGCGCAAAAGGTATTATCTAACTTGTGAACGTGGTTACAAATTAAAACCCCGCCGCTCTTTTTTGCCGCTTTAAGATGTTTTTTATGGATTATTTTTAGCCGAAACTTTATTTTGTTAAAGATTGCAAATACGGGAATATATAAGCAGTAGTAAAATAACCACCTGAAAACCCGCATAAAAAAATTTTTGCGGACGGTAGCCCCAAGCATTCTTCGCGTGGATATCTGCTTTTTTAGCTCCCGTAGGTTTTCGTTGATAAATTGCTGATTTTCGTTTGAATCCATATACAGTATAGCTTTGGGGCTATTCTAGCGATACAATATAGTAGTATAACGGCTGTCCGCCGAACAAAATATCCACATCGCGTCCTTTGTATTTGGTAGAAAGCTTTTGCGCGATTTTTTCGGCCTCTGCCTCTTGCACGTTATTGCCGAAATACAAGCGTATCATGCTGACGGACTCGTCCATCATTTTGTCTACCAGCTCGGCGGTAACCTTATCTACATCGCTGCCCTTAGCTACAATATTGG
The DNA here is from genome assembly GCA_009777485.1 of Bacillota bacterium. Lineage (GTDB taxonomy): Bacteria > Bacillota > Clostridia > Christensenellales > Pumilibacteraceae > WRAP01. The sequence continues at coordinate 28,349 of WRLT01000006.1, forward strand.
TAGAATCTATACCGATAATGTCGCCCTCTTTTAGGTTGAAATTATCAATTTGCGTACTGCGCACCGCATACGTTACTTGTCCAGCGCGAACCGTTTCGATAGCCTCGTGCATATTGGCGGTGTTTTGTTCGGGTGTATCGTCGGGATTAAAGGCTAAAGCGGCAGAAAGCCCTTGCGGAATGTTTTTGGTAGGGATAATATGAATGGTGCGGTTAGACAGTGCTTTGGCCTGTTCTGCCGCTAAAATAATGTTTTTATTGTTGGGAAAAACAAAAATATCCTTAGCCGAAATTTTGTCGCACGCCTTTGCAATATCCTCCGCAGACGGGTTCATGGTTTGCCCGCCCTCGATAACATAATCTACTAAAACATCTTTAAAAATATTGGCAAGACCTTCGCCCGCACAAACCGAAACCATACCGTACGGTTTTAAATCCTCTTTCTTTTGCCCGATAAGCTCGCGGTTTTGCTCTAACATATTTTCGATTTTAATTTTATCTACTTCGCCTAATTCTAGCGCGTATGTCAATGCAACACCCGGTTCGTTGGTGTGTACATGAACCTTTACCATTTCTAAGTCGCCTATAACCAAAACACAATCGCCTATCGTCATTAGGCTTTCGCGGAAACGGTCTATATCGGCTTCTGTTGTTTTTTTCTTTAAATTAATTACAAAAAACTCGGTGCAGTAAGCAAATTCGATATCCGCTAAATCGGTAAAATCAAAATGCGCGGCCTCGTCAAACTTTGCGTCCGAACCTGCTTTAAAGCTGTCGTCAAACGAAAGATTTACCTCCTCGCGCCCGACTAACACATTATAAAAGCCTTTAAAAATAACCAGCAATCCGCGTCCGCCCGCATCTACAACACCCGCTTTTTTTAGTACGGGCAGCATGTCGGGCGTTTGCTTTAACATTTCCTCGCCCGCATTGATTACGCGTTCAAAAAATTCGGGTACTTCAAAGCTTTTTTTGGTAAGCTTTGATGCCGCATCGCTCATTGCGCGCACAACGGTTAAAATCGTACCCTCTTTGGGTTTTGTTACCGCCTTATACGCAATGTCCGTACCCGATTGCAATGCCTTTGCCAAAGCCTTAGAAGTAATCTCGGCGCATTGCGCAAGCGCAGCGCACATGCCCTTTATAATTTGGCTTAAAATTACGCCGCTGTTTCCCCTTGCGCCCCGTAGCGCGCCTTTGCTCATAGCGTCGCATAAAGCATCAATATTATTAGACGGACAATTGGATACTTCTTTGGCACACGACATCATGGTAAGGCTCATATTTGTTCCCGTGTCACCGTCGGGAACGGGAAAGACGTTTAACGCGTCTACGTGTTCTTTATTAGAGTTTATCAGCTTTGCGCCGTTTATAACCATTTTCCGCAAAGCGGCTCCGTTAACAGATTTTATCATAGAGAGTTGCCTCCGAATTAATTAGTTTTTTAATTTTTATTTTACTTTTGTTCACTGCTATTACACTCTTACACCCGCGACGTTTACATTCACCGCATCTACTACCATGCCTGTAAACTTTTCGGTCGCATACTTAACAGACCTTCTTAGTGATTGCGCTACGGCGTCGATTGAAACGCCGTATTTAATAATTACATACAAGTCGATGATGATGCGCCCGCCGCTGGTAATTACCTTTACACCGCGCGATGCTCGCTTTTTTTTCATAAGGTCTGCAAGGCTGTCGGACAATTTTTTAGATACAAGGTCTACAATGCCGTAACACTCTAACGCAGCCTGCCCCGCAATTTGCGCTATTGCTTCGTCTGTAACAGTTATTCTGCCGTATGCGTTTGCTGTGTTGACGCTCAAATCGGAAGTCTCCTTGAATACTACTATATGTATCCGACAATCTTATTTTAACCCATATGCTTTTATTTGGCAAGAGATTTTCATAATATTCCTTAAAAAAGCCTTAAAAACGCCTTATTTTGGTTGCTTTTTTTACTTTTTTGTGTTATGATGTCAATAATTCATACTCAAAGAGAGGTAAAACCCCATGGCAAGAGCCTGCGCAATTTGCGGAAAAGGCCGCACAAGCGGCAACAATGTAAGCCACTCCAACCGCCACACCAGGCGTACTTTTGGCGCAAACGTTCACAAAGTACGGGTGGATATAGACGGGAAAGAATCTAACGAATATGTCTGCACGCGCTGTATGCGCACAGGCAAAAAGGCTTAACAACGTAAAGAGTGTGTCTTAGTAAAGCACACTCTTTTTTTATGCGGCTTTCCCCCGCGCCCGATAAACTGGTATAGCCGCGCTGCTTTTGGAAACAATTCGCTGTATGCTAAACAAGATTTTTTACAGCGAAAGATATATCGGGAAAAACAAAAAAAACGGTTATTTTGAGGGGTGGTACTTTCGGACGGCGGGCGAAACGCCGTTTGCGTTTATCGTAGGGGTCAGCCGTGCTGATGAGGACGCGCATAGCTTTATTCAGTATGTTGATACGCACACGTCGTGCTATTTCAGATTTAACCTTTCAGACTTTTCATTCGAAAAAGAAGGCATGACGGTAAAAGTCGCGAACAACTTTTTTTCGCTGTACGGGATTTACGCAGACCTCAATCAAAACGGCCGCACGGTAGCGGCCGCACTTACTTTTTCGGAAATGTTTCCGTTTAAAAAAACCGCTTTTGCCCCGTCCGCTATGGGCCCGTTTTCTTACTTGCCCGTGCCTTGTTCTCACGCTGTAATCAGCCTAAGCCATACCGTAAACGGCGCGCTTACGGTAGGCGGCGCAACGCATTATATCGACGCAAAGGGCTATATCGAAAAGGATTTCGGCTATGAATTTCCCAAAAACTATCTTTGGACGCAGTTCAATTTTTACGAAACAAGCGTTATGTGCGCCGTAGCTTGGCCGTTTTTAAACAACCTGCGCGGCTTTATCTGCCTTGCATTGCACGAAGGCAGGCAATATAATCTTTCGCTGTATACGGGCGCAAAGCTGCATACATCCGTTTTATCGCACGATGCGGCGCGCTTTGCCGTGCATAGAGGAAAATCTAAGCTAGCGTTTGAAATAACCAACAATTCCTGCGCGCAAAACTTGCTTGCGCCCCAAAACGGCGGCGCGATGACGCGTAATATAAAAGAAAATCTCAGCGCGCAGATTAAAGCATCGGTTGTTTTACGCGGCGCGGCTATTCCCTTGCCCGATACGCTTAGCTGCGCGTATGAATGTGTGATTGCCGAATAGCGTTTTTTAGTTTGACTTTGCCGCATTAAAATGATATACTTATAAAGATGAAACCTGCGCTTTGGGATTCTTTAAAAGCCTACCGCAAAAAAGACGTACTTTCGGACCTTATAGCGGGATTAACGGTAGCAATTGTTGCCCTGCCTCTATCGGTAGCTTTGGGAATTCAATCGGGCGAAGGCGCAACGCTGCATATGGGAATTTGGGCTGCAATTATCGGCGGCTTGTTGATTGCCGCATTCGGCGGAAACCGCACTACCATCGGCGGGCCTTCGGCCGCCTTTATCGCATTAACCGCAGGAATGCTTGCCAATACCAATATCGGCATGGACGGAATGTTACTTTCCGTAATCTTTGCGGGCGTTATATTAGTTATCGCGGGGTTTTGCAAGGCCGGAAAAGGGCTGGGAATGATGCCCAATACCATTATTGTGGGGCTAACGGCGGGCTTAGGTGTAATTTTATTATTTACACAATTCAAAGAGTTTTTCGGGCTTTCAATGCCGCCGTTAGATTATGACGCGCCCTTAACGCGCGTTTCCCCTTTTATTGCCGGAATTATATCATTAATTCAGGGCTTTGGTTCATTTGGCGTACTAAATCTAATACCGTTGGGAATTGCCGTATTTGCGTTGATTTTGGTTTTTGTTTTGCCTAAAATCAACAAAAAAATCCCCGCCGTTACGGTTTCGGTACTATTAGCTACCATTTTAACGGTAATATTACAAGCCGCGTTTAAAAGCGATTTAGGAATTTCAACCGTAGGCTCGATTGCATCGGGTGCGCCCGAAATTACTTTTATTAGTTTCCGCAATATAAATCCGCAAATTCATTTAATCATTGTACCTGCGTTTACGATTGCGCTGGTTTCGGCGTTAGAGGCGTTGACAACCGCCAACATGTCCGAAAGCGCGACAGGCAAAAAATTTAACGCAAATATGGAAATCGTGGGAAGCGGCATTGCCAACATAGGCGCGGGATTTTTCGGCTCGCTGCCCGTAACAGGCACGTTGGCACGCACTAAAATTAATATAGACAGCGGCGCGAAAACTCCGCTTGCGGGAATTTTTCATGCCCTAATACTGCTGATACTGTATGTTGCGCTAATGCCTGTAATGATTTATATTCCGTTTGCGGCTTTATCGGGCGTATTGATTAAGGTATCTATCAACATGTGCCGTTTTAAGCTGTTCGGCCATTATATGAAGTTTGGAAAACGCGATTGCGCCATACTGCTTACCACCTTTTTGCTTACAGTGTTTTTGGGCGTATTGTGGGGCGTACTGGCAGGCGTTGCCCTTGCTTTGGTGATTAATGCTAAGTACTTTAAGCACCGAATGGTTATAACAGATATCAATATCGCAGACGTAAAGAATTGTAGCAAAATACATAAAAGCGAAAATGACGAAAACGGCGAAAACGCTGTACGTACAGCGGCAATCAAGGTATGCGGCTCGGTATTTTTTGCCAATATAGAAAAGCTGATTGCGGCAATCCGTGCAGCTGCTGAACATCATGACGAAATTGTTATCGACCTTGAAGGCATTGCACAAATTGACGCCACCAGCGTTTACCGCCTTGCAAAACTAACCAGTGCTTTTTCTAAACGCGATAAAAGACTTGTACTGCATAATCTATGTCCTTGCGTGTACAAACGCTACATAACATCGCTAGAACTTATTTATTCGTTTAAGTAGTAAATTATTGCGGCTTTTCCTTAAACAAGCCGTACATTATAAAGCTTAAATACGGTGTCTAACTGCATAATAAATCCAAACAGCTGCGGCAAGCGCATCAGTTGACCGTACCAAGGCTGTGCCGCATAAACATCTAAGTCAAGCAATTCCAGTATATAGTTTTTATTTAATATGCCGCTTAACACGCTTTTTGTATCGCTTAGCACCGCGCGCGCACCGTTTTTGACAAATTCAACAAAAGCGGGGTCGAAGGTTTTGGGAAACGGGCTTTTTTTGCGTTCGATAATTTTTTCGGGCAGTATGCCGCGAAACGCTTCGCGCATAATTCCCTTTTCGCGCCCGTTGACGGATTTAATTTTCCACGGGAGGTTATATGCGTATTCAACCAAGCGGTAATCACAAAAAGGCATGCTCACCTGTAAGCCGCTCTGCATGCACATTCTGTCGGTACGGTCTAACAGGTTTTGCATAAACCAATTAAAATTTAGACAAAACATTTCGCGCAGCCGCTTTTCTTGCGCAGTATCGCTGTCTAAGCAATCCGTTTCGCTTAAAGTTTTTTGATAATGCCCTTGCACAAAATCTTCGGCATTTCCTTGTAAAATTCCCTCTGCCGTCAATTTTTGACGCATGTGCAGCGAACGCGACCAAGGAAACGTTCTGCCATGCAAAAGCTCTGGATTATGGTACCACGGATAACCGCCGAATATCTCGTCGGCGCATTCGCCTGAATAGCATACCGCGTACTCTTTTTTTGCCTCGCTGCACGCCAAATACATAGATGCGTCGATATCCGCCATGCCCGCCAAATCACGCGCGGCAGCAGCAACTTGCAAGGCATTGGCAATATCTGCGGTTTTTAAAACGACATTTTTATGTTTGCTTCCGATAAAATCGGACATCACCGCTATGTATTCGCCGTCTGAATCGGGCTGAAACTCATTTTTTAAAAAATGTACATCATTATTTTCGTAATCTACCGAAAGCGTTTCTAAGCGTTTGTTTTCTTGCTTAAATTTTTCTGCAGCGATGTAAGAAATGATGCTAGAATCTAATCCACCCGATAAAAAACACGCCGTGCGTGAATCAAAGCAAAGCTGCGATTCGACTGCGCGCGTGATTAAATGCCGCGTATGTTCGCTAGCTTGACTAAGGGTTTCTAGGTTTTCTTTTGCCGTCAAGCGCCAATATTTGCGTGTTATACTGCCGTTTTGATTAAATTTTAAATACTCTGCGTGACAGATTTCGCGCACTCCGCGATAAATTCCGCTGCCGTGCGGTTTGCCCGGCCCTAATAAAAATATCTGCTTTAACCCGTCATTATCAATTTCTGCTTTGCATAAGGGATTGCTAAATAACGCTTTTATTTCCGAACCGAAAATTATGCCGCCGGGATATTCATAAAAAAACAGCGGTCTTACCCCTATTCGGTCGCGTGCAAGAAATAAGGTTTTTTCTCTTGCTTGCCATACGGCAAACGCAAAACACCCGTCCAGTTTATTTAAAGCCGCCGCGCCCCATTCGATGTATGCGTTTAATACAACCTCCGAATCGGAACGCCCGAAAAATTTCCACCCTTTTTTTTCAAGCTCTGCGCGCAACTCCGCATTGTTATACAAAACGCCGTCCAGCGATAATATATATTCCTCTCCGCCCGCGCTTTTTTTCATCGGCTGTTGACCGTCGCCGGAGGCAGAGGCAACATTTTGGCGGTTAATCAACATACAATGCGGCTCGATTACGGTGCCGCAATATCCCGCCCCGCGATGTTTTAGCGACGCGCTCATTAAGCCCGCCGTATCACGCCTTGCTCTTAAATCCTTATTAAAGTCTACCCAACCTGCAACCGCACCCATAAATATTACCTCGCATTTAGCAAAAATTTTAAGAACCCAAACATAATACAGGCTGTAATTGTTTCCCTCTTAACGCCGCCTCGCACGCATCAAAGGTTTTAGAAAAATCCGCTACTACCGAACGTGTTTTTTTAGCGGGGTCGTCTTGCGCCATCGGAATAAAAAAGACATTGCGATAATTAAGCAGCGCGCCTATATTTTTAGCCGAACCCGACAACGCATCGTTGGTAGAAACCCCCAACACCAACGGACGATCATTGCGAATATGCGCCTTTGCCGCCATTAAAACGGGGGTATCGGTGATAGAATTAGCAAGCTTGGCAAGACTGTTTCCTGTACACGGCGCAATTACCATAACATCTAAAATTTTACTGGGGCCTATGGGTTCGGCGTCTACGATGGAGGTTATCGGGGCGCGGCCTGTTAGGCGCATAACATCTTGAAAAAAATCCGCCGCGCTATAAAAGCGCGTATCCGTATTAGCAACGGACGCGGAAAAAATAGGAATAACCGTATTATCTTTTACAAGCTTAGAAATTTGAGGCAATATGGTTGCAAACGTGCAATAAGAGCCCGTAATGCCAAAGCCTATGGTTTTACCTTTCATGCCGTTTAGCCTCCCAGTGTGTTCAGCACGCTTTCTTTTATCGCCAGCCCTGCCGAGCGCGGCGCGGTTTTGCCCGGTATTCCTAATGCGTGCGCAGTTTTTAAGCCTAGCCGCCGCGCTTCCTCGAAATCTACGCCGCCGGGCTTTGAGGCAAGATCTAATATAAAGCAGTCTTTTTTTATTTTTTCTAAGTCCTCGCCTTTTAAGACAATTTCGGGTACGGTATTGACGATTAGGTCAAACTTATGTAAGTGTTTGGGGTATTCCGAAAAGTAATACACCCCCGAAAATATAGAGGCAAACGCGTATTCGGTAGGGTCGATAGTCGCTACAAAAACGCTGCATCGGTTGTCGTGCAAAAGCTTAGCAACCGACTTGCCTACCCGTCCGCCGCCTAATACCAGTACGCGCATATCGCGCACCGAACTGTCGGTATTTTCTATAATAATCGCCAGCGCGCCCTCCGCCGTTAAATAGGCGTTTTTCATAGCTAGCAGTTCATCGTCGAAATATTTATGTACGGTAACGCCGTTTTGCAAAAAGATTTGATGTACGCGCTCTTCGCACATAAAGCAAAAAACGCGGCTGCCCGCGGGAATTTTTTGGGCAGTTTCGGGGATAAGCTCGGCGGCGGGCGCAAATAAAAACACGCGCTCGCCCGTAAAATCGTCCGAATACGCCGCGTCTGCGCGGTAAACCGAAACCCTGTACCGCTCTTCTTTTAAAGCGTCATACAAAAATTCATTGCGCTTATCCGAGCAATCAATATAAAAATGTACGTCTTTTTTGCGTCCGCCCATGCTGTTATCTTATGAGAAGTTTGCAGATAGTGTGTACACTTTCTGCATTAGTTCCAATCCCTTGTTTTGCCGTTTTGCTGTGTTTTGCTTATTTCCTGCGTGCGCGCGGACGGCACGTTATCTTTGGTTTTTAATACGCCGTCCGACTTCCATGTTTCTACCGCTTTAATTTGCGAAGATTTTGCGCGCCGATTTTTTCTGAGAGGCAAAGTGATTAGGCGCACAAGCAGCGCGCCCAGCACCCAAAGGCTTGCAAAAAACAGCGACAACAGCAATATAAAAAATAAGAATAACGCTATGGATAAAAATCCGCCGCGCACAATTTCGGATGCCCCTGTTCCAAAAATTGCTACTACCGCATTGATTAAAAGCAGCAGTATAACCACAAAGAAAAAGCCTTCTTTTGAACCTTTAATATCGGCTTTACTAAGGTTCATATGCAATGCAATCACTACGGCAATTAACAGATACAGCCACCAAAGCCAGCGGCTAGCCCCCCTAAAAAATGCGGCAAATATCCCTAAAAAAGCCATTGCGCCGTCTTGTGCGGACACCCTGCCCGCAAACGCGGCATTAACCTCTCCCATCTTTTCTGCAATCGAATAAAACATACCGTTTGCCATAATAAACATCAACAGCACCAGTAATAAGCTGCCCATAACAATCGGCGCGATACCGATAAAAAAATTGCCTACGCGGTGGTATAGGTTGCGCTTGTTGTAGCTGTGGCGCACATAGCCTAAAACGCCGTCCTCCGAATTAACCTGAAAAAGCTTGATTTCGGTAATTTTATGCCCGAACAGCAAGCACATAGAGGCGTGCGCTAATTCGTGAACGGGCGTACCGATAAAGCCTGTGGCATAACAAATTTTGCGGCTTCTGCGCCCTGCTAATCTATAAAAGGTGCGGTTAAGCAGCGCGATTAAAAAGCCGAATAAAAAAATCGGCGCAAGCATTGCTAAGCTTGTTAAAAATCCGTATAGCGTGTTTAAAAAGTATTCCACCTTAGTAGTGTAGCATAAGTTTAGCGTAAAATCAACTTAATAAATAAATTTTTATCCGCTAAATAGATTTTATCTGCTAAGTTTAAAAAAATAAAACTCTTGACTTTTTGGCGGCAAGGAATTATACTAAAAAAGGTGTCAGGTTTAAGCGTGTTAAATCGTTTTATTAGTAGATGAGGTGAAACGTATGAAAAAAAGAATTGCATTACTGATTATTTGCGTGCTTTTTGTTTCTATATTTACGGGCTGTTTGCCGCAAGAAACGGAACAAACAGATGATGAACTTGAACACCCCGTTCAAGTTACTATAATTTTTATGGTTGACGGAGAGGCATACACCACCGTTACAGCCGAAATAGAACGTATAAAAATGCCCGCCTCCCCTACTTTTGACGACGCCGTTTTTGAGGGATGGTTTTACGATGACGGCATTTGGGAAAAGCCGTTTACGCTTAGCACCCTTTCGGACGCGCCGCTTTTAGAAACCTTTACGGTGTATGCCAAAATTGTACAAGCTGCAAAGCCTGAAAATACAGCATTTACGACGGGCAGATATCTTCGCGATGACGGCTATATCTTTATCGAATTTTTTGAAGATAATCAATTTTTTGTGGGCAGCGATTACTTTGTTTTTTGGTGGAGTCCTAATGGAATATACGAAATTGAAAATAATATACTAACGCTTTATCTTACAGACTGGTTTTTTGATAATGAGGAATATGCCGTTTTTGATGTGATGGATGATTACTTAGTTTGCAAAAGTGTCAACTATAACAATATGGGCAATTTTTTTGAATCGGGCGATATATTTAGATTAGAACATCTTAACCCCGAAGTGAAAACAACTATTCAGCAAAGCTATATTGATACGTATTTGCAGCATATTTCAAGAGGGGTAGTTCAGGAAGAAATTAGAGTAGACTACTACGGAACGTACGGCGAATTCGTTGCTGTAATGATTAGTTTTAACGATTTTATGGACGCGGCGATGAGGACAGAAACTGTTGCAGACTATGACTTTTATTATCCTGGCATAGGCGGCCCTTTTGAGTTTTACATCTGTGTTTGGAATAACGGCGTGTTTTATACCCTAACGGACGCGTATGCGCAAAAGCTTTTATCGATATTTGATATACGGCTTATACACGCTTTTCATACGGGCTTTAATATTAACACATGGTATCAAATTAAGCCCGATTATCAAAAGCAATACGGATACCCGATGTATTTTGATAAATATCTAGGCAAGCATAACGGCTTTGAAACGTTTTTTATCGCGGGCTTTGATGCGGCGATATGGGAGGTTGAGGTAGCAGAATACAGCTTTTGGGCATCTACGCAAAGCCAAATTGTCCTGTATAAAAACGGTGCGTTTTTAAATTTTATCGACGCGTATAATCAAGGCTTTTTATCGGCGCAAGACATAGCGAATATATGGGATAATTATACGGGTAATTAAGGAAATACTGAATAAATATTTTGCATTTTAGCCGATTATGTTGATTATTTTATCTTTGATATAGATTATTTTTTTAGGGGTTATGCCGCCCAAAACCTGCAACGCTTTTTTTTCTACTGCGTCTTGCGGTTCGTTTGGCTGAATTTTAATTACGCCCTTTAATTTTCCGCACAGCTGTACGGGGATTTCGATTTCGGTTTCGATTAGTTTACTTTCGTCATATTCGGGATAACGCTCGGATAAAATATCTTTGTTAAAAATTTGGCTGTACAGCTCGGATGTAATATGCGGGATAAAGGGGTTCATAACTATTAAATATTGACGCAGTTCTTCTTTGGTGATGTAATTGCTTTTTCGTACGGTGTTCATAAATTCCATAAAGCCTGCAATTACCGTGTTAAATTTAAAGTCCTCGCGCTTTTCGCAATCCTTTTCGTCGCTGATAATGCCTAACTCTGCGCGTTTAATCATTTGGTGCAAGGCGCGCTCGTGCGCTTTGCTTACGGTGCTGTCGTCGCGCATAAGCTGCTTTAAGCCCCACACGCGCTTTAAAAAGCTTGTGCAACCGTTAATGCCCTCTAACGTCCATGCGGTGTTTTGCTCGTAATCGCCCATAAATAAAATATGTAAGCGGAACGCGTCCGCGCCGTACTGCGCTAACACCGTTATAGGGTCGATTGCGTTGCCCGAACTTTTGCCCATTTTTCTGCCCGTTTCGTCTAGAATTAGTCCGTTGCACATGCGGCGCGTAAACGGCAGACGGTGCGGAACGGCTTTAATATCGTATAAAAAATTGTGCCAAAAGCTGGCGTACAGCATGTGGCGCGTAACGTGTTCGGTGCCGCCAGTATATAGGTCTGCCGCGCCCCAGTAGGCAAGCTTTTCGGGGCTTGCGAATTGTGCGGCGTTATGCGGGTCTAAAAACCTTAGCCAGTACCACGACGAACCCGCCCAGTTAGGCATAGTGTCGGTTTCGCGCCGCGCTGACTTTCCGCACTTAGGACATTTTACTTCTACCCACTCCTTAGCTTTTTTTAGCGGCCCGTCGCCGCTTTCGTCGGGCGAATAGTCTTTAAGCGCGGGCAAAGTAAGCGGTAAGACGTTTTCGTCAAGTGCGACAAATCCGCAGGAATCGCACAAAATAATCGGGAAGGGCTCGCCCCAGTACCGCTGACGGTTAAAGGGCCAATCCTGCATTTTGTAATTAATCTTTTTTTCGCCCTGCCCTTTTTTAACTAAAAATTCGGTGATTTTTTGCTTTGCGGCATCAACCGTTAAGCCGTTGATTAGCTTGCTGTTTACCAGTATGCCGTCGCCCGTGTAGGCTTCTTTACTTATGTCGCCGCCCGAAATAACCTGTATAATCGGCAAATCAAATTTTTTGGCAAACTCGTAATCGCGTGTATCGTGCGCGGGAACGGCCATAATCGCGCCCGTTCCGTAGCCTGTCATAACGTAATCGGCGGCAAAAATAGGAATTGACGCGCCGTTGGCGGGGTTTATAGCGCGTAAGCCCTCTATCAGAACGCCCGTTTTTTCTTTGTTGGCGGCGCGTGCCTCTGCTGATTTTTTTACGGCGGCGGTTTTATAGGCGCGCAGCTGCTTAATATTGGTTATTTTTTTTGCGTATTTTTCTATTAAATCATGTTCGGGAGCGACTGCCATATACGTTACGCCGTACAGCGTGTCGGGGCGCGTGGTAAAGATTTTTAGCTGCTCGCGCGTTCCTTCGATGTCAAAAAAAATCTCCGCGCCCGCAGACTTTCCTATCCAGTTGCGCTGCGAATCTTTTAGGTTGGGTTTCATGTCGATTTCGTCAATCGCGGCAAGCATTTTTTCGGAATAGTCTTTCATGCGCAGATACCAAACACTGCGCTTTGCCTGCACTACCCCGCCCTTACAGCGGTCGCAAATTCCGCCTTGACTGTCTTCGTTGCTGAGAATGGTTTTGCATTTAGGGCAGAAATTAACTACGCCGTCGGCTTTATACGCCATGCCCTTTTTAAACAGCTGTAAAAATATCCACTGCGTCCACTTGTAATATTCGGGTGATGTGGTATCCACCTCGCGTGACCAATCAAACGAAAAGCCTAGCTTTGTAAGCTGATTTTTAAAAATTTGAATGTTGTCGGAGGTTACGGTTTGCGGGTCTTTTTTTACCTTTAAAGCGTAGTTTTCGGTGGGCAGCCCGAAAGCGTCCCAACCTGCGGGGTACAGCACGTTATAGCCTTTAAGACGTTTATAGCGCGCGATTACCTCTGTGGGCGTAAACGCTTTAACGTGCCCTAAATGAATACCGCTGCCCGAAGGCCCGAAAAATTCGGTTAGTACATAAAATTTAGGCTTGTCCGAAAAATCTTCGGCGCGGAACGCATTACTGTTTGCCCAAATGCTTTGCCACTTTTCTTCTACTTTTTTAAAATCGTAATCCGACATAACTATCCTTCTTATTCCTGTAAACTAGTGTGCAGAATAATATTGTAGCACAAATGTACGCGCCGTGTCAACAAACTTAGCAGTGCGGTAGCGATCAGCAATGCTTAAAGATTTTCGTAATGTGTCCAAAGTGAATAAATTTTTATTTCCTCGTTGCTTACAACCTCGTAAACTAAGCGATGTTGCACATTTATTCTACGTGAATAAAGCCCTTTTAACTCGCCTTGCGGTTTTTCGTAATGCGGTGGATTTGTAAAGGGGTCTTTTTTGATTATCTCGATAAGCTTTTTTACATTCGTTGACAACACTGTGTTTTTTTTAATATTTTGCATGTCTTTTAACGCTTGCTTAGTAAAAGTAATTTTCATTAGCTTAACTCGTTCTCCCAATCGAACTCAACACCCTTTTCGTTTTTTCCTTCTAAAAGCTTTTCGCGCATACTCGGAACGCTTAATAAATAAATGGTTTCTTTCATTCCGTTATAATCTTCCTCGCTCATAACTATGACATTGCCGTTTTTTGTATTAACATTTAAAATATCGTTATAATCAAGGGCTTGATTAACGTAAGAAAAAATGTCTTTTCGGAAATTTGAAATATTAACATTGCGCATAAAAAACCACCTCTTTATAATTCATTATATGTATTGTACAATATGTTGTACAATATGTCAAGTGTTTTATTAAAGTTTTTAACATCTCCCACAACCTTCATTCGCGAAGTGAATATCATTGCCGCAGGCAATTTCATTACGAAGTAATATCTCTTGCCGTGAAACGGCAAATATAATTAAAAAACACACCTTCGTGTGTTTTTTTTGGTGACCCATCTGCGACTCGAACGCAGGACACCGTGATTAAAAGTCACGTGCTCTACCGGCTGAGCTAATGGGTCTGGTGGCAGGGGTGCAAGGATTTGAACCTTGGGATGACGGAATCAAAATCCGTTGCCTTACCGCTTGGCGACACCCCTAAAATAAGGGTAAGATATGGGGTGAGTGAAGAGGCTTGAACTCTCGACCTTCGGAGCCACAATCCGACGCTCTAACCAAACTGAGCTACACCCACCGTATTTTTTGGCGCGCCTGAAGGGATTTGAACCCCTGGCCCACGGCTTAGAAGGCCGTTGCTCTATCCAACTGAGCTACAGGCGCATAGGGCCCGCAAAAGCCGCTAGGGGCTTTTTGGAGCGGGTAGTGGGAATCGAACCCACGCAGCTAGCTTGGAAGGCTAGAACTCTACCATTGAGCTACACCCGCATACGCACAAGAGAAATCATAACACAATAAAAAAAATATGTCAAATCTTTTAGCGGGAATTTTACAAAATTAGCACTTTAATTTTATATAATTTTTTTTACGGGATAAGGTTTAGGGCTTTATCGAATAAGCCGCTTTGGAAATAAAAATCGGGTACTTTTCCGATAATGGTGTTTTCGGCAATCGGGATAGGAACGGAGGCTAATACGCGGCTGGATAAGCCTGGCAGCACTACGGTAACTTCTGTATGCACGGTGATATAGATTTTGTGCAATGTTTGGTTGATGCCTGCGGAAATGAATTCGGAATGCAGATTAGACGCTACCACCCCTACGGGCAAGGTTTTAATTAAAATATCAGGCCCGTAACCGCCCAAAAATGCAATGCCCGATAACGTGCCCAACGGGATGGTAACGCGCAGGTTTTCGGCTTGGTTGATGTAGTATTCGGTACGTGCTACGGCGTTGCGCGACAGCGCGTGCATAAGCGGTGTATTGGCTTGGATTAACACAACATCGCCGCTGTTATTTTTTACAACGTCCACTAAATCGTCGTATGCGTAGCTATCGGTAATGATGTCGGTTGCGGCGCGTGCAACAGAGGACGCCGCGTATGCGCGGATTCTTTCTTCCGCTACCCTTTTAATGATAGGAACCATATTTAAAATGTAGTGCAGGATAAGCGCGGTGGTCAATATTACTAAGACTGCCAAAGTAATTAGCAGCCTTTTTTTTCGTTTTTTTCTTTTAAACCTTGCCTCTATATAACAGCTGTTCATATAGGATACATATGCGGCAAAATGCAAAATGTTACAGGTTTTTTAGCGGGCGGATTTTTGCGGGGTTTTAATACCCTTCTTTTTTTGAATTTCCGTCTTGGCGCAGACGGTTTTCGGCGTTTTTATCTGCATAGATTTGGTACGCCTTTTCGGGGCTAAGACCTGCGTCTATACACATCGACACCCAAAAATGGAGTATATCGATAAGCTCTTCGTGCAACTTGTCGGGGTTGACGGCTTTGGGCTTTTTCCACCACTTATAATTGACCTCGTTTAAAACTTCGGCCGTTTCGTCTATTAGTGCAAGGCATTTTTTTTGAATCCATTCCTCAGCGGAAAATTCTTGTGCGCCGCACAAGGCATTTTTTTGCTTAATATGGTTGTCTAAATCTGCTTGCAGGGAAAATATTTTATCTAATTTATCCATAGTTTTGTAGCGCAAAAAGGGTGAAAAGTGCATCCTTTTTGCATCCTTTTTGCATCCTTTTTTTTTGTTGTTTTATAGCTCTTTCTGCCTCTTCCGAGTTCGTATAAAGGCTTTTCTTTCCACCCCGTCTGCCTACGGCAGCCACCCCTCAAGAGGGGAATTTTTTAAGGTTTTTTATTTTAAATTCTTAGCCGACATTCTCCATTTTCCATTTTCCATTCTCCATTAACAATAGCGTCGCGCCTGCAAGAGGGGAATTTTTATGTTGTATAGTATTAGTATATCACATTTTGTTGCGTTTGTCAAGCTTTTCGGGGTTTTTGTCCCAAAAAATTTTTTAATTCGCTTATTTAATTATCATTTTTGAAAAAAGTCGGGGAAGTTGGCGGTGTGGGGTTTGCCTACGTAGGACGTTGCTAAATTTGCGTTTTTGAATATGGCGGCGGCGAAACGGTTTACATCGTCTGCGGTTACGGCGTCTATTTGCGCGATTCTTTTGTCTACATCGTACAGCTCGCCGCAAAGCGTTAAAAGTTTGCCGTTTACACTCATAATAGACTGCACGTTTTCGCGTGCGAATACTAGGGCGGATTTTATTTGTGTTTTGGCGCGCGCGATTTCCTTAGCGGTTATATCGCCGCACAAGACCTTGCGGATTTCTTGGGATAATGCGTCTAGCGCCTTTTGTGTGTTTTCGGGGCTGATATTTAGCACGATGTTAAATGAACCGTTGTTTTTAAACGCGGACGGCGCAGAGTATACGCTGTACGCAAGCCCTAACTTTTCGCGGATGGCTTGAAATAATCTGGAACTCATTCCCCCGCCTAAAATGATATTTAGGATATTTTGCACTTGGTTTTTAGCAGAGTTAAACGGCAGCGACGAAAAGCCTATTGCGATGTTGGACTGCTCGAAATCCTTTATGCGCTGGGTGTGTGTGCGGCGGACGGGCAATGCGGCAACGGGGCTTGCGCCTGAATTTTTTACGCAGATTTTCGGTAGAATATATTGGCGGATAAGCTTGTCCGCTTGCGCGGGCGTAATGTTGCCCGCAAATGAAATTACGACGTTTTGCGCACAGTAAAACCTGTTGGTAAAGTCTATAACATCCTTTTGCTTAAAGGCTTTGATGTTATCGGGATTGCCTAAAATGGTTTGCCCTAACGCGCTGCCGCCGTAAAACGCAGAGGCTAATAAATCGTAGCAGATATCCTCCGGGGTATCCTCTACCATGTTAATTTCTTCTAGGATTACGTTGCGCTCTTTATCTAGCTCTTCCTCGTTAAATACCGAATCAAAGAAAATGTGCGAAAGCAGCGCAAAGCATTCTTTTTTGTATTCGTCGGTTGATTTAACGTAGTAGCACGTGCATTCTTTGCCTGTAAAAGCGTTTACATGAGCGCCCAAAGTCTCGAAGGCGTCGGCAATGCCGTAGCCGTCTAGTTTATCGGTGCCTTTAAAAATAACGTGCTCGGTAAAGTGCGACAGCCCGTTTTGGGCGGGCGTTTCTTTGGCACTGCCTACGTTTACCCATATGCCCGCCGCCACGCTTTTTACGCCGCGCACGGTATCAATAACCGCTTTTAAACCGTTTTCGTACTGAATAAGCTTTTCCAAATTGAATTCCTTTTTATATGCGTTTTAACCGCATTTTGTAACGGCATTTTACAATACCGCACTGACGGGCGTTATGCTAAGCCCTCGCGCTTTAATAATTTTAATGGTTCTGTCTAACATATCTACGGTGCTGCGGTTGGGCTGAACTAAAATTAAATCTCCGCCGCGCACGGTGTCTGAATTAAAGCTTGGCGTTAATTCCTTAGACCATAAAATGGTGGTATAGCCCAGCGACTTTGCCGCCGAAACCGTTTGGGACGAATAGCTGCCCAAAGGCGGCGCAAAGAGGTTCATTTCTATGCCTATCGTTTTTTTAACGATTTCGTGCGTTAAAGTAATTTCTTCACGCGTGCGGGCGGCCGAAAGCCTTTTGTGGTCTTTTTGAAAATATCCGTGATTGGCGATTTCATGCCCTAAGCTAAACATTTTTTTTAGCGTAGGGCTGTTTTCTGAAACCCAAATGCCTGCTGTAAAAAACGTAGTTTGCACGCCGTTTTCGCTGAAAATGTGCAAAATATCGTCTACGTAGGGGGTGTTTTGGTGTACGTTAACCATTAAGGACACATGGTTATCAGAAAATCCGTTGTATACGGGCTGAATATCGGAAGAAGCGGGCGCGGCTTTGCCAAACGCAACGTATGCCGCAGTACCCGACAACACCAAAACGATTACTATATTTGCAACGACTCTGCGGAAAAATTTTGCCTTTTTATCCATAGTATATAGTATGAGTAAGCACCTATATCTATGAATTAAACTATCCGCTTAGAGTTTTTTCTTTAAGCGTAAATCTACTCTTCCCTTGTCGTCTATGCGCAGTACTTCGACTTGAACATTGTCGCCGATATTTACCACGTCTGTAACCTTTTCTACGCGCTTGTTATCTAATTTTGAGATATGCACCATGCCGTCGCGGCCGGGTGCAATGTTGACAAACGCGCCGAAATCTAATATGCGTACTACTTTGCCCTCGTAGACCATGCCGGGTTCGGGCTCTTCTACAATGGAAAGCACGATTTTTTTAGCTTTTTCTGCCATTTCTGAATTGGGCGTGGCGATAAATACACGGCCGTCGTCCTCGATATCCATTTTTACGCCCGTTTGCTCGATAATTTCGTTAATCACCTTGCCGCCTTTTCCGATTACGTCGCCGATTTTGTCGGGGTCGATAGTAAACGAAATGATTTTAGGTGCGTAGCGCGAAAGCTCGGCGCGGTATGCGGGAAGTGCTTCTAGCATTTTGCCTAAAATATGCAGTCTGCCTACGCGTGCTTGTTCTAGTGCGGTTTTTAAAACGGCCTCGTCGATACCTTTGATTTTGATATCCATTTGGATGGCGGTAATGCCGCGCTCTGTGCCTGCTACTTTAAAGTCCATGTCGCCTAAAAAGTCTTCTAAGCCTTGAATATCGGATAAAATGGCTACTTTTTTGCCGCTTTCTTCTTTAATAAGGCCCATGGCAATCCCTGCAACGGGTGCTTTAATCGGTACGCCCGCATCCATAAGCGCAAGCGTAGAACCGCAAACGCTGGCCTGAGAGGTAGAACCGTTAGAACTGATTATTTCGCTGACGGTGCGGATTGCGTAAGGAAATTCCGCTTCGGACGGAATGACGGGCTCTAAGGCGCGCTCTGCCAATGCACCGTGCCCAATCTCGCGCCTGCCCGGCGCGCGCATAGGCTTTGCCTCGCCTGTTGAATACGGCGGAAAATTATAGTGGTGCATGTAGCGTTTATGTGTTTCTTCGTCTAGGTTGTCCAGTTTTTGCACTTCGGTAATCATGCCCAATGTACAGGTGGTTAACGCTTGCGTTTGTCCGCGTGTAAACACCGCAGAACCGTGTACGCGCGGTAAAAGACCCGTTTCGCACCAGATGTTGCGGATTTCGTCTAGTTTGCGCCCGTCGGGACGGAACGATTCGTTTAGGATTTTTCCGCGTACCTTTTCTTTGGTAATATCGTATAAAACGTCCTTAATTTCGCGTTGTTTATCGGGGTAAATTTCGGCAAAATGTTTAAGCGTTTCTTTATCTGCTTCGTCTTGCTTTTGTTGGCGTTTTTCGCGGTCGGTTTCTTTTAGGGCTTTGTCGATAAGCTTGTCGGCAAATTTGCGCACCTGCGCATCAATTTCGGCAGGAACGGTATAAAAATCAATCTCGCGCTTTTTCTTGCCCAGTTTTTTAACGATGTCGTTTATAAATTTAACTTGTTTTTTAATTTCTTTATGCCCGAATAAAATAGCTTCTAGCATAACCTTTTCGCTGACCTCGTTTGCGCCTGCCTCTACCATCATAATGGCATCGGCTGTGCCGCTTACTACCAAATGTAACGCGCTTTCGGCACGCTGTTTTGAATCGGGGTTGATGATATATTTTTCGTTTACATAGCCCACAACTACCGAACCTGTGGGGCCCATAAACGGAATGTCGGAAATGCTTAGGGCGATGGATGAACCTATCATGCCGAATACTTCGGGCGGAATAGAGGTGTCTACGCTTAGCGCGGTAGAAACAATGGCAACATCGTTATATAAGCCCTCCGGGAATAGCGGGCGCAGCGGGCGGTCTATAAGGCGCGACGTTAAAATTGCCTTATCGCCTGCTCTGCCCTCGCGTTTTTTAAAGCCGCCGGGAATTTTTCCTACGGCGTACATTTTTTCTTCAAAATCTACTCCTAACGGAAAAAAGTCTATGCCTGCGCGAGGCGTGTCCGCCATAGTCGCGTTAGTCATAACTACCGTGTCGCCGCAGCGGATTAGGCACGCGCCTGCGGAATGCTCGGCGTATTTGCCGATTTCTACGGTCATTTCGCGCCCGCCGATGTCATACTTGAAAATGTGTGCTTCTTTCATTTTTTTAATTCTCCTTTTTTCTTGGGCTCATGCCCTAGTTAAATTTGCTGGTTTATTTGTATATTTGTTGGTTTGTTTGTATAAAGAAAGGGTGCGCAAATTGCACCCTTTCTAAGCGACTTTATTTTCTTAATTCTAGCTTTGCTACAAGCGCACGGTAACGCTCGATGTCTACATCTTTTAAGTAGTTAAGCAAGCTTCTGCGGTTGCCGACCATTTGCAGCAGTCCGCGCCGTGAATGGTGGTCTTTGGAATGTGTCTTGAAGTGTCCGGTAAGATGGTTGATACGCTCTGTAAGCAACGCTACCTGAACCTCCGGACTTCCTGTATCACCCTCGTGCGTGGCGTACTTTGCGATAAGCTCGGCTTTTCTTTCCTTAGTCATGTTTTTACCTCCGTTATTTTTTATTCGCCCTAAACTAGGTAACCGCGTGGAGAGCGCGAAACCCGAAGTATCAGGGTACTAACTTAGTATAGCATAGACGCAATATGCTTGTAAACCGATTTTAAGCGGATAAGCAAATAAAATTATTTATTGTCCCCAAAAAACTCTTGCGTCGGTTCTATTCCAGTTGCTGTCCCACCCGTCAGGACGTTCGGTGTGGCCTTGCACATAGATACCATAAAGCTTTTGGCAATCAAAAAACGCACCACTTCCTATTTCGGTAACCGAAGCGGGTATGGTGATAAAAATTAAAGCCGAACAGCCCCAAAACGCACTGCTGTTGATACGGGTTACTGAATTTGGGATAACGACATTAGTTAATTCTGTGCAGCCGTAAAAAGAAAACTGACCGATACTTGTTACAAAATCGGGGATTTCGATAGAGGTTATGGCTGTACTGCCGAATGTGAAGTCTTCGATTTCTGTTAATTGGCTTCCGTTTTGAAATATAATACTTGATAAGTTCGTGCATTCCCAAAATGCGCCGACTTCTATAGAGGTTACCGATGCGGGGATTTCGATAGAGGTTAAGCCTGTGCAATCCCAAAACGCGCTTTCTCCGATAGAGGTTACCGAATCGGGTATGGTAACGGATATTAAGCCTGCGCAATTTGCAAACGCATATTCCCCGATAGCTGTTACCGAATCGGGTATGGTATACGCGCCGATTTTTCCCGCAGGATACGCAAGTAAAACGGTTTGGTTTTTATTAAACAAAATGCCGTCTTTGCTTGTGTAGTTTGAATTAAGTGCGTCTACGGTGATAGCGGTTAAGGCCGTACTGCCTATAAACGCCCAGCTTTGGATAACTGTAACGGTATCGGGTATCGTAACAGAGGTTAATTTTGTGCAAACCGCAAACGCATAATTTTGAATAGTTTCTACCGAATCGGGCACTATATACGCGCCTGTTTTTCCGGCAGGATACGCAATTAAAACGGTTTTGTTTTTATTAAAAAATACGCCGTCTTCACTTGCGTAATTTGGATTAAGTGCGTCTACTGTGATAGCGGTTAAGCCTGTGCAGGCATAAAAAGCATAAACCGCGATGTTGGTTACCGATGCGGGTATTTCGATATAGGTTAAGCCTGTGCAGCCCGTGAAAGCTTCCTGCCCGATAGTTATTACCGAATCAGGTATGGTGATAGAGGTTAAGCCTGTACAACCCTCAAACGCACTCTGCCCGATACTCGTTACCGAATTGGGTATTTCGATAGAGGTTAAGCCTGTGCAACCCCTAAACGCCCAGCCTTCGATTGTTGTAACGGTATCGGGTATGGTAATAGAGGTTAGGTCTGCAAAATCGCGAAACGCATCTCTTCCGATTCTGCTTCCTCCTGTTATGATAACTGTTTTAAGCGATGACGGTATATTGAATAAGCTTCCGAAAATCCATACAAAACGTGTATTGGATAATCCGTTTAGCGTATTTCCTACAAAGGGTATGGTAATAGAGGTTAAATCCCAACAATTACGAAACGCAGACTGCCCGATGGTTTTTACCGAATTAGGTATAACTACGCTTACTAAGTCTGTGCAGCCCGAAAACATAAGCTCCCCTATTTCCTCTACGGTATCGGGTATAGAAAGGGCGAGAATGTTCGGATTGCTTGCAAAGGTTGTGCCCATGAGGGCTTTTACGGGTAAGCTGTTGTACATTGCGGGGATAATTAAGGTGCCGTAGTTAAAAAACTGCTGAATGCCCCTGCCTACGGAATAACCGCTTTTATCGGGCAGCAGTGTAAAGCTTAAATTATCCGAATACCATTTTGCATACAGTGTTATAAGCCCTTGCGGTGCTTGTGCAATATGGGTTACGGGTGCGCCCTTAAAATCGGGCGTAGTAAACCAACCGTCAAAGATATAGTAGTTTTTTTGCGGGTCGGCAAGTGTAAGGCCGCCTATAACGCGGGTATAGCTAATTAGGTTGCGCGCTTCATTGCTGCCGCCGTTTAGGTTGTATTGGACGACGTTAGGGTCGCTGCTCCAAATCGCGGCAAAGGTTTTGTTGCCCGTACTTCCTTTTTCGATAATTCCGTTGTCTAAGCTCCAACCCGCAAAGATGCTGCCGTCGTAAGAAGGGTCGGCAAGTGTAACGGTATCGGTTTCTACGGTATAGGTAACGGGATTGTCTGCGTTATTTACGCCGCCGCCTAAATGGTAGCTAACGGTGTAAAAAACGATGTTCCAGTTGGCGTACAGCGTTAGATTTTTTGAAACTGTATCGGTAAAATTCCAAAGATTTTCTTGCGAAAAAATAGCGGGGCTTGTATACCACCCGTCAAACGTGTAGCCTGCCCGCTCTGGGTTGTCGGGGCGCTTTATGGATTGCCCCTTAGTTATAGTTTGCGGGGCTATTGCGCTTCCCCCGCTTGTGTTAAATTCGATAAGAATATCCTCTTTGCTGTTAAAGCATGCCGAAAACGCCAACACTAGTAAGCTTACCAGTAATAATGCCGCCGCAATTTTACTAAACTTTTTCATCATTAGGCACTCCTTAGTATATGCTTTTTATACTGTAAGCGTATCATAGGTTGTTTGCTTCGTCAAGTGTTTTGTTAAAATTATTCTTGTGTACTGTTTGAAAGGAATTTTTCTTTTTTGTGCATTTGTTCGTCAAAGCGTTCTAGATACATTTTAACGTCTTTTATGTTGGCAAGCCTTTCTATGCGGTTTTGCGACGGAAAGATTAGCTTAGAAATCGCGCCTGCGCCGCAAGCCGCAACCGAAAGCATTTCTTCCATGACGGTGATGTTGTTGACGCATTGCGTATCGGGCAGGCAGTATCCGATATTTTCTAGGTTTTCCAACGATAGCTTTTGGCGGTAGAGGTAATACGGCAGATAGCCGCTTTGCATTAGGCTTTGCTGTGCCGAATGCGTCATCTGCGCAACGCCGCTTGCAAACTCTGTAACGCGGTTTTCTTTTAAGGCTGAACCGCGTTTGCGGCTAAGGGTATGAACGGTTATGTTGTGCGGCTTTAAGCGGATTATTTGCGTAAGCGTATGTAAAAACTGTTCGGGCGTTTCGTTGTAAAGCCCTGCAATGATATCGGTATTTATATTAAAGCCTGCATCGCGGGCGGCGCGGTAGGCGTTAAAAAAATCCTCTGCGGTGTGGTTTCTGCCGATTGCGTGCAGAGTTTGGGGGTTAAGCGATTGCGGGTTTACGCTAATCCGCGTTACGCCTGCGTTTTTCATTAGGGCGATTTTTTGCGCGGTTATGGTTTCGGGACGCCCTGCCTCACAGGTGAATTCGGTGCCTGGTGTAAAAGTGCCGCTATGGGTAACGGCGTTTAAAACGCGGGCAAATTGCGTATCCGAAAGTACGGTGGGCGTTCCGCCGCCGATGTACACGGAGTATATTTTTTTATGGTGCGCGCGGATAAGCTGTACGGTTTTTTGGATTTCTACGCAAAGCTTTTCTACATAAGGCTCTACAAGTTTTTGCTGACGGTCTACGGAAACGGAAACAAACGAACAGTAAGAGCAGCGCGACGGGCAAAACGGCACATGCACGTATAAGTTGATGTAGTGCGGGTTTTGCGTATAAAAGCCGCTTTGGTTTTGTATGATTAGGGCGGTTAAATCTGCTTTGGGGCGCGACACAAAAAAGTTATTTTGCAAGAGTTGTGAAATGCCAGCAAGCGGTACGCCGCTTTTAATAAGCTCGTACGCTAGCTTTGTGGGGCGTATGCCCGTAAGGCTGCCCCACGCTAAATCGCGCTTAAAAAAGCTTTTAAGGGCTTTATACAGCGCGATTTTGGCAAAGCGGATAAACATACGGTTTTCTAGCTTGCTGCCGCCGCTGTTTTTATCGGGCTTGTCATAGACAAACTCTGTACCGTTTATTTGAATACGTATTTTATCGGGGCTTTTGTCTGCGCAGTAAAAAGCAACCGTATGTACGGCGGGGTCGTACTCGTCGGTAAACAGACGGATAACTTCGCTTAATTCTGCCGAAAGATGTGCAGCATCGGTTTCTAAACGGAACAATCAATCCACCTCCGTTACTTGTACGGATTATGCGCTTTTTCGAAGCTTAGGGTGGTTTCTTGCCCGTGTCCGGGCAGAACGCGGTAATCGACAGAAAGTGCGAAAAGCTTTTTAAGCGTTTCTTTCATAACGGAAAAATCGCCTGTCGGCAAATCGCAGCGTCCTATTTGCAGCCGAAACAGCGTGTCGCCTGAGAATAGGATGTTGTCGGCGATATAGCACACGCTGCCTGCGGTGTGCCCCGGCGTATGAAGGATTTGAACGGTGCGCGCGTCTAAAATTAGCTTGCCTTCTTTTTTAATTAGCACATCGGGCGTAAAGCGGTTGTTTAAAAGCAAGGCGTCGGTTTGGTGGATATACACCTTTGCGCCGTTTTTTTGCAGCTCGCTGACTGCGCCGATATGGTCCCAGTGCGCGTGCGTTAAAAGCACCGCGCCGATTGTTTTGCCTTGCTTTTGCGCTGCATCTAAAAGCTTTTCTGCTTCGCCGCCGGGGTCGACTACGGCTAGATAACTGCCGCAATCAAATAAATAGGTGTTGGTTTCGATAGGGCCTGTGTGCAGATGCGTAACTTCCATAATTTTTTACATCCTGAATACTTTTTTAACATCGTCTAACGACGCGATTTTGCTGATTAAATTGTCGGCTTGCCCGATATCGTGTATGCGCACGCCCGCGCTGATGATAGCCGTTTGGTTTTTGTCTATGCGGCAGTTTAAGCTGCTAATCGAAAGCTTTAATGCGGAAATGGCGGTGGTTACGTCCGCAAGTAAGCCGCTGCGGTCGCCTGCTTCGATTTGCAAATTTACCGTAAACGGCGCGCCGAACGCGCTTTGCGCCCACTCCGCCTCTATTAAGCGGAATTTTTCTACATTTTTTACGTTGGGGCAGTTTTTTCGGTGCACTGCCACGCCGCGTCCGCGTGAAATAAAGCCTGTGATGTCGTCGCCCGGAACCGGGTTGCAGCACAGCGCGAAACGAACTAATAAATCGTCGTAGCCGCTTATGATGATGCCCTGCTGCATATAGGATTGTTTGCCGCCCGCCGTCAACGTGCCTGCGGATTTACTTTCGACCTCTTTTTTATAAAAATCTATCAGCTTTAAAAGAATTTGATTAACGGTAAAGCCGCCGTAGCCTACGGACGCATACAAGTCATCCACCGACGAAATCGTGTAACGCTGCATAATGATATTTAACCATTTAGGCGCCATAAGCTGTGAAAGCTTGTAGCCGCGATGCTTTGCTTCTTCTTCTAGCATCAGCTTTCCTAAGCGGATATTTTCGTCTTTCATTTCTTTTTTAAAGAACGCTTTTATTTTGGTAACGGCTTCGGTAGTTTTTGCAAAGCGCAGCCAGTCGCGCGACGGGCCCTTACGGTTTGCCGAAGTAAAAATTTCTACCAAATCGCCTGTTTGCAGCTTGGATTCAAGCGGGACTACCCTACCGTTTACCTTTGCGCCCGCGCATTTGTTGCCTACCTCAGAGTGGATTCTGTACGCAAAATCGATAGGCGTTGCGCCCTCCGGCAATATAATTACCTTGCCTTTGGGCGTAAATGTAAATACCTCGCCCGACGAAAAATTAAACTTAACCGACTCGTAAAACTCTTGCGGGGTTGCGGCGTTTTCGCTTTGTTGATCCATAAAGCCGCGCAGCCACATCAATTCTTTATCTAGGCTGTCAGACTTTTCGCGCTTGTCTTTATACTTCCAGTGCGCCGCAATGCCGTATTCTGCCACCTTGTGCATTTCGAAGGTGCGTATTTGGATTTCGCACGGAAAGCCGTGATTGGTCATGACGGCGGTATGCAAGCTGCGGTAATTGTTGGGGCGCGGCGTGCTGATAAAATCTTTAAATCTTCCGGGTATCGGCTTCCATTCGGTGTGCACTGCGCCCATCATGGCGTAGCATTCCTCCGAAGTGTTTACCAAAACGCGTACGGCGGTAAGGTCATAAATTTGTTCGAAAGCGCGTTTTTGCGCCGTCATTTTTTTATAGATGCTGTAAAAGTGTTTCGGACGCCCGTTTACCTCGCCTTTTATTCCGTAGTTTTCTAAAAGCTCTTCTAAGCGCGTACAAATTATATCTAACAAGGATTTGCGCTCTTCGCGTTTTAGCGCGACGGTGCGGGCAAGCTCTTCGTACTCTTGCGGATACAGCGTTTTAAAGCTTAAATCCTCTAATTCGCCCCGCAGATAGCTTAGCCCTAACCTAGATGCAAGCGGCGCGTAAATATCCAGGGTTTCTTGCGCCTTTGCCTTTTGGGAGGCGGGGCGTTTGGCGTCTAGCGTGCGCATGTTGTGCAATCTGTCTGCAAGCTTGATAATCAGAACGCGGATATCCTTTGCCATAGCAAAAAACATTTTTAAAAAGTTTTTGGCTTGCTCATCCTCTTTTGAAGAAAACGTAAGATTTTTAAATTTGGTAACGCCTGCTACTAAGTCGGCGATTTCCGCGCCGAAATTATTGCGGACGTCCTCCTCCGTAGCGGTGGTGTCCTCTACTGAATCGTGCAGCAGTGCGGCCGCGACAGCGGTGTATCCTAAGCCTAATTCCATTACAATGTCGGCCACCGCAACGGGATGCGAAATAAACGGGTCGCCGTCTTCGCGTGTTTGCCCTTTGTGCATACGCTCGGCAAAGCTTAGTGCGTCGTCTAGCAGCTGCGCTTGCTCTTTGGTGAAATTTTTGCGGCAACGTGCGCGGAATTCTTTACTCATACCGCACCTCCGCGCCCCGCGCTTATGTACTTATATATGGCTGATTCTGTTAAATCCGCGTTTACGCCTTGCACGATTTTAACGCCGAATGCTCTTTCTTCTTTGATAAAGTCGATTAGCTTTAATTCGTTAAATACTAGTAAGGCGGCGATAAAACCGCTTGCGCAAATAGGTTTTTCGGCGCGGGCTTTGATTGCTTTATAAAAACTGAATACGTTTGTGCCGATAACATCGCGGTGTTGGCGTAAAAGCTCGTAATAGTAGCCGAATGTTTCACGGGAGGGCTGAATATCTTGTAAAAAATCCGCTGAGTTATCGGTATGCGGTATATAAATCTTTGCCTTAGTGCGGCGGTTTAGATACGGAATAAGTCCGTCTCCGACGGGAGAATCTAAGAAAATAATTTTTGTGTAATTGGATAAATCGGGCAGACTGTCAAACACGGGGCTTACGATAATGCGGTTAAAATTGTTGGCAGCGGCGGCATACATAAATTCGTGCAATAAAAACCGCAAGGTGTGCGTACCGATAAACTTTGCGTAAGACGCTTCGCTGCCCGCTATAAGCAGAGTGCCGTAAATATTATCGCTTAACAGCTTGTCTAGCTGTTTGGGCAGATATTTTTCGGAGGCGGACTCGGCGGATTTTTTAAGAGAAATGTTTTTAAAGAAATTTGCGCGCGCGATGTCGTCATCGATATACAGCGCAGAGGGCGCAATGCCCTTTAATATGGTTTTGGGGCTTTCTTTTTTGCCGAAGGTATTTACCGAAATTTCTACCGCCGCCTGCTTTTCGTCCGCGCCTAATAAGAATTGGTTTTGGTGGTAGTGGTTAAACGCCATAATCGACAGCCCTTTTTGCGTAGTAATGTGGGTATGCCGATAATTGCTTTTGCACGGCGCAATAGACGCGCCGCTTAAGTTTAATCTAAAAACGGGGCGCGGATTAGAATGCCCAAACGGCTCTAACAGCGACAGCGATTTTGCGAATTCTAAGTTGATTTCTTCTTCTGAAACGTCGATATCGTAATCGACACTCGGCAAAAATTCTGCATCGGGTGTATCCTTTAACAATTCGGACAGCTTAGTGCGGAATGCGTTGATTTGTTCTTTTTCGATAGCAAAGCCTGCCGCTTGACTGTGTCCGCCGTATTCCACTAACAAATCCGCGCATTTTTGCAGCAATTCGTATACGTTGATATTGCCGAAGCCGCGGCAGGTTCCTTTATACACGGAAGAATCTTGCGCGTTTGCGCCCGCGCCGACTACGATAAACGCAGGCCGCTTATAATCTCCCGCGATGCGCGCCGCTAAAATGCCTGTAATTCCTTTTTCCCATGCCGGATGCGACAATACGATTGCGCGGTTATTAACTAAATCCTCGCTTTGAAGGTCTACAACCGCCTCGTTATACATTTCTTCACACAGTGCCTTGCGCTTTACATTATCCTCGTTGATTTGCTGAATAACTTCTTGTATTTTAGCGGGGTCGGCGGAGGTAACTAATTCGAACGCGCGGTACGCATCGCCCATTCTGCCTGCGGCGTTTATGCGGGGCGCGATTTTATAGGCGACGTCTTGGCTTGAAATTTCTTCGTCTAGCTCTTGCTCTTTATACAGCGCGGCAAGCCCTTTGCAGGTAAGGTTGGCTTTATTAAGCCCTAATTTTACGATTACCCTGTTTTCGTCTAACAGCGGAACTAAATCGGCAACGGTTGCAACGGCGGCAAGGTCTATGTAGCGCATAGCGGCGTCTAGTCCGCCGTGCGCCGCTACTAGTTTAAAGGCGACGCCCGCGCCGCATAAATAATTTATGGGATAGCCGCAAGAAGGCATTTTAGGGTTTACTATGATACATTCGGGTACTTCGCTAGAAATTTCGTGGTGGTCGGTTACGATAATATCTACGCCTAAATCTAAAACATGCGCAACCTCTGCCTTTCCGGATATGCCGCAGTCGCAGGTGATAATTAAATCCGGCTCTGCCTCCTCGATAATGCGCTCTAAGCTTTCGATGTTTAAGCCGTAGCCCTCGCTTAGTCTGGACGGGATATGCGGATAAACCTCTAAGCCCTTAGAAACTAAGTATAGGGTTAGTATTGCCGTAGCGCAAACACCGTCTGCATCGTAATCGCCGTATATTACAACTTTTTCTTTATTTTCTACCGCTTGGCTGATACGCGCTACTGCCTCGCGCATTCCCTGCATTAAAAAGGGGTCGTGAAAATCCTTTGTCGCGGGATTTAAAAAGCTTTGAATACTTTGCACAGAGGTAAGCCCGCGCGAAAATAATAACTCGGTCGTTTTTGCGGGTAAGCCTAACGCCTTGCTTACTGCTACCATCTCTGCACGCTGTGCATCGATTTTTGCGTTGCGCTGTATAAAGCTGAAATTCATAGCTTTTAGCGTTTCCTCCTACTTTGTGCGGCGTAAATAATTTATATTGAGTTAAGGCTGTCTTAAATTTGAGTGCAAGTTGTGCAACAGTTTATTTTTTTGCGCGTGCCGCGTACCTTGATGTACGCAAACGTGCAAAAAAATAAAGCGTAGCGCAAATCGCGCCAAATTTAAGACAGCCTCATCGTTTTTTATGTGATTGGTGTTTGCAGTACAACAGGTTCTGCGGAGTCGTCTGAAAGGAGTGCATTTTTAGCGTTTAGCTTTTTAAATCTGCGCCGCTTAATGGTACTCCAAATAGAAGGCAGAATGGTAAGTGAGGAGAATGTTCCTGCGATTAAGCCGAATATGATAGGCAATGCGAATACTTGTATGGAGGGTACGCCGATTAACGCAATTACGGCTATGGGCAGTAAGGTGGTTAAGGACGCGGCTAACGAACGCACTAATACGGCGCGGACGGATTGGTTGGCTATTTTGTTGGGGTCGTACGGCTTGCCGCCTAAGGGTTTTAGGCGGTCCCGCACACGGTCGAACATAATAATGGTATTGTTTATGGAATAGCCTAGCAAGGTGATTAGCGCGGCTATAAACGTTGCGCCGATTTCCACGTGGAAAATTACCATAAGCGCAAACATAACAAGCAAATCGTGCAAGAGGGATAAAATGGTGGATACGCCCATTGCAACCTCAAAACGGAATGCGATATACACTAGCATTAAGGTTAACGCAAGCGCAAGTGCTAAAAACGAATTGATTAGTAATTCCGAACTGATTACCGCTTCGGTTGAGTCGCCCTCGGTTGCTTGTCCTCCGTGTGTATCGGGAATGGTAAAACGCGCTATGATTTTTTCTGTCATTTCCGCCGTTGCACCCGTTACGCTTACCGTAAGGGTTTTGCCGTCCTCTGAAACGGCTATGTCGGTTATAGCAATTTCGTCGTCTGTTAAGGCGGCGGCAATAAGCTCTTGCTGAATATCCGTTTTTTCACCTTGCACATTTTCGAAGAAACGCTTTATGGTATCGGTGTATACGGCAGTAAAGGAACTTTCTTGCTGATTAAAGGTAACGGCGGGCAAAAATACAAACAGCTTTTCTTCTAACTCCTCGCGGAACCGTTCGTTTACCTCGCTCATGAGTTGGTCGTTGTTGCGGCTTTCTCTTAATGCGCGGTAACGGATATAGATAGACGCGTCCGCGCCCTCGCCTTGATGGATAATATCCCTTGCGCGAATCTCTAAGCCGTATGTGTTGCCTTCCTCGTCGGCAAGGTTTTCGGCAATTTCTATAATTTGCCGTTCGTATTGCGGAAAGGTATCTTCGGTTAGCTTGGTAGATAGGTTGACGGTTATGGTGTAACCGCCCGCAAAATCCATAGACAGGTTAAATGCAGAACCGAAAACCGCGTACCAAATACCGCCGAAAATAAAAGCCAGTGCAACGATTGCGGCAGGGATAATGTACCAAATCTTGCGTTTTTCGACTACTTTGGGTTCTTTTTTAAATAGTGCGGAAAGAAGTTTCATTATACTACCCCTCCGTCTGCTGTGCGTTGTATTTTTTTGCTGTCTTTAATCATTTTTTTCTTTTCTTCCGCTTTCGCCTCTACTTCTAAGATGGCAACGTCTGTTTGGTCGGGCTGTAAGTTTTCGAACCCTTTGCCGCGTTTTAAGCCGAACATTTTAGCGTTGGTGGAGTTAAGCGGCAATACCCATTTTACAAATCTTCCGATAAGAACTAAATTTACAAACATCGCCAGTACGACGCCGACAAGCAAGGTAAGCGCGAAGCTTTGAATGGCGCCCATGCCGAAGCTTGAACCGAAAATCAATAAGACTACCGCCGCGATAACGGTGGTGGTGTCTGCGTCGAAAATCGCGCCGAATGATTTTTTAATGCCCGCGTATGCGGATGCCTTTATCGACTTTCCGTTTCTGTACTCGTCTTTTATGCGCTCGAACATAATAATATTACCGTCTACCATCATGCCTAAGCTGAGTAGAATACCCGCTATGCCCGGCAGGGTTAGTTGTACCCACGGCAGTGCGGCTAAGAAGAACAGCATAAGCACCGCGTATAAAAGCAAGGTAAGTGCCGAAAGCACACCGAAACTCCTATAAAAGACGCACATAAACACCATAAGCAGAATCAGCGCGATAATGCCCGCGATTAGCCCCAGTGTTAGCGCACGCGCGCCTAACGTGGGCGGCATAACGGCGGTATCTATACGGTTTAGTTTTACGGAGAATTGGCCTGCCGTGATTTGGTCGGCTAGCTCTTGCGCCGCAGCTTGATCGCGCATGCCCGTGATAATTGCGCGGCCGTTTGATATAGTAGTGTTGATAGAGGGTGCGGATATTGTGCTGGTTTGTCCGCCTACGGTAGCCCGTATTTCGATGCTTTGACCGTGTTTATCGGGTGCGGTTGCATCGGCAAAGCGGCGTGTGCCCTCGCTGTTAAGCGAAAGATGTACTACATAGCCGCCGCTTTCGCTGTCGAAGCCCGCTTGCGCGCGGGTTACATGCGTACCCGTAATAACGATGTCGCCGTTTTCGGCAACAAATTCAAGCGTTGCAGGCTCACCTATCAGACGCAAAATTTCGGAGGGGTCGTCTATATCGGGAATTTCTACACGCAGACGGTTGTTGCCTTGACGCACAACGGTTGCTTCGGAATAGCCTTTGCTCATTAACATGTTTTGCAGCATTAATCTAGTGCCGTTCATTTGCTCGGAGGTTACGGTTTGTGTTCTTCCTCCGTCATTGGGTTCGGCCTCATAAACCGCGTATACGCCGCCGCGTAAATCTAAGCCTAATTTGATAGTTCCCGCAAAACCCTTAAATGTATTCATGCCTAACGGTATGCGGACAAACGAAAGAATCAGCCCGATTAACAAAATCGCGCCTAATATAGAGAATTTTACGATGGAGGATTTTTTCTTCATTAGAACTCCTTTACAGCAATACTTGTCTATTATATAACAATTTGCATTCTTACGTCAAACAAAAAACAACGGTATTCAACATATTAAATAGTGTATTTTTAAAAAATTTGGTTTAAAGCTAATCGTTTTCGATTGCGTATACCGCCAGCGCGCACTCAATCCGCTTTTTCATAAGCGTACAAGAGAGTGTATCGGGTTGGGTCAGATTTCCGTAAAGCTTAACCGAACTTGCCGCGCAGCCGCCGCTGCAATAGTATTTTGCCCAGCACTGCGTACACTCTTTTTTTGCGCGGACGTGGTTATTGCGGCTAAACAATAGGGGCACTTGCTTGTCGTATCGATTTTTTGTAACGTCGCCGATTTGGTAGGCTGGTTCGCCGATAAAGCGATGGCACGGGTATACTGCCCCGTCGGGCGTAACGGCAATGTACGCACACCCCGCGCCGCAGCTGCGTATTCTTTTATGCTCGCACGGGCCGTTATAAATATCTAGATTGAAGTGGAAAAAGTTTACATAGTCGCCCGATGCTCTGCGCTGTACGTACTGCTTAGCTAAGCTTTCGTATTCGGCGCAAAGCTGTTGCAACATATCTTCTTTAACGGCAAGCGGATGATTGGGAGGTAATACGACAGGCTCGACGGATACGTTTTTAAATCCGTAATCGAACAGTGCTAGTACATCTTGGGCAAAGTCGGGGTTTTTTGCGGTGAATGTGCCGCGAATAAAGTATTGCTGAACGCCGCGTTTTTCACAGAAATTTTTTGCGTTTGCAAGGGCAGTTTTAAACGTATTTGCGCCGCGTACTGAATTATGAACCTCCTCGCGCCCGTCTATACTTAATACCACATTATCTGCCTCGCGGTTAAGGTATTCGGCCGCTGCTTCGTCTAGCAGCATGGCGTTGGTGGTAACGGTAAAGAGAAATTTTTTGCCGTGCTTTTTTTCTTTGCTGCGCGCGTATGCGACGGTTTGCTTAACGACGTCGAAATTAAGCAGGGGCTCGCCGCCGAAAAAATCAACTTCTAGATTGACTAAGTTTCCTGATTTTGCAAGCAAGTAATCGATGGCGGCTTGGGCGGTTTGGATACCCATATCCTGTGCATTTTCTAGGTAACCGTCTGCAAAGCAGTACGAGCATTTTAAGTTGCAGCGGTGGCTTACATTTAAACAAACCGATTTAATGCGCCCGTCGAATTCGGGCGGCTCACTTAAAGGCGCGCGCGAAAATAAAACACTTTCGCGAATCAGCGCGTCTACTTCGCGCTGCGCCTCTTGAATGTCGGCTTGGGTGTAGTGCGCGGTACGAGAAAATTCCCCCGCCGCTTTTGGCGCGAGAGAATTTTTACGCTCGATAATTTTTTGGCCTAGCTCGCTTACTTCAAACAGCGAACCGCTTTCGGTATCGACTGCAAAGCGGCGGCCTAGACAGCTGAATGTGTGTACCATAGCTTTTTTCTCTTAGTGAAAAATTTAGTTGGGTTTTTTGTTAAGCTTGCTTAGCTTTTCGCAGGACAGATTGCCTACTGTGCAGCTTGTTTTGCAAGCGGATTGACACGCGCTGCGGCACTCTCCGCAACCTGTTTCGGGGCCGCGTTTAATGGTGTTTTGCGCAATAATTTTAATGTGTTTCATTTTGTATCTCCTAATGCCCGAAGTATATCGGGTATTTGTCCGCTATCATTATATTCCAAAAAACGGAATAAATCAAGTAAAATAGGGCTGTTTATTTATTTTTCTTAGAACGGACTAAGTTTGAGATAATGCCGCTTATCAGCCCCGAAACCGCGCCGAGTGCGATATCGTTAAGCACGTTAAGCCCGAAAGTGAATTGCGCGCCGTTTAGCAGTGAAAAAATAACGAACGCCAGCAGTACGTACACAATACCTACGATAAGCCCGCGCAGCCAGCCGTTACGCGGCAGTCTTAAACAAATTAAGCACGCGACTAAAATACTAACGCCTTTAATTACTTGATTGATAATCGGGATTGCGTTGGTAGAAATGTTTAGCAGCCTAATCAGCAACGCAAGCAGCAATATCGCGGCAAGCGAAATAATAACCGCTACAACAACCGCCCTTATGGCTTCGGATATGTAGTGCTTGGCGGTAGGGTTTGCAACAATCTCTTTTTTTCTCCTCATAAAAAACCTTGTCCTCCACACGGTGATACCTATATGTATGCAAAAAGCTTGCGCGATAGAACGGGATTTTACTGACAACTTACAACTGTATTGAAAATCACGAAGTACGAATTTCGGCTAAAATAATTAAATAAAATAAATAGCAATAAATTGTACTTCGTGATTTTAGGGTACAGTTGTCAATTGTCGGTTTAGTTGTCAGTTGTTAAGTTATGTCTGTGCGCATTTTTGGGTGTGGGCGCGTCTTGTTGCTTGACAAAGCACCCTATGCTTGATATAATAATTATATGGACTTTTCAAGGATTGACCAATTAAAATTTGATGTGGATAAGGCGCGGCCGTTTGAGGGTGATTTACTTAAAGAATTGCACGCATATTTTCGCGTAGGTTTAACGTATTCGTCTAATGCGTTAGAGGGCAACTCCTTAACAATAAACGAAACAAAGATACTCTTAGAAGACGGCTTGACTGTTGGCGGCAAACCTTTGCGCGATACGTTTGAGGCGTTAGGACACGCAAAGGCGTATGACTTTATGTTTTCGCTTTTGCGCCAACACAAAATAACCCAAAAAGATATACTAGCCATGCACAAGCTGTTTTATTCTGACATTGATGCGGAGCAAGCAGGAGTATACCGCAATCGCGCCGTATTTATCACCGGCTCGGAATATCCTGTTACGGCAATAAAAGACATTCAAAAGGAAATGAACGCGTTTATACAATGGATTGACGCAGAACGCGAAAATTATCATGCGGTTGAATTTGCCGCCCTACTGCATAAAAAGTTTGTGTTTATTCACCCGTTTATTGACGGCAACGGGAGGCTTTCTAGGTTGCTTATGAATACTGTCTTAATTCAGCGCGGCTATATGCTTGCGATTATTCCGCCTATCTTGCGCAGTGAATATATAAAGCTGCTAGAAAAGGCGCGTACAGACGATAGACCGTTTATACAATTTATAGCCGATAGAGTTTACGAAACAACAAAAGACGTTAAAAGGCTGTTGCATATCGATTAGCTAGTTTTTTCTGTTTTCATTTTTTTTCTGTTTTCATTTTTTTTCTTTCCATCCCGTCCGCTGACGCCTGCAATGGGTCGTGAATTTTTTTGCGGTTGCTTTCCACCCCGTCTGATTGGGGGTATAGGCTTTTCTTTCCACCCCGCCCTTCGGGCACCCCTCAAGAGGGGAATTTTTTTGCGGTATTTATTTTAAATTCTTAGCCGACATTCTCCATTTTCCAGTTTCCATTTTCCATTCATAAACGCTGATTAAGAGTCAGCGCGATTTTGAAGGGAATTTTAAAAAAGGGTGCTGTCCCCAAACGGGACAGCACCGCAGTAGTTTTATTTAGTTTTGGCTGCGCCGCCTGTTTTAGCCGCAGATTTAGTTTTAGCGGCGGTGGACTTTGCATCGGTGTTTTCGGGAACTGTTTCGCTTTCGGCGGCGGGCGTTTCTTCGGGCGCGGCCTCAGCTTGTACAGGTTCGGGGTCGGCAACAGGCTCAGCCAAAGGCTCGTCCTCTCCGAATACGTTTACTTTTTCGGATTCTTCCGCAGTTTCTTCGGCAGAAACGGGCATGTCCGAATTAGCTTCGGGGTTTTTCGGGCGTCCGAAAAAGTTGGTTTCGGGCATAGGCTTAGATTTATTTTCGTATACGCCTTTAAGGTCTATCCAAAGGGTGGTTTTACTGCCCTCTGCGCCTGTTTCGATTAGGATTTCTTTATCCATCGGTGAACGCTCTTTAATTTCTAAAATGGTGCCTAGTATGCCGCCGATGGTCATAATTTTATCGCCGACTTCTAAATTAACGTAAAGGTCGTTTACTTGACCCTTTTTGCGTTTAGAAAAAATCGGAAACACAAACATGACAACCACAAACAGTACTAGCATAACAATTAAAATGTAGCTGCTGGGTTCGGAGAAGAATCCCCCCTCGTTTGCAAAAAAGTTTGCCGCCAAAAAATTAAACATTAATTAAATCTCCCAAAAATTTACTCGCGTAATTGCTTACTTTAGGAGTTTAACATAATTTGAAAATTTAATCAACTGATTTAACGTACAAAAGAAAAATTAAGCGATTAAATTTAACGCGCTTTTGCGGATTTTCCGTCGAAAATACTGACAATGCGCTTATAAAGCTTTTCGTCGGAAAACTCGCCCTCTAACGTAAGCTCTAACGGCGCGATGTTGATTAGGTAAATCAGCAGCTGTTCGGGCGAACCGATTCTGAATTCAAAGCTGCTGTTTTTGTAGCTGCCCGTTACGTTATAGCTGTCGCGCTTTACCGCAACCGAAAGCTTTTGAATTTTAGGCGTTACTGCGCTCATTAAAAATTTTAGCAGTTCGTTAAGCGTTTCTTCGTTGTTTAGGTATAAGGAATTGTTGCACGCAAGCGCGGCAATCTCGTCCCAACGGCTGCGCAGCTCGCCTAAACGGAAATAGAAAAAGCCGTCCAGCGCCAAATAGTCGTTTAGCGTAAGGTTTTTTTCGATGATTTCGTATTCGGCTTCGCGGTCGAACGCCACCAAAGTATGGATAAGTATTTTATACGAATCCTCGGAGATAAACGGCATTTTTAACGCGCTTTCTAAATAGTCGAATTTTGCGACGGTTAAATACATTTCGCTAAGCGTTTTTTTAATAATTTCTTCTGCGTTGCGGCGGTGGATGCTTTCGCATGCAACCGAAATTTCAATGCGCGCGGGGTTCACCTTTGATGCTACCACGCCGTCTAACGCTTTCATTTTAATGGTGAAAACCTTTTCGATTGAAGAAAACCATCGGGCGTTTCTTTTGTCAACGCTCATGTTAAATTGATACATAGCTACCTCATTTTAGTATTCTATGTTAAAAACGCTTTTTTTAAGCGTACTAGTTTTGTTGAATATTGTCGGTGCTGAAATGGAGGCATAAATATTTATTTTTAAAATATTACACAAAAAACCTATTTTAAACCCTTGATTTTTTAAATAAGATTTGATATAATTAGAAATGTTGTTCACGCTTAGCGTGTGTAACGAATAATATCATAGGGAGTTTAGCTCAGCGGGAGAGCATCCGCTTCACATGCGGGAGGCCGCAGGTTCAAGCCCTGCAACTCCCACCACTAAGGCGCCATGGCCAAGCGGTAAGGCAGAGCCCTGCAAAGGCTTTACCCCCGGTTCAAATCCGGGTGGCGCCTCCAAAATTTGTTTCAAAATTGAGGGTAGGTTGCGCAACAGTTGGCTTTTTAACGACTGCCGCGTACCAAAATGTACGCAAAGGAGTTACAAAGCCAAGCGTAGCGCAAACCGCCCCAATTTGGGAATAAATTTGCCCGAGTGGCGGAATGGCAGACGCACGGGACTTAAAATCCCGGGAGCGAAAGTTCGTGCCGGTTCGAGTCCGGCTTCGGGCACCATGAATAACCCCGTAAAAATGAAAATTTTTACGGGGTTATTCAATTAAATTTTTCCCTATCGGGAAAAGTGAAATTACTTTGTAGTGAAATTCGCCTTTGGCGAATGAGGGGAAAATTTAATTTCACTATAAAGCAACGCGACATAATTTCATTCTTACGAAGTGAGAATTTCATTGCCGTAGGAAATTTCACTTTACTTTTAGACTAATTTTTGCTAAGATTTACTTATGGAAAAAAGCCCTCTAATAAATTTTTCCCTATCGGGAAAAGTGAAATCGCTTTGCGGTGAAATTGCCTGCGGCAGTGAAATTGCCTGCGGCAGTGAAATTCGCCTTTGGCGAATGAGGGAAAAATTTTCACTTTACTTTTAGACTAAACTTTGCTAAGATTTACTTATGGAAAAAAGCCCTTTAATTGAAAAGTCCAAAAAATTTGCTATCGAAGTTATTATGCTTTGCGAAAGCATCAAAGGCAAAGCGTCTATTACAAATCAACTAATTCGTAGCGGTACTTCTATCGGTGCAAATATCCGTGAGGCAAACTATGCTCATAGTAAAGCGGATTTTATCGCGAAATTTCAAATCGCGCTTAAAGAATGCTACGAAACCGAATATTGGCTTGAATTACTTTTTGAAACAAACAGCATTTCTGACGACATTTTTAAGGAATTTCAACAACACGCAGGAACAATCCGCAGAATGTTAATTTCAAGCATCAATACTGCAAAAGGAAAGAAATGACGGCAGTTGATAAAAAAGAAAAAACGAAAATAAAACGTAATATAGGGTACACTATTTTTTATGCCGTTACTTTTGCTATTATTTTTGTTATAGGCTTTTTTAGCAAATCTTTTTTTGCATATGATTTTTTTAATCATTTAGTTTTTGATATTTTATATTTGCTTTTAACTGTTGCATTACTTATAGTTAGGTCGATACAAACATTTTTGCGCCAAACAGCATTATACGGAAAAATTTTCACACTTGCTTATTTTAATATGTTTGCGTTGGTGTTTGCTGTTAGACCATTTGTTACGAACAGGATATGGGCTATTCTCTTATTTGCAAGTTTTATCGCAGCAACCGTATTACTGCTTATTTTGGCGTTTAAGTACATAAAAGCACCAAACAATTATAAGATTACAAGATTTGAACCGCTAGTGGCTATGATACCGCTTTTATTGCTTTTTATGTTGGCAATGATACAAAGTTATGTTGGTGCAAGCGGAATGTGGATACCTATTGTTGTTATGGGCATTGTTTTAGCGGCGGCAGCACTCTTTGTGTTTTTAAAATTCTTTAAAAACATTGACTACTTTAATCGCGAACACAAAAGCGAGTTTATTGTTGCAATAATTTTACTAATTGCAGCTTGTTTTTTATTTTCAGCCGTAACCGTAACAACGGTTAATTATGCGTTTGACCATAGCCCTACGGCAGTTAGCTTTGAAATAATTGACAAGCGTGCGCAGACAGGGGCACGGCAAGTTACTTCTTTTTATTTCAAAATAGAAATTGACGGACAAGAAAAAGAAATTGATGTCCCCGTTGCTGTTTACCGCTCAAAAGAAATTGGCGACAGCGTTGAAATAAAGCTGTATAAAGGGGCTTTGGGATATGGTTATTACATGTATGAATATATGGGCAGCGGGTAAGATACATTGGTGAAATGTTTAGCCGTACATTGGACGAAGCCTAGTTTGCGGGTGGTGTGGTGAAGGTTTTGTTTATGTTGGTTTGCTCTGGCGTTTGTATGTTTTAAAAAGCGTTAAGCAAATTGCCAGAGCGCAAAGGCTGAAAAATGCACAACCTATCCCGCTGACTAACCTTGCGTGTTCGTATTCAACAAAAAATAAAATCGCCCGTTGTGTAAGCCCAAGTGCAACAAGTCCGTTTGCGTTGCCAAGCAGTTTTATGTGGTAAATAATTATGTTTTTGCTTTTTTTTGCGCGTATTGATTCTATGCCCGAAAACACAAGTTTTACAAATGCCGACGCTGCTACGAATATCAAAATCCACAATCCGTAATTTGAGGGGTTTTCGGGAAAGAAAAACAGGTCTACTATCGAATAACTAAATACTAAAAAAGTCATGACCGATCCGCAAATCGCCATGTTCTTTGCCAACTCAGATTCCGTTTTTTGAACCGCTTCGGGGGTCAATCCTTCCGTTGTTACTTTCTTGTATCCCCACAAGCCGTACAATTTTGTTATGCCGAATATGAGGTTATACAATCCTATTATTCCAAGGTAAAGCGTCAAGGTTACAGCGCTTATTATAGCGGCAGCCAAGCCGTAAACTAAGTTGAAAGCCAAAAACCCGAATATGAGTGGTTTTAATTTTGCGGTTTGCTTGAAATGTTTAGCCATTACAGTTGGACGAAGCCTAGTTCGCGGTTGATGTTGCGGGTGATGTGGGTGAAGGCTTCGTCTACATCGTCGGTGAGGATAAAGAGTTTGTTATCTTCTTTTGAAATTAAGCCGTGTTCGTACAGCATATCATAATTGATAATTTTACTGAAAAAATCTTTGCCGAAAATTACAAACGGCGGGGTTTTTTGCATTTTTTGTGTTTGTGCTAAGGTTAAAATTTCGAAAAGCTCGTCTAGGGTGCCGAAGCCGCCCGGAAAAATAACAAAGGCTTTTGCCAAATACGCAAAATAAAATTTGCGGATAAAAAAGTAATGAAAATTAAAAACCAAATCTTTGGGAATGTAGGCGTTTGCGGCTTGCTCGAACGGCAATAGAATGTTAAAGCCGACGGTCGGCTCGCCTGCGTCTGCCGCGCCCTTGTTGGCTGCCTCCATAATTCCCCCGCCGCCGCCTGTGCAGATGTAATATTTTTCTTTGTGCAGATTATTTAAAAAGGTTTGCTTAGACCACAGTGCTAGCTTGTGGGCAAGCTTTTCGGCGGCGGCGTAGTATCCCCTAGCCTTTTTGTGCGGGTCGTCGGGCTTAATTCTTGCCGAACCGAACATGACAATGGTGTTGCGGATTTGCGCTTTATTTAATTTTTCCTTAGTTGAAACAAATTCCTCAAAAATACGCGCGCCGCGCTCGTTTTCTTCGAATAGTTTTTCGCAATCAAACATGGTTTGCTACCTTCCTTTTTTTGTTTTTTTTAGTATAGCACAGCTTGTAGTATTTGGCAAGTAATTTGCCATTTTTTTTAAAATCCTTGACTTTGCAGCGGAAAAAGTATATAGTAAAGATATAAGTGTGTCAGGTTTGGGCACGTTCAATCGTTTTATAAGTGATGAGGGAACCTATATGAAAAAGAAAATCGGAATACTTTTTATAGTCGGGCTTATTTTTATAGGCGTATTCGGCTTGACGGCTTGCGATAACGACGGCGGTTTAACGACTTTTGACGACGGTGACGGAACGGAAGCTGTGTGCGTACATGAATTTGAATGGGTATCGGCAACCCCTGCACGTTGCGGCTACGGAGAAGCTAATGCGGCGGCTCAGTTTTGCATACATTGCAACGCCATAGGTGAAACGTGGGTAGGCGAAGTACTTGAACATGAATGGGTTTTAGAATACGAAACGTTAGTGTGCAGCCGCTGCGGAGAAACAAAAACGCGCAAGGCTTATCTTCCTAGCCTTGCGGGTGATAATATTTTAACCATACATAGTACGGGCAATTTTTGGTTGTACCGTCCGTATGATAAAAGCGTTATGATAATAACTGATATGCAGGATTTAGAGGACTATATCCTATTTAACAATCAACACGCAGGGATTGGGGACGATTCTATTAAGCATTATGAGCCTTGGCTGAGAGAAAAGTTTAACGAAGAATTTTTTACCGATAGATATTTACTATCTATTTGCTTTGGCGAAAGCTCCAAAGTTACTTTTGACAGGATTAGCGACGATGGAACCGTATATATAAACCGTCATAATTGGGGGGATGCCCGATATTCGATAAGCTCGCACGGCCCTACCTCGTATATCATAGAGCTTTCGAAAGATTTTCAGCCCGATGAATTTAAGTTAGTTCATACGGCTGTTACAAGGGCATATATACACGAAAAAAATTGCGGGGGTTTTTGGGAGTGCGAACAAGAATATACGGTTAATAATCGTGTTTCGCAAAGCAAGGTTTTTGATAAACCGCTTATACAATTAACGTCATTTGAGCAATTAGAATATTATGTATACAGCACAGGCGTAGAAAATTTGCCGCTTTGGGTTGCAAATAAGCTAATGGGCTATGACGAAAACTTTTTTAACGATAAGGCACTTGTGCTTGCAGAAGTTAATTATAGTATAGGCTCGCATTTTTATGTATTATATAACGGCTCAATCAATATACAAACATATTCCTTTTGGTCAAACGACTATTATACACAGCTTATATTTGAACTGCCGAATGAGCTTGCGGCGAATACGTATTTAAAATTTCACAGCATGGATTAATGCTTGCGAATTTAATCTAAACCGTATAAAAATCGTATCGGTTGGTTACGGGGTGTTTGGTTTGGTAGTTGAACAGCTTGTGCGTTTGGTCGAAAGCGAAGTACTCGATGCGGAAGGCTGCGAATTTGGGCAGGTTTTTGCGGTGGGATAATTCGGCTTGTTTGTTGCGGTTAGGCGTTATGCTGTCGGGCAGTAAGCCGCGCGGGTCGGAGGAAAGACAATCTAATTTAATATAATGTGCGGCTTCGGTCGGGTTGCCGCGCTGCGCCAGAAAATCATGCAGCAGTGCGTAAGCGTTTTTTAGCGACACTTTAAAATTAAAGCTAGTATGCAATCCGCAAAATTCGGCAAGGTCTTCAAAAAAGCGGTACGGGGTTTTGCAAATTTTTATACCGTAGGCGACGCTGTAAAAAAACATCTTGCTGTTGTAAAAGCGTTCGATTACCGCCTCGATTTTTTTTAGCGCGGAAATCTGGCTAAAGCTTAGTGTGTCGGTTTTATATACCTCGTAGGGCGCGAAATCGGCATATACCGCGCCAAAGCTATTCGCTTGCGCTTTAACGGACGCGCCTTTAAGCATTTTTAAAAAGCCTAGTTGTACCGCGTGAGGAGCGGCTGTTATTAGGCGGTTGAGTGCGTCTGCAAAAGTGTTTAGCGTTTCGTGCGGTAAGCCCGCGATTAAGTCTGCATGGATGTGGCAGTTTTGCAAGGAGGATAATCGGGCGATGTTGTGCAAGGCTTTATCGGTATCGGTTTTACGGTTAATCGCGGATAAGGTTTTAGGGTTTACCGACTGCACGCCGATTTCAAACTGCACCCTGCCTACGGGCAGTTTTTGTACGGTTTTGAAAAGCGCGGTATTAAATAAGTCTGCTGCCACCTCGAAATGAAACGTGCAGTTTGTGTCCAGCGCGGCGATAAATTCTAGGATGTCTTGGGCGCGGTTTGCGTTTGCGTTAAAGGTTCGGTCTATAAACTTTATGCACTGTGCGCCTTGTTGGGTAAGCTGTATTAAATCGGCTTTGACGCGCGCTAACGGCAGTTCTTGTACGCCTTTATGCGCGGACGAAAGACAGTACGAACACGAAAAGGGACAGCCGCGCGCACTTTCGTAGTAGATTAAGCGGTTTTGAATAAGCGGAATTTGGTCGTGCTGAAACGAATTAAAATACGCCTTTGTAAACGGGTTGGGCAGTTTAGAAAAATCCTCGTTGCAACCGTTGATAAGCGGGAGAATATTAGGCGCGTTATTTGTAAGGCTTTCTAATAAGTCGCAAAAGGCTTTTTCTCCCTCCCCTTTTATGAGGTGGTCGGCAAACGGGTACGCGGTTAAATCGGTTTCGAATGAAACCTCCGGCCCGCCTAAAACAATTTTGCACGGGTGCAATTTTTTAAGCGTTGCGCCGATTTTTTTAATAGTATCTATATTCCAAATATAGCACGAAAACGCCAAAACATCGGGGCGGTGCGCATAAATTTTAGCAATCACCTCGCCTATGTTATCGTTAATGTTTACTTCTAATATTTCAACCGCTTGGATGTTGCGTTGGGCGCAGTAGGCTTTTAGGCACCATGCCGCAAGCGATTTATGAATGTTTTTTGCGGAGATAGATACGATGAGGGTTTTCATGCCGCCCCTGCCTGTTTAATGCCGTAAACGCGCACGGCGTTTAGGTACAGAATTTTTTCTAGCTTTTCGGCGGAGAGATTTAACGAAAATAAATAATCTAATTCTTGGGCTAAGCTCCACATCGGGTAATCTGTGCCGAACAGAATGCGGTTGGCGGAGTATTTATTTAGCAGCATTTCAACTAATCCTTTATCGGCAAAGCCGAATGTTGAGGAGGTATCTACGTAAAAGTTTTCAAAGCTGCTGAGTTTTTGTGCCGCCTCCTCCCACACTGACCAGCCGCCGAAATGCGCGCCTACTACGGTAAGATTTTTAAACGCTTTTAGCACGGGCAGAACATTTTCGG
Organism: Bacillota bacterium; assembly: GCA_009777485.1. GTDB lineage: Bacteria > Bacillota > Clostridia > Christensenellales > Pumilibacteraceae > WRAP01. The sequence goes on from WRLT01000006.1 coordinate 72,801, forward strand.
GGTTAGAATAGGCATAGCGGAAATCGCCGGTATGTAACAATACGGGCAACCGTCCTTGAATGATTTCGTAAATTTTAAAGCAGCGCGGGTCGTTTATAGCGATTTGCTGAATGTCTGCGTGCAGTTTAACGCCGTGTAAGCCTAAATCAATTATTTCTTGAATGTCGCTTTCTAGGGTGTTAGAATCGGGATGCAGTGCGCCTAAGCCTGTAAAAAGACCTTTTCCCTCTTGTACGGTTTGGGCGATAAAGCGGTTAATGGGGCTGCTTTTTTGCGGAGAAACCGCAACGGAATGCACCACAAAGCCGTCTGCGCCCGCCCCGACGCCCGCATTAAAAAGTTGGCTTAAACTGCCGTTATAGCGCACGGGTGCGCCGTCGTAAAAATCCGATATACTGTTTGATGCAGCCGCCGCAATTTTATCGGGATATATATGGCAATGCGCATCAATAATTTTATAATTGTTTTTCATCTAGTAAACCTGTATTATGGTTAGAAACAAATCTATTCAAGTTCTAGTTTGCGCATTATGACAAACCTGCTTAAAAAATAAAAGGCTACACTTAAACCCAGCATGATAACAATAGTTACTACCGTTCGGGTTATGGGATAAAAAAGCAAGAAATATGCAACAGCATACGAAATCATTGTGAAAACAATGCCGAAAGCATAGTACAGCAGTATGCCCTTTAATATCTTAAATCTTTTTTTATGCCCCGTATTAAACAGTACTATTATAAATAGCAACGCGGTAAGAAAAAATAAAACGGACGCTAAAAAGGTAATAATGCCTAAAATAAACGAAAGCGGGTTTTGGGCAATAAGCTCTACTAACACACCAAAAATAAAACTCGCCGCTGGCCCTGCCAATATTATAATGCCCGCATACATAATAAAAATAGAGATGGCAAAGCTAAAAACGGTTGCAAAAATCCATATCATATTGACAATGATTTTAGAAAGCAGCAGCTTGTCTAGCGATACCGGCGTAGTAAGGGTTAGGTAGCCCTCGTTGGTGAACAGCTTTTTATGAAAGCTTCTTGATATCGACATGAGAATAATAACGCCTGCACTTGCCAGTGCGCCAATAAACACAGCAGTTCCGATTGTCAGCAGAAACATTTGCGCGGTTGCAATCCCTATAAACAGAACTATGCTTGAAACGATAACACAAGCGTTTAAAATTACTACTTCTAACCATGACTCCTTAAAACCGTGCTTTAATAATTTACGCATAGCGGAATACCTCCCTGAATAAATCGTTTATGGATTTGCCTTTTTCTTCGATAATTTTTTGCTTATCGTCCGACAGCACAACACGGCCTTCTTTTATGAAAACTATATGGTCTAATATTTCTTCTGCTTCGGATATTAGATGCGTAGACAAAATAACGGACGCGTCTTTGTTGTAGTTGTCTAAAATCATTTTAAAAATGTAGTCGCGCGCGGCGGGGTCTACGCCTGCAATCGGCTCGTCAAAGAGGTACAGCTTGGCATCGCGGGAAAGCACCAGTGCAAGCTGAACTTTTTCTTTAGTTCCCTTAGATAACGCCTTAAAGCGTTTAGAAAGGTCTATGTGCAATTCGTTCATTAAGCGGTTGGCTTTTTCGTCGTTATAATCGTCATAGAAATCTTTAAAATACGCCATAGCGTCTTTTGCTGACCACTTATCGGATAAAAAGTTTCTGTCGGGGAGATACGAAATAATTTTTTTAGTGGCAACACCGGGTTTATTTCCATTGATTAAAATACTGCCGTCGTACTGCATAAGCAAATTGACAAACAGCTTAATAAGCGTGGTTTTTCCGCTTCCGTTGGGCCCTAAAAGCCCGATAATTTTACCTGCGGGCAAGTTTAAGCACACGTTTGACAGCGCGAGAAAATCTCCGTACCGCTTGGTAAGATTGTTGCAAACTACCAGTGAATCGTTACTCATCTACATACCTCCGTGTTTTTTTCTTTCCACCCCGTCCGCTAACGCGTCCACCCCTCAAGAGGGGAATTTTTTAACGGCTGCTTTTTTAATAAAAACTTAGCTTTTCCGTGTTTGAAAAGTGGGAAAGTTTAGACCTTGTAAGTGTAGTATAAACTAAAATGTATTTATTAGCAAGGAATTTACGGGGAATTTTTATTATTTATTCTTTCCATTTTGTATTTTCTATTCTTTAAGCGATGCTTTTCTTTCCACCCCGCTTTCTTTCCACCCCGTCCGCTGACGCGTCCACCCCTCAAGAGGGGAATTTTTTAGCGGTTTATTTTTTAAATTCTTTGCCGACATTTTCCATTTTCCATTATCCATTCTCCATTCTTTTAAGCGGTTTCTATGTTGCTTTCTTTTTCTAGGTTAAGTAGCTTAATTGCGTCTTGGCGTAGGATGAATTTTTGGATTTTGCCGCTTGCGGTTAAAGGAAAGCCGTTTACAAAAAATATGCGGCTAGGTACTTTGTGTTTAGCTAAATTGTTGCCCACATACTTTTGAATCTCGTCCTCTGACGCCTCTAAGCCGTCTTTTAACACGACAAAGGCGCAAGCCTCCTCTCCGTAGCGCGCGGACGGTATGGATACTACCGATACATCGCGCACGGCACTATGCGTAAAAATAAAATCCTCTATTTCTTTGGGGAAGATGTTTTCGCCGCCGCGAATAATCATATCCTTAATGCGGCCCGTGATTTTATAGTAGCCGTCTTTATCGACACGCGCCAAATCGCCCGTGTGCAGCCAGCCGTCTTTATCGATGGCTTCAGCTGTGGCTTCGGGCAGTTTATAGTAACCCTTCATTACGTTGTAGCCGCGCACGCAAAACTCGCCGTCCTCGCCTACGCCTACTTCGTTGCCTGTGTCGGGGTTTACTATTTTAGCCTCTACGTGCGGCAGCACCTTGCCTACCGTGTTGACGCGCTTTTCTAAGCTGTCGGTTACGGTGGTTTGCGTACAGACGGGAGATGCCTCCGTTTGGCCGAAAGCGATGGTGATTTCTTTCATTTTCATTTTATCTACGACGTCTTGCATGACTTTAATCGGACAAGGCGAACCCGCCATAATGCCCGTGCGCAAGGTGGAATAATCGTATTTATTAAAATCGCGATGCTCTAAAATGCCGATAAACATGGTGGGTACGCCGTGAACCGCCGTGCATTTTTCGTATTCGACTACGTGCATGACTTTCATGGGCGTGTACCACAACAACGGCAGCATAGTACTGCCGTGCGTAACGCACGCCATAATTGCAAGTACTAAGCCGAAGCAGTGGAAAAACGGTACGGGGATACATAGGCGGTCTTTTTCGGTAAACTTCATGCAGTCGCCTATGGATTGGCCGTTGTTGACGATGTTTTTATGCGTAAGCATTACGCCCTTTGGAAAGCCTGTTGTGCCTGAGGTGTACTGCATGTTGATTACGTCGTCGGGATGAAGGCTTTTTTTGCGCTTTTCGTACTCGGCATCTGAAACCAGTACGCCGAATTTTTCTATTTCGTTCCAGTGGTACATGCCCTCGTAGTAGTTATCAAACGATACTACCGTGCGTAATTTAGGCAATTTTTTAGATTTTAATTCGCCCTTTTTGCACTTTTTTAATTCGGGGCAAATTGAATAAATAATTTTTTCGCAGTCGATATCTTTTAAGCCGTCGCAAATAAAAAGTGCGTTAGAATCGGATTGCTTTAACTGAAATTCTAACTCGGATTCTTTTAAGTTGGTATTTACCGTTACCAACACTACGCCGATTTTGGCGGTGGCAAAAAGCAGCACCAGCCATTGCGGATAGTTGGTTGCCCAAACCGCTATGTGGTCGCCCTTTTTAAACCCCATACCCATAAGACCGCGCGCAATGCGGTCTACCTTGTTGTTAAACTCGTAATAGGTTTTATCAAACTCCATTTCGATATATTTTACGGCTTGGCGTAAGGGGTGCTTACGCGCCGTTTCTTCTAACATATCGCCTATGGTTATGTGCCGTAATTCTTTCATAGTAAGCTCCTGTTTTGGCTGATTCAAAAATGAGGTTCAGCCTTTTATTTTATTAGTTGTGTCCATTTGAACGTGTCGGGCAAGGTGCCCCATTGTATGCCCGTAAGCGTGTCGTACAACTCTTGGGTGGTTTTGCCTATTTTGCCGCCGCCCACCGTATATTGCTTGCCCTTGTAGCCTAGCGTACCGATAGAGGCGACTACCGCCGCCGTACCCGTACCCCACGCTTCCTCTAAGCTGCCGTTTTCTAAGGCGGAAATTAACTCATCAATCGAAATTTTGCGCTGCGAAACCGTATAGCCTTTTTGCTGCAATAATTCGATGCACGACATGCGCGTAATGCCAGGCAGCACCGAACCCGAAAGCTCGGGCGTAATTATTTGGCCTTTAATTTTAAACATGACGTTCATTGCGCCGACTTCTTCGATGTACTTGCGCTCTATGCCGTCTAGCCACAATGCTTGCGCGTAGCCCTCGTCTTGGGCGCGTTTGCCCGCGCGCAGCGACGCCGCGTAATTGCCGCCGCATTTGGTGTAGCCTGTTCCGCCCTTAACGGCGCGGACGTCTTGGTCTTCTACTAAAATGCGCACAGGGTTTAAGCCCTCTTTGTAGTAGCTGCCTACGGGCGATGCGATTAGCATAAACCGCGCGTTTTGCACGGGGTGAACGCCCAAAGATTCGTCGTTGCCGAATAAAAACGGACGCAGGTATAAGGAGGTTCCTGCCGCAGAGGGCGTCCATGCTTCGTCTAGGCTTATCAGCGCGTTAAGAATTTTTATAAAATCCTCTTCGGGAACGGTGGGCAGACACAGTCGCTGCGCCGATAGGTTCATGCGCTTGGCGTTTTCTAAGGGCCTAAACAGCTGAATTTTTCCGTCTTGACGGCGGTATGCTTTCATGCCCTCGAAAACCTCTGCGCCGTAATGAAACACGGTGCTTGCGGGGTGCATTAAAAATTTTCCGAACGGAATAATTTCGGGGTTGAACCAGCCCTTGTCCGCCGCATAATCCATCGTGAACATATGGTCGGTAAAATATTTGCCAAAGCCCAAAACGGACGGGTCGGGATGCGGTTTGGGCGAATTGGTTTTTGTTATTTTGATATTCATTATAAAGATTTTCCTTTTGCTAATGCTTTTAAATTTAGTGCAAGCATGTCGGTGCGTTTAGCGGAAATAGATTCTTCTAACGCTTTGTTTATAGAGGTTTGCGCGGTATCGGCTAAAAGCTTGCCTAGTAAAATCATGTTTGCTAAGCCCAACATACCGTTTTCGGACGCTTCTTTTGCGGCTTTAAGCGCGACTACCTTTACATCCTTGCGGACGGGCTTTCTTTCGATAAACGACGTATCCATATAAATGGTACCGCCCGCGCGAACCGTGTTTTCAAATTTATCCAGTGACGGCAGATTAAGCACCATTAGTACGTCTGGCGCAGATACTACGGGCGAACCGACAGGCTCGTCTGATACGACAACCGAACAGTTGCACGTACCGCCGCGCATTTCCGGCCCGTAGGACGGCAGCCAGCTAACGTATTTGCCCTCTATCAGTCCTAAATTAGCTAAGAATTTACCTGCAAACAAAACGCCTTGTCCGCCGAATCCCGCTAATAAATAATTGGTTACAGCCATTATAACATTTCTCCTTTTTTTGTTTTAGTTATTTCTGTCTTTATATACGCCCAGCGGATAATACGGCAGCATGTTTTCTTCCGCCCATTTAAGCGCGTCGGACGGAGAAAGCCCCCAGTTGGTCGGGCACGTCGAAATTACCTCAATCAACGAAAAGCCCTTGCCCTCTTTTTGGTACTCGAACGCTTTTTTAATAGCGGCGGCGGCTTGCTTGATGTACTTTACACTCGTAACGCTTACGCGCTCTATATACCCTGCGCCGTCTAGCGTGGAAAGCATTTCGCTTACTCTTACGGGATATCCGCAAGCCTTAACATCTCTGCCGTAGGGAGAGGTTTGGGTAATTTGCCCCGGCAGACTGGTAGGCGCCATTTGCCCGCCCGTCATGCCGAAAATCGCGTTGTTGATAAAAACAACGGTGATGTTTTCGTTACGCGCTGCTGCGTGGACGATTTCTGCTGTGCCGATAGAGGCTAAATCGCCGTCGCCTTGATAGGTGAAAACTATATTGTCGGGGTTGGCGCGTTTAATGCCCGTTGCAACCGCAGGGGCTCTTCCGTGCGCCGCCTGAACAAAATCGAAGTTGAAATATTCGTATACCAGTACTGCGCAACCGACAGGCGCAACGCCGATGGTTTTTCCTTGAATGCCTAAGCTGTCGATTGCCTCGCCTACCAAACGGTGTACTATACCGTGCGTACAGCCCGGACAATAGTGCATAGGCTTATCGGAAAGGCTTTTAGGTTTATCAAATACTATCATTATTTAACGCCTCCTATTTTAATGATTTCGGCTAAAACTTGTTCTGGCGAAGGGATTGTGCCGCCTGCTTTGCCGAAGAAATGTACAGGCTTTTTGCCTGCCGTTGCCAAACGGACATCTTCGACCATTTGGCCCATAGAACATTCGACCGTTAAAAAAGCTTTAACCTTTTGCGCGGCTTTTTCGATTGTACTAGACGGGAACGGCCAAAGCGTAATCGGGCGGATTAGCCCTACTTTAAGCCCTTGTGCGCGGGCTAGATTTACCGCACCTCTGCCTACACGCGCCGAAATGCCAAACGCAACGATGCAAATATCGGCGTCTTCGGTTTGGTATTCCTCTACCCGCGTTTCGTTTTGCACTACGGTTTTGTAACGCTCGAAACGCGAAACTACCGCAGATTCTAGCTGTTCGCACAGCAAAAATAAAGAGTTGATTACGTTGGGCTTGCGCTTGCCTTGCGTGCCTGTTGCTGCCCAGTCGGACGTGGGCAGCTTTGGTGCGGGGTATTTAAGTGCGACGGGCTCCATCATTTGTCCTAGTGTGCCGTCGCTTAAAATCATAACGGGCATGCGGTATTTTTCTGCTGCTGAAAAGCCCTCTACTGCCAAATCCGCCATTTCTTGTACGCTGGACGGCGCGAAAACAATCGTTTTGTAGTCGCCGTGCCCTCCGCCCTTGACGCATTGAAAGTAGTCGGCTTGTGAGGGCTGGATAGTGCCTAAGCCCGGCCCGCCGCGCTGAATGTTTACAATAACGCAAGGCAAATCCGCGCCGCAAAGGTACGAAATACCCTCTGTTTTAAGCGAAATACCGGGACTGGATGAGGACGTCATTACCCTTTTGCCTGCGCCTGCCGCGCCGTATACCATGTTAATCGCGGAAATTTCGCTTTCGGCTTGCAAAAATACGCCGCCGATTTTAGGCATGCGCGCGCTCATATACGCGCCGATTTCGTTTTGCGGTGTAATCGGATAGCCGAAATAATGACGGCAGCCCGCCATGATTGCGGCCTCCGCTACTGCTTCGTTTCCTTTCATCAATACTTTTTTCATGTATAATTTTTTCTCCTTTTATTTCTCTACGGTGATGACTGTATCGGGGCAAATCAACGCGCAAAACGCACAGCCGATACATTTATCCATTTCGGTTACTTGCGCGGGCTGATAGCCTTTTTTAGAAAGGCTTGTTTTGTCTATGCTGATGATTTTTTTAGGACAAACCCCGATGCACAGCGAACAGCCTTTACATAAATCTTTGTTGATGGTTACTTTTGCCATAGCTTGTTTAAACTCCTTTTTTCTTGTTGTTTGGGCACAAAAAAACGCCCCTTGCAAAAATCTTGAAGGGACGATTGAAAACCGCGGTACCACCCATCTTGACGCAAAAACTGCGTCCGCTTTAACGGTTTATTAACGGTAACCGACCGAGTACGCTTAATGGGCTTTTTACAGCCGTTAGGCAACCTGCTAGGAAGGGAGAAATTCGTTGCGCTTATGTCCCGTCTTGCACCAACCGACGGCTCTCTAAGGCATAGCTCTCAACGGACTTATGTCTTCCATTATCGCATTTATGTATGTATAATAACATGGTTGCGATTTTACTGTCAAGCGTTTTTAGGTAATATTTTTTTGGTTGCGCCTTATCCGATTGGAAAGTCTTGCGTTAATGGAGAATGGTAATTTTCATTTTAATGCCTTAGCCGCAGAAAAATTCCCCTCTTTGAGGGGTGGCAACGAAGTTGACGGGGTGGAAAGGGGTTTTTCTTGCCGCACCGTCTAATTGGAGGGATAGGCTTTTCTTTCCACCCCGTCCGCTGACGCGTCCACCCCTCAAGAGGGGAATTTTTTAACGGTCTGTTTTTGTAGGACAATCAATGGGGGGAATTTTTTAGCGGATTTCTACGGCAATAATAAAAAAAGTACAGCGTTACAACTGCACTTTTTTCTTGCTTCGGGCTTACAACGTGCTATCCCAGTTAAGTCCGCGCCACTATTATGGAATTCTCCGTACTACTCACCTATCAAAGCAATAACAAAAATAAGCATTTCTTTCCACCCCGTCTGATTGGGAGTATAGGCTTTTCTTTCCACCCCGTCCGCTGACGCGTCCACCCCTCAAGAGGGGAATTTTTTTGCGGATAATTATTCGCTTAATTACGCGAAGTGCAGATTGATGTAATTTAAAATAGTATAATGGTTTTATTGAATAAAATTAAGGAGTTTTATTATGAAAAAGCCTATTTGCAACAACTGCTATCATTACACCGCTTACTATAATCAAAGGTCGTTTGATTATGTAAGAATGAAACACGGTGCTTGTTCTAAGCATAAAGTGCCTAAAAGGGATAGCGAAACATGCGAACATTTTAAATGCAATCAACAAAAAATGCAAATAAGAGAAGAAGCAAGATTAAGGCACTTAGACGATGCCCTAGTTTCTATAAACGATATCGCTAAAATTTTAAGAGAACAATATGCTAATCTGCAAGAGGACTAGTTAAGTTTTATAAGCGGTATGGACATTAGTGTGGCGACTTGTTGGGCGTAGGGGGTGCTGTCGGCAACGATTGCTTGGGTGGTTTCTGCGCCTAGATTAGAGTTGTTTAGTACGGCGGTGAAGTTGATTTTTGCCGATTTTTCGATTTCGCGCAGGATTTCTACGGTATCGGGGGCGGTTTGGGTAAGCGGGCGGTACATATTGATTACCGCAAGCATTTCGTAATTATTTTCTTCTTTGATAGCTTTTGAAAGCCGCCCTAATACCAACGCGCCGCGCTCGTCGCCGCCGATGTCTAGCACGAAACGCGCCGTGCGGTCGTTGACAATTGTGTAAATTTCGCGCGGCAGTGCGGGAAAATCTAAATTAGAGTTTGCATACGCCGAACAAATTACCTCTACACCACCCGCTTTAAGTTGGTCTGCGTGGTCGGCGGAACGGAAATACGGGTTGACGATGTCTAAGTCCGCTAAAACAACCCTCTGCTGTTGCTGCTTGGCAAGGCGCAGGGCGTGCGCAACCGCAACGGTGCTTTTTCCGCTGCCGTAATGTCCGCAAATAATGGTAATACGTTTTTTGTCTAACATAATTTATAGCTTATTCCGTTGAATTTTACCGCTGATGGTTTTGGGCAGTTCGTCTTTAAATACTACGATGCGCGGATATTTGTACGGCGCGGTTTTTTGTTTTACGTAGTCTTGAATTTCTTTTTTTAATTTGTCGCTGGGCTTTGTATCCTTAGTTAAAACAACGCTTGCTTTAACCACCTGCCCGCGCTCGGGGTCGGGCTCGGCCGATACGCCGCATTCTAATACGTAGGGCAGCTCCATGATAACCGATTCTATTTCGAACGGTCCGATACGGTAGCCCGACGATTTTATTACATCGTCTATGCGGCTGACGTACCATAAAAATCCGTCCTCGTCGCGCCACGCAATATCGCCTGTGCAGTAATAATTGCCGCGCAATACCCTTTTATTCGCCTCGTCGTCGTTGTAGTAGCCCGTAAATAAGCCGCAGGGCCTGCCTTTATCTATGCGGATACATACCTCGCCGCTTGCGCCCGCGCCTACCTCGTTGCCGTCTGCGTCTAACAAGGCGATATCGTACAGCGGGACGGGTTTGCCCATAGACCCTACCTTGTAGCCCTCGCCCGCAAGGTTGGCAATCATTAGCGTGGTTTCGGTTTGACCGAAGCCCTCCATAATTTTAATGCCCGTTTTTTCTTGGAACTTGTTAAATACTTCGGGGTTTAATGCCTCGCCTGCCGTAACCATATGCCTAAGAGAAGAAAGGTCGTAATCGGATAAATCCTCTTTAATCATTAAGCGCAGCATGGTGGGCGGCGCGCAAAAGGTGGCGATTTTGTATTTTTTAAACATGGAAAGAATTTCCGCCGCGTCGAACTTTTGTAAATCGTATACAAAAATCGTGCTTTCGCACATCCATTCGCCGTACAATTTACCCCAAAAGGATTTTGCCCAGCCTGTGTCGGAAATGGTTAGGTGGACGTCGCCTGGCCGCGAACAGTGCCAGTACTTGGCGGTATGGTAATGCCCTAGCGGATACGTGTGGTTATGCACGGTAAGCTTAGGATAGCCTGTGGTGCCAGAGGTAAAATACATAAATAAGGTGTCGCTGCCGCAGGGTGCGTCTGAGGTGCGCGTGTAAACATCGGAGAAAAGCTTTAGCTCGTTGTCGAAATTATGCCAGCCCTCAAAATCCGCCCCGCCTACGGAGATTTTGGTTTTTAAGCTAGGGCTTTCGGCCTGCGCCGCGTCTATGCGCGAAGGAAAGCCGTCATCTTGAGTGCAAATAACGGCAGAAATTCCTGCCGCATTAAAGCGGTATACTAAATCGCGCTCTTTAAGTAAGTGCGTAGCGGGGATAGCGATTGCGCCTAATTTGTGCAGCGCAAGAATGGCAAACCAAAATTGGTGGTGGCGTTTAAGCACCAGCATAACCTTGTCGCCTTTTTTTATGCCTAACGATTTAAAATAGTTGGCGCATTGGGCAGAATAGCGCATCATATCTTGAAAGGTGAAAATGCGTTCGGTTTTATCCTTGCCGATATGAATCATGGCAGGCTCGTTAGGTTTTTGCTTGCCCAAACCGTCTACGATGTCAAAGGCAAAGTTAAACTGCGCGGTATTTTTAAAGGAGATTTTTTTAAGCGAACCTTTTTCGTCCTCTATGGCCGAAACAAATTTATCGGATATCAGCTTAGAGTCGGTTGCGTGCGCGGCGGATGAGGCTGTGTGCGCGCTTTTTTTCTCTTCTTCCTCGCCCGACAAAACTACTGCCAAAAAGGTGCAGTCTGCGCCGTCGGCGGCAATCATGCCGTGCGGCGTAGAGCTGTTGTAGATGATGCTGTCGCCGGGGAGTAGTTCTTCGATATGCTCGCCGATTTTAATTTTAAGCTTGCCGCTTAACACATAGTCAAACTCTTGCCCGCCGTGCACGGATAGCGGAATAGGCTTTTTTTGCGCGGCTTCGGAGTAGGTGTAGGTAACGTGGTAGGGCTGCGCTAAGCGCGAACGGAAACGCGGCACTAAGCTGTTGATTTCTATGCCGTTTTCTTTTGCCGTTACCCTGCCCGCGCCTTTGCGCGTTATAGAATAGTTGGTTAGCTTTGCTGTGCTGTAACCTTCTAGCAAATCGTTTATGCCTACGCCTAACGCTAACGCGCAGTTATGTATAAATGAAAACGGCAAATCGGTTTTTCCGTTTTCGTATTGGGTGTACAGCGTAGCGGCAATGCGCAGCTTTTGTGCCATTTGCGCAACGGTATAGCCTGCGATTTGGCGCATTTCTTTAATGCGCACTGCTATTTCAAGCAGCTTTTCTTTGGGTGTTTCCAACAGTATTCTCCTGCATAAAAAATTTTTGTGTGTTAGTAGTGTACACGATTAGGCGGTATTTTGTCAATTCTTTTAGCGGGTTTTTCTTAACCTTAGCTTGTGAAACAGCGTGTAGGCGGCAGCGGTTAGCAGTAAGGCGGCGTGCAGCGCGATTAACACATAAAGGGACGTTATAAACTGCGTGGAGGGAAATGCGGCTGCAACAAATGCGCCGTTGTCTTTGTACTGGTAAACACTTTGGGCAAACAACGCGAAAAATATGATGTCTAGCAACAGTAAAATTGCACTTAAAGCAATTAAAACCCTTATAAACGGGCTTTTTTTCATAACGCTCTGCCCTCCTTTTAACTTATATTCCAAAATACGGGCGTATCGGCTAGTGCTTCTACGCTGTCAACGCCTTGTGTAACCACAAAATTCTCTCCGTACACGTCGCCGCTGGTCGGGATTAACTCGTCGCGTAGTTGTCCTAAGTTATCTACATAGGCGAAGTATAATACGGCAACGCCGAAATGCGTATTGTGGCGAAAGACGTAATAGTTATCCTCGATTAGCGCATACGAATAAAACAAGTCGTCAGACGGTTCGTAGAATACCTCTGCGCAGGACGCAATGCCGCCCGTAATGTTGAGTTGGTTTTCTGCGGAATTAGTATTTATAAACGATGCCGCCGAAAAATTTTGCGTGATTTCTCCGTTTATCACCCACGCGGTTATGCCTCCTAAAAAGGTAACGGCTTGTAATTCGGTTTCGGCACGTATGGTAATTTCGGGCGTGCCGCAATTTTTGATAACGCCGTTGCCTACGTTTACCGCGGCAATTCCTCCTACGTAAATATGGCCTGCTACGGATTTTGCGGCTAGTCCGCCTAAGCTTGCACTGCGCACAATACTGCCCGAATTTCTAGCCGCGATACCGCCGATTAGAATAGATGTTTCGTCTTGTAGAGAGGCAATTTCTGCAAAAAGACCCGCTTGGTTTACCGTGTTTTCGATTGTGCCGGAGTTGAAAACGGCGATACCGCCAACTAGCAATTCTTGTGTATTTGATTCGGAAAAAAGCGTAATTTCGGCATTATTTAAGCTGTTTGTAATAAGCCCGCGATTATAAACCACAAAGCCTGCAGCGCCTACGAACAACGGCCCGTCCTCTACTACGGTAAGCTGCGCATTTTGCGCCGTTACGGTAACAGCAGAAATTACGCCCAAATTTACGCGTGCTAAAAAGGCAAAATCCTGCGTTAGGGTTGAATCAAAATCCTGCGTTAGGGTTATAGACAAATTTTCGCGGATTACAAGTTTGACGTTTGCTATTTGACCGCGTACGGTGTTAAAAATAGGCTGCGTGCCGCTTGAAAAAATCGTGTGTCCGCCGCCGTCAAGATGCGCATTCGTCAAGTGGAATGGCAAAAAGCTGTCGGGTAAAATTATATCTGCGCCTAAACGGTAATGTACTGGGGGGCCGTGGACGTTGCCCTCTCCGATCATCTGCAACTGCTTACCGTTTTTAATGATATAGGGCCTGCTTTCGGTGCCTATGCCGATTTGCGTATAGATAACGGGCAGCAAGGAGGCAAAAAGTATTATACACGCGGCAAGCGCGGCGATAAAGCCGAATATTCGGTTATCGAAAGTTGTGGGGCGTTCTGCGGCGGTTTTAAGTGCGCCGTTTTCGATTTTGGCGGTTTTTCTGCGCGATGCGTATGCGGTGAGTACCGCGCCGCGCATAGTTTCGTTAGGGGCAAGCAACGAAAACTTTTGCTTTAAATAGGCGGTTTCGCGCGTTAAAGCTAACATTTCGGCGGGCGTTACCGTGCTTTCGCTGTTGTAACGGCGCAAGGCGGTGCCGACATAACTTTTAAACCTTTTATACGCGTCCGCAGGCTCGTTTGTTTTTTTATAAGCCGTAATCGATACAAGGAGGTTTTCGTACATTTTGGCAATGTTTTTTGCGCGGTACAGATAGATTAGCGATAACAGCGGAAACCTGCCAAAGCTTAATGCAAGCAGCTTTTCTTTATTTCCGACAAGCGCGGAAAAGCTGCGCACATCGTCGGCGCGCACAGCTTTTAGTATGTTGTTTTCGGTTGCGTTAAGCATTTAGTTTTTTATCTTTACCCTTCTTGTTTCCGCCCAGCGGTCTAAAATCTCAAACAGGTACGCCTCGTTTACGTCCTCTTTTTCTATGAGTTTTTGCAAAAATTGCTCGCTTGCCCCGTAGCTTTGCATAAGCTTTTCTAGGCTTGCATTTTCGTCTGTGCGTGCTTTTACCAGTTGGTCTATGCCGCCCTTGATAGCATCTAGCGTTTCACGGCTGCCCATAAGCGTATCCGCAACATCTTTGTTGATAAACTCGCTAACCTTTTTAACGTCGCGGTTGTAGCTTTCTAAGGCGGATTGCAATTCTTTAAGGTTGTAGCTTTTGGTTTTTTCTTCTAATAAGGTGTCTAAGCGGGCAATTTGCGCCTCTGCGCGTCCTTCGATATCTAAAACCGCGCCTAAACGCTCTTCTATTTTGCTAAACAGCGCGACCATAGAACCTACTTCGGAGGCGTAGGTGTGCGCGGATTTAGCCAGTTGGTCAATCCGTCCCGATAAATCGGCAGCTTTTCCTGCTTGTCCCGACATTTGTTTAAAGATTTCTTCTAGCTTTGCTTTTAAATCGCCGCCAAAGGATGCGTTTAGTTTTTCTACGTTTTCGCGCATGGAATCGTAGGTGTTGGTAAAATCCGCAAGATTTTTTTGTATCGGCGCAAGTAAGTCGCGATACCCCTTAAAGCTTTCGATTAGGGCTTTCATTTGATTGCTTTCCATAAAGTTTTTCTCCTTAACGGTTATTGGTTTTTAAGATTTTTTGCAAGGCGGTGCCGATTTGCCGCGCATTTTCTTTCATGCTTTGTAAATCGGCGTTTACAAGCCCTAAAATGATTTTTTGAACTTCTTGATTATCGCCAAGCCCGTCCAGTGCGGACAAAACCTCTAAGCCCAACGCGCTGCCCTCGCCTAAGCAAATATCGGCAAGCTTTATAAGCGTTTCATCGGAGGCGGTAATAAACTGTTCTTTGGCGTCTTCGTACATGCCCAGCTGCAAAAATTTTAAGCCCGCGTCGCGGTATAAGCCCTTGCGGATAAAGTTTTGGGCAATATCTATGCGGCAAAGCGCGGCGGTGCGTTCTTGCTGTATAAAGATGCTTTGGGCGGCAAAGCGCGCGTTGTCGAATTGCTGCTGCGATATAAATTCTTTAATTCGCCGCAATATTTCGTCTTGCTCTACTTCGGTTTTATCTGCGTTTGCCAGTAGGTTTTCTACTGCCGCGCTATCGCTTAATACTTGAAAATTTTCGGAAAAAAACGCAGCAAACAGCGGGAGGTGCTGTGATTCTAATGCGTATAAGCGCAGTTTTGCCCGCGATACGCCAACGTACAGCAAATTAAAATAATAGCGGTAAACCGAATTTTCGTCGGCTGTTTTGCGGTCTATAACGGTGCGCTCGAAGGCGCGCCAGCGGTTTGCGTTAGCGGAGAGAATATTATATAAAATAACCGTTTCGCGCTCTAAGCCTTTTATTTCGGCTACGGTGAGAATTTCTTGCTTGGTAAGGCGTTTGCGCAGCTGCTCTTTTTCGTGCGTGTTGGCGGTAACTACCGTATAATTATTAAAAGGCTCGCGGTTTAGCTTGTCTAAGAATGCGCCGCCTTTAACATACACTGCCTCTGATTGTGCGTTTGCATCTACGCTTTTGCTTTTTAGCACAAAGCTATGCACGCCGAAGGCTTTTGCGTTTAGCTTGCCTAAATTTTCGGTAAGAACGGCAATTTTTTTTGAGGAACGGTAATTGCTTACCAGTTCGGCAACGGAGGAAATATCCTTTTCGTACAAAAGCCGCTTTACGTAAGCGAAAGAAAAATACGATGCGTTAATCATTTGCAGCGCGTCGCCTACGCAAAACAGCTTGCGTGAAATCTGCTTAAAAAACACTAGGCTTACTTCGGTAAAATCCTGCACTTCGTCTAATATGGTAAGCGAATATTGGACTATATCTGCATTAAGCAGTTCGCGGCACATGAGGTTGCTGTCGGTGCGGTTGGATTTTTGCAAATGCTTGATATAATCTTGGCTAAGCGCGTAAATAATCTCGCACTCTGCGCGCGAAAAGGAGTGCTTGCGGCGGTGCGTGTATTCTTCTTGCGATAAAAGGCGGTGCGGATGTTCGGGGTTGCACGCGCCTGTAATCAGCCCGAAAATCTCTTTATAGATTACCTCGTGTGAAAGGTCTTGCACGCGTGCAAGCTTGCTAGTAAGCTGATGATTTTTTATGTCCTTTACATACGTTTTTACAAAATATTGCTCGTCTGCCGTTTCAAAGCCGTCGCGCACATATCGGCGGAACAAATCTTCTATTACGTAATAGTCTACCTTGTTATCTAAAAAAAAGGCTATTTCTTTTAGTTTTTCAAGCAGCTTATCCTCTTGCGCCGCCAATAAAAATCCTAGCTTGTTTTCTACCGCTTTAACGCGGTTTGCGCCGCTAAATACTACGCGCCCCTCTTCGAATTCGGTTATAAGCCGCTTAATGTGCGCGTTTAACGCCGAAACGCGCTGCTTGGTATCGGAAAGCAGCCCGCGTGAAAAGGTAGAATACAGTACGCGTCCTGCGTAATTTTGGGAGGCGGAGTATAAAATTTTGTCGATGCAGAGGTTGGTTTTACCCGAACCCGCAACGCCTTGAACTAACATGTTTTGGTCTTGCGTGGTAACAATTTTTGCCTGTGTTTCGTCTAAGCGCGGAAAGCCTGTAAAATCGGTTTCGCTAAGCCTGTACAGCTTTAATAAATCTGTTTGCGGCGGCGGTGCGGATTCGGGAATAAGTTTTACCGTAAATTCGTCCGTGCGTAAAAAGCTAGTAAGCCGTTTATCGCCGCGCCGAATAAAAGCGTCTTGTCCTTTGTATCCGTAAAAAATAAAAAGCTCTTTTTTGATACAAAACAAAAACGTACCGCATTCATGCGTAAGGCGGTACTGCCCTTCTTTTAAAGAAATGCCGCTTAAAATAACGGCTTGAGAAAGCTTGCTTAAAAATCTGTCTAACTCGCTAAATGCGCCTGCCTCGTGCATAAGAAAGGCGGTTTTAAAAACCGAAACGGTATCGGATAAAACGGTTATGCGGTTGTTGACTTTAATTTCTTGCATAGAATAAAATTTTGATTAGTAAAACTCAAGGGTGCGCCCCCCGCGTGCAACGAAAGCCTTTAAGCTTTGGGGAACGGTGCTTTCGGTGCTGCCGCGCGCAAAATCGTATACGCGCACCAAAACGGATTTTTGCGCGGCTTTTTTTGCCGCATTTATATGGTTTGCGTTTTGACGGTCGTAATGCTTTTTAACGCGCAGTTTTAGTTGTTCTAGTGCGCGCTGTTTGTTTTTGTGCTGTGAACGCTCGTCTTGGCACACCACACTTACCGCGCTAGGCAGATGCGTAGCGCGCACGGCAGATTCTGTTTTGTTTACATGCTGACCGCCTGCGCCGCCCGAACGGAACACATCAAATTTAACATCTGTTTCTACAAAGGCTGTGTAATTGGGCATATACGGATAAACCGATACTTCTGCCTCTACATTGGCGAAGACTGTGTATATGGCGCGGTGCAAGCCTGTTTCGGCTTTTAACACATCGAACGCCCCCGCACCCGTAATGCAAAGAGAACGGGTAGATGTAACGGGTTCGGGCGCGGGCAAAAGCGTAAAGCCTTTTTTTTGTGCATACGTTTTATATGCGGTAAATAATTCATCCGCAAAAGAATTGTCGTGTTTTGCGTTTACTTCTATAACGGCTGTTTCAACAGGATTATCGGAAAGCGTGGTAAGGAGGTGCTCTAACGTGTTAAAAAAATCTGCGTGTTGTGTGCCGTTAGCATCCGATAGTATTGCCGCGATAGGTTCAAGCGCGGCGTATTCGTCGGCTAGCCGCCGCCAATAACGGTTGTCCGCGATAATTTCGGGCGCGGAAATCAGCCAAGTAAGTTGGTTATAACGCTTTTCGCACGCTTGCGCACGTTTAAGAATTTCTTGCTGTTTATCGCTCATTTTGCATAGTGTACCACAAAAATTGCGAATTTGTCAAATGATATTTTTAGAGGCGAATTAAAAAAGGGCTGTTTCGCATTTTTAGTGGAAACAGCCCTTTTGTTAAAATTTAAGCGTCAAGTTTTCTTAGCTCGGGAATTCCGCTGTTGGTTTCGAAATCCCAGTACGCCGTGCTTAGATAGCTGAAATCTACGCCGCTGAGGTCGCCGGAGTTAAAGCCGTAGCTGTTGACAAATAAAGTGCTTAAAAAGCTTCCATACTCTTGTGCCTCTTCCCAAATGTACCCATCGCCTCCGTGCAGGATATGCACAAAGCCCCAGTTGTTGGGATTATCAATAATATTGGGGTTAGGAAGGTTGTCTCCGATTAGGTACACGGCAAACAGCGGGTGGAAAAACTCACCGAAACCGCTACCGAAACCACCTACCGCTACGGCACGCGTAGGAAGGTCGTCTATACGGATGTCTAACACAAGGCCTGTATTCGCCGAACCTTCAAACAAACGTCCTACTAATCCTGCGCTGAGTACCCACCATTCAAAGCTTTGCTCCCAACCTTCCGGCGCGTGATAATGCAGCGTACTTGAAAGGCCGGACAATATGCCGCGCGCATAAATGTTTTGTAGCGTACCGTACGAAACAGCTACTAGCGAGGCGCATGCGGGATTTTCGTTTACTACGACTACGTAATCTAAGATAGCCAAGTTTTTAATAACCCCGTCGCCGTCTAATTGGTGGAACAATGCGGTTTGTTCGCCTTGTTGGGTGCCTAAGTTTTCTCCGTCTCGGTTGTTAGCCACTGCATGGATTATCCAGTTTTTAAGCGCGAAACCGCGTCCGTCAAAAATACCGTTATAAACCACACCGTTGATGGAACCGGCACCACCCACGAAAGGAGTCCACACAATGTCACCTTGAGCGTTTACTTCGACAAATTCTGCTTTGCGTTCTCCGCCGTAGGGATAGATAATGCCGCGCGGTTTTTTGGCATAGCCTTCGTCGTCATATTCTTCATACCCGCTGTAAATATTATAATCGTATCCGCCCTCTATTTTGCTGTACTCATCACCGGTTACGGTAGTGTTGAGAAAGGCTGCGGGAATTCCTTCGGAGAAGTCTATATCCGCCGTTAAATGGAAGTTTTGGTTTTGGGTGGTAAGCACCTTGTCGGGGTCCCAAAACAGTGTAAAGAAATCTTCAACCGAACCGATTGCAATAGAATTGGCGGCAAGCGGAATATCGGGTAAAATATCAATGTACACGTTACGGGTTTCGTCAAACATATTTGCGCCGTCGGCATTTTGACGCGCCCTAACCCGCACTAATGCCCTTTCTACGGGCCGCAGCAGCGTTAGTACGCCGTTATCGTCGACTGCTATATCGTCTACGGAATCCATACCTACCGTATAGGTAAAGGTAAGCTCACTTCGGGTAGCGTTAGCAGGAAAAACAACGGGGGTTATTTTATAGCCGTCGTCGTAGTCCATAACCAAATGCGGTACGCCTATGCTTGCTTCGAAGTCTGTCATCGCAACAAATGCAGGATTTACCGTAATGCCCGTCAGCTGTACTTCTTTACCGCCGTAGCGCACCATAACGTTCATGCCTGCTTCTAACGGAGTAGGATTAATTTCATACTCGTTGTTGGCAAGTATACGGCTTTTGCTGTTGGTGAAATTAGCCTTAACTTGCAAGCCCGCCCGATTAAGCGTGTCGCCGTGCGTATACACGGTTTGCGTAGGGCCCGCTACGATTTCTAGCGAATCCAACGGACCGTCTTTGTTGCATGCCCACAACGTAAGCGAAAGCATTGCACATAAGACGGCCAAAGTCAGAACCTTTAATTTTTTCATGTTTATTATCCTCCAAAATGGTTTTTTAACTGATTAGTATAGCTTGTAGAAATTTAAGAAAAATTATTTATTGATTAATGCTTACTCCGATGCCTCAGGGGGCTTTTCGGCTTTGGGTTTTGCCGCAGATGCGGTTTTAGGTTTTGCCGCTGTTGCCGCTTTGGCTGAGGCGGTTTTAGGTTTTGCCGTTGTTGACGCAGCCGTTTTAGGCTTTGCCGCGCTGGCGGTTTTGGGCTTAGGCGCGGGCTTTTCTTCTGTTGCGGGCTCGGGCGTAGGCTCGGGCGCTGTTTCTGCCGCGGGCTCGGGCGTAGGCTCGGGCGCTGTTTCTGCCGCGGGCTCGGGCGTTGGCTCGGGCGCTGTTTCTGCCGCGGGCTCGGGCGTTGGTTCGGGCGGTGCTTGCGCGGCGGCTACAATCGCATCGGGTACATCGCTTACAGAATCTGCAACTGAACCGGAAGAAGTAAACTTGGATACATCCGTATCTCCGCCTGTTCCGTCCGCCCCTTCGGCCGCAAATTTGGGTTTGCGTTTTTTATGGAAGAAGTTTAAATACAGTATAGTTGCAATTCCGCCCGCCAGTACTAGGTTAAGCGGCAGCATGCCCCAAATCCACCACATAGGAAATACGCTGGTTTCCGCTCTGGGGCCGTGCCCAGAGTACCAGTACGTATTAGCAAAGGTATATAGAATGTTGCGGCTTGCGTTGCGCAATAAAATCACGTTAACGTCGGCGGTTCGGTTGCTGTTGATATCTAGATGCGAATTACCAAAACCGGGCGCACCGTCTGTGGCAAGGCCTGTCAGCCATAAATCGTTTCCTGCACGCAAGCCTTGCGCCGCGCTCATATGCGTATCGGAAAGCGCGTTGGCAAAGTCGGTAACAACCGAACCTCTAAAGCCCCACTCCTCGCGCAAAATCGTAGTGCAAAGCGCACGGCTTCCGCCCGTCCACATCGCGCCTAACATGTTAAACGACGACATCATTGCATTTGCACTGCCTTGTTTTACGGTAATTTCAAACGGACGCAAGTAAATTTCACGCAAGGTTTGTTCGGAAAGCCACGTATTCAGCTTGCCGCGATGCGTTTCGGTTTCGTTTACTACAAAGTGCTTAACGTATGCGTATAAGCCCTCGCTAAGCGCACCGTTGGTTACTTGCGCGCCCATGATTCCCGAAATATGCGCGTCTTCGGAGAAGTATTCAAAGTTTCTGCCCGCAAACGGTGAACGATGTAGGTTTACACCTGGTGCGTACCAACCCGCAACGTCGGTTAAGCGGGCTTCGGTTCCGACAGCCGCACCAAATTCGTAAGCAAGCTCGGCACTCCATGTTTGTGCGATAATGGTTGCAACGGGGAACGCTGTCCACGGCGCACTGTCATGGTCTGACATGTTGTTTGTGTTTAATCCCGAAGGGCCGTCAAAGTCCCAACAACGCGGTTTTCCGATAGATTCTACCCGTACCGTGCGGTATCCGCCGCGCTGAACCAACGAATACATTTCGTCAATACTCATTTGGCTTAGCAGTGTATCCCACAGAGGGTCTGTAATGTCTTTGCCTAAAATATCAAGGGTTTCCCGCTCGGAAATATTAAGCGTACCGCTTACGCCTTGCGCTGACGGTGATGTGGGGAATTTTAGATAATCGATTGAGGTATTTTCGTTGAGTTGTGCAAGCGGAATGTTTGCGCCCCATGTAGAACCGTTTATACCTATAATGCGGTTTGCGCCGACACCGTCGCGGCGACGGGAACGTTGTACTCTTGTTTCATCGGGGAAGGTTCCTGCAAAATTTGCACGGGTCATTTGATTGATACCCGCACCGCTGTTAAAGCCTACCGACAACGCGCCTACTTTTCCGTCAATCGGAGTACCGCCCTCGGCAGTAGCACCCGTGAAAAGACTTCTTGCGGCTATTAAGGTTCTGTCCGCGCCGCGCTCGCCGTCTTTATTTTCTACCGTAACGGTGCTTTCTTGGTCAAATTTAATTGCCGCAGCTAAATTGAAAGTAGTTTCTGCGTTTGCACCGGGCGCAAGTGTATGCGAATCGGTTTGAACACGTACAACATACGCGCCAGGGTCTAGGATAAAGCCGTCGAAATCTAAGGCGGCGTGCGGCGAATTGGCCGTTTTACCGCTTAGCTTGTAGCTGTCGAACGACGCAAAATCGTACGCGTCGAACGTAAGGGTTAGGTCTTCGTACGCATTAGGCGCAAGTAATCCTGTTTTGCCGAATGCCACTAGCTGAACGAATGATTTTTCTACCTCGCCCGAATAGTACGGCGGATTAACGTATACTTGAACAACATCCTTGCCTGCAACCGTTCCTGTGTTTCTTACCCTTACCTTTACGGTAAATTGGGTATCGCGGGTAAGCGTATCGGTGGACATGGAAGGCTCTTCAATCGTCCATTCAAAGTTGGTGTAGGACAGCCCGTAGCCGAACGGGAATTGCACTTTTTCTTGATAGATAAAGCCCGGAAAGCCGCTGTCTGCGTGCCCCGCCGCAATAGGCGCGCCTGTTACAGCGTGCCGCGTGCTTTCGAAATGCGCGGTTTCGTAATAGCGGTAGCCGACGTAAATACCCTCTTGGTAATCTACGTAATGCCCGCCCTCGCCTGCTTGCACACCTCTGGGATTTATGGTAATTGAATTAAGCGGGTCTTGTTGTAGGTCTCTGTAAACGCCGATGCCTAAATGCCCTACCACATGACTGACGTTGGGATTTACGCCGGTCGGGGCAACCGTCGCCCTGGCAAAGGTTGTTTGCTGGTCATGCCCTGTTACAAAGTTTTGCCCCGAAGTTAAAAACGTAGGGTCATGCTGAAACTCACGCATCCATGTGTTAACGGTTTTTCCGCTGGGCGCGATTTCGCCTTTTAAAATTTTGGGTATCGCGCCTGTACCGGCAGTGCCTAACGGCCCTACGGATAATACGGCGTCTATTCCGAAATCGGGGTCTTCGATAAAGCCTAACTGCATTACGTTACAGGCGTTTACTAATAAAATTACTTTTTCAAAGCCTGCTGCCGCAACGCCTTTAATTAAGGCTTCTTCTTCGATAGAAATTTCTAAGTAGGTACGGTTAGGGTCGATAGTGACATCGGTTAGATGGGTGGGACGCGCGCCTGCCGTGTTTGCCCTGTATTGAACGGTAGGAAGGTCTTTACCCTCTCCGCCTAAACGGCTGATAACTATCATAGCGATATCGGAGTGCGCACGCGCGGTTTGCATGCGGGACGCGTTGATAGTAGGCTCATACAAACGGAAGAATACGTGCGAATGCCCGGTAAGCGAATAGCCCTCGCGCCCGTCTTTATATTCTTCTGCATAATCAATCAGCAGTTGATTGGGTGTAAAGCCTTGTGCGCGCATCGAACCTAAGAACGTTTTTGCGGTGGAAGTATCCGCTTCGCCCGAACCCGAACCCGAAAGCACAAAGCCTCCGTCCGTCGCGCCCCAACCGAATATGCTGATATTGCCTACCTCGTTTGATTTAAGCGGCAGTGTATCGTTTTCGTTGCGCAATAGCATAATGCCCTCGCTGGCGATTTCCTCTGCCAAAGCCGCGCTGTCTTCAAGCTGCTTTTCGATTTCTACGCCTTCGGCAACTATGCCGTAGCCGTGAAAGAATTCGGTGATTAGGCTGTTTAGCATTCCGCCTACAATGTTTGCGCCTAATATCACGCAAAAAAGTAACGACATACCAGCGATTGCTATAATCTGCTTAATCGACAACTTAGAACTTTTCATCTTGATTCCTCCAAAAGTTGTAATTTTGGTTTATTGCGCGCAAAGCCTTTTTGCGCATTCTTTTATATATTCTAACATACGCAATAAAGGTTGTCAATACGATTTAGCGTATTTTTACAGTTTTTTTTAGTTTTAAAAAATTTATTTAAAACAATTTTACGGTTAATGCGGTAATTTCTGTTGTAATTGTTTAATAAACGTGATAAAATATCGGTATGTAATACTAATTACGAATGAGTATGGTAAAAGGATTGACGTATGAATAACCGCATATTTTGTTACAGCGGAACCGGAAACAGTTTTGCTTCGGCAAAGCAAATCGGCAAACATTTTAATATAACGCCCGAATTTATCACCGAAGAACTGATTGAAAGCGGTTCGGCGGCGGCGTGTGAATTTTGCGTGATACTATGCCCTAGTTACGCATACGGCGTGCCTGTGCTGGTAAAGAAGTTTTTAAAAAAGTTTCCGCTTAAAGCCGACTATCTTGCAATACTGATTACTTGCGGAACCAAAACGCGCGGGACGGCGGCGGAGGCGGTTAAGCTTTTAAAAAAGAACTCTCAGCAGGTTGATTTTGCTGCGGATATTCAATCGGTGGAAAATTACGTGCATTTATTTGGGCACCCGAAGCCCGAAATTCAAGTAGAAAGGATTGCGGCGCAAAAAATTATAACCGACGATATTTGCCGAAGGCTTGAAGCGCGCGAAAAGGTAAGCGTAAAGCTGCATAGGCCTTTTTCGGCGTTTGTAAGCGGATTGTTCCGCAGTGTTAAGTATACGTTTGTTTGGCGTTACCGCATAAAAAACACGTGCAACGGCTGTGAGATTTGCCGCAAGGTATGCCCTACGGGTGCAATCCGCATGAAAGAACGCAAAAGAAAAGGCAACGTAGTATCTGTGCCTAAATTTAAAGCAAGAAAGTGCGACCATTGTCAGGCGTGTATGCAGCTTTGCCCGAAAAGGGCCATAAAATATTTTAGAATAAAACCCCAAAGCCCCCGCTACCTGCACCACGATGTAACATTGAATGAATTGATAAAGCGGGATTAAATTGGAAACAACCTGCTACAACGGACGCAACGGGCGTAAAGAGTGCCGTTTATTTGAAAAAATCGGAAAGTTCTAGGTAATCCAACTGCTTTTTATCTTTATATACGCGCATACTGCCTGCGCTGATATCGTCGGATACGGCAACCTTGCCGTCTATTATACCTACTTCTATTTTTATGTCGATAAGGTCTAGGCCGCGCTTTTCTAAATCGTGCTTTACGATAGCACAAACTTTTTTGACAAGCTTTTCGATTTCGACGGCTTGCTTATGCGTAAAAAGCCCCAGCGCAACCGCGTTTTCTGCCGTTACGGGCGGGTCGTTGCGCGCGTCGTCTTTTAACGTGATTTCGTAAACCGCGTTTAGCTTTGCGCCCTCTTGCACGTACATTCCGTAGCGGCGCACGAAGCTGCCCGATGCGGTGTAGCGCACCACAAATTCTAAGCCGTTGCCAAACATGGTTACGGGGCGCACTATCATTTCTTTTTCTTTTAAATCGGTTGCGACATAATGCGTGCGGATTCCCGCTTTTTTTAGTAATTCAAAATAGTAGGTTGTCATGTGCAAGGCTGCCGAACCTACGCCCGCTACCTCGCCTACTACCAAATTGCCGCCAGGGTCTTTTCCGCCGTCTTCTCCGCCTGTAACGGAGTCTTTAAATTTTAGCAAGAAATTGCCGTCGGGCAGACGGTACACGTCTTTGGTTTTTCCTTTCTTTAACAGTTCCATATTTTTTCACCTTTAAAAACGGATTTTAGCACTTTATATGTGCAAACATTGGGTAGAGTTTATGCTGTAACATATTCAATGCTTTTTTAATACTAATATAAATAGTTTTATTTGTCAAGCGTGCAAAATAATATTTTTTGCTTAGGCGTTTGACAATTTTGTTAGGACAATGCTATATTTAAAAGGATAAGGAGATTTTATTTTTATGGATTATACCCAAACCCAAATGTACCGTGAGATGTGCGAACAGCCCGATATTTTGGCAGGGATGCGCGCGCGTTTAAGTAAACAGCTTGCGCAAATTGCGGCGGCGGTAAAAAAAGAAAATCCGCAGTATGCGGTAACGGCGGCGCGCGGCAGCAGCAACAACGCTTGCACGTATTTTAAATACTTGTGCGAAACGCACGTAGGGCTTCCTTGCGCCTCTGCCGCGCCGTCTGTGTATACGGTGTATGACGGCGCGTTAAAAATCCGCAATGCGTTAGTAATCGGTGTTTCGCAAAGCGGAAAGGCGGCGGACGCGATTGCCGTTTTAGAAAAAGCGGCGGCAGCGGGCAGTATTACGGTTGCCGTAACCAACGACCCCGACAGCCCGATGGCAAAATGTGCGCGCTTTCATATCTATTTGCAAACGGGGCCCGAAATAAGCGTTGCCGCTACTAAGACTTTTACGGCGCAAATGTATGCTTTATTGCTGTTAGCGGAGGCGTTGTGCGGCAGTAAGGCTTTGCAATCGGCAGCGGAAAAAATTCCTGCGGGCGCGGCGCAAACGCTGCTACTGGCGGAAATCGTAGCAAAGGCGGCAAAGCAGTTTACCGATTTAGACAGCGCGGTGGTGCTGGGCAGAGGTACAAACTACTCCGCTGCGTTAGAATGCGCGCTTAAAATGCAAGAAACCACCTATATACAAACCAAAGCTTATGCAAGTTCGGATTTTTATCACGGGCCGTTTGCGATTTTAGACGAAAAAAGTACCGTGTTATTGCTTGCGCCGCGCGGCGAATGCTATCAATCGATGTGCGATGCACTGCAAGCGTGTCAAAAAGCGGGCGCGCAAACCGTAGTGTTTACGGACGCGGATATTGCGGACATTAAGGGCACGCGCGCAACGCTTAAAGTACCTAGCGGGACGGATATAGAAACGCCGTTTTATAACGTGCTTACGGCGCAAATGTTTGCCAACGCGCTGAGTGCGGCAAAGGGCTTAAACCCCGACGCCCCGCGCGGATTAAATAAGGTAACCGTTACGTTGTAGGAAACGCTTTTACTTATCGTATTTGCGGATATTGCCGAAGTTGTCTACGTATTCGTCGCTTTCTAGCTTTATGAATTTATCGCTGCCGGGCGTTTTGTCTTTGGCGTATTTTTCTTGCGAATCGCCTCCGCCGTAGTTTGTGTGGGCTTTATGATACCCCGCCCCGTCCTTTTGCAGTTCGGTTTTCTTGCCGAATTGGTCTTTTATTACGGTTTGCCCCTCATTGGCTTGTGTTTGCTTTGGCTGATTAAAGCTTTGGTTTTGTTTGGTGAGGGAATTGAATATTGAGTAGCCTATAATACCGATAATCATAATTACCCAAAAAGAAGCCTTTGACCCTGGCCACCCTCCGCCTTTGCGCATTTTACTTTTTACCACAGCCGAAACAGCGGTGGTAATCAAAATAAACGCAACAAGCCAGCTTGTAAGGTATAGCGCAGCTCCAAAAGAATCTATTTCGTTGTTAGAACCACCGACAAATATAATCATCAAAATAATGTATACAACTATAACCGCTACATTCAGCCACGCAAAGATTTCGCTTAGCACAACCGCCGCGCCGCCGTATTCTTTGGTGCCTTTTGTGCCTATAAATTTGCCGTTTGGTAATTTTCGTTTAGCGGCAGTGGTTTTTAACAGCAAAGCAAGGTATACAATGAAATTTATGAAAGCGACAGGACCTACATATACTATAACCCAAACCCACATCCACATCTCCCCGATTACTAATAGAATAAAGCCCATCGCAACACACACCGCAAAGATAAAAATAGCTTTAGGGGAAACTGTTTTGCCGACAAACTTTATAATAACAACCCAAACTAAACCCGCAATCGCAGCCACAAGCATAGAAATACTCGAAAGCAAAATAAGAAAAATCCTATTTATCTCATCATTTATATATATAAACCCATTTATATATATCTCACCATTCTCGCGAAGCTCGCGAAGCCAACTTAACTGAAGCATAAAATATGGTATATCATACGACTTTAGGATAAAAAACAACGCCGTGCAAACACAAACAATGCTAAAAGTTTTAAAGGAAAGTGCGGTTTTGGCAGTCTTTTTTGACCTAAATTTAGAGAAAATCAACATGAATACAGAGGTACATAACATGAGTACAGTGATAAACAAAAACACAAAGGATAAGGGATGATAATGATTAGTTATCCCAAACAATGGCCAGATCTCTAACACAACAAGCATTGCAGATAGGCATATACATACAATCCAAAAGGTTTTTTGGGTGTTTTTTTCTTCTTGCACTGCCTCTTTTGCGGGGGTGGGTTCTTGCAATACTTCTTCGGGTGGTGTGGGTTCTTGCAGTAAGGACGCGCCGCAGTCGGAACAAATTTTTAGGGTTATTCCGTTAGGCCAACCGCATGAAGGGCAATTTATTCGGGGTCTTAATGCCTTTTCTTCTAAATCCATAAGTAAAATTCCTGCCGTCTAAGGTACATTTTTTATTTGCAACGATAGAGTTATCCACACTATATTGCATGATAAAAAGTATACGTCGTCGTCGTCGTCGTCTATGTCAAGCGATTTTGGGGTGTTTTGGCGGGGAAATTTTTATGAGGGGGAAATTTTTTTTTGGGGTTATCCACCATATGTTTTTTAATTACTTTTATTTACATAATGTTTTACTAATGGAGAATTTTATTTAAAGCCTTAGCCTTAGAAAAATTCCCCTCTTTGAGGCGCGACGCGGCGGCCTAAAGCCTGCAAAAACACACCGTGTTTTTAGCCAAAGCGGGGAGTGAGGAACGAACGACCCATTGTAGGCGTTAGCAGACGGGGTGGAAAGGCGTTTTTCTTTCCACCCCGTCGGATTGGGAGTATAAGCTTTTCTTTCCACCCCGTCCGCTACGCGTCCACCCCTCAAAGAGGGGAATTTTTTAGCGGTCTGTTAGCGCGCATCAATCAGAGGGGAATTTTTTAGTGGTTTATTTTTACAAAGTCAATCGATGAGGGGGATTTTATGGGGTTTTAAGGTTTTTTTTGCGTTGTTTTAGGTATTGTTTGTTGGGGTAAAACCATATATGCGCTAGCGGGTTTTCGGTTTGGGCGATGCAATCGTAGTCTACTACCGAGTGGTATTCCGCGCCTAGCTTGGGGGTTTTTTGCTGTAACTTTTTATATTTTAAAACCATTTTATCTAATTTGTTTTCCGCGCTTTTGTTAAGGTTTTTTAGCAGTGCTTTGGAGGAGGCATCTACGGCTAAATCCTTAGTTTCGCCCGCGTAGCCCGCTTTCCAAAAGACGTAGTCGTGCCGCTGTTTTTTAATGCGGAGGCGTTCGTTTTTGCGCCAAATCTTGCGGAAGGTTTTGTTGATTAACTTGACTAGCTTAGCGTCGGTAATATCGGCGTACAGTTCTTGCTCGTACTCGCAAGTATTTTCTGCTACATAGATAATGCGGTCGTCCGCGTAGTTGCACACGGTGCGGATATTGTAAAAAACCTTTTGGCGGATTGAACCGTCTAGGTTCATTTTATATAGCGAATATACGCCGTTATCATCCTCGGCGATATAAAAAATCTTGTTTTTCTTGATGCCTAAAACGCGGTCTACCTCTGGGATAAGCTCTTTTCTGCCTGTGCCGTTTAAGCGGACGCTGTATAGCTTTTCGGCGTAATCTAGGTAATACAGCCTGCCCTTTTCTATAAAAACCTCTGTTTTTTTGCCCGAATCGCCTACCGCGAATAATTTTTCTACGCCGAATGCGATTTCTTGCTCTGAACCGCCCGATATCGGCAGACGGAAAATGGTGTATAGGTCATTTTTTCCGCGATAGGTGTAGATGTAATCTTCGTCATGAAACAAGATAGCTTTCATGTAGCGCATGACTTCGCAAGGCTCGCCGCCGTGCGCGTCTACGCAGTACAGCGACTGCACGCGGCTGTTGCCTACGCGATAAAAAACCTTGCCCTCGTAGCAGCCGTAGTAGCGGTAGACGTTTTGCGCTAAAACCTGTTCTTCGTGCGAATCTATATCGGGCTTGCGGTAAATGGTAATGTTGTCGGGGCCTTGACGGTCGTATACGCGCGTAAAAATTACGGACTTATCGTCTAGAATTTCGCGGATTTCGGCCTTGCCGTGAATCAGCAGCTTAGTTCTGCCGCAGTATGTATCGGTAGAAAACAAGGCTTTTTCTAGCTCTATGCGTTTCTTTTTTAACAATTCGTCCGAACACTCACGGTAGGCTATGTAGTAATAGGCGTCGTCTTTTTTGTTTTGAAACTCGAAAATATTTTGCCGTATCAGCTTAGGGCGGCGTTCGACGGCATCCCAAACCCATAAGTCGTATGCCTCAGGCGCGGGCATTTCGCACTCGGCTGTAATTTGATGTTTTGCGAAAAACTCTTTTTTTAGATTATAGGAGGCGGGATTGCCCCTTACTAAAATAACAAATTCGCCGTCGGTAAAATCCTTAGCTTCGGCATGGCATTGGGGGAACGACAGCGCGCCGTAAAATACTAAGCACGATTTTTTCGGCTTAGGGATAAGCGCGCCTTTAAGGTGCTCGAACGGTACATCGGTGTTAAACCAATTCAGCGAAGAACTTCCCTTACTTGCGTAATAGTAATCGTCTGCAAAAAAATACACTAAGCCTGTTTGCGGTGCAACGGGCGTTTCGGCTATCAACCGCCCGAAAGCGGGATACAGCATATTATTTTTTATGTAAAACGGTTTGTCGCGCAGTATTAAAAACGCCCCTGCCCTTGCGCAGAGATTGATTTTTTTTAAAAATTCTGCCGAATCGCCGTATTCGGAAATTTTGGCTAACGTGCGCGCCGCTGCTATACAGTTTCCGCTTTTATATTCGGTAACGCCCTTTTGATACAAGGCGGGCGCGTTTAGCTTGCGCTTAGCGTACCGCTCTGCCGCCGCTTTTTGACACTCGTCGGCTAAATCGCGGCGCACCTCTACATAATCCTCTAAAACGGACGGCACGCGCAGCTTTTCTAACCGCTCGGAAAACAGCTTTAACTCGCGGGCTTTAAGCTGTTGCAGCTGCGCCTCGCTTAAACCGTATTTTTGCGCGTAGTGGTAGTAGTCGCCCAAATT
Organism: Bacillota bacterium; assembly: GCA_009777485.1. Lineage (GTDB taxonomy): Bacteria > Bacillota > Clostridia > Christensenellales > Pumilibacteraceae > WRAP01. Next base: position 103,322 of record WRLT01000006.1, read on the forward strand.
TTTTGCGTAGCGGTCTAGGTTTTTTATAAAGGTATCCGCGCTTTCCTTTAAGCAGTCAAAATCGTTATGCGCTTTATTGACGTGCCTTTTGGCTGTGTAGTCGTCGATTACGGCGTGTAAGCCTTTTTCGATATGTTCGGCCTTTTTTTCTAAGCATACGCATAAATACTCAAAATTCATTTCCCATACCGCGCTTTGGTCGCCGTATGAATGCGTCATGCGGTCTAGTACCGCGTCGATTTCGGCAACCGTAAAGGCGGAGGGGTCTTTTGCAAAGCAAGCCCAATCGTAGTGGTCGAATAGGTAGCCGATATAGGCTTTTGCCGCAGCGGGCGTTTTGATGTCCGCGCTGCGCAGCGCGGCGGCCTCTGATACAAGGTTGGCATTTTTTACGCTTGCCGATGAGGGTGTGTTTATCCAATCGCCGCAGCTGATGCAGCGGTACGAAAGCAGCGCGGGATTGTAGTGATTAGGCGCGGTACAGCTAGGACACCGCGCGACAGGCTTTTGCGCTTTTGCCTCGTCCGAATCGGGCGGCGGTGCGGCGGGCGCGGAAGATGCAGACGGCGCGTCAGAAATTGCCGCCGCGCTTGCGTCCGCAGGCTCTGCCGATACGGTGTCGGCCGCTTGAACCGTTTCTTGCACGGCTTTTTTGTTTTTTTCTTCCTTAGGCACTTTTGTTTTCACCCCGCCCTATTTTGCTAAAAAAATTATCCGCATGAACAAAAAATATTTTGTTTATATCTTGCTGCGTGTAGCCTAAGCCTTGTAAATCGTCCGCTAGCAAAGCAAATTCTGTGTAAGTTGATAAGCCCTTAACGGGGTCGGTTCCGTTAAAGTCGGTTCCTATACATAAGCCGTTAATGCCGAATGCTTGAATAAAGGTGTCTATTTGGCGCACATAATCGGCGCGGGTTGCGGCTGCTTCGGGCTTTCCCATAAACTGCGCTACCAGTGTTAAGCCTATAATTCCGCCGCGCGAAAGTATCAGCCGAATTTGCGCGTTGGTAAGGTTGCGCGGGTGCGCACACACCGAATGTAAACAGGTATGGCTGTTTATCGGTACCGCTACCCTGTCGCATACTTGATAAAAGGTTTTTTCGTTTAGGTGGGCGGTGTCGGCTGTAATGCCTGCGGAGGTAAGCTTTTGCAGTGCGATTTCGCCCAAAGGAGAAAGCCCCGCGCTTGAACCCGCGCCGCCGCCCAAAGCATTTTCGCCGTTCCAACAAATTCCTGCGTATAGTACGGGCAGTGCGCACACGGCGTCTATGCAGCTAACGCCCTTTACAAAGCCCATATCCTCTACTGCGTACAGTCGGCTTTGCGATACGGGATATTTTTTTATGTACCCATTGATAAAGGCAAGCGGCGCGCGCATCTGCGTGGTGTAAAACGCCGACACAATGCGGTGCGGCGTTTGCGCGGCGTATGCGGCGGCAACCTCCTCTTCGGAAAACCCGCGCGTGGGTAAATCGTTATGCAAATCAAAAACTTTCATTATACTTTACGCTGAATCTCTACTATATCGTATTCAAACATATTATAAATGCGCAGGATTTCGGCGTACGGAGGAATTTTTTCCAGTTCGAATACCTTGTAATCGTGCAGCAATAAAAACTCCTCTACTGCCAACTTGCCCGTTTTGAGAATTCCGATGCGCGGTTTTTTTGCCGAACGCAGTTCGATGGTTTCCATGAGTGCCAGCGCGCAAGCAAAGATTACGTTTACTACAAAATCGTTGTAGTATATAAATTCTTTGCTTTTTCGGTCGGCCTTAATACGGTTGATGCTTTTTTCGTAGTTTTTAGAAACTATATCAAAATATAAGCCCGTCATCATATTGACGCGCAAATAAAACTGATTAAGGGCAGAATCTAACGCTTTGCGCCCCGTAGCAACTAATTCGGCGGCAAATTCGATAAAGATTTCTAAAATTTCCTCGCGCTTGATGTTGCGGTTTTTAGACGAAAACATGACGCGCTTATAGCCGTCTATATGCACGCGCGGCATAAGCATTTCTAAACAAAACGTTAAGCCTTGCAGCAGCAATTCTTGCCGCAGAGGGTCATTTTTTTTGATGTAGATGTTTTTAAACAAGGTGTTAAACGTAAAAGTCGCCGCCGAATGGCAATGCGCAATAAGCTGCTGCAACAATTCGCTCGGAACGGTTAGGTATTGTGAACGGTGTTTTTTATCTAACGACTCGTAATAATTTTTTATATGCGTTAGAGTGTCTTTATTGTACGCGACATTGTCTGAAAAATCGGGACGGTGCCGCTCTAACGAATATTTAGGGTCTAGCGTTTGGGCAAACTCTAACAACCCTTGCGCAATTTTAGACGCCGCTTCGTAATCCTGCTGCGTAGGGATTTGCAGCATAAGCTCCATAGAAAAGCCACTGCTTGCCTTGATACACGCGTCTATGCCTACCTCTATCAGTGATATTACCCCGTCTGCGATTTCCTTATCGAAAACTAGCATGAGTTGTTTATCTATGGTAACAAATAAGCCTACGTATTTGCCGATTAAGGTTAGCTTAGCGCGTATGTGCGGGGTTAGATGGTCTTCGTAAAAATTTTCGCACAATTTATTATATTGCGCAAGCATCATAACCGAAATTTCGCTGATTGCCGCGCGCACAAACGGAATTTTATACTGCATGTCCACTTGCGCGTTTTCTAGCTTAAACAGCGAATATTTTAATAACCGCATAATTTGCAGCGGCGTATCGTATTCTTCGTTGTTTTCGTTATCGTAAACCTCGCACAGCCCCGCGTAATAAAACGACAGGTAGTGGTTTGCGTTGTATTCCAACGATTTTTGAAAATGAATCATCGCCTCGCGGTAGTTGGTGTTATCAAAATACTGCTTGCCTGTTTCAAACGAATAATTAGCCTCTACCGAATCGATAAAAGAATTTTTAATCCGCAAAAGCTCTACGGTAAGTTGGCCTTCGCATAAGGGACACTTAACCGAATCAAAATGCTCGGATGCAAGCATGATATTTTTTCCGCAATGCGGACAAACGGCGTAAACTCCTGCCAAAGGAAAACCTCCAAAAGTATAATAATTTATTATACAATATTATTCGGCAAATGTAAAGGGTTTTATTTTAACAAATTATCTATGTTTTTATGCCGATTTTTTAAGCTTGTTTGCCCGTCAGCCGAACAGTTTAAAGCCTGACAGTGCTTTAAAGGCTGTGTTTAAGCTTTCTGCTTGTTCGGGATATTTTGCATACCCTTCGCTTGTAAAGGCAGTGCCGTCGCTGAATGTAACCGTTAAAGACCAAAAATCCCCGTCAAGTATAGGGGTGGAATACTGTTCTTTTAGCTGAAAAATGCCGATATCTATAATGCTTGAAAATAAATCTTCCGCTTGATGCTGCGTAAAAACTGCCGCTATCTCGTAATCCGAAACGCCTTGTTTGGTTGAATAGGTCAGTTGTGTGAAGTCGTACAATTTATGCTCTGAGTGCTGTATTAACCCGTTTGACGTATAAAAATGTATTGCCGCGATTGTTCTATACACATAGGGGTAGGTTTTATTAACCTCTACCTCTACTGCCCCCGATATATCGGCTTTATCAACCTCTAAAACCACTGCCCAATAACTTATAGCATGAGAGGCCTCCATGCTTATTGATACAAAATTGATATCTAATATTAATTTATCGCCTTGCTTATGCAGCTGTTTTGCTTCTACTAGGATGTTGTCCGTTGTGCCGAAACTAAATAGATAGACAATCAAAGCTTTTTCTGCAAAAAATTGTTCGTCATAATCCCGTAAAAATTCAAAGCCGTCTAAAAGGTCGGTTTCTACATCCGAATGCGGCTCTGTAATAATGGCGGTAAAGTTATCATACTGCACGCCGTTCGTCTGATTTTTAATTAGGCCTACCGAAAAAGGAATCGGGCTGTCGGGTGCTACAACGGTAAACTCGCGGCTGACGCCGTGCATAATAGTAACCTTACCTGGCTTTAAGCCTATAATGGTTAAAGGGCGGTTAAAAGCAGACTTGCCGTTTTCTTCGGCGTAGTCTGCTACGGTTGTATCGGAAATGTCCCATATCGGGGGCGGTTTTCCGTCAAGGAGAATGTCAAATTCAACCGTTTTAATTTCGGCGTTTCGGGATAAACGGTCTACGGCTTTAATTACGTTAAAATAGTTCGGCTGCTCTAATTCTAAATAAAGATTTCCACCGTAGTTTTTTACGGCGGAAAATTGCGCTTGAAATTGCACCTGCGGAAAATCTTCGGGCGTATAGGTTTTAGCCGCGTTATATTGCGTCAGCGTAACCCAAACGCCCTCGAAATTAAACGGCTGCCGATACGCGCTTAAATGGCCTTTGGGCGTTATGGTTAACGTTTCGCCTACTTTAAGGGTATCGATGGGCGCGTCTAAATATCGGGTGTCGACAGTAGGAAACGGCAAATCCCTGCAATTGTGTGCAGAACTAATACGTTGGTCTGCATCTAAAAGGCTTTTAAATTCTTCTTGTTTGTCCGCTCCGCTTTCGTTTAAAATAAAAAGCAAGGATTGATTTTGCTGCGAAATGTACATCTTTTTAAAATTATACGCCTTAAACGCGCTTTCGGCATTCTTTAAAACCTCGTCGGCGTATTGCGCCTTTACGTGTGCATAAACAGCGTTGTCGTTTGTCCATTCGGTTAGGTCGGGACGGAAAGGGTCTTGCGTGCCTGGACCTAGCAGTACTTCGTCTTTCAGTACTTCGCAAGAAGCAAAAACCGCAAGGCTAAACAAAAAAACTATTCCGCATAGGATGGCTGTTAGATGTTTTCTCATAATTAACCTCCCTTTTCGACTGCTTCGGGCTTTTTATTTTATCATTTAATTATACCATATTTTCGGCAAATGTAAAGGGGTTTTTTTAACAAATTATTGTGTCTGTTGTGCTGTAAATTGCGCTAGATTTTCGTTGAGAAGCATATGTATTTTATCAAAATCACATATACGCAGTGCGTAACAGTTACTTGTTGAGGTAATGATAAGCTTACCTGCATTAGCATTACCTAGTACCCATAAACCGAATTTACTTTTCTCTATCGAAATAATATCTTTAAGCGGCAAAACAATTTGTTTTTTAGTATCGGGAAAAAGATATAAAAATTCTTTTTTTTGTGTAAGAATTACATCGTTATTTCTTTTTATATACAATCCAAACAAAAACAGCCCGATTAATCCTGTTGGAACGGCTCCGATTATATATAAAATATGTTCGGTAAAGGCGACAGCAATAAAAAATATACAAACAAACAATAAAAAAATGCCTCCGAATGACACGCAAAGTACAAATAAATTTGATACCGCCTTATAAGCGTAGATATTGTTGTAATGTTCGATTTTTTCTTCCATACATAACACTTTTTAGTTTATATTTATTATACTATTATTTCGGCAAATGTAAAGGGGTTTTTAGTTGGGGTTTTGTTGTTGCTGTTTTTTTAATTTTCTTGAAACCACTGCTGCGCAAATTACGGCTATACATCCTAAAACAAGCAAGACGTAATCGATAATAACTAATGCGCTAACCTCAGAAGGAATCTTTACTCTGCTTAGCACAAGTACAAAAACATTAAAAAACTTTAAGCCGAACCACACTAGCATAGATAATAAAAAGAAAGCTACATATCCGCCCGAAATAAGTGTATTTTTATCTAAAATGACTAACAAGACTACTAAAAGAAAAAGTATCGCAATTGCAAGGGGCAGCAATAATACCCATATGACGAACGGTAGTACGGCTACCTTACTATAATAGCGTACAAATATCAGTATGCTTACAGCCGAAATGGATGCGGCTAAGGCAAGCAGTGTAATGATAAAGATATAATAGACAGCTTTATATTTTTCTTTCATTCGTCATTAAGCCCCGTCCGCAATGTATAAAAAATCAAGAGATACGTGATTAGCAAAATGTTGCCCTTAGATTTATGCTAGCATAGTTTTTGCGCTGTGTCAATGCTTATTGCGAAATTTGTCATAACTTGTACAAAGCCGAATATCATTAAATAATATGAAACGCTTGTACAAGGCTGTTTTAATAGTAACGGTATTTACCCTGATTGACAGAGTTTTGGGGTTTGGGTTTAAAATTTATCTCTCGCGTGAGTTGGGCGCGGTAAGCGTAGGCATTTATCAGGTGGCGCTTTCGATGTTTTTTGTGCTGCTTACCTTTACCACTAGCGGTACGCCCTTAGTGGTAAGTAAAATGACCGCGCTGTTTAGAAAAAAGGGCGATACGCAATCGGAGTTTTCTACCGTTGCCGCTGCGTTGGTGGTGGGCTTGTTATTTTCGTGCGGGCTGAGTGCGGTGTTTTTTATTTTCCGCGAACCGCTAGGCAATATATTTGCGGCGCGTGAAAGCATGAACCTATTGCTGCTGCTTTTGCCGGGCGTGATGTTTTCGGGCGTATACGCGGCGTTTAGGGGCAATATGTGGGGGCGCGAACGGTATGTGGCAGTTTCGGTAATCGAATTAATCGAACAGACCGTGCGTATTTTTGTTTGCGTACTGCTGATTATGCTAGGCTTTAACAAGTTGCGCATGACGGCGGTTTCGATGTCGGTGGCGTGCGGTGTAACGGCGATAGCGTGCATGATTTGTTACTTTAAGGCTAAGGGGAAATTAAAATCTCCTAAGGGGCATTTAAAGCCGCTGATTAAGCAAGCCTTGCCCGTAACGATGATTCGCGCGTCGAATACGTTGGTGGCGTCGCTGATAGGCATAACGATACCGTTTTTGCTGCAAGGCTCTGGGCATAGCTTAGCGGGTGCGTTGGCGGTGTACGGAACGGCGGTAGGCATGGCGCTGCCGCTGTTATATCTGCCCGTAACGGCGGTAGGAAGTTTAGCCTACGTAATGATACCCTCTTTAAGCTCGGCGTACCATACGGGCGATAAAAAAAGCGTGAAATCGCAAATCGAAAGCGCAATCATTTTTTCGCTGATTATGGCGTCGCTGTTTATGCCTATGCTGTTGGCGTTAGGCGAACCTATCGGGGTATTTATTTACGGAAACGCCGATGCGGGAAGATTTTTAGCGTTTTCGGCATGGCTGCTTATTCCGATTGCCGCCGAAAATATTATTTCTAGTATGATGAACTCGTTAGGGCTTGAAAAGCGCGGCTTTATCAACTATATTATCGGCGCGGCGTTGATGTTTGCGATTATGTTTGCGTTTTGGGGACGCTTCCGCATAGAAATTTTAAGTATTACGTTAGGCATAGCGTGGACGTTTTCTACTATTTTAGATATTATCGCCATTAAAAAAAGAACGGGCATACGGCTGTCGTTTATAAAGCCCTTAATTAAATGTATCTGTTTGATTGTGCCGTCTACGTTTTTAACCTCGTGGCTGTATACGCTTACAAACGGCTTGCCTGCCGTTGTAAGGCTGCTAATCGCGTCTTGCGTGGGTACGCTGTTTTTCGCGCTTACGGCGTCTGTTTTCGGCGTGATTAATTTAGCGGTTATTTTCCGTAAGAAGTCTAAGAAGTACGGAAACCGACTGCTTAATAACGGGATGCAGCAAGGCGGGGTTAAGCGCGCAAAGCGGTTCAAGAACAAAAAGACGGTTGTGTAAATCGGGGTGCGGGATGATTAAATCCTGTTCGTTTACTACCGCATTTTCATAAAACAAAATATCCAAATCTACGGTACGCGGGCCGAACCGTTGGGTGCGTACCCTGCCTAGCTTGTTTTCGATTTCGTTTAGGGCGGACAAAAGCCCGCGCGGCGGTAACAGGGTGCAAATTTTTGCCGCGCCGTTTAAAAAGTCGGGTTGGTCTATATTAAGATACGGCTTATACTCGGTAAACGTAGAACAAGCCGTAATAAAGCAATCGCTGCGTGCGTTGATTGCGTCTACGGCGGACGAAAGATTTTTTTCGCGGTTTCCTACATTTGAACCTAAGCCGATATACGCGGTGCGCCATTCCCTTTTGCACACGACAGAAACATAGCCTATCGGCAAGCCGACGGGCGCGTCGGGCTTTTTAACCTCGATTTCCGCCGCGCTTATTCCGCTGCTATTAGGGCGCGGCGGATACTTTTGCAGTAGTGCCGCGCACAGCTTTTCGGCGGCGGTTTCGATTAGGTTATATGCGGTGCTTTGCATAATGCGGGTTATTTCGCGGCAAACTTCGGCGTAATTTACCGTTGCTTCGATGGTGTCGGACGCGGCGGACGGGCGCGATACATCTAACTCTGCGCATACCAAAAACTTTTGTCCGCGCTTTTTTTCTTCGGGCAAAACGCCGTGATAGGCGTATACTTGTAAGTCTATAATTCGGATTTTGTCCATAGCTAAAAAATTCCTTATCTAATCATTTTGTTCTTTGCTTGCTTTGATTGCCTCTATCAAAGCTACTACCCGCTTGTTTGCCAAAACATCGTGAACCCGTACAAATGCCGCGCCCGCTATCGCCGCATGCGCGGTAACCGCCAGCGTAGCTTCATGCCGCTGCGGCGTTTCTAAGCCTAATGCCGCGCCGATAAATGATTTGTTGGACGCGCCGATAAGCAGCGGATATCCAACCTTAATAAATTGCTCTATGTGCGCAAGGCACGTTAGGTTTTGGCGGGCAGTTTTTCCGAAACCGATGCCGGGGTCCAGTATAATTTTATCCTTGCTTATGCCCGCGTTTTGGGCGATTTGCAGCGAAACGGATAAATCGTTTAACACATCGGGAATGAAATTTTGGTATTCGGCAACGCTTTTATTGTGCATAAGTACGCAGCAAGTGCCGCTTTTTGCTACTATGTTAGACATATTTAGGTTGTTTTCGTGCCTGAATCCCCAAATATCGTTAATCATATCTGCGCCCGCTTCGATGGCTGCCGCCGCGACTTCCGCTTTGTAGGTGTCGCAGGATACGGGGATATCTACGCTGCTTTTGACGGCTTGAATAATCGGCGCGACGCGCGCAATTTCCTCTGCGATAGAAATTTGCGTGTGGCCGGGGCGTGTGGATTCGCCGCCGATATCTATGATGTCCGCGCCCTCTTTAAGCATTTCTTCGGCGCGGAACAACGCGGAGTCTACTGCGTTATAGCGGCCGCCGTCGTAAAAGGAGTCGGGCGTTACGTTTAAAATACCCATGATATAGGTGCGGTTTTTTATATCAAATTTTTTAGTGCCGATGTTCATAAAATAAGCTCCGCATTTTTGTACCGCCACTTGCACGCATCGGCGGCTTTACAAAACATGCAGTTGCGCGAAAGCTTGTCGGCGCGGAAAAGTATGTCCGATAAGCTTCCCGCCTGTATGTTTTTGCCGTCGCGGTGAACCAAAATCGCTTTAACAATTTCTTGTATGTCCGCCTCGGTAAAGCCTGCGTCTTGCAATATCGGAACGCACAGCTCCGCGCCCGAAATATTGTGCGGCGTTTTATCCTCGTACTGCTGCCATTTGCCGATGTCGTGCAAGAGTGCGGCGGCGTAAATTTTTTCTTTATCTGCACCCTTTTCGCTTTCTAACGCCAAAATATAGCCGATACGCGCTACATCTAAAAAGTGCGGCAGGTTGTGCTTGCAAAATTTGCGCCCTTTTTCGTGCGCTTTATTTGCTTTGACAAATTTTAAAAACTGCGGATTGCGCAGTATTTTTTGAATTTTTTCCAAGCATACTCCTTTGCGGCCTACGGCAGTTTTATCGCTGTAAAAAACCGCTCCTTTAAGGTGTTGTTTTCGGCAAAGCAGCCGCGCGCGGCGTAGGTAAAGGTTTTTGCACCAGGCTTTTTTACGCCGCGCATAGACAAGCATAAATGCTCTGCCTGCGTGGCTACGATTACGCCCTCCGGCTTTAAATGCTGCCAAAATGCGTCTGCGATTTCTGCCGTAAGGTTTTCTTGAATTTGCGGCTTTTTACAAAAATAATCTACTATCCGCGCAATTTTAGATAAGCCCAAAACCTTGTCTACGGGAATATATGCAACGTGGGCAACACCGAAAAACGGCAGCAGATGATGCTCGCAAAACGAATAAAAAACGATGTCCTTTTCCAACACCATTTCACTGCCTGCAGAGGTAAAGGTTTTGCTGAAAAGCTGCGTTAGATTTTCTTTAGGACAAAAAAGCTCGTCCGCCATGCGTGCGACGCGTTCGGGGGTTTCGACAAGCCCCTCGCGGTTTTTATCCTCGCCGATTGCCTCTATAAATAGGTTGACGGCTTTTTTTATTTTATTTTTGTCTAACATAGTACTCCTTTATAGCGTTTTCAACAGGCTTTATAATGGATAACGAACCGAACACAACCAGTATATCAGATTTTTTTGCGGCTGTAAACGCTTGTTGTACGGCGTCAAGCGGGCTAAAAGCGGCAACGGTTTCGGGGCAATACTTTTTTGCAATTGCTTGTAGTTCTTGTGCGCGCAGCAGCCGCTTGTTTTGGGGCAGGTCTACGGTGTAGATACCTTGTGCAAGCGGCGCAATAGATTTAATTATATTTTCGGCGTCCTTATCGCGGTATATTCCCGTTATAAAAATACATTTTGCCGCAGGGTACGCTTGATGCAGGCTTTCGGCTAGCTGCTCCGCGCCTTGCGGATTGTGCGCGCCGTCTGCAATACACAGCGGCTTTTGATTAAGGATAGAAAACCGCCCCGCCCATTGCGCGCTTTGTAAGCCTGTTGAAATGTGTTTTTCATAAAAGCCCAAACATCGGGCGGCGGCGGCGGCAAGTCCTGCGTTTCTGCGCTGATATGCCGCCATGCTGTAAATTTGATTTTGTTCCGCTAAGCCCGCAACCGTCAATTCGGCGTTTTTTTCGGCGCAAAAACGTTGTATGACAGACATAATTAAGGGATTTTGCGCAGTTGTAACCAGTTTAATGCCCTCTTTGATAATACCGCACTTAACTTCGGCGATTTTTTCAACGGTGTCGCCAAGCACTTCGGCGTGGTCTATGCCGATATCGGTAAGCACGGTTAGCGCGGGTTTTTGTATACAATTAGTCGCGTCGTCCCGTCCGCCCATGCCCGTTTCTAAAAATACAATTTCGCAATTTTCTTTATAGAAATACAGCAGCGCTAAGGCGGTTTCGGTTTCGAAACGCGTGGGGCGGAAAAATCCGTCCTCTGCCATTTCGTCTGCGGCGGCAAAGATTTTTGTTAGCAATTCGGCGGCGCAAGCTTTGTTAATCCACTGCCCGTCTACGCGGATATTTTCGCGCCAGCATTCTAAGGGCGGCGAGGTGTACGCGCCGCTTTTCTGCCCTGCCGCGCGTGCGATTGCATCTAAATAGGCAAGGAACGAACCTTTGCCGTTTGTGCCTGCAACGTGAACGATTTTTAATTTTTCCTGAATGCTGCCTAATCTGCGCATCAATTCGCGCATGGTGTCCAAACCCATGCGGCTGCCCAATGCGTTAAGCGCGTTCAGCTTTTTTTTAGCTGTTTCGTAATTCATGTACTTTAGCTGAACCACCTCCTGCGCAGCGCGTCTATTTTGTTAAGCGCGCCTGTATCGCTAATTGCAGAAACTGTATCCGTTTGATAGCTTGTAATCATTGTTGGATTTTCAACGTTTAACATTTTTAACATAAGCCGCGCTTGCTTTTCCGCAAAAGCTGTTTCGCCGTACCCGCCTGCGGTTAAAATCACCGCGCCCTCTTTTTTAGGGCCTATTATCGGTGCGGTACGGTAACCGTCTTTAAAGCAGCATTGAAATCGGCTTAATACGTCTAGTAAAAAGCCTGTTAAATTGCCGAAATATACAGGCGATGCAAGCACTACGTATTTTGCCGACTGCGCCGCGCTGTATACCTTTTGCATACCGTCCGCTATGCGGCAAACGGATTGCGTTTTGCAAGCCTTACAGTTTACACAAGGCGAAACGGTATCGCCGCCGAACGCAAGCCAAAGGCAATCCGATTTTTTACCGTGCAGCAGGCGTGATAACAATGCGTCTGTATTTCCCTGTCCGCGCAGTACTCCGCTTAAAACCAAAACATCCTTCGGCATAAAAATAGTATAACAAATATTTACCGCAAAGTCAAATGCCCTAAGATAAGCATTTTAAAGGGCTGTTTCAAAAATTTTTGCTTGAAACAGCCCTAAGGGGCAGATACGGTTTATTTTCCCGCCGTAAGAAATTGCTTTCTCCGCTGCGCAACCGTATCATTACAGTTTAGTATACATCGATAAAGTTTGATTAGCTTTAAAACTAAATTAAAAAATAATTAATTTTAAGAGTTTTTGCAGAGGTATTTTTAATCATAATATACTGGCTTAGATTTTTGATTGATTTTTCCTTTCTTTGTAAGATAAAAAGCTAATACAACCAACAAAACACAAATAACGGCAAAAGCAAAGGTGGTAAGTATGAATGGCAGCCAATCAAATGTACCGCCGTTCCAAAAGTCTGCAAAGTTTGCTGAAATATAATACAGCGGTAAGCCCATTGCTATATGCCGCATTCCGTCTGGCATTTGGTTTGGCTGAATACCCATATTGCCGCCTAAAATCATCAACCCGAAATATAGAGCCATAGCAATGCCGAATGTTAAACCAAAGCGGCCGCATAGAGTTGCGATTCCGTGAGCTAACAAAAACACTATAATGCTAAATAAATAAAAGAAAATAATGTACGTAAATACCGCGCCTACACTGGGTGCAGTTACATCCAAAGCAAGACCCAAAACAAGACAATAAACGGAAAAGCATATAGTTAAAAAAATCATATTTGCAATGAGTTTTGCAATCAACAAAGTTTTATCTTTAAACCCAAAAAGTCTTAAGCGCAAAACCGCGCCGCTTTCAAGCTCGTTTGCGTAGCTGGTTGCATGCCCTATAAGCATGGTTGCAAGCGGAATAATCATTGCCATAGTAATGAATAACTGTGTATCTGCACCCTCAATTTCATGCAAAACAAATGAAAAAAGCAACGCCAAGCCGATAGGAAATACAACCCCGAAAATAAATGTTACTACATTGCTTGCTATATTAAATAATTCGTATTTAATCAATTTTAAACTTAATTTACCTGGTTTCATTTTGCACCGTCCTTTATGACATTGGTGTAAATTGTTTCGATGTCATTTTGGCGTTTAATAATAATTTCGGTTGCATTATACTTTTTTGCAAGGTTTTCAACCGTATCAAATGCAACGATTTTTCCGCTATCAATAACTAGCAGCTTATTACAAAAATCTTGCAATTCGTCGTAGTAATGCGAAACTATGCAAATAGTTTTTTCATTATTGCCGTACCATTCATGCAGTTTTTTAATCAGCTTTGCACGATTTTCAAAATCAAGGCCGCTGGTAACTTCGTCAAAAAAAGTAAGCTGCTTATCCTGCATAAGCACCAAAATAAGGGCAAGCTTTTGTTTTTGTCCGCCAGAAAGCTGCGCATACCGTTTTTTAAGACACGGCTCAAAATCAAAAAAATTGATAATTTCTTGCAGCTTGGTATTGGTTTTTACAGAGGTATTAAAAACTGCCTCCATAATGATTTTAACAGGCATACGCTTCACAAAAGAATTATCTTGCAAATGAATGGCAATATCGCTTTGTTTTAATTCGGTGTTAACGGTGCCTTTGTAATTAACAAGGCCGCAAATTGCTTTTGCAAAGGTGGTTTTGCCTGCGCCGTTGCCGCCGATTATTCCTATTCGGTCGCCTAACTGAAAATCAATTTTTTCGGTTATATCAAGCGCCGTAAAATCGCCGTAATCGACACGCAACTTTTCGATTGATAAGATATTCATAATCGTATTTTTTGCCCTCCTAATTCTGTTTGAGAATATTGTTAGTGTTATTATACCAAATATTTGATAATTTGTCAAGCCTTTTTATTTTTTTCTTTTTAGTGTGATTTCTGTTGCGATTTTCATTTTTTCTTTTCACCTTGTCTGATTGGGTATATAGGCTTTTCTTTCCACCCCGCCCCTACGGGGCACCCCTCAAGAGGGGAATTTTTTAGCGGTTTATTTTTTAAATTCTTAGCCGACATTTTCCATTTTCCGTTATCCATTTCTCATTATTAAAACGCATTAAAAAAAACCGTATTGCTACGGCTTTTGTTTAACGGTGTATTATTGAAAGTTTGAATAGGAAAGAAAGTACGGAAAGTTTGGGGTTCTTCCGTTGCCGCTTTGTTTCTCGGGCGGCAAGTCCGAGTAACCGTCTTTGGTGTGCGGGTGCTTTGCACCGACGCCTTAACAGCATACCCAAAGTTAGGCATATTGGCCTAACCGCTGCATACT
>WRLT01000007.1 GCA_009777485.1 Bacillota bacterium
TTTGAACCCGAAAAGGGTTCTTTTACCTAATTTTTTTTGCTTTCTTTCCTATTCACTTTTCAATGTACAATGCTGCCAAAAACAACTGTTTTAAAGGACAGCCTATGTATAATACCACAACTATAAGGCATTGTCAAGGGGTTTAAGCAAAATATTTTGCAAAATTAGATTAAATCAGCATTAAAATTAAATTAGTTAAAAATACCTACTATATATTTCTTTTAATTCACCCTCTGTTGTTTTGTCATACTTGCTAAATATAATATGCACCAGCATTTTTGCAATTCTGCCAAAAATGTCCGAAGCAGAACAAAGCTCACAATGTGCACCCATGCTAAATATAATTTTACCTGTCGGTATCAAAAACGGATTTTCATTAATGTATTTTGTAACTTTAGATAAAATAAATTCCGCATATTCTTTGGGTAGCCCATATTTTATATCCTTATAAAGAAATGCAATATCGCTTTTAAATTTTTTAGTTTTTCCGTTGTCATATCTTACTTCAATTACTAAATAATCAGTCTTTGTTTCCGGCGGAAAATACTCAACTCCTAACAAGGCATAGCTATTATGGTGTCCCGTACTTCCAAACTCAATTACAACACTTCTATGCTCTATTTTTGTTTTTGCATCCAAAAGCAATTTTTCTTGAATTGAATTATAACCCTTAATTAGGAATTGTTCCTCTTTACTATAATAAATGCTCATGCTTTTATCAGGATTGTAAAACTTAATTGTTTTCATAACTTTCTCCGTTTATTTAGTTTCATTCCACTAATTCTCTATCCATATCATCGCGCTATCAAGACCATTGTGAGCATCGTAATAATAACCGTCCAATGTTTTTAAATCCTGATTTTGAAAATAGTTTTTAGGTTGGTATTCCGAGGATAAAACTATTTCTCTAAAATGCTTTCTCTGATTCTTTCGGGACGGGCGGTCTAAGGAAACATACAACATTCTAAGATTCGGTTCGTCTATGCTGATGTATACATAAGCATGCCCATAATCTCTTCGAGCATCGTATGTGACTACATAAGTCGGAAAATTAAATAAAACTTCATTACTGTCGAATGCCAAACCTCTCGTTCTGCCTTGAAAATTCGATAGTCTTTCTAGTTCTAAATAAAAGTTCTCTTCGGAATACGTTACATCTAAAAATATCTCCCAAGACGTACTCCCGAACGGCGGAAAATTTGCTACAAAATAATAATCATTTATGGTTTCAGCTTTTTCAAGATTCTCCGGAAAAGCATTAATTTTAGGCGGAGTACTACCCTCTGGCATACCAAAATTACGATATGTCGAAATATCTGAGCTTTCATAAAATCCTACTCCATCATTGCAACCCATAAATAAAAACATACTGGATATAAACAAACAAGTCACCACCAATAATTTTTTTCTATAACTTAAAACCATAATTTCTCCTTACTATTTTTTTGGAGCAGAATAAATCCCATTCCTTATTTAGTTTAACGTAAAACAAACAAAAAATCAAGTAATAAAAAAATTATCGTGAAAATTGTAGAATGTTTAAGCAACAACAGCAAAAGAGAGATATTAAATTATTTGCTTGCAAAAATAAAAACGATTGTGTTATACTGTAAGGGTATGCGGATTGATAAGTTTTTAAAGGTATCGCGGATATTGAAGCGTCGCTCGCTTGCGGCGGAGGCGTGCGGCAGCGAAAAGGTTTTTGTAAACGGGCGCGCCGCAAAGCCTGGATTACGGCTTAAAATTGGCGATGAGGTACGCATTGCTTTTGCCGCTAAAAGCTTATGCTTTACGGTAAAAGCGTTAAACGAAAAAGCCTCTAAGGAGGAGGCGGCAAGCTTATATGAAATTAAATCAGAAAACTAATATCGGTGCGGCGGTGCAAGAAAAACCGCTTGCGGTATGCGGGCTTATTTTGTGTGCGGGCTTTGGCGCGCGCGCGGGGTTTTCTTATAACAAGCTGCTGCATTATGTAGGAACTAAAACCGTTTTAGAACTTACGCTGGATAAATTTATGGAAAGCTGCTGCACAAGCATAGTAATTACCGCTTCCCCAAACGATATAGATGCTGTGCGCAAAATGGTTTCGGTGTACGCAAATGTTTTGGTTGTGTCGGGCGGCGATACGCGCACCAAATCTGTGCGCAACGGACTGCAAGCTATGCAGAAAAGCGATATCGTTGTAATCCATGACGGCGCGCGTCCTTTTATTTGCAGCGCGCTGATTAATCAAGCCGTGCAATCCGCGATAACGTTTGGCAGCGGAATTTTAGCCGTTCCTGCGATAGACACCATTAAGGAGGTGCACGGCGACACCGTTGTGCGCACCTTGCCGCGCGCGGGCTTATATCATATCCAAACGCCGCAGGCATTTAGGTATAATCAAATTGTGGACGCGTATGCGCGTATCGCAGACGATTGCGGCGATGATTCGGAGATTTACGAAAAAGCGGGCTACTCCCCCAAAATTGTGTTGGGCGATTACGCAAACCGCAAGCTAACCACGCCGAACGATTTTTTATTACATTCGGCAAGCAGCAAAATCGGCACGGGCTTTGATGTACACAGGCTTGTAGAAAACCGTCCGCTTATATTGGGCGGTGTGCACATTCCTTTTGAAAAAGGGCTGTTAGGGCATTCGGACGCAGACGTACTGACGCACGCGGTTATGGACGCGCTGTTGAGTGCGGCGGGCTTGCCCGATATCGGGGTGCTGTTCCCGAATGACGACCCTGCCTTTCATAATGCGGTCAGTTTAAAGCTTTTGCAAACGGTACTGCAAAAAATAACGTGTTTGGGATTTAGTATCGGTAATATATCGGCGGTAGTACTGGCCGAAAAGCCTAAGCTGTCCCCGTACATCGAAAAGATTTGTATTAATCTTGCCCGTGCGCTGGGAATATCGGTACAGCAAATAAATGTGTCGGCCACTACCACTGAGGGCTTAGGCACAGTAGGAGAAGGAAAAGGTATTGCGGCAAGCGCGATGTGTATAGTAACCTATTAAAATTATGAAAACGGAATCTGCAACTAAAAAACAATTTAAACGGCCGCGGCACTTATCCCCCGCCGCTATTGTCATGCTGGCCTTTATAGCCGTAATTTTGGTAGGCGCGTTTTTTTTAGCCCTGCCTATATCGTCCGCCGACAGAACGTGGATGCCTTTTATGGACGCGTTTTTTATGTCCGCAAGTATGGTTTGCATAACGGGTTATCAAATTGCGCCCGTAGGGGTTGCGTTTTCGGGCTTTGGTCAGGCGGTGGTTATTATTTTAATTCAGTTAGGCGCGTTGGGCTTTATGACAGTTGCTACCTTTATTTTAATGCTGCTGCATAAAAAAATCAGTCTGCGCGACAAACTGGCATTAACCGCTACCTTGGGCGAAGGCAGTACGGGACGCATCTTAAAGGTAGTGCGGTCTATTGTGATACTTACGTTGTGCATAGAACTTGCGGGCGCGCTGCTGCTAATGCCCGCCTTTGTTTATGACTTTGGCGCGCGCGGCATTTGGGTTGCGGTTTTTGTATCTATTTCGGCGTTTTGCAACGCGGGCGTTGACGTATTCGGCGACAGCGAGGGCTTTTCGCGCTATATCGCTAATCCGTATGTGTGCATAGTTATTGCGCTGCTGATTTTATCGGGCGGCATCGGGTTTGTTGTGCTTATGGATGTTTTTAAAAACAAATTCCGTTTTAAAAAGCTTTCGCTGTACTCTAAAATTGTTTTGCCCGCTACGGGCATACTGCTGATAACGGGATTTTTGTTTTTCTTAGGCGTTGAGTTTAATAATCCCGACACGATTGGAGGGCAAAGCAACGGAACAAAGGTGTTGGCGGCGTTTTTTGAGTCTGTATCGTGCCGCACGGCAGGCTTTACTACTATGGGGCACGCCGCCATGCGCCCCGCCTCCCGATTTTTTAGGGATATTTTAATGTTTATCGGCGCGGCACCCGGTTCGACGGGCGGCGGCATAAAGATAACCACCGCAGCCATACTGTTTATGACACTGGTATCGGGTTTGCGCCGCAAGGATGAGGTGGTGCTGTTTAAGCGGGCCGTCAGCGCAAAAACCGTCAAACGCGCGTTTTCGCTGTTCTTTGTAGCTATCGGGCTTGTTGCTGTATTGACGTTGTTTTTATTGTTAACGCAAAGCAAGCATATTCCCGAAAATCTATATAGCTTTGAAAATATCCTGCACGAATCTTTCGGCGCGGTTTCTACATCGGGCATAGGTTCGGGGCTTATTCCCCACCTTTCGGCTGCGGGTAAATTAGCGGTTGCGGCGGCGTTTTTTATGGGCAGAATAGGTCTATTGCCCGTAGGCATGATGTTTACGGATGCGGATAACGATATGATTAAATATCCCGAAGCGGCAGTGCCGATTGGGTAACAAAATAACGGGAGGCAAATAAAAATGGCAAAACTTATAAGAAAATCCTTTGCGGTAATCGGTCTTGGACGGTTTGGCGCGGCGTTGGCAAAAACGCTGTATGCAAGCGGTGCGGACGTTTTGGCAATCGACTGCGAACGCGAAAAGGTAAACGACATTGAGCCTTTTTGCACGCAAGCCGTCTGCGCGGATGCGGCAAATGAGCGCGTACTGTCTAAGCTGGGCGTAAACAGCTTTGATATGGTTGTGATTTGTATCGGCGGCGACGTTGAAGCAAGCGTTTACGTTACGCTTGCGTGTAAACAGCTAAACGTAAAAACCATAACGGCTAAGGCACAAAATGTGCGCCACCGCGAAATTTTAGAAAAAATCGGCGCAGACCGCGTATATATTCCCGAAGAGCATATGGGCGAAAAAATAGCCGAACAGCTGCTGCGGCCTAACATGATTGAAATACTGTCGTTTTCGGAAGGCTTTAAGATTGTGGAGATTGTTACGCCTCAAATTTGGCAAAATAAAAGCTTGATAGAGTTGGATTTGCGCAACAAAGAAAAAATTTCTATAATTTTAATCAAACGCGGCGAAGAAATTATTGCCGCGCCCGGCGGCGATTGCTTGCTGCTGGCGGACGATACTTTGGTAATAAGCGGCGCAGGGGCGGATATCCGCAAGCTATCTAGTAAGGCGACTAAGGAAGTGCAAGTGTAAGCCTTATATTTTTACGCGCACCTCCGCGCGCACCGCAACATCACGCAAAAGAAGGTTTTCGGGATTGCCCTCAAACGCTTTAATTTTTTTGTTTTGGGTGCGGTAAAATCTATATTTAATTTGCATATAATCGGCGTCTAAGTTTTTAGAGGCCTCTACGGCGGCTATTACCTGCGCTTGAATGCTTTTTTGCACCTCCTCCGCTAGCGCCGCATACAGCTTGCTTTCTTGAAAGCGGCTAAAATCCGCAGTATATTTCGGTTCGATTTTAAGCTTGATGCGGTAGCAGATTTCGGGTTTACCCTCCGGTGTAAAATAGGTTTTTGTGCGGACGGATTTGCGGCGGATTTGCCCGTATACAGGGCCTAGTTCACGCCCTTCAAAGGTGAAGTTTTCTATATAAAAGCTTCCGCGCACAGAGGATTTTTGGGTATACATATAGCCTTGTGTTTCGTATTCGGATAATGCGCCCGCGCGTTTTCCGTCTTTTAAAATTACCGCTGTGCTTACCGATTTTATATCGGCCTTAGAACTTAGTCCTGGCTTGTCGCCGCCCTCGCCGCCTCCGCCGCCGCTGCTCTCTCCGCCTTCTTCTTGCGGCTGCATACCTTCTTTATATTCGATTTCTACACGCGGAACAGCCATGCTGCGCGACTCGCCCGTCTCTGCGCCTAAAACCGATAAAAGCGTAGCTTTCGGCATGGCGGTAGTCGTTTGAAAACGGCGCAAAAACGTGCCGATGTTTTCGCTAGTTTCTTCACCTAAATCGTTTACTGCTTGTAAAAATTCTGCCGCTGTACCGTTATCCGCCGCTAGGACAATCGCACCCGCGCCGATAAGATTAGACGCATACATCGCTTGCAGTGTATCCGATACCCCTGCGTCTAACAGTCCGCGCCCTAATACCAGTACGCCGCACTGCGAAAACTCTACTTTGCGCCCTTGCATAACGTTAAATTTTTCTACCGCCTCAAAGATGTCTTTTGCGTCTGCGGTTAGGGTGTCTTGCTTAAATTGCTTACTTTCGTTTTGCGAAACGGGCAACAAAATGTGTGCGGTTACGCGCACGCCGCCGTCCAAAAAGTCGATGCCCGTCATGGTTACAACGCAGCGTTTATCAATCGGCGGCATATTAGAAAAAGCTGCCAAACAATAAATGGCCGCCGCCGCTATGACAAGCGCGATTATTTTATATATTCTGATTTTGTTCTTCTTGGATATAGATGTTTTCATCGGATTTTCCTCTGTTTTTCTTTACTAGGGCAAAAATGAGTAGCAGCAGCGGAAAGCCTATGGTGAATGCCGCCGCCAAATATATTCCCGCACTTTGGCTAAACGCATGCAGCCTATGCGGTTTTATAAGCAATGCAATTGCGTACACCGCGCCCGCCAGCACCAGTGAAACGGGCGTTTTTTTAGTAGTGCGGCAGGTGTACGCCGCGCATTCGGCCGCCGCATGAAACAATAAGCCCGCAGCCAACAGTAAGCCCGCAGCCAAAACAGTAAAAACAATTTTATCAAATCTTCCTAAGCTTAAAAGTCCTGCGCCCGCGTGCGTAACGGGCGTAACGCGCCGCGCCGCGTCCGTTATGTGCGCTACGTCCAACGCGGCGGAAAACATCATGATAAAAAACACTAAGCCTAACACGGCGGCAACGGCTGCCCCGCTAAAAGCCTTAACGCCGCGCCTGCGTCCGCTTTTAACCTTTCCCAACGCGATAAACAACGCGATTCCGTCGCCGAAAAATAATGCAAACGCCGTAAATGTACCCGCTAAATCGCCGCCCGAATCTCCCCAAAGCGGCAAAAGCCGAACTAAATTTACGTTTTTTCCGACAAAAAAGAAAAGCAGGCATAGCGCGGCTAAAAACGGAAACAGTACGATTTCTGCCGTGCGTCCGACAGCGCGCAGGGTTTTAGCCCCGAAAACCGCCAAAAGCAGGATAAGCGGCGCAAGCGTTATCCATGCAGGCATACCGTCAAATAAATCCGCGTTTATAAACGTAAGCAGCACCGAAACCGCCAGTACGGTTTTTAGCAGAAGGTATACGGCTAAGATGCCGAAAATAATGCGCGATGCCGCGCTGCCCGCCGCATTTTGCGCAATTTGAAAGCACGATTTATCGGGTTTAAGCTTTAACGCTAACAAAATAATGCCGAATAAAAAAAGTTCCGCCGCTAAAAAAACCGTAAGCGGCAGCCATGCGTACCGCCCGCCCGTTTTTAACATCATAAGCGGCAGCGTAAAAAGCTTGGGCGCGATTCCTATAATAAACGCCAAAAACGCAAACTGCTTAATGGATATGGAGTTGTTAGGATTGTCTTGTAGCATTGATGTTCCTTATGGATTTCGGGCGTTTTTTTGCCTCGAATAGGGGGCGTTTGTTAAGCGAATCGCCTAAATCCTGTTTAATAAGCGGCGCGAAAGGCGCAAGGTACGGCGTTCCGTAGCTGTCCATTCCTGCCAAATAGTGCACCAAAAATACAGACCCGATTAGCAAGCCGTACAGACCGAACACGCCGCCTGCTAGGGTAAAAAGCAAGCGCAGCAGCGTAAACGAACCGATGTGGTTGGGTACGGTAAACAGTGCAATCGAGCTTACCGCGATGATGAGTATGGAGGGCGAACTGATAATTCCTGCCCGCACAATCGTTTCGCTTAAAACTATCGCGCCGACTATACTCATTGCCATG
Source organism: Bacillota bacterium (assembly GCA_009777485.1). Classification (GTDB taxonomy): domain Bacteria; phylum Bacillota; class Clostridia; order Christensenellales; family Pumilibacteraceae; genus WRAP01. The sequence continues at coordinate 7,794 of WRLT01000007.1, forward strand.
CCTACGATGCGCGGCATTCGTATCGCCGATTCGCGGATAATTTCAAACAATAGCAGTACAATCAGCATTTCGGCAAGCGGCGGCCACGGCGTACCCTTAGTGGCATTCATAATAGCTACTAAAAACCGCAAGGGCGATAAATCGTAATTAAATTCTAACAGCGTTACATATAAGCCGGGCAGTAAAATGGCAGCGACAAGCGCAAGCAGCCTTAAATACCGTAAAAAGGTGGAATACGCGGGGCGTTGGTAATAATCCTCCGCGCTGTGAAAATCCTCTACTAATAAAAACGGGACGGTTAAAACTACGGGCGAGCCCTCTACTACTACGGCTACCCTGCCCTCCGATATTTTTGCCGCCGCCGAATCGGGGCGTTCGGTATAGCCGACTTGCTTAAAAATAGAGCGCGGACGGTACTCTAAAAATGTTTCTAGATTATAGCTGTCGTATACGGCGTCGATGTCTATGGACTGCAAACGGCGCATAACCTCGTCTACAACCTTTGGAGAGGCGACGTTAGCCAAAAACACTACCGCCGCATTGGTGTTGGAATTGCGCCCTATTTTAAGCTTTTTAATGCCTAGCTGCGCGCTTTTAAGCCGCGTTTGCAGCAGCGATAAATTGGTTTTAAAATCCTCTGTAAAGCCGTCGCGCGGGCCGCGCACTACCGCTTCGTTTTGCGGTTCGGCTACGCCGCGTTTTTCGCGCATACGCACATTTGCCAGTACAATTTCGTCTAAGCCCTCTATCCATATCGCACAGTCGCCCGCTACAATTCCTGCAATAACCGCCTCTATATTGGTTTCGGCGGCGGCTTCGGCGGTATAAATAACGCGGCGGATAAGCGACTCCGCGTTTTGGATTTCGTCATTTCGCCCCTCTAACGCAAATAAAATCTGCCCGATTGCCTTAGCGTCAACCATGTCAGGCGCGAATAACAAACTGCCCTTTTTTTCTGCAGCGGTAAAATTACGCCGTACCACCATATCGGGCGTTGCGAATGTAGCTAAAATTTCTTCCGGCGTTTGCATAACCATAGCATTTGCAATTTTTTTAGATAATACTAATTTTAAAAAAATATTGCTTTTTGGTTAAAAGAATAGTATACTTTATGTATGCTGATTAAAAATGCGGCATTTTTAATATCTCGGCGGCCTAAACAGCTTTGCGGTATGCCAAAGGTAAAAAAGCCCCTCAACCGCAAGCGGTTTTTAATTTCGCGTGCAATTGCGCTAGGGTGCTTGGGTTTATTGCTAATTGTGCTGAATTTATTAAAACTCAGTACGCGCTTTTCGGAATGGTTTACGGTGCATATTTCGCAAGCGTTTGTAGCAACGGCAGGAAGAATCAGTTCGGCACTGGGCAATTTTTCTATTTTAGAGGTAGTTACCCTATGCACGGTTTTATACGCTGTTAAGGTTGTTATTTTATGGTTTAGACACTTATTTAAACGCCGTTGGTATCCGCTTTTAAAAAGCGTAACGGTTACTTTACTTGTGATTTTGGCAGTTTTTAATTACTACACGGTGTGCGCACAATTCGCCTACAACCGCGCCCCTATTGACTTGCCGATGTCCGAAACCGTGTACCGCGACGATGAGGTGGTGCGGATTGCCAATTATTTTTTCACTGATTTTCATATATTAGCCGAAAAACTGCCGCGTAACGACAGCGGCAACACCGTTTCGCCCTATACCGTACCGCAGTTGGCAAACAAATTGCGGGAGGAGTTTAAGCGGCTTGACAGCAATCCGTATTTTTTTACGTATACGCCGCGCGCAAAATCTATTTCTAACAGCTGGTTTTTAATGTACACCAACATTGCGGGCATTGCGTTTTTGCCGTTTGGCGAAGCCACGGTAAACGGCCTGCCTGCACAGGTTTCCTCTGTAATGGTCGCCTACACTATGGCGCATGAATTGGCGCACACGAAAGGCGTTATGCTAGAACGCGACGCAGACTTAACGGCATGCTATATTCTGCTTACCTCCGCCGACGAATATTTGCGTTATTGCGGCTATGTATCCACCATTTCGTGGATGTTTGACGCGGTGCGGCGCGGTAACAATAACGACGCATCCTTTGCCGCACATCTAACCTTTCCCGCACAAGTAATAAAAGAGCTAGAAAATATAAATACATTTTGGAACGATTATAAAGGCCCGTTTGGATGGCTGAATGACTTTTTAGCAAATGCCGCCGCGTGGTTTAATAATCTCTACCTTAAAAGCAGCGGCGTAGACGAAGGCACGGGTAATTATCAAGAGCTGCCCTCCGACGGCATAGACACAGGACAAACCACGCCCGGAACGCCCGAACAGCCCCCGCGCCCGATTATTATCCCCGTGTACAACAACACGCAAAAAGTGTATTTTAATATATACGAAAACTTGAATAGGTAGGCATATTTTTAAAAAGGGTTGTCTGTTTTAGGTTGCTGCTTTGCGCGCTTACATTCTTTAATACTGAGTGCTATAAATAATATCATGGCGGTACCTCCCGCAACAATAGGAATGTATGCCCAAGAGCCCATGTGATATTCGTCAATACATTCATAAGGATTTTTAGGGTTTACGTAGGTTTTTACCGTATCGTTTATGGCAAACTTGGATTCCCCGCCTCTATACGGCCTTGACCAAGCTTCATATTCTTGCCCGTCCAATATAAACTTGTATTTATATCTATGCTCATAATAGCGTCGGCTACCATCCTCGCTCCAAGCAGTTCCACTGTATATTTCCTGCCCGATTACTTTTGCTTCAAGTAAATGCCAGGTTGTCCGAATTGTGTTTTGCTGCCAATACACAAAAATACCGACTATTACAAAACTAAATCCTACAACAATAAACAAAGCATATCCCCATAAGAAAGCGGAAAGTTTTGATTTAGGCTTGCGATTTTGCTTTTTATAATAAGACTTTGGTAAAAACGGTTTGCTCATAGCAGTTCTTTATAGCGTTTGACGTATAGGGCTTTAAGGAGGGTTGTAAGCAGCATATAGCCGACTATCGTTGCTGCTAATATTCCGAAGTACGCGCCTAGCATATTGTCCGACGGCATAGACATTTTTAGCATTTCGTTTGAAACGTAAGGCAAGAACGGTAAAATGGTTCCTAACGCTATGCCTGCCGAAGTAAGCCCGATAACAGGCCAAGAGGCGCGGGATTTAACAAACGGCGTTTTAGGCGTGCGCAACAGGTGGATAACCAGCGTTTGCGACCACAGTGATTCGATAAACCACCCGCCTTGAAATATCATGATAAATTGCGTTTGCTGTTCGGTGGTAAGCTGATTAAACGGCAAGCCGTTTGCGCCTACTGCCGCAGGACATATCCAATAGAATAAAACTAAATACGTGGTTATATCAAATACCGAACTTGTCGGACCTATCCAAAACATAAAATTCCGTATAGATTTCGCGTCCCAACTTTTTGGGCTTTTTAGATATTCGGGGTCTACGTTGTCCCACGGAACGGATACGCATGAGATATCGTATATGAGGTTAAGCATTAAAATTTGTATCGGCAGCATCGGCAAAAACGGCACAAAAAACACGGCGAATAATACCGAAAACATATTGCCGAAGTTAGACGACGCCGTCATTTTAACGTACTTAATAATATTGGCAAACGTTTTTCTGCCCTCGATAATGCCCTGCTCTAATACCATTAAATCTTTTTCTAGCAGTATGATATCGGCGGATTCTTTGGCGATGTCTACGGCCGTATCTACCGATATGCCTACGTCCGCCTCGCGGATTGCGGCGGCGTCGTTTATGCCGTCGCCCAAAAAGCCTACCACATGGCCGTTATCACGCAGGGCGGCAACCACGCGCACCTTTTGCTGCGGCGAAAGCTTAGCAAAAATATTGGTTTCTTCTACCGCTTTTTTAAGCTCTTCCTCTTCCATGCCCTCGATATCGGTGCCTAATAGCACCTTATGACTAGGCAGCCCCACCTTACCCGCGATACATACGGTAACGTTTACGTTATCGCCCGTTAATACCTTAACCTCTACGCCGTGCTCGTGCAGGGCGCGGATAGCGGCCTTTGCGGATTCTTTCGGCGGATCTAAAAACGCTAAGTATCCGATTAGCACCATTTCGGATTCGTCTTTTACCGAAAACTCGCCAACCGCAGCAGGATTGGTTTTTTGCGCGACGCCTAATACGCGCATACCTTCAAGATTTAGTTTATCAACGGTTTTTAAAATTTCGCGCTTTACTTGTTCGGTAAGCGGCACGACGCCGTTATACTCGGCAAACGAACAAACCTCTAACATTTCTTCGATTGCGCCTTTGGTGATAAGCTGAGTTTTTCCCGTTGCGTCTTGAATAACAACGCTCATGCGGCGGCGCACAAAGTCGAACGGAATTTCGTCTACCTTAACGTAACGCTGTATTAAATCATCCATGCCCGCGTCTTTAAGGTGCTTTAAAATGGCTACGTCCATTAAGTTTTTCATGCCCGTTTGAAAGTGGCTGTTTAAAAGCGCGTGGCGCAGTATGCGCGTATCTTCTTTGCCGTGAATATCCAAATATTTTTCTAAGACAATTTCATCCTCAGTAAGCGTGCCGGTTTTATCGGTACAAAGCAGGTCAATCGCGCCGAAGTTTTGTATAGAGTTTAAATTTTTAACGATAGTTTTTTTCTTGCTAAGCTTAACCGCGCCTTTGGCAAGCCCTGCGGTTACAATCATGGGCAGCATTTCGGGCGTAAGGCCTACCGCTACCGCTAAGCCGAACATCAGTGCTTGCAGCCACGCGTTTTGCATAATGCCGACCGCCAAAAAAACTACGGGCAGCATAATCGCCATAAAGCCTATCAGCAGCCACGAAACCGACGCTACGCCTTTTTCGAAATTGGTTTTGGTTTTCTTTAAGGTAAGGCGCGTAGCTAACGAACCTAAATGCGTATCGCCGCCGATGGCGATAGCCAGTGCGATAGCCGAACCTGAAATTACGTTACTGCCCGTAAAGGCAAGGTTGTTTAGCTGAATAGAGTTTTTATGCTCGAATTGCAGTGCGGAGGAAAACTTTTCTACGGGAAGACTTTCGCCCGTTAAGGAGGATTCGCGCACGAATAAGTCTTTTGACGAAAGTATGCGCACGTCCGCAGGAAGCATGTCGCCCGCCGCTAAATGAATAATGTCGCCTACAACCACCTCTTCTAGCGGGATTTCCAACTTTTCGGTTACGCCCTCTTCGTTGACGCGCTGCACGCAGGTGGTAGTTTTAATCATAGCTTTAAGCCGTTCGGCGGCGTTGCCCGAACGCGATTCTTGAACAAAGCGCGTGATGCCGCTAACCGTTACCATAAGCATGATAATAATCGTACCCATCGGGTCGGCAGGCTCATCGCCTGTAAAAACTATTTCGGTTAGCACCATAATTAGTGCCATGATAAACAGCACAACGGTAAAAGGGTTTACAAACGCATGAAAAAGGCGTTTGAACCACGAATCCTTTTTGCGGTGCGCCATGATGTTTTTGCCGTACTCCGAACGCGCCTCGTCTACCTGCTCTTCGTTAAAGCCGTTTAGCGTGTTGCCGTATAATGCGGGCAATTCTGATACATCAGCTTTTGCCGCCTCTAAAAGCTTTTCGTTTCCCGCGCAAACTACGGGTGCTTTATTTTTTGAAACCGTTTTTACCATTGTGTGTACCTGCAACCGTATTTTTTATTTTTAGTATATGTTTTGCGGCTGTGCTTTGTCAACTATTTTACTTTAGCATTAATCTTCTAAAATCCATTTTGCGTATAAAGTTACGTTAGCGTCAACCTCGTCTACATTAAAGTCCCATTCCTCTCCCGCTTCCCAGTCTGCATCGGTGTACCAGCCGTCAAAAACGTAGCCGTCTAATTCGGGTGCGGTAGGCTCGCTTAGGCGGCCGCCGATAAAGTGCGGAATATCGGCAGGCATATCCGTTGCCGTGCCTGCGGGCTCGTTAGCTATAAATGTTACGCTGAAAGTATCCGCAACGTCTACCCAACGTGCGTACAGAATTAAATCAGCATCTACCAAAGCCGTATCAAAATCCCACAAAACTCCCGCTTCCCAGTCTGCATCGGCGTACCAGCCGCCAAAAACGTAGCCGATTAATTCGGGGTCGGCAGGCTTAGTAAGCAAGCCGCCCGCAAAGTCCGCGATATCAGCGGGCATATTCGTTGCCTCGCCTACGGGTTCGGTAGGGTCGTTTTCGTCTAGCGGCTCGTTAGCCGAATACGTAACGCTGTATAAAATGATTTCTGTCCACTTTGCGTACAGCGTCATATCGCCGAATACTTCGCCTTCTATAAAATCCCACTCCTCGCCGTCATGCGCATCTTCTGTTCGGTACCAGCCGCCAAAGGTGTAGCCGTCTAACGTAGGAATTTTATCGGGTTGGGCAAAAATATCGCCTAATCTAAGGTCGGTAATATTATCGGGCATATTTGCAACTTCTGCAATTGCGCCGTCGGGCTTGTTTTCGTTAAAGCTAACGGTAAAGCGGGCGGCGGCGTTTTCGGTCCATTTTGCGTACAAAATAATGTTTTCGGTAACAGTGTCCTCGCTAAAATCCCATAGGGTTTGCAGCGTGTTTTCTTTGTACCAGCCGCCAAACGTATAGCCTGCAAGGGTCGGAGTTGAAGCGGGGCTGTTAATCTTACTATCTCTATCGATGTTGGTAAGGGTTGAGGGCATATTCATAACAAATACGCCGGGCGGCAACGGCTGCTGTACGCCTTGCGTAGAGGACTGCCACGTTACGGTATAGCGTTGAATTCGCTCCCATTTGGCAAAAAGCGCGATGCTTTCGGTTACTACATCGGTATCGAAAATCCATTCGTTAGTGCCTGCTGCCTCGCGGAACCAACCTAAAAATATATGTTCGGTTAAGGTAGGCTTAGTAGGCTCGGCGATTTTGCTGCCCTCGCGGATGTTAGAAATTTGCGCAGGGATGTTTTGCGGCTCGCTGTTCGGCAGTGCGGTAAGCGGCTTATTCCCGCGGAAGGTTACGGTAATGGTTTCTTCGCTGCATGCGGCAAACGAAAATAAACCCGCAAGCAAAGGCAGCAGCATAATAAAAACAATAATCTTCTTTTTCATAATTTGGTTTTCTCCTAAAAAAATTTTTCCGAATACATTATTATTTGCAAAAATTGCTTAACGTATTTTAATAATACTACATAATTTAATTTTTTGCAACTTTTTAACGCATGAAAAAACGGCGAAAGTAATTTAACTTCCACCGCCCTTCTTAATAAAACTCTCACCAGCATGACGGGGAGGAGAAGTCCGTCATACCGAATGAAAGTAGTTTGCTAGGTTACCCTTACCACATATAGCGGTGATTTATGAATGTTTTTTAATAAAATGTTCATAAATCACTTACATCTTAACAAGAATTTCACACCTTGTCAAGCGTTTTTCACCACTATTTTAAAATTTTTTAAAATTTTTTTAATATTTTTTCGTTTTTTTATGAAAACTTTTAGATTTATTCTTGATTTATTCTTAAAATGTTCAAATATAGAGGGGGTTGATATAATGGAAAATGGAGAATGGAGAATGGAAAATTTTTTTGCGGGGGTTATTTTTTATATTTGATTTTGGCTTTGCAGCCTTTTGTCCAACTATACCAGTCTTTATAAAACCATTTTTTGGAGTTCTTTTTGTGTACAAAAATGATTTGATGTTTTCCCCAACCGATAAACGCCCCCTCCCCGATACCCGTTACCGAATCGGGGATTGTGATAGAGGTTAAGTCACTGCAATTCTTAAACGCATAATTCCCGATTTTCGTTACCGAATTGGGGATTTCGATGGAGGTTAAGTTTCTGCAATTCGAAAACACAAAATCCCCGATACTATTGCCGCCTGTGATAACTACCGTTTTAAGTGAGGATGGTATTGACTCATTAATATAATCATTAAAAATACTTGCCCTGAAAATAAATCCGAAAAGCGCATTGTTTGTTCCGTTTAGGGTGTTTCCTGTAAAAGGTAAGGTTATAGAGGTTAGGTTTTGGCAACCATAAAACGCACCTTTCCCGATAGTCGTTACCGAATTGGGGATAGTGATAGAGGTTAAGCTTGTGCAACCTTGAAACGCACTTTCCCCGATAGTCGTTACCGAATTGGGGATTTCGATGGAGGTTATTTTTGTGTTACTATCAAACTCATAATCTTTGATAATTTCCGTGCCGTATGGAATTCTGTGGTGGCCGTCTTCTTTGGTTAGTGCCCTTTTGTTTTTTTCGGGCTGTATGTCTTGGGCTATGCCTTTTTCTATGTTTTCGTACTGCGCGGTGCTTAACGCAGTAAGCGTATTAAGTAAGGCTTTATTTTGATGTTCTGACGCTAGTTTTTGCGCCATTCGGTATTCGTCGGTAGAACGGATTTTAGGCTGTTTAACAAATGCAAGGCCTTTATCTGTAAAGCAGTGCAGTTTTATTTGTAAAAGGTTAAAATACAAATTTTCATTAGTTTCATCTAACGTAATATGTATTGCGCAGTATTTTTCGGCTAAGCCCCAAAAGCCGTAGGCTTGCATTTTTTTATAAATTCTTTTTAGCGCGTTTTTTTGGTTTTTCGAATTTGCGCGGTACAGCGATATATAATAATCAATCTCCTCTTCAAAAAGTTTTTTATCGTTTTCGCAATAGGGTCTAAGCGTATCTATGAATATATCTGAATACTGTTGTATAAGCTTATCTATGAATCTATCTAAATATTGTTCGCGTTGAGGTATGGTTGCGTATTTACATATATGTTCAAACTCGGCATGTGCTTCGGGGTTTAAAGTATTTTGATTGAAATATTTATGTGTAAATAACGCAAACAGGCTTTCTGTATGTCCGCAGTCGATAGCTAAAACCTTGTTATAATATTCTGCCGCTGAATTATTACTGTTTTTATTTTGCAAGCCTTGCGCTATTCGGAAATAAAAATCTATAAATAAATCCACATCTTGTGCATCAAAGCACCGCTCTACCATTTTGATTAAGGTTGTATCTAGGGTTTCTATCGCAAATTTCTTTGCCTCGCTTATAAGCATGCCGCGACTAGGAACATCAAATTTAACTAGGTATTCTAGACTGTTTATGTACGGCGCAACTACACTATATCTGCACAATGCCTCTATCCATTTGGTAATAAAGTCTTCTGCAAAAGCTTTAGGCGAACACGCAAGCAGCGTATCTATAGCTTGTATATCCGAAAAATTAGCAATATCTGCGTAAAAAAGCTCCTCCGATTTTGTTTGTTTTTCTGCTTGTAATTTTAAAAACAGCACCTCGTAATTGTTTTTTTGCGCAGGTAAAAGCTCGTCTTGGATAATTTCTAGCGCAAACTTAAAATGCCCGTTTGCAAGCGCGTCTTTGGCTTCTTTAATGCGCTGCTCGTCTGAAACGCTAACCGCGCCTATGGTATAAGTACCTAAGCTTACGCGCTCTATTTGGTTAACCTGAACCAAAGACGCGCGTTTGGCAACCTCGCCGCCCTTAATGTCTACGGTGTTAAGCTTTATTTTGTGTTTTAGGCTGTCTGCTTGGGCGACGGTTGAGGCGATTTGCTTTTTTAAGTCTTCGTAGCAAGAGGGCTTGTTATGGTTTAAGGCTTGGCAGGCTTGCAGCACTCTTGGCAGATTATACGGCTCTAGATGTTCATACACTACCGTAAAATTGATAGAGGGGTCGTTTTTTTTGCGGCGCAAAAATCTAGACCACTCGTTGTATACCCATGCAGAATTTAAATGCTTTTCGTTAGATGCTAAAATCAGCATAAATTTTGCCGTATGCAGTGCGTTAAAAATAACAGGCTCGTACCCCGAAATTGCTGCGTGCGCAAGGCTTTTATCGGCAAAAAATACTTTTAAGCCCATAGCCGTAAACTCATTGTAGTAGTCTTGCGCCCATGCTGCCTCGCGGGTTAAGGCGTTAGGATTATCTACTAACGTTTTTTTGTAGCAAATAAAAATATCAAACGGCTCATTTTTATCCGCAATGCTAAGTGCCTGCACGCGGAGTTTTTCGATTAACTCGGCGTCGGCTATGTATTTGTTTTTTTCGTTGCCGTAAGATAAATCCACAGCTTCTAGCAAGTTGCGGTTTGAAAGTACACTGTTACGGGATAATCTGTGAAACGTGGGCTTGTATAGACCGTCTATATCCTTTACGTATTCGATGCCGTACTCGGCTAAAAACATGCCCCAGTGCGCGCTGATGTTATTGGGGTTTATCCTAAGCGCGGCCTCGTAGCCCTCTATTGCCTCATCGTAGCGCATGTGCTCGGTGCGGCAGATATCGGCTTGCTGAATCAGCGCGATTTCTTTATTAGAATAGTTTTGCACATAGCGGATACCCCGACAAGCCGCGCAACGGTATTGGTTGTCGTTGATATGTTGCAGTGCCCCGCCGCAGGTATCGCATTTTAGGTGTTTAATTTCTAGCTCGCTCATTTGTTTACCGTTTCCTTTTTATACAAACCTTTTTTTTGCAAGTCGGGCAAAAGATTTGGCTAGCGGTTACGACAGCGTTGCAATTCGGACACAGCCCCGTATTGGCAGCATCGTTTTTGACTATGATAGTCGGCTCTTTAACTTTAAGAGATTCGGCAACCCTTGCCGCAGCCTTGCCCGCTACCTTTATATCCTCTCTGTCCATTTCGCGGATTTCTTTGTAGGACGCGCCTTTGGCGTCGTCATAGCCCATGCGCTCTATCTCTGCGGCAGTTTTGCCCGCTAATCTTGCTTTGTCTAATTGGTGGATTGCGCCGCTCATATCCATTTCTTGGCGTTGCTTTTGTACTTGTGCGCGTTTTGCCAAAACCTCTAACTCGTAATCGCTCTCTTGCAATTCGTCTTGGTGTGCGTCTCGCCTGTCTAGCTTTTTGGTGGTGCGTTCTTTTAATTCGGCAGGCTTGACAATTTCGTTGATAATAAATTCCTCTACGTGAACGCCGTATTTGGCAAAGCTGGCGTTTAATTTGGGCAGCATTTCATCGGCAATGGGTTTTGTCATCATGTCTAGGTCTTCGTAACGCAAGCCGTTAGTTAAGATACTGTCTATAAAGTGGTCTTTAAACTCGCTAAGCAGTTTAGCTATCATTTCTTCGCGCAGGTCTTCTACTAGGTAGCTTGTGCGGGTGCCCAAAACGGTTTCGATAAATTTTTCGCTGTTTGAAATTCTAAAAGCGATTATGCCGTTAGCGCCTATCGATACAATCCGTTTAGTGTCTGTATCGGGGTATTCCATTTTGTCGGGAGTACCCCAGGAGGTTTGGCAAGGCTTTTTGATATTCACAAAAATAACCCGATTGAGGTTTTTGTCTTTGTCGACAATATCCTTTTTTTTGCCTGTCCATGTATCGCATACGGCACCGTTTTTTAGATGCACCACTTGCCACGGCGGCTCGGCTACTACCGAAAATTTCTTTTCGGGCGGATTAAACACGGCAACCAACGCATTTTGAACCCAGTTAGAGGTTTCTTCGCCCTCTTTAAGCTTTACGCCCGTATTGCGCGTAACCGAATAAATAGATTTTTTAAAACACATCTTTTTTTTCTCCTTGTATGTCGGTATTTTATTTTGGGTACATAGTAAAAAGCCGCAGGTGCAAAAAAAACACGGCTACGGCAAAATTTGACCTATAAAATTGTGATTAGGACGATTAACTAAAAATTGCTTGCTTGCTTGCTTGCTTGCTTGCTTGCTTGCTTGCTTGCTTGCTTGCTTGCTTGCTTGCTTGCTTGCTTGCTTGCTTGCTTGCTTGCTATGCTCACCTCTAAGTGTATCATAGTTTTATTATACACTGTTTTACAGAGAAAATCAAGTAAAATCTATGAATTATGAGGGGGAATTTTTTTGCGGTGTTTGGGCGATATAAAAAAGCCTGTTAAAGAATGGATAGAGATGTATTTTCGGGAGATTTTTGTTTTATTTGAAGCGGTTTTGACGCAGACGTACTAGCGGTACGGCAAGGAAAATTAGCGCGAAATAAGACAAAAAGAACCGAAAGGACACTTCTAGCAATTCCTTAACAGGCTTTTATTAGGTTCTGGAACGGATGATTAGGGCGTTTAGGTAGTCGTAGCAGGTTTTAAGTTGATTGACGTCTTTGTAGTCGCGGCTGGACGGCTCTAAAATTACCGATGCGTTTACGCGCGCTTTATTTGCTTCGTTGAAAAACTTTTCAAAATTATATTTGCCCTCGCCCGGCAGTGCGCTGTCGCTGTCTTTTTTAATGTCGCATAAATGAATGGTGCAGATTTTGCCTTCCATTGCTTCTAAAAATTTAATCGGCTCTATGCCCGCTAACAGCGCGTGGCGCGTATCTAATACCGCAAGTAAGTTTGGGCATTGGCGCAGCAGCTGCTTAAAATAGTCGGGGGTGTTTCCGTAGCCGTAAAATACGTTTTCGTAGGCAAGCCGCACGCCGTAGCTGCGTGCAATTTCGCACAGCTGATTTACGCGGTCGCCTAAGCGCACAAAATCAAACTCGTATTCGGTTTTCTTTAAGCGGACAGGGCCGTGAAAAATATAAAACGGTGCACCTAACATCCGCGCCGAATAACAAACCTTTCTAAAAAAAATCTCCGCGTCGGCGCGAATACGCGCGTTGGTAGAAAATAATTCAGGCTCGAACTGACTGCCCTCTGGATGAACCGAATGCACCGCAATATTGCCGCGTCTGGGTACAATCACATCTAAAAACTTTTGCTCGTATTCGGAAAACGTGGTAAGATAAACCTCCGCCATGTCTATCCGCATTTGGCGGATAATATCGAAGGTTGATTCCGTATTGATACGGTTGAAAAATGAATTTGTCGAAATTCCTAGTCTCATGTTAAACGGTGCGCGTAAGTAGACGTACACTTATACACTATAAGTATAGCATACAAAGTCGCGCTTGACAAGGGTTTTTACGAAAAATTATGAACAAATTATTAAATATTGGTGCGGTTTTTTTGTATAAATCCCCGAATTTTTTAAAAAAGTGTGTATATAGTGTGAACGATTGGGTTTATTGCTCTATTAAATAATCTGCGCTTTTAAGATTTTGCTGTAATTCTTCTAGCTTTTGTTCGTATCCTGTGCGACCTAGCAGTGCAAATGTTGCGATTTTTCCTTCTTCTACGCCGGGTTGATTGTATGCGTCTATGTTTAAAAGCGCGCCCGCAAACGCCGTTTGAAGCATAAAGTATTGCAGCAGTTCGCCTACCGTGTGCGCGTTAATTTCGGGCAGTGTTATAGTAAAATTTGCGCGGAGGGCTTTTTGCAGAGCGAAACGTGTTGCGCGTTTTTCAAATTTTAATAAGTCGTTAAGCGTTTGACCCTTTAAAAATCCGCAACCGTCTATATCGGGGTCGGACGCGATAGGTTGGACATTTCTGAAATTATCTACGCCGATAAACGTAACCACTTTATCAAACGGCCCTTCGGTGTACAGCTGAATTTGGCTGTGCTGGTCGGTAACGCCTACCGCCTTAGTGGGTGTTTGCCCTGTAAAGACTTGTTTGCCCGTTTTGTCTGCGGCTTTACCTAACGATTCGCCCCAAAGCTGACAGTAAAAATCCGCCATGTATTTTAAGGCGTCTGAGTACGGCATCATTACGCTGATGTTGCGCCCCTTTTGCATGCTTTTAACTTGCAGATACGCCGTAATGAGTGCGGGGTTTTTTTGCGGGGCGGGATTTTTGCATGCGGCTGCCATAGCGCGCGCGCCTGCAAGCAATGCGCGGATATCTACGCCTAATATAGCAAACGGAACTAATCCGACGGCGGAAAATACCGAAAATCTGCCGCCTACTCCGTTTCCGATACCGAAGATTTTAAAGCCCTCTTTTTGCGCGATGTTATACAGCGTGCCTTTGCCGATAGTGGTAGTAACCAAAATGCGCTTTTTAGCCTCTTTTTTGCCTAACGCTTTTTTAAGCGCGTCGTATATAATTAAAAATTGCGCTAGTGTTTCGCTGGTTTCGCCGCTTTTGGTGATTACGTTAAAATATGCGGTATTAAGGTCTATAACGTCAAACAGTGCGCGCATGCGCTCGGGGTCTATATTATCCTCGATATAGAATTTAGGCGCGGCACGCTTTTTGGCGGGCAGCTCATTGTGGCGCAGATGCAACAGCGCGTTTAAAACGGATAGCGGCCCTAAGGCAGAACCGCCTATTCCTAAAACTACTAAGCTTTCGGCTTTTTTGCGGATACTTTCGCAATCTTGCAAGATAGAAGTTAATTCTGCGTCGGAAGTATCGGGCAGACGCATCCACTCTTGCCAGCCGTTTCCGCCCGCAGACATAACCTCGTCAAACGCTTTTTGCATTAAAGGCATATCCGCGGCGATTTCGGCGTCTTTAACGCCTTGAACGCCGATTGCGTATTGCATGATATTGTTGTAATCGAATTTTAGTTGCATATATTTTGTAAACACCTCTTAGGGCAAAGATTTTTTTTAATTTTGTTTTTTTCATCTCGTCTGATTGGGGGGCTGGGGTTTTCTTTCCACCCCGTCTGATTGGAAGACTGGGCTTTCTTTCCACCCCGTCTGCTACGCAGCCACCCCTCAAGAGGGGAATTTTTTAACGGTTAATTTCCTTAATACTTCACGGAGGGGAATTTTTTTGCGGCTATTATTTTTAAATTCTTAGCCGACATTCTCCATTTTCCATTCTCCATTGTTGAAAGCCGACATTATCTATTTTCCATTTATACAACGGTTTCAATTAAGCCGTAGCCGCCGTCGAAACGTTTGTATACGATGTTTACGGCATTGGTAAGCTTGTTTAAAAACACGAAAAAGCTATGCCCTACCAGTTCAAGCTCGCTAATTGCGTCTTCTGTTTGCATAGGGGTAAGCTGATACGTTTTAGAACGCACCACGCCGTTTTTGTTGGAGGAGGCTCCGTGCAGTTCGGGTATAAAGCTTTGCTCTAATTCTTTTATGCTGACTTTTTTACTTTTGTCCGTGATTTTGGCGCGGTGTTTGATAATTTGCTTTTCTAATTTAGGTAATGCAATATCGATGTTTTCGAACATGTTGTCGCCCGAAACTTCTGTACGCAGGATAATTCCGTCTAGCAGAATAGTAAGCTCGGTTGTGAAATTTTCACCCGATTTTTTAAGCATTACTTTAATTTTAATGTCGTCGTGGAAGAATTTATCCAACCGCGCGATTTTTTTGGTGTACAGTTCTTTAAGCTTTTCTTTCGCCTCGTAGTTCTTTGCTATAAATTCGATTTTCATGTTTTTTACTCCTTTAAAAATATTGTATCACAATCGTACAAAAAAGTAAAATAGTGCAACGGGGGTAAATGAAATTATTTTAAAAAAAAAGTAAGACGGCCGCCTTACTTTTTTTAAAATAGATTGGTGCTGAAAAACTATTTAATCGTTATAAGGGGTGTCGGAAACGCCTTTGTCTTGCAGTTTGGCAACCTTTTTATCTAAGCGTTTTTTCCAAAAGTTATTAAACCATGTTGTTTTTCCGAACAGCTTAATTAATAGCGGGCTGAACGCATAGTAAAGCTTTATAAACAGCCTTCCGCGCCGCGTGGAGGCAAGCTGCTGGTCGCGGTAGCGGCGCAAGGTGTAAACCTGCGGGCAATTATACGAACCGTACACGGCAGTGGCGATATAGCAGCCTTTCTTTTTGCCGCCGCCCTTGCCGCCCTTTAATTGGTTGGCTTCTTCGATTTTTTGGGCGTAGTATTCTTTGCTGTCATCGGGCGCAAGGTCGTGCGCGCGTTTGCCCCACCGCTGTATGGCGTCGTCTATGCACTGGTTGAGGTCGCCCGGCACTTTAACGTAGCCGTTGCGCTGCTTGTAGTATTTTAGGGCTACTAATTCGCATTGAAATAATCCGCCGAATACGCGGTAGTCGCTAGGCTTTAATTCTAATGCCTCGCGGTATTTTTTGCGCGCTTTATCAAAGTCGTTATCAAACTCGATGGCTTGCTGTGCCGCTAACATATGCGTATCAAAGGTGGCAATTCCGTCGACTTGAACTTTTTGAACCGCTTTTTGCGTTTCGTTCCAGTTGCCGCAATACATACATTGTATACGCTCTTGGTGCGTATTCATGTTTAATGCCGCGCCGCAGGTAGTACATTTTCCGTATTCTGATGACATAGTAGTTTCTCCTTATTGGGTGTAAAATTGTATCTGTTTTGTATCTGTTTTGTATCTGTTTTAGAGGGGAATTTTAAGGCCCTATATTTCTATTATACCATGCTTGTCAAGCCCCTTAAAAGCACTCCTTTCCAAATGTTTTAATCTCTCTGTTCAAACACTTGGAAAGGAGGCTAAAAACGGTTTTTAGCTTTCTTTTTCGAAAACTAACAGAACAAAGGGGGCTTTGCGGGGCTTTGCGCCGAATAGCGAACCGATACAGCCGGGTTTACCCAAAACTTCGATTTCGTTGAAGCTGTGGAATTTCCAGCCGCCTCTTGCTTCGCCTTCGATAACTACCGAAATAGGTGTTAAAACTTTTTTCGCGGTGTCGTGCGTGATTTTGCCCGTCAGCATGTCTTTAATGTTTAATTTAGCGACAACTTGGGGCAATGCAACGGTTTTGAATTCAGTCATGGTGGTCCTCCTGTGATTTTTTAAGTAGTTTTTAAAAAAAGATAAGCCAGAGAGAATGCTTATACATTTTACTAAGGAATTTGCGGCTTTTACGGGTAATCCTCGCCGCCGTTAGGGTACTTGCATCTTGCCAGACGCTTAATGCCTTTAAGCACGCCGCGCCGCCATCCGTACTTTTTGATAGCGAGTATCATATACTGCGAACAGGTAGGCGTAAAGCGGCAGCTCATGCGCAGCATATCGCGCGCAAATCGTTGGTACAAACGGATAAAAAAGATGGTGTGCGGGCCGATAAAAAAGAATAAAAAAACAACGGGCAGTATGACGTATAAATGGATTTTCAGCCACCGCAGCGGCGTGAAATAGGCGTTGGCTACGATTGCGGCGGTAAGCAGCGCAACGGGCAAAAACCACACAAGCCATATTTCTTTTTGGGTTATGCGCGGGCGGATTATTTTTTTTCGTTCCTCCGCGTAAGGGTCCAAAACTAGCTTGCCGCTTTCGATTGCCTCTAAAACCTGTGCCTTGCAATCGTTTACGCTGCCTCCGTAAAAGAACGCGCCGTTTGATTGTTCGGCTGCACCGCCTTGCGGCGGCTCTGCTTTACTTTCGGCTTTTTGCTGCTGCGCTTGTTTAGGTGCGTTGTTTTCTTGCGCGGTTCTTAGCATGTCTAAGACTTTTTCTAATTTTTCGCTTTCTTCCTCGCGCTTCATTCCTATACCCTTAGATTTGTACTTGTGTATTATTGTACCTAAAATTTAATAAAAAATCAAGCGTTTTACTAGGGTTTTGCCTTAGAAAAGTTAGTAAATTTTTAGTAAATTTAATTTTTGCATACTATATACAGCAATCGGGACAAGCTGCTACAACTATATATTCAAAAAGGCGGGGTTTTATGACTTTTTTTCATCCTGTCTGATTGGGGGGATAGGGTTTTTCTTTCTACCTTGTCTAATTGGGGGGCTAGCTTTTCTTTCCACCCCGCCCCTAACGGGGCACCCCTCAAAGAGGGGAATTTTTTAACGGTCTTTTCCGCAAAACAATCATAGAGGGGAATTTTTTAAAGGTTGCTTTTTATAACACTAACTTAGGGGGGATTTTTGCTTTCTACCTTGTCTGATTGGGGGATAGGGTTTTCTTTCCACCCCGTCCGCTTCGCGTCCACCCCTCAAAGAGGGGAATTTTTTTGTGGTCTGTTTTTTTAAATTATTAGCCGACATTTTCCATTATCCATTTTCCATTTTCCATTGCTGAAAGTCGACTTCTCTATTTTAAGACTATTGAATGATGATTTCGTTGTTTTTTATGGTTGCGGTTGCGGTGGTGGCGTCTTTGACTGCGCCGGTTAGTAGGGCTTCGGCTATATTGTCCTCTATATACGTTTGAATGACGCGGCGGAGAGGGCGCGCGCCGTATTCGGGGTCGTAGCCTTTATCCACTAACCATTGCTTGGCAGCATCGGTAACGTGCAGTGTGATTTGGCGTTGCGTAAGGTTTTTTGCAACCTTTTGCAGCATGATGTCGGCAATTTGCCCGATTTCGGGCTTGGTTAGATGGCGGAACGTGCAAATCACGTCTATGCGGTTTAAAAATTCGGGTTTAAAGGCGCGTCTTAGCGCATCGTTTAACACGGCTTCGGTGCGCTGTTCGTCTGCATCCGCGCCTTTATCGGAAAAGCCTAAGCTTTTTTGCTTTTTTAATTCGCCCGCTCCTACGTTGCTGGTCATGATAATTACGGTGTTTTTAAAGCTGACTACCCTACCCTGCGCGTCGGTAAGCCGTCCGTCGTCCATGATTTGCAAAAGCGCGTTGGTAACGTCGGGGTGCGCTTTTTCGATTTCGTCAAACAGTACCACCGAATACGGGCGGCGGCGTACCTGCTCGGTAAGCTGACCGCCTTCCTCGAACCCGACGTATCCGGGAGGCGCGCCGATTAGTTTGGACACGGAATGGCTTTCCATATATTCGGACATATCTAAGCGCACTACGGCGTTTTCGTCGTCGAATAAAGCCTCGCTTAGGGCTTTGGTAAGCTCGGTTTTGCCTACGCCTGTCGGCCCTAAAAACATAAAGGTGCCAACGGGACGGCCTGCGTCTTTTAAACCCGCACGTGCGCGGCGCACCGCTTTGGCAACCGCAACAACCGCCGCATCTTGCCCGATTACGCGTTTATGCAACACCTCTTCTAGGCGCAGCAGCCGCTGGGTTTCGGTTTCGGTAAGACGGGTTACGGGAATACGCGTCCATTTAGATACAATTTCTGCGATATCCTCGGGCGATATCGGTTCGTTGTCGCGCTCGGCGCTTTGACTCCAAAAAAGCTTTAAATCGTCTATTTTTTTAGAAAGCGCGGCGCATTGGTCGCGCAGCTCGGTGGCTTTACGGTAGTCTTCGTGCTTAACCGCGTCTTTTTTGGCTTGCTCTAACGCTTTGAGGGCTTCTTCGTGCTCTTTTAAATCAAGCGGCGTGGTGTTGCGGTTTACTTTGGCGCGGCTCATAGCCTCGTCAATCAGGTCTATGGCTTTATCGGGCAGAAAGCGGTCTGCGATGTAGCGGTCGGAAAGATTTGCCGCCGCCTCTAACGCTTCGTCGCTTATGCGCACCTTATGAAACGCCTCGTAATTTTCGCGAATGCCCTTTAAGATTTGCACCGTTGCCTCTACGGAGGGCGGATTAACTACGATGGGCTGAAATCTGCGTTCTAACGCTTTATCCTTTTCGATGTATTTTTTGTATTCGTCTGTGGTGGTCGCGCCGATGGTTTGCAGCTCGCCGCGCGCTAAATACGGCTTTAAGATGTCTGCGGGGCTGACCTCGCCCTCTTTACTGCCTGCTTGTGCAAGCGTATGCAGCTCGTCTATAAATACAATTATATTGCCTTGCTTTTTGATGATGTCGATAGCGGTTTTTAATTTTTCTTCTAACGCGCCGCGATATTTTGTGCCTGCGACTAACGAACCGATATCTAACGCATAGACGATTTTGCCGCGCAAAAGCTCTGGCACTTTATTGTCGTTGATTGCTTTTGCTAAGCCCTCAATTACGGCAGTTTTGCCTACGCCGGGCTCGCCGATTAGTACGGGGTTGTTTTTGGTTTTGCGGCAAAGGATTTGGATAATGCGGGCAATTTCGTCCTCGCGGCCGATAATGGGGTCGGTTTTATGCTCGATTACCTTGCGCGTGATGTCTACGCCCAAATCGTTTAGCTGTGCGGGCAGCGATGAGGCGGAATCGGATTTTGCGCCGCTGCCGTGCTTGCCGACATCGGATTCGTACAGCTCTTGCAGTTTTTGCAATAAGGACGGGATATTTGCCTTATAGATGTTGGCTAAAATGTAATACGCCATACTGGTTTTATCTATCAGCAAACAATACAGCACGTGTTCGGTGCTGATTTTAATGTCGCCTAAGCCTTGCGAAAGGCGGTAAGCGGCTACAAACAACTGCTTTACGCGGTCGGTGAAATCCGGGCCGCCCGCTAAATCCGCGTGCGCGCTTTGCTTAAAGTATGCCTCAAAGCCCTCTGTTTCTACGCCTGCCTCCGCTAAAAGCCCCGCAGCAAGCCCTTCTTTGGCGGCGCATAGGCCGTACAAAATGTGTTCGGTGCCTATTTCGGGATTAGAAAAGCGTTCTGCCGCGCTCTTTGCGCGGTTAATTGCTGCGTTTAAATCTTCTGATACGGGAAACTGCATAATTTTTTACCTCCGTGTGTTGGGTTGAAGTCGGGTTGATTTATTAAACGTTTTCTGCAAGCTGCTTTAAGGTTTTAGCAACGTAGCTTGCGCGGACAATATCTCTATCCTGCGGCGCAAGCTCTTGGCTGCATAGGGTTTGAAGCGATGCGGGGCAAACGTCTACAATAATTTTTTCTAAGCGTTCTTTGTTTTTTATTTTGATGTAGCCGTAATATACGCCTAGCTTAACTAGGGCGATAAGCTGCATAAACTCTGCGCTTTCTAAGCGGTATGCGTTGGTTAAAACACCCCACGCCCGCAGAATTTTATCTTTTAACAGTGCGCCGCCGCTGCTGTATAATACTTTGCGCGCCTCGGTTTCGGCGTCTTCGATGTGCCCGATACTCATTTCTACCGCGTTGATAATTTCGCGCTCGCTCATGCCTAACGTGCGCTCGTTAGAGATTTGATACAAATAGCCCGACGACTCGCTGCCCTCGCCGTATACGCCGCGTATATCCATATTAAGCCGCGAAATGGCGCGCATGTTGGCTTCTAGGCTGTTGTTGATAGACAGACCCGGCAAAAACATCATGGCGGAAACGCGTATGCCCGTGCCCAAATTAGTCGGGCAAGCAGTTAGATAGCCTAGCTGCGGATGGTATGCGTAGCGCAGTTTTTTAGCAATATCGTCGTCTATTAAATTGGCAATTTTGTACGCTTCCCAAAAATTACAGCCGCCTAAAATACATTGAATGCGCACGTGGTCTTCCTCGTTGACCATAACCGAAATGGTTTCGGCTTCGTTGATAATGACTGCGCCCGATTGCTTGTTGCGCAGTAAATCTTGGCTGATGAGGTGCTTTTCTTTCATGACTTGGCCGTCTAACGCGCTAAGACGCGCCATGTTGTATAAGGTGAAACCGCCTTTTTTTTGCAGCGCGGAATATACGTCCTTAGTTACGCCGTGTGCGATTTCGGGTTTTAATAAACGCGGAAAAGGTAAGCCCGCCGCGTTTCTGGCAAGTCTTACCCGTGAGGAAACGATAAATTCTTTTTCTTTTTTCTGCATTTTTACGTATTTTCCTTTTATTTGCGTCTACGTTTTTTAAGGGGTGTTTCTTCGGCTTTTGTTTCGGGTGCGGGCGGCGCGGTCGGCGGTGTTAAATCGGAGACGAACCGCGCGCCGCAATGGGTGCAGGCGCGGTAGCCCTCGCGCAGTTCTACCTCTTGGCTACCGCACTGTGTACAGCGGAGTAATTTATACGCGCTGTCTGCGCTTTTAGCGGGAGGCGCGGCGGCGGGAAATACAACGGCGGATACGGGTGCGGATACGGGTACGGGCGCGGATACTGGCGCGGGTACGGAATTTGTTGCGGCGGATGTGCCGCCTAGCAGCATTTCTACTATAGCGGTAAAGCCTTTTGCGCTGGCGGTATCTAATGCGGTTTTACCTTTATTGTCGGGTAAATCCTGCGCGCCTGCCAAAATAAGCAGCTCTGCCATGTTGCGTTTGCCCAGTGTTGCGGCGGTATGCAGCGCGGTAAGCCCGTTTTTATCTTTATGATTTAAACCGATGTTGGTAAGCGATAAAATAAATTTTAACACCTCTTTATTGGCGGATTTTACGGCGCAGTGCAAAACCGTTGCGGCGGTGTTATCTATGCGCGATGCGTCCGCGCCTAAGCACACTAACTCGCGCAGTGCGTCTAAATTGCCGTTTTCGGCGCAGTAGTGCAGCGCGGTTTTGCCCAAATCGTCCGAATAATTTACGTTTGGATTGCGTGCCAGCAGTACGCGGATTACGCTAAGCTGATTGTTTTTGCATGCGTTGATTAGTGCGTTTTCCATATAGTATACTCTCCCTTTTTACGTCGGCATATGCCGTAATAAGATTTCTAGCATTGCGGCATTGCCCTTTTTGGTTAATAGGTCTACCGCTGTTTCGCCTTTTTGGTTAGACGCGGTTAAATCTGCGCCCGCGCGAATAAGCGCCGTGATGATTTTGTCGGTGTTTTTTCCGCTTGCGCACGCTATAAGCAACGGCGTTTCGCCTTGCGGGTTTTTTAGGTTGATATCCGCGCCGCTTTTAACGCACGTGCGAAACCATTCAAAATCGCCCGATTGGGCAGATAAATGAATGATTGCCGTGCCGCAGTCGTCTGTTGTGTGAATGTTTGCGCCTAATTCTATCAGCTTGGGCGCGCTGCTGTGGTGAAAGCCTCTGCCGTAGTAGTCGTTTGCGCGGCCGCGCAACGCACAGTACAGTACGGTTTGGCCGTAATATTTTGCCTCGATATCCGCGCCGTGCTGAATAAGAAGGTTAAAGATTTCGGCGCGGGCATTTGCGGGAACTTTGCCTGAACGGTTTTCGCTTTGTGCCGCCAAATGCAAAGGGTACGCGCCGTCTGAATTGGGCTGATTGGCATCTGCCCCATTTTTTAATAAAAACGCAACCATATCTACGGATTCTCTTAGACAAGCGATGTGCAGCGCGTTTTGCGTTATGTACAAATCGCGGCGCAATGCGGAGGAATATTTTTTGTAAGTGTAGGGGGTATCGACGGCAAAGCCTGCGTTTAGCAGCATTTCTGCCTCTGCCCTTTTTTCGCGCAGAACGGCGATATGAAACAGCATTTTGCCGTCTACGCCGCCGGCGGTTACTTTATCGTCTCCGAACGGCGCGTATATTTGCACTGCCGCTTCGGGCAGGCTTAGCAGATAAGCAAAAATTTCTTGCGAGTTGGATTTTTTATTGTCGGGAAAGCCTTTGTCTAGTGCGATACTGTATAGGTTATGGTTGCGGCTTGTTGTAAGCGAAAAATCCGCCCCGTAGCTTTTAGCAAGCTTTATAAAATCTAATTTTTCGTAAAAACGCGTATAGTCTTTGGTGAAAACGGTTTCGAAACGGCTGTTTACCGTATTGATAGGAAAGCCCGCGTCTAAAAGTATGCGTAGCGCGGCGGTATCGTTCATTTCTAAAAACGCATCGATTAAATCAAAAATTTCGTCTATATCGTCTAACACAAAATCTATGTACGACAGGCTTTGCAGCAGAAAGTCGTGCGCATTTTGTGCGTCCTGCGCTTTGATGTTTTCGGCGGCATTATGCCCGTGCCACCGAAACAGCCTGCGGTATTCGGTTTTGATTTCTTTGATGGTCATTTTAATTCGGGTTTAAACGTCGCTTTTTAGTGCGCGCATACGGTCGCGCAAAACTGCCGCCTCCTCAAAATTTTCGGTTTCTACCGCGTGTGCTAACTCGGCTACTAAACGCTCGTATTCGGTTTGTGTGCTGCTTTCGGCCGTAGCCGCAGTATGAGGCGATTTTCCTTTATGCTGTGTGCCGTATTGCAGCTTTTCTATAACGGGCGTTAGCAGCTCGGCAAAATCTGTATAGCATTGGCCGCAGCCTAAATAACCTGTATCAAAAAAGGTTTTAGAACTTATGCCGCACGCGCTGCACACGATTTCTGCGCGCCGTTTGGGGGCGGCGGAAAACAGTGCGGGAAAATTTGCAAGTAATCCCGAAAGCGCGGAAAATACGGGCACGGGCGTACCCGATAACGCCGCACGGCATATATCGCATAGATTACGCTTGATTAGAGTTCCGTCGGCGGTTTTGGTAACCGAATGGAAACTTGCGGCACGCGATTTACATTCGTCGCACAACATAGGTTAGGTTTCTCCGTTAAATTGGTAGGTGGATATGCCCGCCTCCGCTAGCATGCGTGAGGCAAAATCATCGGGATAATCGTATCGGTATACCACGCGTGCAATGCCCGCGTTGATAATTAGTTTTGCGCAAATCGCGCACGGGCGGTGTGTGCAGTACAGCGTTGCGCCCTCTACCGAAACGCCTAAGCGCGCGGCTTGAATCAGCGCGTTTTGTTCGGCGTGCGCGGCGTAGCAGTATTCGTGCTGTTTACCGGAGGGGATATTTTCAATTTGCCGCAAACAACCGCCGCGTTCGGCACAGGTTTTTATGCCGCTGGACGCGCCGTTGTAGCCCGTTGTTAAAACGCGCTTGTTTTTTGTAATCACACAGCCGACTTGTCTTCCCTCGCGGATACAACTAGACCATTCGGCGACTAAGGCTGCAACGTCCATAAAACGTGCGTCCCATTTTTCGGTTCCTACGTTCATACCTCTTATTATAGCGGTTTTAGTTTTATTTGTCAACAAGCTGAAAGCGGTTACCAATCAATCTGCCTAAGAAGAATTTGCAAAAACTTATAAAAAACCTAAAAATGTATCGAAAAGTACTTGCCAAAAAATATAAATTGCGTTATGATATTAACCGTATGAAAAAAAATAAAACAAAGTTAGGAGGAATTTAAGGTTATGAAAATTACACCCTTGTTCGACAGAGTCGTGGTAGAGGCGGCAGACGTAGAGGAAAAAACCAAAAGCGGTATTGTTTTATTGGCAAAAGACCAAGAAAAACCGCAAATGGCAAAAGTCCTTTCGGTGGGGCCTGGCGGCATGGTAGACGGCAAAGAGGTTAAAATGCAGGTAAAGGCCGGCGACATGGTGCTGTATTCTAAGTATGCAGGCAGCGAATTTAAGATTGACGGCAAAGAAGTTACCATACTGCGCCAAAACGACATTTTGGCGATTGTTTCAACCAAATAAGTATAAAAATTTATAATTTAATAGGAGTTTAAAAAACAATGGCAAAGCAAATCAAAACAGGAGAAGAGGCAAGAAAGGCATTAGAGGCGGGCGTAAACATTTTAGCCAACACGGTTAAAATTACGTTAGGCCCTAAGGGCAGAAACGTAGTGCTTGCTAAAAAATACGGCTCTCCCCTGATTACCAACGACGGCGTAACCATCGCCAAAGAAATTGAGTTAGAGGACGCGTTTGAAAATTTGGGCGCGCAGGTTTTAAAGGAAGCCAGCACCAAAACCAACGACGTGGTTGGCGACGGCACGACGACTGCCGTAGTGTTGGCGCAGGCGATTATAAAAGAAGGCCTTAAAAACGTGGCGGCGGGCGGAAATCCGATAATTTTAAAGGGCGGTATCGCCTCTGCTGCAGAGGTTGCGGTTAAGCATTTGCAATCGGTTTCTAAGCCTGTAAATACCAACGAATCCATTAAAAACGTGGCGGCAATTTCCGCAGGCGATGTAGAAGTGGGCACTTTGGTAGCGCAAGCTATGGAAAAGGTAGGCAAAGACGGCGTAATTACGGTGGAAGAAAGCAAAAACATGGAAACCAACCTTACGTTGGTAGAGGGTATGCAGTTCGACCGCGGATATACTTCGCCCTATATGGTAACGAACCCCGAAAAAATGGAAGCGGTGTTGGAAAATCCCCTGCTTTTAATTACCGATAAAAAGATTTCTACCATTCAAGAAATTCTGCCCGTGTTGGAACAGGTTGTTGCCGCAGGTGCAAAGCTGTTGATTATCGCGGACGATTTTGAACAAGAGGCGTTGGCTACGTTGGTGGTAAACAAGCTGCGCGGCACGTTTAACTGCGTAGCGGTTAAGGCTCCCGGCTTTGGAGACCGCAGAAAGGAAATGCTTGCCGACATTGCGATTTTAACGGGCGGTCAGGTAATTTCGGACGAAATGGGGCTTGAATTTAAAAACGTAAAGCTTAACGCGCTAGGTAAAGCCAAAATGATTAAGGTAGATAAGGATAACACTACCGTAGTGGAGGGCGCGGGCAAAGCGGACGATATTAAGGCGCGTATTAAGGCCATTAAAGCGCAAATGGAAATTACTACTTCGGATTACGATAAAGAAAAGCTTGCAGAACGCTTAGCTAAGCTTGCGGGCGGTGTAGCCGTAATTAACGTGGGCGCGGCAACCGAAATTGAAATGAAAGAAAAGAAACTGCGCATAGAAGACGCTTTGGCGGCTACCCGCGCGGGCGTAGAGGAAGGTATGGTTCCGGGCGGCGGCGTTGCGTTGCTGGGCGCGATTCCTGCGATTAAGGCGCATATTGCTACCCTATCGGGCGATGCAAAGACGGGCGCGGAAATTGTGTTAAAGGCGTTAGAGGCCCCTTTGAAACAAATTGCCGAAAATGCGGGTACGGACGGCGCGGTGGTGGTAAACACGGTGCTTAGCGGCAGCGGTAAAAATCCTAACTACGGATACGATGCCTTGCGCGGAGAATATACCGACATTGTTAAAAAAGGCATTATAGACCCTACTAAGGTAACGCGTTCGGCGTTGCAAAACGCGGCAAGCGTTGCGGGTATATTATTAACTACCGAAAGCGTAGTAGCGGATTTACCCGAACCCGAACCCCCGATGCCCGGTGGCGGCGGAATGGGCGGCATGGGTGGAATGTATTAAAAAATTAAAAAAGCGGTCTACTTTATAGTGTGAACCCTGTTTAGTAGACAGTTAATTAAAAAGACGCTATGGTTAAATGAATCTTGTTTGTATTTCTCTCACAGGCTAGCCTGTGAGAGAAATTTTTTGTTGCCGGATTTCAAACGGCGTTGCTTTGTGTTTTAATTGTATTCTTTCAAAGTTATAAAATTCAATGTAATCATCTATTAGGTTTTTCGCTTCTTGAATTGTTTTTGGGGTTGTTAATTAGTTTACATTATTTCGTTTAATAGTTTTTGTGCCCTTTCTTTTAAAGCAGCTTCGGAAAAATCATCATGATATAAAGGCGTTTTATAACATTCGAAAATTTTCAAATCACCGGTTAAAATATGCTTTAAAACAACGGCTAATTTTTCGCGCAAAGACAAATCCCAAATTCGTCTATGTCTATAGATTGCTTCGCATGACTCTAAATTAGTAACCGTATCAAGCTTTAAATAACGCTCATAAAGATATTCAACCGCAAAAGTATCATTATAATCCGACTCTTTAACATAATGCTCAAATGTTCTGATCAAAGATGTGACTTTAATCGGATTCGGTTCTATCGGTAATTTAATTTTAATTTCATTTTTTTGTTCTTCGCGCCAAAGCTGTTCGGTTTCTTTTGATATATTATATTTTTTATAATCAAAATAGTCCCCGTTTCTTTGCATACTATATTCATCTCCATAGTTTGAAATGAAAATTTTTTTTGCCTTTTCAATTTTTTTGGTATTCATTTTATTTCCCTAGCTCCTTTATGTCTTTGGAATTGCATAGTTCAAACTTTAAGTCCATAAAAAGAACCTTGCTTTTCAATTTGGATTTTAATTACTTTCACTAATGTTTCATGGAACAACCTCTGTGCTTTTTGTTTTGCACAAAAACCTGCCTTAGTGAATATTTTATAACGAAACTTGTCTGTAATCTTATGCATAGCTTGGACAGTAGCATTCCATGTTTCTTTTTCAACAGAATCCAAATAAACTCTGTTTTAAACTTTCCCAATTTTCACTAAACCGGTCAGCATAATAATGATCCCATTCTCCGCGTTGACACACATTAGATATGGTAAAACAACCTTTTTCGTTATAATAGCTATAAGTATCAACAAGCCAACCTCCATCAAAACAATTCTCAAATCTTTGAAAACTGTATTTCAATCCATAATCTTTTACAAGAAACTCGAATAGCTTTTCAACATCCACTCTTTCCATACACTTGCTCCTTTACGTGATATTTTATGAAAAGTTGCCATCACTGCCAACTATCTTAATGATGTAAAATTAAGACTTTGACTTGATATATTCTTCAAAAGTCCTCTTTTGTACAACCGTTAAATCGAAAAATGTTAAACCAACAATTTCGTCATCCACATTTAATAATAATTCTACATTCGGCATCGAAATTATTTTTATCGGTGGTTTTTGACTCTCTAATAAAATGTAAACTTTGCCCTTGTCATATTTAAGCGCAAAATTGTTTTTTAATCGAGCATAAATTTTTTCCTTATCCTGAATATCAAACTGACATCTTGCCTGTAAGTATTCAACATCAATCAAAGGGTTTCCTTTCTGTTTCGGATAATCAAAACAATCTCTGTTTTCTAAAACTGAAAACGTATTAATGTTTACTATAATTATTTCAGATATCCGTAGTGTTTTTGAATTAATCTTGATTTCTATAAGTGAATCATTTTCACTCTGAAAAAAGCAATAACAATATGCAAAAAAAGGATTTTCTGCAAATTTCACACTAATCGGAACATAAGAATCAACTATCACTTCCGCGCTTAAGTCTTCTTCAACAACATTGATTATTTTTAACATTTTTGTCTCCTAAAAGTATCCTACTGCGTGATAAACCACTTTATGCAAACCCGCCATTTTGGGCGCCCCTATCTTAATAGGATTTCTTATGCGATTGTTCATCAACTTCTACTTGTTCTTTTTTAACATTTTTTCTAAATCTTAGTGCGAAAAATAAAAGCACGAATTGCGCAAAAAACACAAAGATATAAATCACTAAAAATAAATAAACCAATGCATCCTCAAGTTCTTGAAATAGCACTGCTAATGCCATCAGCACCATAACCAAAAAAACAACTAAAAGCGCACGCTTGTGTTTTTTTATAATCAATGTTGGTTTTGGCAGTGAAAACATAAATCCTGCGTTCGTTAATTTCGACCTTTCCAAGCATTTCTTTGCCCTTAAGCTACTTGCTTTGGCAAAAACTTGTAACAAAAAAGAATAGAATACTACACTTGAAAGTATTAAGCAAGTATTTACAGCTTTAAGCACATCAATTGATTCCATTGGATTATTAAAGAAAAACATTAAAACCTCCCAATTATTCCATTTACAAGACCGAAAACTATTTCATTGTGCGTAAAGTGTACTGCTATTAGCCATTTCTTGATAAACACCCGGTAGCTTACAAAAATCTTTGTATTTGATTCTTAGTGCGAACCATTTACCTCCATGCTCATTTTTCAAAAAGATATTAAAAACTCCGGGAAACCAAGTTGCAAACAACCAATTTAATAGAGTCGGTTTTCTATAATAAATCCATTCTATTTCATCAACATGAATGGTAATATTGCCTTTTTTCTTTAATAAAACAATTTCCGTTGGATTAAAAATTGCTTTTTTTAATTGTAAGCTTTCCATAAATTCTCCATAAATGTGTTTAAACAGTTTACATTATTTCGTTCAATACTTTTTGTGCCCTTTCTTTTAAAGCAGTTTCGGAAAAATCAAAACCATGAAATAAAGGCGCTTTATAACATTCATGAATAACTAAATTACTAGATAAAATATGATTTAAAATAGCCACAATTTTTTTTTGCGAAGAGTCTTCCCATACCCGCCTATGGCCTTTGATAATTTCACATGAATTTAAATTTGTAAAACTATCAAATCTCAAATAATTATCATAAAGATAACCTATAATAAAATCGTCACCATTGCCAAGACCTTTTACATATAACTCATACTCGTTTACTAGCGAAAGAAATTTCGACGGAATAGCGCAGGATAACTCGGACTTGATTCTAGTTTTTTGTTCCTCACGCCAAGTTTGCTCTATTTCTTTTGGTATTCTGAATTTTATATATTCAGAATACCCTCCGTTTCTTTGCATAACATATTCATCGCCGTAATATAAAGTAAAAATTTCTTTAGCTTTTTCTAGTTTCTTGATATTCATTTTATTTTCCTCGCACAATAATCAACTTAATTTGAAGCTACTAAAAAATGATTTTGTTTTTTAAGAGAAACTCCATGTATGCGTCTATTTGATCATCAATATCCCACAAATCATTTGCATAGCGCGTTTTGTAACGCACCTTTGATAAATCATTCATCGCTTGCTTAATTTCCCTTGTGTCATACTGATCTTCTTTATCAACGCACGATCCAAGGGATATGTAAACTGTTTCCACTTTTTCTTGAGATATTCTCAAATTCACTTCACGATCTCTTATCTCATGAATAAATTCAATTAAAATATTCTGCTTCTCAAAGGAAGTTACTTCAACAACAACACCTTGGTATGCCGGTATAGCCATCAATTCCTGATAGTTATATTTATAATCCTTGAAAAACTCTATTTTGCCCAACATATACTCTTTAAAATCAGTGTACTTTTTCTTGGGCTTTTCTTTTTTCTTTTTAAAAATTGCCATAAACATACTCCTATTTTTACCTAATTTTATTGTTATAGTTTAGATCCGGATATTCAAAGAGTATAATTATTTAACTTGAATGGGCAAACACGTAACGGTGTGGTTACCCCATGCATCGTAAGTATAGCAAACTTTTACTATGCCGTCAAGCGTAGATATATTTATATAAACCAACATCTATTTTACTTAGAGAATCGGTTTTTATTAATTAATCTGCATAATAATTTGTTTTTTGGCACAATCTAAGCTTACAAGGCAAAGCTAGTATTTATAAAGTAAATTTGTAACGGATTTGAAAGGTTTAGTTCTTGGGTGCTAAAATAATTTCCTAAAATTTTCTTGAAGGTGCGAATTTTGTCTTGTACTAAACGGAAGTTCCGCAAGGGTTATGTCTCTTGCGGAATTTTATTTACTTTGACTTCCCCGTTTTCTGCCGTTACCGAAAACTTTCCTTGCGGGACAATTAAATAGTATTTCATGGGGCGCGTGGATTTTACAGAGTTTAAATTTATGGTTATCGGGCTGCGCGCGTCTATCATAAACTCAAACCCTGTGCGCGTTTCTAAAAAGTTGCGCACCTTAAAGCGTCCGCCCTCTCCCCTAAACAGCGGCGCGTTGCCGCAAAGCAGTATGGTTGCGTGGTCTGACACCTCTATGCTGTACGATTGCCCCGCAAGCTTTATGTTGGTAAGTGAATGGCTGCCCTCTACAAACGTACCAAAGCGCAGCGCGGAGGTTTTTAGGTCGGCGCGGAAGTATTCTACGTCTAAAAGCTCGCAGATGCCTAGCATAGCCAGCAAACCGCCGCTGTTGCACAGATGTTCGCGCCCAACATTTTTTTTGCCGTTAGGCAGATAAAACGCGTAGTTTTCCAGTGCGTTATTTTCGTTATCGTTTGCCCATAATTGCGCCGCGCTTGCAGCAAGCGCGCCCGCTGCCTCGTCTAGTCCGTAGCGGACTAAGCCTTGATAAATGAGGTAATTTACATACGGTACAATACTGCCGCGAAACGCTAAAAACGGCGCGCTGCGCTCGCGCTTGTGGTTGGGCTTTCCGCGTTTTCCGAATTCGGCATCGTCTGCGCAAAGAGTGGGAATTAAAAATTCGGTGCGGAATTTTTTGGGGTCTGACAGGCTTTCCATAAGTCCGCTTAACTTTTCGGCTGTGTCAACCGCACCGCAAATAAGCGGGTAAAAGCTTGTTGCGCCTATGCTTTTAGAAAACTCGCCCGTTACCGTGCAATTTGCGTATATTTTGCGTTTTTCGTCCCAAAACATTTGGTTGATTAAGCGCAGCATTTCTTTTTTTGCGCTTTCGTACTTTGTGCGGTCGGGCAGGTCAAGCAGTAAGCACATGCGCTCTAAAATATCAAATGCCAGTGCCTTTAAACAAGACAGGTCTAAGCTGAACAGTGCTAAGCCCGCGCCTTCGTTTTTTAGCGGCGAATCCTCCCATTTGTAGGCGATTTCGTTGTTTTCTGCGCTTGTGCTGCACACAAGCTCGGCTAGCGGCGGATACAGCTTGCTTACTTGACGGTAGTACGGCAGCAGTAAGGTTTTATCGGTGCATTTTGCAAGAATTGTCCATGCGGTAAGCAAGGCCATGATTTTATCTTGAATGGTAAATTTAAGCTGTCGCGCCGCCGTTTCGCAATCGGTTAGGCTGCCTAGCAGCGCACCGCAGTTTTCTTGCGTGCCGCGCAAATCAAAGTGTTTGGTTAGCTGCGGGCGCGCGGGCGCGTAGATTTCGGTTAGCAGATACGGATAGTATATTCTAGACCATAAAACGGCGTTAAGCATACGTTCGGCGGGCGCGCCTAAAAGCCCTGTTCCCATCGTTTTATCTACGCCGCAGCGCAGCTCTGCCGTTTCGATTTGCCCCGCAATTTTATCTAGGCGCGGAATGGGTGTTTCGAAGAGTGTTTCGTCGCCTAAGCTTGCAAAAATGTATATTTCGGATTGGTTTTCGTCTAACATAAACTCCATAATCGCCTCGTTAAACGCGCCGTTTGCGCTGTCGGAGGGCGTTTGGTAGCTTTGCGCGTAAAAATATTCGCGCTGCGGGACGGAATCGCAAACCGCTAGCTTTCGCCCCTCGAAAACCGAACCGTTATCGGTTAGCGCGATAGTGCCCCCGATTATGCCGATGTGCGGGCTGCGCCCTTTTACTACCGCGCCGTCTATGGAAAGCTCGCCCGCGAAATTATAGCACGGATAAAAAATCACGCGCATGCGCAGCCGTTTTTTGCGCGTAGAAACTTTAAGCGCGGCGCTGTGTGCGGACATGCGCACCCATTTGGCTATAAGCGGCCCGCCCGCAAAGCGCGCAAAGGAAGAATCTGCGGTGTTGGCGGAGGACGCGCTGAGGTTGTGCATAAAGTAATCGTTATCTAACCATTTATTTCCTGCAAGGCACGTTACCTTAATGCCCCATGCAGAACCGTTTTTTCCTATTAATACCGCGCCGTTTACCGCGCTGAAATCGTATCCCGCGCCAAAAATACAACGGCCGGGAAAATTAGCGTCCGTAAGCGGCGGCCCTTCCCTTTTTTCTTCGTAGAACTTATCGTTAAAGGGCGGGCGGAATGCAAATCCGTATTCTTTGTTGATGTACTTCATGGTTAAGACACTCCGTTGGTGTTAATACAGCAGTTTAGCGTCGTTGGGCAGATTCAGGCTTACGGCGTTGCTGCCCGACACCGAAAAAATATGCGGCTTTATGCCGTGATTAGGAATCATGTATATGCGTTTTTCGCGCCAAACGGTTTCGCAATCGGCGGCGAAAAATCGGTGCGCGAATACGGCGTTTAGTACGTTAGGCGCGCACGTTACCAGTGCGCTTGAACATTTTTGGTCTGTAAACAGCCTTTTTAGGGCGGCTTTTATTTTGCGTGCAACCCACAGCGCGGAGTGCGTTTGCTCGCCGCCTTTGCAATGCGGGCACGGCTCTAATAAAAAGGAGACAAGCTCTAAGCCGATTTTTTTGCGCGTTAATTCTACAAGCCCTAAGCCCGTCATATCCAGTACGCGCGTTTTTATGCGGTCGGAGGAAACCTCGCTGCGCAATAGCTCTACAATTTTTTCTCGGTTTTGGGGCGATTGCATATCGATAAAATCTACTACAATGATGCCGCCGATGTTACGCAGACGGATTTGCCGCGCAATTTCTTTTGCGGCTTCGGCGTTTACTAAAAACACCGTTTCTTCGTGGCTTTCGGCAGCTTTAAATTTGGCGGTGTTTACGTCTATGGCGGTTAGGGCTTCGGTGCGCTCGATTATCAGCGAACCGCCGTTTTGCAGCTCTACCTTTTTTTCTAACAGCTTATCTACTGCGCGGGAAATGCCGAACTCGTCTATAATATCGTAGCCGCTTTCAAAATGGCGCACGGCATCGGCAAACTGCCAGCCCTTGCTTTGCAGCTCGCCGCGCAGGCTTAGTGCGGTTTCGGGGTTAGAACATATCACCGATTCTACGCCCGCGCGCAGCATGTCGCGCACGGTGCGCACCAGTAGGTTGCCCTCTGAGTGAATTTGGCAGGGGTCGTCGGCTTGTGAAAAGCGTTCTTGTATGCTTTCATACAAGGCTTTAAGCTGTTTAGCCTCGTCTAATAATTCTTTTTTCGTGCAGCTTGCCGCGCAGGTACGCGCGATAAATCCCTCTTGCGGGGTTTTGATTTTTTCTATCCATCCGCTTAGCCTTTCGCGCACGGAGGGTTCGGATATTTTGTTGGAAACGCCTAAAAAGTTTAGTTGCGGCAGGTATACCAAAAGACGGCCAGGCAGCGAAACGTAGCACGAAAGCCGCGCACCCTTGTTTTCGGTTTCTTCTTTGGTAACCTGTACCATGACGGTTTCGCCCTCTTTTACGTTAAGGCGTTGCGGCAAGCCCTCGCCAAAAATTTCTTGACGGTCTTCCAGTGTTTCGGCAGCAAATAAAAAGCCGTTTTTTTCGCGCCCGATGTCTACAAACGCGCTTTGCAGCCCCGATAATACGTTGACTACGCGCCCCTTGTAGATGTTGCCCGTTAAAAGCTCGGTGTGCCCGTACTCGATGTAGTACTCGTTTAAAACGCCCTCCTCTATTAGCGAAACGGCGGACATTTCGGGCTGTGTGTCGATGATGATTTTACTTTTTTTCATGCGTTTCCTTTTTGGGTGAGTCGTTAAAAAACAGGGTGTCAAAGTCGGTTAGGTTGGCGGTGAATAAGCGTTTTTTGGTAACGGTGAAATACGGCGGCGCGGGGTTATTGCGCAGTAAAAATGCGATAAGCCTATCCGCACGGAGATTTTTATTTCCGCATGCCAGCGTAAGGCGGTAGGTTTTGCCGCTGCCGAAAGCGTCTAAAATAAGCTCGCGCACTTGTTTGGTTATCGGCACGCCGTTTTGCAGGTAGCTGATTTCAAATTCTTTTGCGGACAGCATTTCTTTTAGGGGTAAGGCAACAGGCTTTTCAAAAGCGATTTCGTATTGTGCTGCCCCGCAAGCTGCGGCAAGGTTGGGGTTAGCGGCGGCAAAAGCGGATTGCAAGATTTGTATGCCGTGCGGCAAGGAAGTATTTAGCTTTTTTAAAAAGGCTTCGGGGGGCTCGGGTGTTGCGGCGGCAAAATATTCGCATTCTGATGCGGTGCCGACGGGCGTGGGCGGTGCGAAATAAATTAGGGGGTGCGGATTAAAGCCGTCTGAATACGCTATGCTTAGCCCCGTGCGGCGCAGCGCCATAGTTAGGGTGCGCATAACGTCTAGGTGCGGCATATAGCGCGCGGCGTGCAGTTTGGTAAATTTACACACTATCATAGTACTGCCCTCGCCCGCGCTAATTCTTTTTGCAGAAAGTCTTTGGTTATGCCTACGTTTATGTTATCCCACGCAAGCGGATTGGCGGCAGGTATTTCGCCTGTGGCGGTTTCTGCGTCTAGGTTGAATTTCGCCAAACTGTTTTGCCAACGCGCGTAATCAAAGTATTCTGTCCAACCGTCAAATTTGCCTCCGCCGCTGTATACGTCCTCGATTACTGCCGCCAAATTTTGACCGCCCCGTGCCAGTAGCGCCTCGATTTTTGACGCGCCCGCGTTATGCGCCGACAGCTTAACGCCTAGCGGCTTTAAGGCGTTTTTAAGTTTGGCTTGAATGCGCAGAATTTCGGCGTGCGGGATTTGCTTTTCCCACTGAAACGGCGTAAAGGGCTTAGGCACAAACGTAGACGCCGATACGCTTAATTTTAGCGGCTTACGGTTGCTTGCGTGCTGTTTATACAGCGATTTAATTTTTTTAACCAGTTCGGCGATTCCGTCGGTGTCTTGTTCGGTTTCGTAAGGCAATCCTATCATAAAGTACAGCTTTACGGCGGTATAGCCTTGCTTAAATGCGGCAGCGGCGGCAGATAAAATATCCTCCTCGCTGATGTTTTTTTTGATAATATCGCGTAATCTTTGCGTGCCTGCCTCGGGCGCAAAGGTAAGGCTAGCTTTTCGCATAGCGTAGTCGGAAAGGCTGATTTTAAAGCTGTCTACGCGTGTACTGGGCAACGAAAGCCTTACGCCCGCTTTTTGTACAAGCGGTTTAAGCCCTTGCAATAATTCGCTTAGGTGCGGGTAATCGCACGCCGACAGTGCGGAAAGCGACATTTCCTCGTAGCCCGTTTCGCGGATTAAGCCTTGCGCAAGGGTAAGTAATTTTTGCGGGCTTCTGTGCCGCACGGGGCGCGATATAAAGCTTGCCTGACAAAAACGGCAGCCGCGCGCGCAGCCGCGAAATAATTCTAGCATGGCGCGGTTATGTACAGCCTCTGTGTTGGCGACAGGCACTTTTACGGGATAGAATGCGTTATCTAAATCCTCTACTACGGCGCGTTGTATAACGCCCTGCTTGACGCCGATGTTAGGCACGTATATCCCCTTAATTTTTGCCGCTTTTTCTAAAAAGGTCCGTTTACTGCCGCCCGCCTTTTTGTTGGCGGTGTAGGTGTCGGCAAGCTCGGCTAAAACCTCCTCGCCGTCGCCGATTGCGATAATATCAAAAAACGGCGCGAAAGGCGCGGGGTTTACCGTGCATACGCCGCCTGCTAACAGTATAGGAAAATCCTCGCCGCGCTTTTCGGCGTACAGCGGAATGCGTGCAAGGTGCAGCATGTACGGAATGTTGGTGTAGCATAGTTCGTAGGAAAGGCTGAATCCGATTATGTCAAATTGCTTGGCGGGCTTGCGGGTAGATAAGGAAAATAGCTCTATATTATTTTTTTGCATCAGTTCGCCCATGTCGGGCAGCGGCGCAAAGCATAATTCGCATGAGGTGTCGGCGCGCTCGTTAAGTAGTCCGTACAAAATTTTAAGCCCTAAGCTGCTCATGCCGATTTCGTATGCGTCGGGAAAGCATAGCAAAAATTGCAAGGCGGCGTCCTTTTTATGCGGGTATACATTAAACTCGCCGCCTGCATACCGCGCAGGCGAAACGGCTTTGCTTAAAATTTGCTCAATCTTCACCACCTAACAGTATAGCATAAAAAAAAGGCTTTTACAAGCCTTTTTGGGATACTGACAATTCTACAAAATTGCAAGTGCAATTTATTATTGACAATTTACAATTTACAACTGACGAATTATTGCTATTTATTTAATTAAATTTTATTTTAGCCGTAATTTGTACTTCGTGATTTTCAATACAATTGTAAGTTGTCAGTTGTCAATTTTCAAAACCGACATTACTTGGATGCGTTGTGAATAGTTGGTGTTGTTGTATTGGTTAGAAACGGTGAAAAAATCTCTTGCATGATATATGGAAAAATTGTCCTCTTTTAATAAAGTAAACTCTAAAATCGCGGATTGGTACGCTACAACAAACTGCATTTCAAAATGCACC
This sequence comes from Bacillota bacterium, assembly GCA_009777485.1. GTDB lineage: Bacteria > Bacillota > Clostridia > Christensenellales > Pumilibacteraceae > WRAP01. The sequence continues at coordinate 44,915 of WRLT01000007.1, forward strand.
CTAACCGTAATTTGGGTTATGCTTTCGGGGATTACCGCGCCCTCTTTGGGGGCTACGGTTGCGCTGCCCCTGTACGTTAAATTATTCCCTGAGGGAGAGGTAAACAATCTGGTTTCGATGTCAAAAAAATGCGAAAAAGTGGCGGAGGCAACCGTAGTGGTGTCGATATAAAAAACCGCATACAGATAGTACCAGTCGCCGTGCTGCTCTAAAGGAGTTAGGGTTATGGAAGTAACAATTTCGCTGCCGTCCTCCGTTAGCGACCAGCCCGCAAACAAAAAGCCCTCTCTGTCGCGCGGAATGGTAGTAATTTCTAGCGTTTCAGATTGCCCTTCTCTTATCCGAAAGCTTTCATGATTATGCGAAAATGCGTCAAAATAGCCCTGATACGATACATATACGCTCCGCTCAGGCAATTCGGTATCGCTATCGGGAAAACAGCCGCCCAAAAGCGCGGCGCAAACAAGGGTAACTGCTAATAAACTAAATAGGGTATTCTTTTTCATAACTTTCCGCCTCCTATTTTGAACCGTTTACTAAGGTAAAGCTGTGTTGTATCGTCTTTGCTTTCCATAGGGTAAGGGTAGCATTTTTTATGGTTTAAGTCAACTAAAACGCTTACGGTTTTTTTACAAGCGTGCCTACCTTATGCGTTGCGCCGTGCTTTGCCGCGAGGGTTTCTAGCTCTAATTCATTTACGCTGCCGATGATGTTCATGCCGCCGTCTACTACGGTAAAGCGGTAAAAATAGTTGGCGTTAAGCATACGCATCAGCGTTAAAAGCTCTGCCTCGCCGCTGATAACAATTTCTTTAACCGCCATGCCTTTTTTAACCTTTTCGCTTCGATACGCCATAGAATACAGCCTCCTGTATTTGGAATGTTTGTCGGGAATAAGGGTGGATAAAAAAAAGAATACCGCCATGACTGCCAGTGAAAGGTTGGCGGAGGAATAAAACGTGAAAAAAAACAGCGCGGCAAAAATGCCTGCCGCAATAAAGCCTGTTATGCGCATGTATTTGTATACGGATTGGCGTTTAAAGCGCGCCGAAAACGCCGCCAAAACTATGCGACCTCCGTCTAGCGGAAACACGGGCAGCAGATTTAATACGGCGGTAAAGAGGTTTGCGTATACAAACATTTCGGTGTAGATATACGTTACGGGCGCAAGCCACCAAACCGCTACCGAAAAAACCGCTAAAATAAGGTTGAGTGCAGGGCCTGCCAGCGCGATAGCAATTTCGTCGCGCAAGGAGGCGGAATCGAAATCTACTTTTAGGTTTGCCCCATACGGCATAAGCTTCATTGCGCCTAGTATATAGCCGCGCCGCTTTGCCGCTTGTGCGTGCGCAAATTCGTGCAAAATCAGCGCGGCAAAATAGCCCGAAAGCTCTAACCAGTAGCCGAAATACAGCAATACCGCCGCTAAAAGCACAAACAGCGGAGAAATGCGGAATTTAAAAACCTTGCGGGGTTTAGCGGCCGTAGTTTTAGTTGTTTGTATACGCTTGATACTAACTTGTATATGCGAAACTGTCCTACTATATGAAAAAAGTAGCCGCTAGCAGTGTTAGGCGTTAAGTAATATGTATATAAAATAGACCAGGGACTATTTGCCCTCTTGTGCCGAATGCAACCTCAGAATAGTTTAAAAAGTGTTTTCCTTTCTCTCCCGATAAGGTGTATGCGTAATAATAGTTATCAAAATCTGCGTGGTAGGAAATTCTTACGGGCGTGTCTTCGTGCTGAAATGCGCGCGTGTCTGTTCCGTCGGGGAAAAGAAATTCCCCGTTTGTTGCATTGTAATCGTACACGTATGCAACGGGGTTGGCGGCGGATATCAGTTGACCTGTGCTTTGTGTAATACGCCAGTTATCTCTTGAAGCAAACTCCCAACCCCAACCGTCGGTTTCAAAGGGGTTTCGGTATTCGGCTAAGGTAAGCGGCTGTGCGCCGAAGTTGTCGCCGCTTTTGCCGGTAGTATCCGTAACGTAGTAGCTGTTAATAATTTGGTGCGCTGAACTCGCTCCGAAAAAGCCGCCGCTTGTGAAGTTGTCCGAAACCTTGCCTAAGGCAAAGCAATGCGAAATGTTGTAGGTGCCTGTATTGTTAATTTGGCCCGCAAAGCCGCCCGCAAAGGAAATCGCTTCGACGCGGCCTAAACTGTAACAATCCGTAATATGCGCGTATCGTATTATGCCTGCAAAGCCTCCTGCATTGTTTTGCGCCTTAACAAAGCCTACGCTGTAACAGCCCGATATTGTGCCGCCGTAGTGTCCGCCCGCAAAGCCGCCCGCAAGATTATTTGCCGTTACGTTTCCCGACGCCCAGCTGCGCTCTATCGCTCCTTCGTTCCGCCCGACAAAGCCGCCTACTTGGCCGCCTCCGCTGGTAACGTCCCCCGTAGCATAGGTGTCAAAAATTATGCCCATGGAGGTATTGCTGCCTACAAATCCGCCCGTGTAGGTGCTTGAAGAAAACATGGAGGAAATTGCAGCGGTTGAAAAGGTGGTTTGGCTGTTTTGTGTAACAAGGTTAGAAAGGCGGCTGTTTACACGGGTAGGTTCGATGATAATTGAATCTCCTCCACCACCGCCGCTGAATATTAAGCCTGCGTTTCTTCCTGCAATGCCGCCGCATGTTCCTTGCGGCGCAATCACCTCGCCGCTGCTGCTGCTGCCCGAAATACTTCCGTTTGCGCGGTTTTCACCCGCTATGCCGCCCGCAAGCACACGCTCCGCATGGACCGTGCCTGAAAAGCTGCAGTCGATTATTTGACCTGCGTTATAGGCAACAATGCCGCCCGCCGCGCCTGTCGCATCCACCTCTTGACCCACGCGCCGCTGACGTGCATAGACTATGCCGCCTACAACGGTGCAATTCTGAATAAAGCCGTTGTTGGTAATGGCAATACCGCCCGCGCTGACTCTTCCGTAAACAGACGCCGTTGCCTCGCGGAGATAGATATCGGGCGGGGCTAAGCTTAGCGTTAGATTTTGTATGCGTGCGTTTGAACCTAGTGTTAAAAACAGCGCGGCGTTTGCGGTAATATCGTCGCCGCTGCGGAAATTGCTAAGGATAAATCCCTTGCCGTCTAGGGTTCCGTTAAAGTCGAAGGGCGCCCAATTATATTTGTAGAAATCTATCTCATTTTTGGAGAAATCTATATCGTTTGTTATCTCGAATATGCCGTTAGGGTTTTGCCGCAGTTTATTATTAAAATCGTGCGCCGTACTAATTTTAATGCTTTGCTCTGTTCGGCTGCTGCAATTTACGCCGTTGCTTTGCGAAACCACTATGCCGATAAAAATAGACAACATGATTGCCGCGATGATAGTGGCGACGATGGTGGAGGCTTTTTTAGTGTTTTGACCGATTTTCGGCGTTTTATATCGGGGCAAGCCCGCAAAGGGGTCGTAGGGGTTGCTGCTTGTACTGCGCGGCGCGGCGGGAGAAGAAAATTTAGGCGGGGACGGCGGCGGAGGCGCGGGCATCATGTGCGGCGGCGGCGCAGACATTTGCGTCGGAGGCGCGGGGGGTTGGTTAGTACCTTGTTGCATGCGGCGCAAGGTTTGGGTAAGCTGAGTGCGCTTTACATCAAGCTCGTCTGCGGGCTGTGCGGACACGGGCTGTGCGGTTACCACAGGCGTTTGCGTTGTGCGCACGGATTGAAATATAGGCGGCGGCGCGGGGTTTGGCTTTGGCGCGGAAGCTATACCGCCCGTTATAGCGGTAAGCGTTGCGTCTGCAAATTCTATGATGCGCCTGTCGCGCAGACGAAACGGTAAGCGGTAGCGCGCCGCATCGCCCTTTAAAAGTAAAATAATTTCGCCGCTAAGCTTGCGTTTCCACGAAAGCTCGTTATCGAAATGACGCCAGCAGTCCTCGTACATTTTTGCCGAAAGCACGCCGTCGGACGCTGCGATATACAATAAAAAATCCGCCGCAAAAACATTTTCGCGAAAATCGCCGTCCGCAAGCGTAAAGGCTTTTCCTTTTTGCTGTGCAATCTCGGCCGAAAGCTTAGAGGCAAGCTTGGCGGCATCTGAATCGCTATCGTTATATAAAAGAAAAAACGTGTGCATAAGGCTAGTATAGTACAGCTTTATTATTTTGTCAAGAAAGTTTTTTGCGTGCTTGTCCTAGTAAAAATGCGGCGGACTATCATAGGCGCGGTATTTATGTAATATCGAACCGCCCTTAAAAATGAGGTTCAGCCGCGCGTCAATCTATTTTTGGGGAGGGTTTTCTTTTCTTTTTGGTGAGAAACCGCAAAATCCCGCGCAATACGGGCGGTGCTTTAAAACATATTACTCTAATGCCTTTCATACTCTTTTTTTTCCTTTTTGCTGAATTTCGACAAAGTATGTCAAACATACTATATGCTTTCGGGTGCAAAAAGGTGCAAAAAATGTTAGCGCAGCGATTGTATAACGGCGGCGGCGTTCGGGGCGGAAAATACGGTGTTGCCCGCAACTAAAACCTGTGCGCCTACCGCTTTGATTGCGGCAGCGTTTTCAACCGTTACCCCGCCGTCGATTTCGATAAGGATTTCGGGATTTTCCGTTAAGGCAAGCTTTGTAAGCTCGGCAAGCCTTTCAAGCGATTTTTCTATAAATTTTTGACCGCCGAAGCCTGGATATACGCTCATAAGCAGTACCATATCGCAGTGCTGTAAAATGCCGCGCAGCACGTTTACGGGCGTATCGGGGCTGATAACTATGCCGTTTTTAATGCCGCGCTTTTTAATTTTTTGCAGCGTGTCTACGGGGCTTTCTGCCGCCTCGTAATGAAAGGTTAGATAATCCGCGCCCGCATCGGCAAACACATCGATGTAGCGTTCGGGCTTGGTAATCATTAAATGTACGTCTAGCGGTAAGCGCGTGGTTTTGCGGATATCGGCAATAAATTTCGGCCCGAAGGTGATGTTGGGTACAAAAATGCCGTCCATAACGTCGCAGTGGATAAGGTCTGCGCCCGCTTGCTCCATGCGCCTAATTTCCTCGCCCATGCGCGAAAAGTCCGCGCTTAGAATAGAGGGTGCGATTAAGGTTTTTTTCATAGGTTTACTCTCCTTTTGCGGCTTAGGATTTTTTTTAAGCCTAATACTCTTTTTTTGCTTTTAGTGCGTCGTGCATAACGCAGTAACGCCGATAGCGCGCGGCGTTCAGCTCTCCTGCTTGCGCCGCTGTGCGCACCCTGCAATCGGGCTCTACCGTGTGCGTACAGCGGTGAAACTTGCATTGCGGCGCGTACTGCATGTATTCGGGATAGTATAGGTCTAATTCGCCGCGTGCTATGCCGTGCATATCCAGCATGCTAAAGCCCGGGGTGTCTATGATATAGGTATCAGCAGAAAGTTTGATTATTTCGGCGCGGGTGGTAGTGTTTTTGCCGCGCTCGTTTTTTTCGGACACGGCGGCGGTTTTTTGCGCGTTGTGCCCTGTTAGCGCGTTAATTAAAGAGGATTTTCCTACGGCGGATTGCCCTGCAAGGCACGAAAGCTTTCCGTTTAGTAAGCATAGTAATTCTTTTGTGTCGCTGTGTGCCGCGCTGGTTACGGCAATGCCCTCTACTACGAATTGATACTGTGCGGTGAGTTCGGCAAATAATTCGCGGGAGAGGTCGCTTTTGTTAAGGCACAGCACTACCCCGATATCTTGTCTGTTTGCGTTGATAATCAGCTTGTCGATTAAAAAATAATCGGGCTTGGGCGTAGCCGCGGCAACCGCGATAACTAGGTCTATGTTGGCAACCAGCGGACGGATTAGGCTGTTTTTGCGCGGCAGTACCTCCGTGAGTACAAAGCCGTCTGCCTCTTTGGAAACAAGCACAAAATCGCCCGCTACAATATCGGACTTTTGCTTAACGGTTTTTCGTGCCGAACACGAAATCAACCCGTTTGGGGTGTCTAACACAAAGCGGTTAGACGCCGATTTAATTACTCTTGCGCGGATTATGTTTGACATAGGTTTAGTTTTTGCGGCTCTCCTTTTTGTTTTTTGCAGTGTCTTATTTATCTTGAAATCCGTTTTCACGTTTTACGGAACAGTTTTCCTTGTTTATATAAGATGAAAAAATAAATACATCCGAACACCCATCCAATGCCGCCAAGAATAAAGAAAATTATCCCAATCCATAAGGTATTAATGTCTTTCTCGGTATTGATTCCAGAAGAACTTAATGCTTTGTCATAATCAAGATAATCTACGCCGTCTTTTTGCACGGAAAATGTCCATATACCCGCTTTTCCTTTATCGTTTTTTTCGTATTGATTTTTAGAGACCCTTAATTGCAGCATATCATTTTTCAGCACATTCGCATCAAACGCCTCTTTATTAAAATCCGATATATCACCGCATAAATAAAAGCGGTATTCACCGTCGGAAGAATGCAGCGTGTAGTACCAATTTGGTATTGTTGAATTTGATGCGTCCCTCCTCTCAATTCGGTCAATTTGAACTTCTATTTCAATGATTTCGTCCTTTGGTGAATCAATAAGCCAAAAAACCGTTCCCATAATAAAAACCACAAACACTATTGAAATATAAATCAGTAGAATTTTGTTGTTTTTAGCTGATAAGTTTTCTTTCATTTTTTTCTCCTTTTTATGAAGTCGCTGCGCTTATGAAGTGAAGTGCCAAAAATCCTACCGCAATGCAAGCTTTGCTTGCACTTCATGCGCGCAGCGCACTTCATATCTTCATGCCGTAGGCACTTCATTGCGGACAATTACGCGCTTGGGCGCGTAATTGTCCGCACGCCGCACCCACGTCTTTTCCGTAAGAACGGCGCAGTGAGGCGGAAACGGTTAGGTCGGTAAGCTTTTTTAAAAATGCGTCGGCAGCGGCTTGGGTGCTGCCTTTATAGGGTGAATTTTCTACACGGTTTAGGCGTATTAAATTGACATGGCACGATAAGCCCTTAGTAAGTGTGCGCAAGGCTTGCGCGTCTGCATCGGAGTCGTTTACGCCGCTGATTAGCGCGTACTCGAAAATCACGCGTCTGCCCGTTTTGTTAAAGTAATACGTTGCTGCTGAAAGTACCTCTGCAAGCGGAAATTTTTTGGCAATCGGCATAAGCTTTTTGCGCGTGTCCTCTACTGCCGCGTGCAAGGATAGCGAAAGTGTAATGCCTAAGCCCTCGTCTGCTAAGCGGCGGATTTGCGGCGCAATGCCGCAGGTAGAAAGCGATATATTGCGCGTGCTTACGTTTAAGCCCTCTGGCGCACTAAGCAAGCGGATAAATTTTACGGAGTTTTCGTAGTTATCTAATGGTTCGCCGCTGCCCATAAGCACCACGTTGGATATGGTGCGGCTTTTGCCTTGTGTAAGCGTGTGCCGCTTTCCCGCCGCGATAAACTGCCCTAGCATTTCTCCTGCCGAGAGGTTACGCGATAAGCCGTGCGCTCCTGAGGCGCAAAACGCGCAAGCCATTCTGCACCCTGCTTGCGTGGATACGCACAGCGTGTTGCCGTAGCGGTTGGGCAGAAAAACCCCCTCTACCGTTTCGCCGTCGGCTAATGCGTATAAGTATTTTTCTGAACCGTCGGATGAGGCTGACACCGTAATAATTTGCGCCGCTGTATCTGCATATTCTTGCGCCAGCGTTGTACGCAGTGAAAGCGGAATATTAGACATTTGGCTATATAAAGCCCCTGCCGCAATCCACGAAAAAAGCTGCTTTGCGCGAAACGCAGGGTGCCCTAAATCGGCGATAAGCTGCGTTATTTCGTCCATTGATAAGTCGGCAAGAAGTTTCATCTACTTAATGTTAGCACGTTTTTACAAAAACCGCAACAAAAAAACCGTCGCACCCGTCCGTGTGCGGAAAAAACCGCGCGGCTTCGCCGTGCAAAGTAAAATCGGGACGCGCGCTTAAAAACCGCTGCGCCACCCTATCGTTTTCTTCTTTAAACACCGTGCAAGTAGAATAGCATAATCTGCCGCCGCCGCACACATAATCGGCCGCTTTTATAAGCATATCAAATTGCAGCTTAGCAAGCTGTGTAATATCGTGTTCATTTTTATTCCATAAAATTTCGGGCTTTTTTCCTGCTACGCCGATTCCGCTGCACGGCGCATCGCAAACCACTAAATCAAAGCGGTCGGTAAAATCGGGGTTATGGATAAGCGCGTCGTTTTGCAAAACCGTAATTTCCGCGCCTGCTGCTGCGGCGTATTGGCGTATAAGCTGCACGCGGTGCGCATGGATATCGCACGCCGTTATATGCGCAGAAGGAAAAAGCTGTTTAAGATACACCGATTTACCGCCCGGCGCGGCGCAAAGGTCTAATACGTGTTTAGGCGAAAAATCTTGGGTGTAACGCCGCACGGCTTTCATAGAGGCAAGCGATTGCACGGTATAGTCGCTTTTTTCTAGTGCGGATTGCATGTTATGTGTTACATAGTAGCCGTATTCGGAGGGATTTTGCAAGGCCAGGGGATATTTTTGCGCGAATTCTTCCGCGCTGATACGGTTTTGATTTACGCGGATATGCGTGGATACGGGTAGCTGATACAATAAAAAATCACGCGTAAACGTAAAGCCGTAATCTTCGATTAGCCGCTTTACTATCCATTCGGGGTACGAGGCAACAACGGATAAGCCTTGCGGCGTATCGGCAGACGGCAAGGAAACCGCAACAGAATTTTTTAGTGCGGCGTTTATAAAGCCCTCCGCGCCGCGCTTTCCTGTAAGCTTGGCAAGCTGAACCGTTTTATGTACGGCGGCAAATTCGGGTGTATCGGTATAGCGCAATAAGTATAAACCGATTTTTAATAGCAGTGCAACGGCGTTTTGGGGCTTTTTTTGGGTAAGCGCGGCAATCATGTAATCAAACTGAATGCTTTTATCTAATACGCCGTAAAACAATTTGGTAATGTACGGCCTATGCGCGGGCGCGGCATTTTTTAGCGCGCGGTGCAATGCTTGGGTAGAATACGCGCCCGACGAAAATACGCTTTTAAGCGTGTCGTATACGATGCGCTCCGCCGCTAAATCATTCATGCCAAACCCTCTTGCCCTAAGCGCGCACCTTCCGCTAAGGGAAAACCGCGCAAAAATTCGGCCGCGCTTAGTACGCGTTTGCCCGAAATTTGTAAAGAGGTTATGTTTAGCGCGTCTTGGCCGCACTGTACCCAAATCCCCTCTTTTTGGCACGATTTGATTACCGTGCCGCACGGTATGTTACGCATAGGTTCTGTTTTGATGCTTTTTGCCGCGTAAATCTTGATGTATTGCCCTTTGTAAAAGGTAAAGGCAGCAGGCCACGGATTGTACGCGCGTACCCTACGCGCAAGAATTTCAGCAGAAAGGCTAAAATCAAGCAATCCGTCCGCTTTGGTAATTTTTTTGGTATACGTTGCGAGTCGCGGGTTTTGCGGCGTTAGGGTAAAGCTGCCGCTTTGCAGCAAATCTAACGCTTTTACTAAAAGCACCGCGCCTAACGCGCTAAGCCTGTCGTGCAATGAATAAAACGGCTCGTCCGCCTCAATCGCTATTTTTTGGCTAAGTAAGATGTCGCCCGCGTCCATTGCCAAAACGGTTTTCATAACGGTTATGCCTGTTTGGCTTTCGCCGTTTAAAATAGCGGCTTGAATGGGTGCGCTGCCGCGGTACGCGGGAAGCAGCGACGCGTGGATATTGTATACGGGCGCAATAGATAAAAATTCCGCGCTTAACAATTGACCGAATGCCGCCGTTACCATAACATCGGGCTTTAACGCCGCTACTGCCGCTATTGCCTCGCGGGTGCAAACATTGGGGTATTGCAAAACGCGCAAGCCGTTTTGTTGGGCAAATTCGGCAACGGGAGTCGGCATAACCCTACCCTTTTTATCCGTTTCGCGGTTGGGCTGAGAAATTACTGCCGCTACGCTGTGCGTAGAGTTTAGCACCGCTTGCAGCGGCAAAACCGCAAACTGCGGCGTTCCCAAATAAACGATGTTCATTCCGCGTCCCTCTTAGCGGCGGGCTTTTTGGGCTGATAGCCGTGAATTACCTTATCGGTGTACAAAACACCGTCTAAATGGTCTAGCTCGTGGCACAATGCAATAGCTAAGTAGGGGTCGCGTGAGGAAACTTGTACGGGCTTGCCTTGTCGGTTTTGCGCCGAAACCGTAACCTTTTTGGGACGTTGAACGTAACCCGATTGCCCTGGTATACTTAAACAGCCCTCTTGCTCGATTTGCGTGCCTGACTGCTTGATGATTACGGGATTAACTAGCTCGTAAATTGTTTCGCCGTCTAACGAAACTACCGCAACGCGCTTTAAAACGCCTACCTGCGGCGCGGCAAGCCCGACACCCTTAGCCTCGAACATGGTTTGAATCATATCGTCTAACAAACATGCTAACTTACCGTCAAATTCCGTTACGGTTTTGGCTTTATACCGCAGCGTTTCGTCCTCTTGGGTTAAAATTTGTCTTTTTGCCATGTTTTAGGTTTTAGGCGTTGCCCGCCGCTCCTTTTAATAGATTGCTGTTATAGTATAGCATTTTTTGCGTATTAAGTCAAATAGCTATATCCGCTAACTTAGATTGTTGGGATTTTGCTCTATAAAACACATTATTTGCGGCGTTTTGTATTTTGCCGCGATTGCGCCGATTTGTGTAATCAGCTCGTCCGTGTGGGAGGTAAGCCGAGCCAAAATCTGCATACGGTGTTTGTTTTGTATTTTTTTTACGGGTGAACGCATCGCCGCAAGGTAGGCAAAGCTGTTTTTATACTGCTTAGAAAGTGCTTGCATTTCCTCGAAAATGGATTTGAGTGCGTCCGCTGCCGCGCTTTCGCTTTCGCTGCCTAAGAGAATGCGCACAATTTTGGCAAACGGCGGAAACTTTGTAACCTCGCGCAGATTGCATTCCTTTTCGAAAAAGGCGGCGTAATCGTTGGCGGCGGCATACTTAAATACATAATGGCGCGGCGTGTAGGTTTGCAAAACTACCTTGCCCGCCTTTTGCTCGCGCCCTGCTCTGCCCGCCGCTTGGGTAATCAATTGAAACGTGCGCTCGACACTGCGGTAATCGGAAAAATGCAGACTGATGTCTGCGTCTAAAATTCCTACTAACGTAACGTCGGGAAAATCGTGCCCTTTTGCCACCATTTGCGTGCCCACCAAAACCGCCGCTTTTTTTTGCGCGAATTGCTCTAAAATGCGCGCGTGTGCGTCTTTGGTTTGCGTAGTGTCGTTATCCATGCGCAGAATATTATGCGCGGGAAACATTTGTTTAAGCGTTTCCTCTACGCGCTGCGTGCCTGCGTAGCCTTGACGGATATGCGGGCTGTTGCATTCGGGACAAAGATTGATTAGTGCGTAGCGTGCGTTGCAGTAATGGCATTTTAGCGCGTCATCCTCTTTATGGTACACTAGGCTAACGTCGCACGCAAGGCATTTAGGGACGTGTCCGCAGCTGCGGCAAATGATGTAGCCCGAATAGCCGCGCCGATTGATAAACAAAACCGCTTGATTGCCTGCCTCTACGCAAGCGCGCAGCTGCGTTTCTAACGCGCGGGAAAACATCGAATTGTTGCCTGCGATCAGCTCTTTACACATATCGACAATTTCTATTTCGGGCAGCGGTTTTTTGTTGACGCGCGCGGACATAGAAATCAGCTTGGCTTGCTGCATTTTTGCCGCGTAAAAGGTTTCTACCGACGGCGTTGCGCTTGCAAGCACTAAATTGCATTGGTTGTACGCACGGCGGAATGCGGCTACTTCGGCGGTGTTGTAGCGCGGATTAGTGTCGGAATTGTAGCTTGCGTCGTGTTCTTCGTCGATGATAATTAGCCCTACATCGGTTAATGGCGCGAATACCGCGCTGCGCGCGCCGATAGCGACAGACGCCTCGCCGTTTTTAAGCCGTAGCCATTCATCAAACCGCTCGCCTGCCGATAAACCGCTGTGCAGCAGGGCAACCTTTTCGCCGAAACGTGAACGGAAGTTTTTTAGCACCTGCGGCGTTAAGCCGATTTCGGGCACTAGCATAATCGCGGTTTTGCCGTTTTGCAGCGCGTCCGCGATACACGCCATATATACTTCGGTTTTGCCGCTGCCCGTTACGCCGTGCAGTACATAGGTATCTGCCCCGCCGCTTAGAATGGTTTGTACCGCCGCATTTTGCTGCGCGGTTAGTTCTACGCGCTTTTCATTTTGCACTAAATCGGTATAGGGCTTGCGCTGAACGGCGCATTCCCGCGTTAAAACTATGCCGCGCGTGATAAGGTTGCGCAATGCGGATGCAGAAAACTCTTGATTGAGTTGGGTAACCGACACCTCGCCCGAGCCCGCAAGGTGCATAAAAACCTCGTGCTGCGCGGCGGCGGACGGCTTGATAAACGTATCGGGATTTTGCCCGATGTAGTCGGGGTTAAGATACGCAAACAGCTTTTTAAGCGTTTTTATTCTGCCTCCGCGCATATGCGGCGGAATAAAAAGACGCAAGGCGTCCGCCATGCGCAGCAGATATTTTTTAACCATAAAATCCGCAAGCGCAAGCATTTCCGCGCTGATAAGCGGCTGTTCGTCTAAAACCGAACAAACGGGCTTTATTTTTTTGGGGTCTAAGAGTGAGGTTTCTTTAAGCCGTATAACGTAGCCCTCTATAATGCGCGCGCCGAATGGGACGGTTACGCGTGCGCCCGCCTCTACGCCCGAAACACCGCCCGTTGCGTAATCGAAAATACGGTCGACTTCGGAGTTGGAAATATCTACAATTACTTCGGCAAATTTCATTTTTAAACGGTACGGCGGCGGCGTTAAAAAAGCTTTATAACGCTGTCTAACAGTACATCGGCAACCTCGCGCTTAGACATTTTTTTGTAGTGCGCCACGCCCGACGCCGAAAGTATGCTAACGATATTGGTATCTGTGCCAAAGCCCGCGCCCGGAGCGGTTACATCGTTGGCAACCACGATATCCGCATTTTTTTTCTTTAATTTTTCTTGCGCGTTTTTTTCTAGGTTTTCGGTTTCGGCGGCAAAAATCACTAGCTTTTTATTGCCCTTTGCCTTGCCGACTTGAGCCGCTATATCGGTATTTTTGGTTAGCGTTAGCGTAAGCGCAGCAGATTTAATTTTTTGTGCGGCGGCCTGCGTGGTATAATCGGACGGTGCGGCGGCTTTAATAATAACGTCCGCCTTAGGTAGATGTTGCAGTACGGCTTGCAGCATATCTTGGGTGGAAGTAACTTCTACGGTTTTATAGCATGCGCAATGCGGAATACGCGCGTTTTTTCCGTGAATATAGATTATGCGTGCGCCGCGTGCCGCTGCCGCTTCGGCGATTGCCGCGCCTTGTGCGCCTGTTGAGGGGTTTGTAATGTAGCGCACGGGGTCTATCGACTCGCGCGTTGCGCCTGAGGTAATCAAAACGGTTTTGCCCGCGTAATCGGTTAGGGGGAAAAGCAGCGCGTGCAACGCGCTTACGATGTCGGGAATTTCGGCTAATCTTCCCTTTCCTTCGTCGCCGCATGCAAGCATACCGATTGCGGGCGGTACAAAATGAACGCCGCGCGCGCTAAGCTTTTGCATGTTTTCGCACACTGCCGCGCTTTGCAGCATTTGGGTGTTCATTGCGGGTGCAAGTAAAACAGGGCCGTTAAACGCCATTACGGTGGTGGATAAAAAATCGTCCGCAATGCCGCAGGCGTATTTGCCGATAAAATTTGCGGTGGCGGGGGCAATTAAAAACGCATCGGATTTTTTGCTTAACGATATATGCGCTACGTTGAAAACAAAATTTCTGTCGAAGGACTCTACGGTAACGCGGTTGCCGCTTAACGATTCAAACGTAAGCGGCTGCACAAACTCGCAGGCGTTGCGCGTGAGTACCACGTGAACGTCTGCCCCGCCTTTTTTTAATAGGCTGGTTATTTCGCACGCCTTATAAGCCGCGATTCCGCCCGTAACGCCTAGTGTTACGGTTTTGCCTAAAAAGCTGCCGCTCAATGCTCATTTCCTACGGCAATCGCGCCCGTGTAAACCTCGCGTGCGGCAGCCGTTACGGCGCGTGCGTCCATTTCTGCAAGCATTTCGGGTTTTCTGTCTAGCAAGTAACGGGCGCGTTTAGAAATTAAGCATACTAATGCGTATTTGCAGCCTGTAATTTCTAGTAGTTTGTCGATAGGCGGTTCAATCATCATGGGTTTTATATCTCCTTTAAAGTTGGGTTTGTTTTTATTAAAAGTCTTGTTCTAAAAGGTTTTTAATGGTGGGTTTGTTGAATTTTACGCGTAGTTTTTCGGCATTGATAATGGTGATAATGTCTTTTGCGGCTTGTTCGGCTATGTCGTTGGTAACGTAGTAATCAAATTCGCCGTATTGTGCAAGCTCATTTTTCGCGCTGCCTAAACGGTTTTTTAGCGAACTTTCTGTTTCGGTTCCGCGCTCTGAAAGACGCTTTTTAAGGGTTTTAAAATCGGGCGTCATTAAGAAAATCAAAACGCTGTCTTTATATTGGCTTTTAATCTGACGCGCGCCGTGAATATCGATTTCGAACAACACATCGCATCCTTTGTCTATCCTGTCTAAAACCGCCGATTTGGGCGTGCCGTAATAGTTGCTGTACACGGATGCGGTTTCTAAAAACGCGCCGTCGGCAATCATTTGCTGATACTCGGCAAGCGATTTAAAATAATAATGCACGCCCTCTTTTTCGCCTGCTCGGGGCGCGCGCGTGGTAACCGATACGGACGAAAGGATTTTAGGGTTTAACTGCAATACCTTTTGGTAAACTGTTCCCTTTCCTGCGCCGCTCGGTCCGCTGATAACTACTAATAATCCTTTGTTTTTCATTCTGCGTTGCGTATTTGCTCCTTTAATTTTTCTAACTCATTTTTCATGGAGATTACTCGGTTGAGAATTTCGGTGTCGTTTGCCTTGCTGCCTACGGTGTTAATTTCGCGCAGAATTTCTTGTGAAATAAAATCAAGCTTTCTGCCTTGCGGCTCGTCGCTATCTAACGCCGCTTTAAATTGCGCTAAGTGCGAAAACAGCCGTGAGATTTCTTCGCTGATGTCGCTTTTGTCGGCAAAGAAGGCAACCTCGTTTAATAGGCGCGCCTCGTCTACCTCTACCTGCTTTAAAATCTCGCGCATACGCTGCTCTATTTTTTGGCGGTACTCCTCTATTACTTTGGGCGCGCGCGATACTACATCTGCCAAAGCGGATATTAGGTTAGATAGCAGTTCGGCTAAGTTGGCAAGTAATGCCTCGCCCTCTGCAAGGCGCATTTTGTCTAGCTCGGCAACGGCTGCTTGCGTTGCTTGTTGGGCTAAGCTTGCTACAATTTCCGAATCGTCCTTGCCGCACTCGATACGCGCCACATCGGGCGAACGCAAAAGCGCGGTGGCTTGAAAATCGTAATCTAACATAAATTCGGTGCGTAGCTTTTTGGCGGCCTTTACGTACTCGCCCGCTAACTGCATATCAATTGCTACTTCTTTGGCGTTTTCGGAACGGTTTTCGTAATTGACAAAAACGTCTACCGCGCCGCGCTTAACGCTTTTTTGAACGGTGCGGCGAATCAGCTCATCGCAAAACGCAAGCGACTTAGGAATGCGCGTATTGATGTCTACATAGCGGCTGTTTACCGTTTTAATTTCTACGGTAAATTTTCTGCCGTCTTGCTCGGCCTCGCCCTTGCCGTAACCCGTCATACTTTTCATAACTATTAGTATAACATTTATTTAAAAATTTTTCAAGCGTTATTTTGTCGGTTTAAAAATCTGTTTGTAAAATTTTTTTGCATTAGATTTGTTAAATTTCTAAATCTTTAATGCTCATTTTTAGTTTCTCCTTTTATTTTTTCTAAAACTCCTTTTGTTACACTTGCTAATCTTTCAGCAGCGGTATCAAATTGCAAATTATCAAAACAACCATCTGCTGATAAAATCAGTTCAGATTTAAGGTCTTTCTTTTTTAAAGTTCCGTTTATAAAAATATCTGCTATTTCTTTTAGAGTAATATATTTAAAAACTTCCTTTTTATTTGCTTCACCAATTGCAATCAACTCTTTAAACATTCCCAAATTTAATTGTCTGCATTTTTGTTGCCATTCATCTTTTTGTTTAATCTTTTCAAAATCCAACTCAACAAAAATTTTATCTAATGCATCTAATTCATTTTTATAACGCCACATTTCCATTCGTTCTGTGTCAGTCCCAGAAAAATACATATCAACAACTTGCTTTTTAGTTTTTATTGTTTTATTTTTATCCACCATTAGTTACTCCTTTTAAACTCTTCCAAGCATTTCTTTTCAATAATCGTATCTTTGCCAACGCTTGCCGCTTGGGTCGGTTTCGGTGTCCGGTGGCTTGCCTCCGTTAAAATCCGCACGACTTTTCAACATCTCGATTGCGTCTTTTTGACCATGTTTAGCCGCTTGCCCAAACCAATAAAATGCTCGCCAAACATCTGTATCGTCTTGGTCGGGTTCATCATCGCCATTACCCTCGTAATAGCAAATACCCAAATTAAACATTGCATTGGCATTTCCTTTGTCTGCCGCGATTTTGAACCACCCACAAGCAATAGGAAAACAGTCCGCATCACCTGACACATTTCCCCAAGTAGCAATAGTATTAGAAAGTTCAGGGTCGTATAATATGTCGTCATTTGGCGGTGAATAAGAATAAACCCTACCATAAAAACATACTCCAAGTCGATTAATTAACTTTGGGTCGGTGTTTGAAATGTTCTTTGGGTCGATTTTTAATTCTTCCATAAATCGTTTTTCGGTTGCCTCTGTGTGCATTTTGAAAAAATCACTTTGGTTTTCGTATCTCGTGCCTTTCAAAAAATCAAGTGAACTTATCATTATTTATCCTCCTCTCGTTTTGTCCAACTGCAATCAAAGCCCTGTGCTTGTGCTTTTGCTGTTGCCTTTGCGCCCTCAGCTTTCTCTTTTATAAATTCTTTTTCTGCTTCTTCAAAAAACTTTTTCATTTCCTCTTCATCTTTATTGTATTGCTCTATAAATTGCTTTTCTGTTAAGCCAGAATATCTTTTTCCTGTTTTCACTCGTAAGTCAAAGGCATAAGCGGCCCTATCTTCCGAAGTCCACTGCTCAATAGGTTTATTTTTATAATCTGCCATTTTACACCGCCTTTATTTTTTCGTTTGCCAATTCAAAATCTTTTGCATACTCTTTCATGCAATCTTTTACTCTAATTCTTTCACTTGGTATTTTTTCGTTTTCCATAATTCCAACCTTTTTTTATTATTTCAAAATCTATTGCTTTCTTTAATTGTTTTGGTTTTATGCCTTTAGTTTTATCAATAGTTATTATATCATCTGGTGAAAAAATATATCTTTCTGCATTCGCACAATTTATAATAATATTATCGCGTCTTACAATGGTTTTATTGAGTTTAGAAAGATGCCTATCATTTTCATATTCACTTTCTCCGCAAGAAACCAAAACAACGGGTTTATTATCACAAATAAATTTATTTTTCTTAAGTGTAACGATTTGCTTATCACAGTGCGATGTTTGCAATATTCCATTTGCTGGTACAATAAGTTCATTTCCTAAAATAGATACTCTTGTTATTTCATCACCAGCGAAAAAGCAAATAAAATTACCTACTTCTAAATCAATGGCAAAAACATCAATAAATGTGTTTCTATACCATTCTTCAGTTTTTTTAATTTCTTCATCACTCGGTATTTTTTCCATTTTAACCTCTTTACTCTTTAGCTTGCTCCTTTAAAAACGAAATTTGTCGTGCGTTAAATATTCTGCGAATTTACGCTTCTTTTTTGCGTAAAATTGTGCAAGTTCTGGCAGGGTGGAATATTCTGTAAATTTTGGCTCTTCATTATCTATTTTTACGTGCGTGTAAAGTTCTTTTGTGTTTTCATCAGCATTTGGTGGACATTCAAATTGAATATTTTCTTTTTTCAAATTGCCTAATCTGCTGCCAATAAAGCAAGCAATCATTTGTTTAAGTGTAATATACTTAAACATATGCATTTTGAATTCGTTCTTAAATTCAACTAGCAAGTCCACAATATGCATATTGTATAGTGCTTTTTGCTTTTCAAGTTCATATTCTAAATGCGGAAACATTTTTAAAAACAATTCTGCTGCTTTTTCATTTGTTGGGTTGGCAATTTTTGCAAGTTCTGCTTTAAACTTTTTTTCGTCTGCCTTTGAAATAAGGCTTTTCTTTTCTTGTGGGTCGGCTAGCGCCCTTGCAATAAGTTCACCAACTTTCTTGCGGTCTTTCATATCCTCATTCGTGTAGCCGTAGGTGTTTGTTTTGGCTTTGCATTCATACACAAGTTTTAGGTCTACTGGCATAAAAAACTCGCGGTCAATATAAATTAACTCATCTCTAAAACGCATATATTCCATCAGTTTAGTTTTGTTTTTGATTTGCGTAATAAAATCTGCATTTTGGTTAATGCAATCTAAAATATCTGCCTCTGTTATGTTGGGCAGTTCTTTTAAAAGTTCCTCTTTTACTCTTTTAATTTCCTCGTTACTGATTTTCATTTCCCACCGCCTTTCCAGCCGTTGTCCCGCCATTGTTGCAATTTCTCATTGATAATTTCATTTATTTTTTCATCTGATGTGCTTGCATAGATATTGCCATTTTCAAAAGACCTTGCAAGCCAAAATGCCGCCTTTTCGTAATCTTGCTTAACCCAGCACCCATTTTTGTAGAAACGGTAAATCGTCCATTGCGCCTCTGCGTTGCCATATTCGGCGGCAATCATGTTGTAGGAAAATGCTTTTTCATAAAACTTTTCTGCGGTTTCAAGGTCGTTTTTGTTTTTATGAAAATCTGCTTCCATTTCCATTTCATGGGCATAGTTTTCGATTGCCTTGTGGTTGCTCTTTTTTATGACGGGTTCTTTTTTGGCCGTTACCATCAGCATTTCTTCTTTCATTTTCCACCGCCGTTTTTGTTT
This sequence comes from Bacillota bacterium, assembly GCA_009777485.1. Taxonomy (GTDB): domain Bacteria; phylum Bacillota; class Clostridia; order Christensenellales; family Pumilibacteraceae; genus WRAP01. The sequence goes on from WRLT01000007.1 coordinate 63,839, forward strand.
AGCGGCTCAAAAACCGTTAATAGTTCTTCTTTTATTGTATCATAATTGATTTCTAAATAGCTTGCAGGAAGAGTTTCGTCTACGCCGTTCTTTCTTAAGTATGACTCGTCGCTTTCCTCGTCATTTCCAAAGGCAGACATATTGTCCAAATTCACCGCATTCCCATAGCGCGGAACATACCCACGCAAATTTTCGCCGTCATAATAAACAATGAAATACATCTCTGTTTCCCAATCGCCATTCGCAAGAAATCCAAAAAATGTTAGCCCGTTTTCTATTGTGCATAGGTCAAGCAGCGGATTGGTGTTTTTTGCTGCGTAATAAGGGTCGAGTTGAAAATTCTCTGTGTCAAAATCAATAACTTCTAAATCTTTTTTAATAGAGGGAATTTCCCAAACCAAGTTTCTAAAAATATAGCCATTCGTTCCGCTTTCGCCAAAAAACTTTTTATCTCGGTATTCGGCATAATTGCCGTCAACATATTCATTTTTTAGCAGCTTATCATTCAAAATTGTGTTCTTTATTATTTCGCAAAGTTTGTTTTTGGTTATGTTTTTAAACAATCGCTTTTCAGTAGGTATCAAGTTTTTATTCATATTTATGTGTTTTGGGTTGTTTAAAATTGCAAGTTGCAGTTTAGCACTTGCAAAGTTATTGTTGTATTTAGGATTGTTCGCACTCTTTTCAAACCAATACTTCGCCATACTGTTATCCTTTTTAATAAAGCCTTCGCCTGTTTCATCGCCCTCTAAATAAAAATACCCCATTTCACATTGGGCGCGATAATTTCCTTGGTCAGCCGCATATTTGCAAAGTTCAAAACTTTTTTTGACATCTTTTTTTACGCCGTTATTAAATGCCCGTCTATCATCAAGATAACATTGACCAAGCCGCCAAATACACGCCAAAACATCTAAATTATATTTATTTGGAAAAACATAAGGATAATTTTCATCATATTTTGAATCATATTTAAAAAACATTGTTGACTCTTTTTTAAATTCATCAAATGCTTTGTTGTAATATTCTAAATGTTCACTCGACATTTGATTCTCCTTTAATCCTACCAAAACACATAGCAGTATAAAAAATTGGCTGTGTGTAGGCGTTAGTGTATTGTGTTGAGTGGCTTACTAACGAAGCGCATGAACAGTTGGATAAGCTGTCTAAGACGATGTATCGGAAATCAACTTCTTAAATTCGGCGTCGTCTAGGATGCGTATGCCTAGTTTTTTGGCTTTTTCTAGCTTTGCGCCTGCGTCTTCGCCTGCAATCACCAAAGCGGTATCTTTGCTTACGCTGCCGCTAATTTCTGCCCCCAAAGATTCTAATAAATCGGCCGCTTGGCGTCTGGGCATAGACAGCGTGCCCGTTAAAACTACCTTTTTGCCCGCGAAAAAGCCGTCTGTTGCTTTGGGCGTTTCCAGTACGGGGTTTACCCCTACCTCTTTTAGGCGTGCGATTTCGTCTTGGTTTTGGATAAAAAAGGCTGCTACCGATTCTGCCATAACGCCGCCGAATTCGGGGATATCCGAAAGCCTTTCTACGGTTGCGCTGCTTAAATTTTCTATACTGCCAAAAGTTTTGGCTAGGTCGCGCGCCGATTTTTTGCCGATGTTGGGTATGCCCAGCGCGTGGATAAAGCGCGCTAAATCCGCGCCTTTGCTTTTTTGAACCGCCGCTAAAAGGTTGGCTGCCTTTTTATCTTTAAAGCCGTCCAAATCGGCTAAATCCGCGCGGTTTATGCGGTATAGGTCGGACGGGCGGCGCACGGAAAGCACGCTAAACAGCTGCTGTACGGTTTTGTCGGACACGCCCTCTATATCCATGCAATCCTTACTGCAATAATGCACCAGTTTAGCGCAGATTTGCGGCGGGCAGTCTTGCGCGTTGGGGCAAAATAAATGCGCGCCGATTTCGGTTAAATTGGCGTTGCATGCGGGGCAAGTTTCGGGCGGAATAATGTCCGCGCCGCCGCTACCGTCGGCTACGCCTAAAATTTCGGGGATTACGTCGCCGCTTCGGCGGATAAACACGCTGCTGCCTAGCTTTACCTTTTTGCGCAAAATATCGCCGTAATTGTTTAGCGTAGCGCGTGAAACGGTAACGCCGCAAAGCTCTACGGGCTGTAAGTGCGCAAGCGGCGTCAGCTTGCCCGTGCGCCCCACCTGCCAAACTACGCGGTTGAGTGTGGTGGTGGTTTCTTCTGCTTCAAACTTAAAGGCGATTGCCCATTTTGGAAATTTATCGGTAAAGCCTAACCGCTCACGCAGTGCATAATCGTCTACTTTAATAACCATGCCGTCTACTAAATAATCCAGTGCGGATTTATCGGCGGTGGTAACGGCTGTGATGAGTTGGTCTATATCGTCGGTGCATAAAAAGCTTTCGGTGCGGAAGCGGTTTTTTTGTAAAAATTCCAAAGCGGCGGTTTGGGTGGAAACTTCGCCCGATTCTATATAATTAACGTGGTAAAAAACTACGTCTAAATTGCGTGAACGCGTAATGCGCGGGTCTAGGTTGCGGATTGCGCCCGCTACGCCGTTGCGCGGGTTTTTAAGCGGCTCGGGCGCGGTTTGGTTGTATGCGTTAAACGCGGAAAGCCGCATAATGCCCTCGCCTTGAATTTCTACTAAGCCTGCATACGGGATTTTTTGCGGGAGGGAACGAATGGTTAAAACCTGCGCCGTAACGTCCTCGCCCTCGACGCCGTTGCCGCGCGTGGCGGCGGATTTAAGGTAGCAATCGTTATATGTCAGACATAGCGTAAGCCCGTCTAGCTTATATTCTAGGCTGAAACGCGTGTTTGCGCCCGCGAATTTGTTTATTTTTTCGCACCATGCGCGCAGCACGTCGGGCGAAGTGCATTTATCTAAGCTGTATAAGCGGTTGATGTGCGTGTGGCGCGTAAAGCCTTTTAGCGGCTCGCCCCCTACCTTTTTTGTAGGCGAATCGGGTAATATTACGCCCGATTCTTTTTCTAGCGCAACCAGACGGTCGTACAATGCGTCGTACTCTTTATCCGAAACGGTAGGGTTATCTAATACATAATACTCGTATGCGTAGCGGTTTAAGGTTTCTACTAGTTCTTGCATGTTGTTCATATATATTACTCCTCCTTAATGGTTTCTAACGGGGCGTAATTTAGCGACAACAGCATTCTGCCCACGTTTTCAAATTCTATTTCGGCGTATCGGTTATCGTCGCTGCCGCTGATGCTTACGATACGCCCCGCGCCGAATTTTTTATGCGAAACTAGCATATTTTCTTGATACTGCGCCAGTGCGGCGGGAGTGCTGATGCGGCTGCTAACGGGGCGCGCGGCGGACGGCGCGGGTGCTGCGGCGGCGCGTGCGGCGGCGGGCTGATACCCTATTTCCGCTAAAAATCTGCTAGGCACGGTGCGCTTGCGGTCGCCGTATAAAAATCTTGATGCGGCGTAGCTTAGATACAGCCGCTCCTTTGCGCGGGTTGCGGCAACGTACATGAGGCGGCGTTCTTCTTCCTCTTCGGCTTTTGTGCCTATGCTTCGGGCAAGCGGAAAAATGCCGTCCTCTAAGCCGATAACAAAAACACAATCAAACTCTAAGCCCTTTGCGCTGTGAACGGTAGCGATTTGTACGCACGGTGAGGAGGAGTCAAGCTCGTCTGTGTCGGAATACAGCGACACGCTTTGCAGATATTCCGCCGCGCCCGCTTGCGGGTTGAGTTTGGAAAACTGCTCCATAGAGTTGATTAGTTCTTTAATATTTAGCTTGCGGTTTTCGTCCTCTTCGCTGTCGCTGCCGTACACCGATTTTAAATCGATTAGGCGCACTAGATATTTGGTTAAATCCGCAATATTTGTTTCCTCGTGCGCCGCCTTAGCTAAGCATTGCAGTACGGCAGAAAACGGCGCGGCTTTTTTAATTAGGTTTGCGGGTAAATCGGGGTTGCTTTCTAGGTTATACAGCACCTCGTACAGCGGCTTGTTTTCTACTAAGCAATAGTTTGACAGCTGCGTAACGGAGGCGTCGCCTATACCCCGCTTAGGAAAATTGATTACGCGCAAAATCGCCTCGTTATCGGCGGGGTTAACGGTAAGGCGCAAATACGCTAAAATATCTTTAATCTCTTTTCTGTCGTAGAAGCGAAAGCCGCCTGTGATTTTGTACGGAATGCCGTACTGCGTAAGCTTTTCTTCAAAGGGGCGCGACAGCGCGTTAAGGCGCATTAAAATAGCAAAATCGGACAGCTTGCGCCCCATGCGGTATTGGCTTGCAATTTTTTTAATTGCAACTTCGGCTTCTTGCGTTTCGGTTTCGGCGGCGAAGATTTCAACCGCCGCGCCCTCGGGGTTTTGCGTCCATAAGTTTTTTTTAATGCGCTCGTCGTTGTGCGCGATAATCTTGTTGGCAAGGCCTAAAATGTTTTTGGTAGAACGGTAATTTTGCTCTAACTTGTACACTTTGCACGTAAAATCCTGCATAAAATCGCGGATGTTTCCGATGTTTGCGCCGCGCCAGCCGTAAATACTTTGGTCTTCGTCGCCTACCGCCATAACGTTTTGGTGCTGTGCCGCCAAAATTTTTACAAGGCGGTACTGCACGGCGTTGGTATCTTGAAATTCGTCTACGTGAATGTAGCGGAATTTGTTTTGGTAGTGCTTGCGCGCCTCCTCGCAAGCTTGCAACAGCTGTAAGGTTTTTACTAATAAATCGTCAAAATCCAGCGCGTTTGATTTTTGCAATTCGGTTTGATACGCCGTATAGATGCGCAGTACGGTTTCGGCGTTGTCGGCAAAGGGGTTTAAAGTAAAATACTCATCGGGGCATAACGCTTTATTTTTGGCGTCGGAGATACAAAAGGTTATTTCTTTATGTATATCCTCGCAGGCTTTCGGGTCGTCCTTTAACAGCTTTTTGATAAGGCGTTCTTTTTCGGTTTCGCCGTAGATAGAAAAGCTTTTTTGATAGCCGATTTGAGGGGCGTAGCGGCGCAGCATCGACACGCACATAGAGTGAAACGTAGATACCCAAACACCCCCGCCGCCCGCAAGCATAGCTTGAATGCGTTCTTTCATTTCGTTGGCCGCTTTATTGGTAAACGTGATAGCCAAAATGTTGTACGGGGCTACGCCGCAATCGCTGATTAAATGCGCGATGCGGTGCGTAAGCAGACGCGTTTTTCCGCTGCCCGCGCCTGCGGTTACCAACAATGCGCCTTCGGTGTCTAGTACTGCGGCGCGCTGAGAGTCGTTAAGCTTTGACAAATCAAACGACATTATTTTTTATCCGCCTCTGATTTTTCTGTGCTTTTCATTTTGCGCAAAACGGTATTATAGCCGTCTGCCCCGTATAAAAGACAGCGGCTGATACGGCTGATAGTGGCGGCGGAAACGCCTGTGGCGGCTGTAACCTCTATGTAGGTTTTTCCCTCGTGCAGCAGCTTTGCGGCGTTAAGCCTGCCCGCAAGCGTTTTAAACTCGGCGGCCGTTAGTAAATCCTCAAAAAAATTATAGTAGTCGTCTTTGGTTTGCAGGTGCGTCATCGCCTCGATTAACAAATCGGTTTCTTTGCTTTTGATTTTTTCGTTCATAGCAACTATTTTAGCACATTAAAGTGCGAAAGTCAATGATTTTAAGAAATACTCTCTATGAAATACTCTCTAAGCCTACCCGCTCTTTGTAGTAGCGTTCTTTTAACGCACAAAACTTTTTGGATAAATCTAAAATGTACTTTTGGCGGTTGCCCTCGTCTAGGCTTTCAAATACCTCGCGCTCCATAAGCCTGCCGATGGGATTAGATACTAATTCGTCTTCGTCTAAGATGCTGCATACCTTTTGATACAGTGCCTCGTCGCGTACCGCCGATACCGAACCTAAAGCTAAATTGCCGTCGCGCTCGAACTTGGCTAATTGCATATCCTTTACCAGCTGTACCGAACGGCTGTTTACGCCTAGCTCGTCTAGCTTTTTGGTTTTTTCCTCGCTCATGGCCTGCCAGTACCCCATACGCATGCGCTGTTTGGCTAGCAGTGCGCGTTTTTTAAGCTCGCTTAATTTTCCGTTTGCCGACATTGTGTTTTATCCTCCATTTGTTTTTTAGCGTTTTTTTAACCGCTGTATACACAGTATAGCACGCTTTATGCTGCTTGCGGGTGCTTCGGTAAAAATCGTGGAGTTTCGCAAAAAATATCGGAATTTCGCAAAAAACCGCTGCATTGTGCAACGGTTTTTACAAGTTTTTTTAGTTTTTGGTGCGTTTGCGGGCGGCTTCGGATTTTTTCTTGCGCCGAACTGACGGCTTTTCGTAATGCTCCTTGCGGCGCATATCGCCCATGATATTGTCTTTTTGGCATTTGCGCTTAAAACGCTTTAATGCGCTGTCTAGCGATTCGTTTTCACCGACTTTGACTATTGACATATCTTAATTTACACCGCCTTTGCCCTACGGACGCTTATTTACCTTTGCCATTATAGTATAAGTGGTTGGGCTTTGTCAACTGTTTTACTAAGGTTTATTTGGGTAGGTCTTAGCGAAATTCTATGTGCAGGCTTTTGCCTAAGCTTTCGGCTACCTTGTGTAAAAATTCTAGGCTAGGGTTGTAATTGCCGCTTTCAAGGCGGCTAATATTGCTTTGTTTGGTACCTAGCTTTTCCGCAAGCTGTTTTTGCGTAAGATTATTTTCCATGCGTGCTTTAATAATTTCGCGCACAACAATATACTCCGGCTCTAAGGCGTCGTATTTTGCTTTAAAGTCGGCATTATCTAGTTGCTCTTTTAAATAATCGTTAAATTTCATTTTCTATACCTCCGTTCATAATCTTTTTTATAATTAACCGCTTTTTCTATTTCTTGCGGCGGTGTTTTTTGTGTTTTTTTAATAAAGCCGTTTGTTAGTATAATAACATTATCTATGCAAAAAAAATACAGCACACGCGATATATTGGACGCAAATTTAATGCGCAATTCAAATATTCCGTTTTCTAAATGTTTAGAGTATGGCTCACGCAGCTTGTTGCCGAATTCTTGCAGCAAACTGATTTCGCGTAAAGTTTTACGGCGTAGGTCATCGCTGATTGTATCTAAAAATTCTTTAACGGGGACTTCCCCATTTTCTTTTTTATAAAATTCTACAACCCAACTCCTCACCATAGTTGCAGTATATCATATGCGATATACTGTTGTCAAGTGTTTATGGATAAAAATTTTATTTTAAGCTTGACTTTTGCGGCTTTATTAGAATTATTTAATCAGGCTTAAACGGGTAGGTCTAAATTACTATAAAATTCTTCAATTTCTTGGTTTGTAAAATACGGGTTTATGGTTTCTATTTTTCGTCTGTGCCGCTTGTTAGCCTTTTTGTAATCCTTAAACACTGTTTTAGGTATTACTACATCGTAGTTTATAAATTTTACGGGAAACACTTTAAGCCTTTCAAGAATTACGGCCTTAAAATCAATATGGATTTCGCTAATAGAAAAAGTGTCGCCGTCCGCTTTTTTTATAATAAACTCCATTTTATAATAATCCCATGTTGCGCCTCCCTGCTCACTTCCATGCTCGGTGTATGCGTGCTGTTTTTTGTAGAGAATTGCTGTTGCGGTAGTTCCTTTAACAAGTATCGTTTTTCTTTTTTTACTTTTCTTTATATGTCCGATAAGTGCTGATGTTGTAAGATACATAAAATATGCAGACAGGACATTTATAAACAAAAACAACCAGCCAAAGGGGTACAAAATTGTTGCCGCTATAGAAATGACCACCCAAAACAGCGTCATGCAGCACATAAAGAAAAACGCAAAAAATATCATAATAACTTCACTTGTTGAAATTTTAACACATACACAATATAGTATTTAAATAACCTTTAAGAATTGTCAAGAAGTATGTGCCGACCGCCGTGTATAATGCGTTCTAAATAAATTAGGTTTTCTTGCTTGGCTACTGAATAATAAATAACATAATTTTTATATACAATTCTACGGGTATCGTCTATCAAAATTTCGTCTGTTTCGCGAACTAGTTTTCCAAGACGCGGAGAGGATTCAAGCTGCTGAATATTGTCGTCGATTTTTTGCAAAAATTCTTTTGCCTTAATTGGATTGTCTTGCGCTATATAATTAAATATTTCTTTTAAATCGCTTAAAAACAACACGGTATATTTAAGCCTATGTTTCATTTGAGTTATCCTCAATTAAGCGGTCTGCGGTTTTATAAAGCTGCCCGAATACTTCTGTGTGTTCTAATAATCTGTTGTTAATAATATCGTCTTTGGCGGCAAGTAATTTTTCTAAAAGTAACAGCTTTTCAACCTGCCTTTCATATTCGGCAACGCTTAACAAAACGGTATCGCCGCGTCCGTTAACCGTTAAAAAAATAGGCTTTCTTTGTTCTTTGCAAATTTTTGAAATTTGCGGATAATTGTTTCTTAAATCTGCGGACGGTCTGATTTCCATAAAAAACTCCTTAAAAAATTTATATCTTAATAATATCATAATTAAGATATGTTGTCAAGGGGTATCGAAGGCAAAATTTTTATTACAGCTTTTCGAAGGGTAATACTTGGCCGCCTAAGATGTGGATATGTAGGTGAAATACGGTTTGTCCGCCGTTTAAGCCTTTGTTGATAATTAAACGGTAGCCGTCGCCGTAGCCTAAGCGTTGTGCGTTTTGCGCGATGGCAAAAAAGATTTCGCCTAACTCGGCTTTTGCTTCTGCGTCTAAAAGCGAAAAGTCTGCGTAGTGTTTTTTGGGGATAGCCAAAAGATGCACTGCGGCTTTGGGGCTGATGTCGCGTATGATAATCATGCGCTTATCCTCGTACAGCTTTTCGGACGGAATTTCGTTAGCGATTATTTTACAAAATATACAGTCTTTCATACCCCTATTGTACCGCGCAAATTAAGGATTGTCAAGCATAGATTTTGTGCGTTTGCAGGTTTTTACTACCTGTACGATAACCGCAACCATACCTATCAGCGCAAGTGAAAAATCTATAACACACATTACCGACATAAAAATTTCTAAGGATTTAGGGCGAACGAGTATTGCTGACGGATAACAATAACCTCTAAAAGCACACCATGTACCTAATAACAGCCATACGAATATCCATAAAACAACTACGCCGATTTTAGAAACCGATTTATTGTTTTTATGCCGATAAAAAAGTATACCGCCTAGTACAAAATAAAACACGGCACAGCTTAGCATACATAAGAAAATTATACTAATTAAAGCACCAACCATACCGTAAAACTGAAAATACGCTATCATACTTATGCTGTTGACTATAATCAAAAACGCCAACACAACCATAAACCTTTGAAAATGGCTAAGCTTATATTTTTTAATTTCTTTCTCCATTTATCACCTCGTATATGTTGCACTTACTTAGTATATTTATTATAGGTTAAGTTTTCATTTGTGTCAATAGTTTTTTAACGCGCAGCTGTCCGTTAAATTGCGGGGTCAGCCGTACAACAGTTTATTTTTTTGCGCGTGCCGCGTACCTAGATGTACGCAAGCGCGCAAAAAAATAAAGCGTAGTGCGGATCACCCCGCAATTTAACGGACAGCAAAAAAAATCACAAATCTAATTACCAACTCATAAAATATCTTGCACAGTTTTGTATTATGTGGTACAATAGCCGTTGGGAGATTGTTTGTATGAAAAAATCCTATACTATTGCGGTTGTGGGCGCGACGGGCTTAGTCGGGCGTAAGATGCTAGAAGTTATGCAGGAGCGCGGCTTAGCGGTTGATAACCTTTATCCGTTTGCTTCGGCGCGCAGTGCGGGCAAGGTTATCCGTTACGATAACCGCGATTTTACTGTACTTGAATTAACGGAAGAAAACGTAAAAAAACATTCATACGATTTTGCGGTGTTTTCGGCGGGCGGCGAAACTAGCGGCACTTTTGCGCCGATATTTGCTAAAACGGGCTGTGTGGTGGTGGATAATTCCAGCCGCTGGCGCATGGACAATTCTGTGCCTTTGGTAGTGCCTGAGGTAAACGCGGACGCTTTAGCGGGACACAACAACATTATCGCCAACCCCAACTGTTCTACCATTCAGGCGGTTGCCGTGTTAGGCCCGCTGCATAAAAAGTACGGGATTTCGCGCATTGTGTATTCTACGTATCAGGCGGTTTCGGGCGCGGGCATTGCAGGCTGTGAGGATTTAGAAAACGGCGCGAAGGGGCTGCCGCCTAAAAAGTTCACGCGTCCGATTTACGCTAATTTAATTCCGCAAATCGATGTGTTTTTAGAAAACGGCTACACGAAAGAGGAAGAAAAAATGATATTGGAAACGCGCAAGATTTTAGCGGATGAGGGCTTGCGCATTACTGCCACTACCGTGCGCGTGCCGGTTTTTAACGGGCATAGCGAAAGCGTAAACATTGAGTTTAAAAAGCCCGTAACCTTGCAAGGCGTGTTAGAAACGCTTAAAGCGGCAAAGGGTGTGGTGGTAAAGGAAAACCCCGCAGACTTCCCTACTCCGTTGGATTGCAGCGGGCGCGACGAGGTTTTTGTGGGCAGGGTTCGCTTAGATTCGTCGGTTAAAAGCGGCGTTAATCTTTGGATTGTAGCCGATAATATCCGCAAGGGTGCGGCGACTAACACGGTGCAAATCGTGGAGGAATTGATAAGGAGAAGCGGCACATGAGTTTATTTAAGGGCAGCGGCGTTGCGATGGTTACCGCGTTTTCGGACAGCGGCATAAACTACGGCGCGCAGGAAAAAATTATTCAGCATATCCTGCAAGGCGGAACAAACGCGATTTTTGTTTGCGGAACCACAGGAGAGCCTAGCACCATGACGGCGGCTGAGCGCGAAGCTTTACTGGACTTTACTATCAAGACGGTAAATAAGCGCGTACCTGTGTATGCGGGCAGCGGCGGCAATAATACTGCCGAAACCGTGAGGTTTTCGCGCCGTTGCCAGGATATCGGTGCGGACGGGCTGATGGTAGTTACCCCCTACTACAACAAATGTACGCAAAACGGTTTGGTGCAGCATTACGCGGCAATCGGTGAGGCGGTTAATATTCCGATTATTGCCTACAACGTGCCTGGCCGCACGGGTGTTGATATTAAGCCCGAAACGGCGGCGCGGTTGGCGCAAATCAAAAACATTCGCGCTATTAAAGAGGCTAGCGGCGATATTCACCAAATATCCGAAACTATGCGCTTAACGCAAGGCAAGCTAATCACGTACAGCGGCGACGATTCGTTAACCTTGCCTGCCGTTGCATTGGGCGCGGCGGGCGTTGTATCGGTTGCGGCTAATGTTATTCCCGATAAAGTTAGCCTTTTAACTAAGCTTGCGTTAGACGGAAAATTTAGCGCGGCAGCCAAAGAACATTTTGCCGCTGCCCCGCTGATGAAACTTTTGTTTTGCGAGGTTAATCCTATTCCTGTAAAAAAGGCTTTGCAGTTTTTAGGCTTTGATGCGGGTATTCCCCGTTTGCCGCTTACCGAAATGGAAAAGGAAAACGCGGTTCTGTTGCATGCGGAAATGCAAAGGCTAGGGCTTATAAAATCATAAAAAGGACGAATGATATGATTAAGTTGTTTTTAGTCGGTATCGACGGAAAAATGGGGCGCACGATTTGTAAGCGCGTTTCCGAAATTGACGGATTTGAAATTGCGGGCGGGTTTGATAAAATTCCCGACATGGATTATAAGGTTTTTACCGATATTAAGCACATAGATGCGCCGTTTGATGCGGTGATTGATTTTTCGCGCCCCGAAACACTGGACGCGGTAATTAAAATTGCGGACAAGTTTAAAAAGCCTACGGTGATTGCCACAACGGGCTATTCGGACAAGGATTTGGCGCGTATCCGCGAATTAAGCAAAAAAATCCCTGTGTTTTTATCGGGCAATATGAGTGTCGGTATTCATATGATGCGGCGGCTTGTGCAAGAGGCGGCGCAAAAGCTTTGGGGCGAATTTGATATCGAAATTATAGAAAAGCATCATAATCAAAAAATTGACGCGCCTAGCGGTACGGCAAAAATGTTGGGGCAAACCGTGCAGGACGCCGTTGGTGGAAAAGCAAAATTTATCTACGGGCGCGAGGGCGCGGACGCTAAAAGGCAAAGCGATGAGGTTGCCGTTCACACGGTGCGCGGCGGCACGATTGTAGGCGAACATGAGGTTATTTTTGCAGGCAACGACGAAGTAATCACTGTTTCGCACGCTGCCCTATCCCGCGCGATTTTTGCGGACGGCGCAATAAAAGCGGCAGGCTTTTTATTAAACAAGCCCGCAGGATTATACGAAATGAAGGATATGATTGGGTAGTAATTACAAAGCATGAAATTTTTTTAAGAGGTGTATTATGGAATTTAAGAAAAACTTATTATATGAAATTTATCTTAACGATAACGATAGTTCCGATTTGATAGATATTGGCTTTTTCATTGCACAAGATGATGAATATGCCGTTTTTCAGTGTGTAAGCCATGACGGTCTTGCAGGCGGTTTTTTGCTAATAAAAATTGAAACCATATGGAATTTGCAATCTAATACCGTTACCTGTCAAGGACTGCAAAAACTAATAAAATATCACAAAACTACTTTTGAAAACCTTTCGTTCAAAACAAAAAATTTGAAAAAAGAGTTTCTGACACTTGCAAAAGATACTCGCGGCATTGTGGGGATTGAACTTAGGGATTCCGACAGTATTGATTTATTTGGTTTTATTGAAAGTATCTCGGACGATTATGTAACCACCTTAGAAATTACAACTGACGGTTATCCCGACGGAAACGGACAATGCAGGTTTTTTGAAATTACAAAGGTGTCTATGAATGCCAACAAGCATAGAAAATACAAGCTGCTGTTTGAAATTAACAGTAAGTAAAAAGTCTACATGGAAAATGAGAAGAAATCAACTTTATGGGATTTTAGCCACATATACTGGGATAAGGATTGAGTGTAATGACAAAACAAGCGTGTATAGAATATATTGCCCCTATATTAAAAGCAGATGGATATCTAAGAGAGAAGAATAGTTGGTATAAAGAAAATGGGGATATGTTATTTTGTATACAAATTCAAAGTTCTCAATGGGCTAAAGACGACTATTTTTGTAATCTAATGATAAGCGTTAAAGGCTATTTTGACCCGATAACAATAAAAAAGTTAAACTATTTTTCTTATTCGCCAGGTTGGATAATTTATTTAGGGCTTTTTAATGGTTTATTGGTTCAAGAAAATATTCCACCCTCTGTATTTCTAAAAAAAGCTCGGTTTTTTTTCGACACACTTTCTTCTAAAGAAAGAATCAAAGCTTTATACAAAATGCAAAAAAAACACAGCACGCAATTTCGTGGCACTGAATTTCGTGTATATTGTGAATCAAAATTCACAAAAGAAGAAGAAAAAAGACTCCATGCCGAACTGGGTATGGCATGGAAAAAGTGGGGTGCGCAACAAAGATTCTTTGAGAGAATGAATGAAAAATGGGATTAATTTTTTTATAATTTTACGTCTAATACCACTACCTTGCCGCCGGGTAAATCTAAGCTTGATATTAGGGCGGTTTCGGGGTCGAATTTTTCGGTTCCTAATGCTTTGGTGCGTTTTGCGCCTTTGGGAAGCTGCACGTTGATACGGGTAGCTTTTTTTGCTTTTAGCTTGGCGGTTAAACTGCCTTTTCGGATATTCCACGACATTTCGGTAATTTCTACGCCTGCGCGTGTTAAAAAGCCGTCTATGCTGCCCTCGCTCATTGCCGACGGCACGGCGGGCAGCAGCTTAATGGTTTGCGAGTCGGATTGCACCAGCATTTCCTGCAACGCGCCCGTAATGCCCATATTAGGCTCTACGGTGTAGCTTGCCCATGTTTCGATTTTGCCAAAGCCTATGCCGCGCCAATCGGATTCGGCAAAAATTAAGTTATTCATTGCCATAGCGCGAACCGCCGCCGTAAGGCTTTCGATGCCGCCGTCCCCATCGCCTAATCTTGCGGAAATGCTTGCAAAGCGCGTTAGGGTTTGCGCGGTTTGATTTTGCCCCGCCAAAGGCAGTTTCTTTTTGAGGGTGTTTTCGAAAGCTTTTTTTAACTCGGGGCTGCGCTCGTCTACCTCTACGCCCGGAAATACGGGGTAAAACTGTGCGGTGGAGGCGGAGGCGGGATTGTCTTGGTAGCGCACGTCGCAGTATTCGCTTACCGTATTATCGTCGGATATTTGGTAGCGCGGAATGCGCGTAAGCATATCTTTCCATTTAGGAATGTCGGATTTGTTTGCGCTAGCCGTTTCGCTGCCCTCGACAAGATTTTTTAATAGCTCTTTAATGATAGCAAAATCTATTGCCGAATTGCGCGCTACTTCCATAGTTTCGCCGTTTACTACATAATTGCCCGGCGTGGTATCGGGAGAATATGAAGGGCTTGCCTCGTATAAGGAATCTCCGCGCACCTTTAAGAAGTTTTCGTAAAACATCGCCGCCTCTTTCATAAACGGCAGGGCGCGGTCTTTTAAAAATTTAACATCGCCCGTCATGCAGTAATACTCGTAAAATAATTTTGATATCCAACCCGCCGCGCCGGTGAAATGAATAACGCGCGGCTCTACCGACCCTAGCACGCCCGTGCCGTGCGCCATAACAGACGGAACAAAAATTCCGCGACAGCCGTATAGGCGCGACGCGTTTTTGCGCAAATCGTTTATCACGCTTTCGTAATAGGTAAATACGCTTAATAAATATTCGGTAAGGTTGCCTGTTAAGCAATGTCCGTAGATAGTTTGCAAGCTTCCTGCCGCCGTAATTTGGCTGTTTTGCGCCTTGAAATCGCCGCACCATAAACCGCACGGCGCAAGCGGACGCGAAACGGGACTAGAACCCGATATCATTAAATAGCGGCCGTATGCCCAAAGTTTTTCTATTAAGGCGGGCGGCATTTCGCCCGTTTCAAAGGCACGGGCAAGCAGCTTGTCGGCGTACTCGTCGCGCTCGTCCGCGCCTAAATCTAACTCTGCGCTGTTAAACAATTTATTGTGCAAAGGCGTATGCTCTTTTAGCAGCTTTTCGTAAGTGGATTTAATGGACTTTAATTCTAGGTTTAATTCTTTCCATGCCTTTTCGCGCTGAGTTTCTACAAACGGTTTTAACAGTACCAACACCTTGTCTGCGCCCTTTATGGTAATGCCTGTGGGTGATACTACCTGCGAACCGCCGTAGTGGTTGATAAAGGCGACACAGCCGAATTCGGTAGCGTTATCTGAACGCGCCGAAAAATACATAAAATAATTTTCGTACTTAACGTTGATGCCGTCGGGCAGCTTAGATACGGCGGTAGGCGTGCGCGCATTAAATTTGTCGCGCATATCCAACGAAAACGAAACCTCTATACTTTTAGGGCCTGCTTTGGTAATTTCGTAGGCGATAATCCCCTTGTCGCGCGATACAAACAAGCTGCGCTCAAAACGCGTGGTTCCGTCCTTAAAGGTAACGCCGACTTCGCCGTTTTCCATATTTAAAATACGCGCGTATTCTTTAACGGGCTTATCGCTGCGCATGGACACTTTAAAATCGCACAGCGGCAGCGGATACGCCAAAACGGGACGAAACCCTTTTTGGATTAGCCCGTTAGAAAAGATTTTCTCGGCATCGCGCGGCTTGTTGTCGTCTATGGCTTTGCGGACAGCCGTTACCTTATCGGCAACGTCTTGTAATACGCCGACTTGTCCTTGCCACCATAAATCGCTGTGGTTGATTAAAATTACGTCCTCGCCCGGTCCGCCCGATACGGACGCGCCGATTACGCCGTTGCCCGCAGGGAGCCCTTCGCGCCACGTCGAACCCCACCAACCTGCGGGTGCGGAGAATTTTAATGCGTTTTTCGGTTTTCTGATTGTTACCATTCGTTGTAGAACCTCGTACTTTCCACCATATTTTCGTGTATTTATTTTATCAAAAATAAAGCGTCTTGTCTAGTTAAAAACGAACCATAAAGGGTATGAAATGTCAAAAAACGCATATTTTTTTAAAAAAATACGCGTTTTTTATGATTTTTGTTTTTTTTAAGAGTTTTAGGGTTATTAAAAATTTAGATTAGCAAGCATTTTTGATACCTTGCAGACGGCTAAACTACAGTGCGTAAACGGTAAATAATGTTGATTTTAAGACCGTCTAAGGCGGGGTAGAAGTTTGCGTCTAAAATACTGCGGATTTCGGTAACGTCTTGCAGCATGATATTTTTAGCCTCGAACTGCTCTTCAAATTGAAACTCCATGCCTAGCGTTTGGTCAAATTCGATACAGATAAACGGCCCTGAGTTGAACGGTAAATAAAAGGTTAAGGAGGGCGCGTTTTGCAGATTTACAAATTCGTATTTTTCTAAGTCGTTATCCTCGACATCAAATATTTCTTTATTGTTTGCAAAGCTGAAAGTAAAATTGCGCATATTTTGCGTGTTGTTTACGGTAAGCACAATGCGGCTTTCGCGGTGTTCGGTATGGTAAATTACGCGGTTGTTTTCGCGGTCGGGCGTTACCGACGGCGTTAAATTTCCTAACCTGTTTGAAATGGTTTTTTCATGCACGCGCGTTTCGGCGTTCCAACTCATGCCTTGTATATGCTCCGAAATATAGCGGTACGCTTGACGGTCGCGTACTTCTAAGGTAGTTCTTGCGGCGGTTTGCGCATCGTCGGCGTAAACCAAATTTAGCGCGCCGTTGTAAAAGTAGCCTTGCATGGTGGCGGGGTTAGAAACTATTTTAGCGTGAAAGCCGCCCGTATTTATGGAGGCAAACAGCAGTAAGCACAACGACGCAATAAACGTAACCACCGTTATGCCTAAGCGGTTTTTATAGTTCCACTTAACTTTTTCTTTAAAGATTTTTTTAGAGGTAACCGAAGTAAACTTGCCTTTTTTGGCTCTGTCCTCTACCATTTCGGTTACTTCTTTTTCGTAGCGGATAGAACGCGCGGGCAGCTTTTTGAAAGCCGCGTCTAATTTGCGCTTTAAAAAATCTGCATACGGCAGTGCCGCGCCCGCAAGCATTGCAAACAATATAAGCAATACGGGCAGCATTACAAACGACGTAACAACCGCCGTCATATAGATTGCCGCGATAAACAGCGGCATAACGATTACGGTAGGCCAAACGTATAAAAGCATCCGCTCTACACCGAAATTAAATTTACTTTTAAACTTAGCTTTAATCAGTGTAGAAATCAATAAAACGGTTAGCTGTAAGGCGGCTAAGAACGTAAATAAATAGCTTATAGCAGGTGCGGCGAAAGCTGTAATAATAGCCGCAAGCGCAACCAGTAATACGTTTCCGCGCACTACATCGTTGGCTTTAACCATAAACGATTTTTTAAGCAGTACATATATCAGTACCATAATTGCGCCGAATACAACCATCGCGCTGATTACCACACCGACACTCATAAAGTTAAACGCGCCGAACGCGCCCATAGTAAATACGCCAAACCCTGCCATAAACAGCGACGCAACCAAATAAACCAAATATAGCGCGGCTAACGCGCCGACTATCGCCAGCAACTGCAACAACGCGCCCAGCAGTGCTTTAACGGGGCTGAATGCTTTCTTTTTGGCGTTTACTGCCAAAACCGCAATCAGCAATCCGATTACTAAGCCCGACAACAACATTGCCAAAAGCGTAGGAAAGGACGCGGTAAAAAATCCGTAGTAGTTAAAGTATACGCCCGTCTCCCCTGCGCTTTCGTCGGAAAGCGCGGCAAGGTTAGCGTTGCCGAAACAGCTGATTACGGTACTCATAGCCTCTGCGTGGGCGCGAACGACGTTTTGGGAGAGGTTGTCCGCAGTATCCAGCGGTGTGCGCTCTACCCTAAGCGCGCCTATGTTTGCAAAGCTTAAAGCAGGAATGTTTACGCTTTGGGCGGCCGCGCTGCCCGTTGAGTCTTGCGCAGTAAGCGAATCGGTAAATGAGTTAAGGCGCACAAAGCTGTTGCCGCGTGCAAATTCTGATAATGCTTTGGACGCGTTTTGCGAAGCATCGTACAGCACCAACGGGCCGCGATTGCCGCGCGCGTCAAAATCGGCGGCAAGCTTAATGCGCGAGGTTACCTCGTTAAAGCCCTCGAATTGGTGTAAAAAGGTGTATAGCCCCAACGCGTGCTCTAAGCCTGCATCGCAAAATACAATCAGAACATCGTTTTTAACAGCGGGCTTGCCTTGTGCCAGTGCGCGTGCATGCCCGACCGCCGCGCCTGCAACCGCCGCCGCAGTAGCCTCCGGCCCGATAGCGTCGTAGCGCACAGTAAGCATTAATACGTCCGCATCGGCTTTTCCGCCTAGCGTATCGGTGCCAGGAATATATACGGCAACATTTCTAACCGTTTTAGCCACATACGCGGCTTTTTCGCTTCGGGGCGAAATGCGGTTCATGGTTTCGGAATCGGCTTGCGTGCTTTGCACGGTAAGCGTCGGCATAGGCGCGCTGTCCGCGTTGGTGCGGATATCGGCGCGTTCTACGTCTAAATCGTCTATATAATGTTCGGCATAAGCGATATGCCCGTCCGCCAGCAACGCGTCTGTAACAACCGCCAGTGCGCCGCTTGCGTTTAAAACGCGCTCATTGCCTACGGTATCGGTAATAGCATTGCCTGCGCCCTCTAAATATAGGGCGTTGCGCGTGTTAAATGCGGAAAGTTCTTTGCTGAAATCCTGCGCATCGGCAATAAAGCCTGTGTCCAGATTTTTAGGCGCGTTTGAACCCGCAGCGGTAATAAAGCCGAATACCAGCGTCAACACCACAAGCACTGCCATGATAGGGTAATAAATTCTTTTGAATAGTTTCATTATTGCCTCCGAATCGCATTCGTTTGAAAAACGAAATTACATACCCTACTATTTTAGCACACTAAGCAAAATATTACAAACTTTTTTACGCAAGTTTTTAAAAAAGTGTACATTTATTATTGGAAATAGAACCGTTGCGTTTCCTTTTGGGGGGGGCTTGTGCATAAAACGGTTGCGTATCATAGCGGTTTAGTAGTATAATAGCGGTGTTATGCAAATATTGGTGTTGGTTGGAATATTGTTGGATTTATTGATAAAGCGCAAGGTTTCGCGCGGGTATTTGGCGGATAAGTACGAAATGAGTCCGCGCACCATAACGCGCTATGTGGACACGTTGGGCAAAGCAGGAATTCCTGTTATATCGCGGCTTGGAATAGGCGGCGGTTATTATTTGGAGGACGGCTATAAAATTGACAGATTGCTTTTTGATGATGCTGAACGCGCAAGAATTGCCGCCGCGCTGAACGCTACTTTACATAACTTCGGCGATGACTTAAATCAAAAGATTTTAGATAAACTTACCTAGCCGTGCGGCAGCGAATGGAACACGTCTTTAATGAAACTATTGCCCTATAATCTGAAATGCCGATAAATTTTTTGTGCGGAAAGCACCTTATTTACATAGGCGCGGGTTTCTTTAAAGGGTATTTCGGTTAATCCCCTATCTATCCAGCTGCGCACGTTTCCCTCTCCTGCGTTGTAGGCGGCTATTGCATCGGCTTCGGAGTTAAATTTTTCTAACAGATACGATAAGTAAAACACGCCTAGTTGAAGGTTATAGTGCGGGTCCGTAAGCTTTTCTTCGTGAAACGCAACGTTTATTTTAAGGGCGCAAAAACGGGCGGTTTGCGGCATAAGCTGCATAAGACCTACCGCCCCTTTCGGGCTTACGGCGTTTGGATTATAGCCGCTTTCGGCAAAAATTACGGCGTGCACCAGCGGCGGCGGAACGGAATATTCCGCAGAAATGCGGGCGACTGTATCGCGATAGCGGCGCGGATAGCGGATACAAAGCGCGGTATAAAATAACAGCAGCACCGCGCTTAAAACAGCCAAACTGCGCGTAAACCAAAGATTTTTGCTCATAGGGATAGTATACGGAATGTCAGCAAGGAAAATTACGAAACAATTCCTGCGCTGCTGTTTTTAATTGCCCGCGCGGGACATCGGTGTTAACCGTGTAATCGCACAGCGCGGCTTTTTGAGTGTTATCCATTTGCGCGGCTATCATGCTGCGGGCAAGATTTTCGTCTATATGGTCGCGCGCGCACAGCCGTTTAATGCGGCTTTCTAAGCTGCAAACCGCGCAAACCGTAATGGCGGCAATATGCGCAAAACCGCTTTCAAACAGCAAGGCTGCCTCTATAACCACCAGTTTTTCGGCGGCGATGTTGATTTGACGGAGTATTTCCGCAAAAATCAGCGGATGTGTGATGCTTTCTAGCTGCTTGCGTTTTGCTGCATCGGAAAAAACTATTTCGCGCAAGACCGCGCGGTTAAGTGTGCCCTCTTGTGTAAGTGCCTCGCTAAACGCGCTTGCAACCGCCTTATAACCGCTGCTGCCGTGTGCGGTGATTTGCCGCGCAACCTCGTCCGCGCTGATACAATGCGCGCCTAAGCCGCGCCATATATCCGCAACCGCGCTTTTGCCCGCAGCAATTCCGCCCGTAAGCCCGACTACCGTTTTTTTAGCGTTATTTACACTCATACCACGTCTTTCCCGTTCCTAAATCCGCTACCAGCGGTACTTTTAGCTGCGCCGCGCTTTCCATACAGGTTTTAAGCAAGGCGGCAACCTCTTCTGCCTCCTCACCGAACGCATCTATAATTAATTCGTCGTGCACTTGCAAAATAAGCTTAGATTTTTTATTTTTAAGCGCGTGGAAAACCTTAACCATAGCAATTTTGATAATGTCCGCCGCCGAACCTTGCAGCGGCATATTCATAGCGACACGCTCGCCAAAAGCACGCAAATTAAAGTTGGGCGATAAAAGCTCCGGGATTTTGCGGATTCTGCCGAACATGGTTTCGGCGTAGCCGCGTTTTTTAGCCAGTGCGACGCTTGCGTCTAAATATTCTTTAACGCCTGCAAAGCGTTGGAAATAGCGGCTGATGTAATCCTTTGCGGTGTAGCGCGAAACGCCCAAATTTTTTGCCAGGCCGAAATCGCTGATGCCGTAGATAATGCCGAAATTTACTGCCTTTGCGTCGCGGCGCATGGCGGGCGTGATATCGCTAAGCGGTACGCCGAATACGCGCGCGGCGGTGGCGGCGTGGATATCCTCGCCGTTTTGATACGCCTCGATTAGCCCTGAATCCGCGGATAAGTGCGCCAAAAGCCTAAGCTCTATTTGCGAATAGTCGGCGCTAATCAATACGTTTTGTGTGGATTTAGGGATAAATGCGGCTCTTAGCAGCCTGCCCTCTTCTTCGCGCACGGGAATGTTTTGCAAATTAGGCTCTACGGACGAAAGTCTGCCCGTAGTGGTAAGCGTCTGCTTAAAATCGGTATGTACAACGCCCCGTGAATCCGCCGCGCGCAAAAGCCCTTCTACATACGTGCCGTTCAGCTTAGTTAAAAAGCGGTACGCTAAAACATCTTTAACTATCGGATAGCCGTCCTCTATCTGCTCTAAGATTTCGGCGGCGGTAGAATACGTTCCGCTTTTTTTAGGGTACGGAATTTTTAAATCCTCAAACAACACCTTGCCCAGCTGTTTGGGCGAATTAACGTTAAAGGTTTGTGCGGCGGCTTGCTGTATGCGTTCGGAAAGCGCGTGCGCACGCGCAGAAAAATCCGTGCCCAGCTTGGCAAGCTTGTCTACGTCTACTTTAAAGCCCTCGCGCTCCATGCGGAATAAAATGTCGGTAAGTGGCAGTTCGATTTCGGTGTACAGCCCCGTCATGTTCAGTGCGGACAGTGCGCCGCTTAAAACGTCTTTTATATGCAAAAGCCCTGCGGCGGGCGCGGTTTCGCTTGCGCCGTGCGCGGCACATAGCTGCGCGGGCGTTTCGTACGGGACGGACATATCTACTAAATACTGCGCTACCTTAGTATCAAAATAATTGACCAGCGTACTATGCTGTGCGGCAAGCTGTTTTTTTAGAGTTTTTGCACCGTGCACAATTTTTAAAATTTCGGGGTTTTCTAAAACGGGTTTAAGTGCGTCTGCCGCGTGCGCGTAGGAAATCCCCTCGTCAATTAGCGTTTGCGCTAAATTAACTGCGTATTCGGTGTGCGGTTCGGCGGCTATATGCAGCGTTTTTTCTGAAAAACAAATTGCCGCAGTTTTTTGAATTACGTTAAGCGCGTCGGCTAGCTGCGCGGCAGTATTAACAGAAATAACGGCGGCGGGCGAATATTTTTGAATGATTTCGGCTGTGCTGTCTGCCCCGTCTGCATCTATAAACAATTCGCCGCGCTTTACCAGCGTTTTAAAGCCGTTATCTATAAAAAAACGTTTTACCGCGCTGTTAAACGGGTACGGATATGCGCAATCGCACGGAGTGCAGTCAACAGGTGCGGCGGTGTCTATTTGCGCTAATTCGTACGATAGGTACGCCGATTGTCTGCCCTCGAACAGTTTATCCTTTAATTTACCTGTGATTTGGTGCAAGTTTTCGTAAACGCCGTTTAGGCTGTTGTACGAATTGATAAGCGAAAGTGCGGTTTTATCTCCTACGCCCGCAACGCCGGGAATATTGTCGGAGGAGTCGCCGCAGAGTGCCTTATAATCTATTATTTGCGCGGGAGTTAAGCTGTAATCCTGCTTTAAGCGGGCTTCGTCGTATACAACGGTTTCGGAAAGCCCGCGTTTAGTAAGCACTACGCGCACATTATCGTCAATTAATTGTAGGGCGTCGCGGTCGCCCGTTATTATATAGACGCGGCGGGTAGGGTCGCATTTGGCTGCCGCGCCGATAATATCGTCTGCTTCAAAGCCTGCAAGCTCTAATATTTTTACGCCCATAATGTGCAGCATTTCTTTTAAAAGCGGCAGCTGAACCGCTAATTCGTCGGGCATTTTTTTGCGCGTGGCTTTATACCCTTCGTATTTTTTGTGGCGAAAGGTAGGCTGCGGCAAGTCGAATGCGACAGCTAAATATTTAGGGCTGAAATCCGTAATCGCTTTAACCAGCATGTTGGCAAAACCGTATACCGCCTGCGTAGGCGTACCGCTAGCGTTGGTAAGCGGCGGCAGCGCGTAAAACGCGCGGTTTACTAAGCTGTTGCCGTCTATCAGTACAAAAGTTTCTGCTGCTTTATTCATCTAATAGTTTATCCTTTAATTCGTTTAAATCGCGCAAGCCTTGCTCTACCTCTGCACGCGGAAAATCTCCCTCGTCTAAACGCTCGTCGCTGAGTGCGTTAAGCCGCTGATACATAGCTAAGCCCGTTTGATACAATGCCTCACTCGGCGCGCGCTGAAATTCGTCAAACAACACGTTTTCTGCCTCGTTTATACGCCCTTCCGCCAGTAATGCGTCTACTAAATAATCTATGCCGCGCCCTTGCTCGTCTTCGATTTCGACAAACAAATCATCATTTAATTCCTTGCGCGTAAATATCTTAGCCAAAACCTTTGCGGTGCCTCCTATCAGCAATTCTATAAAATCCATGCTTATATAGTAACACGCTCTGTATTAAAAGTCAACAGGATAATTATTTAAAAAGTTTGACAAACGGTTTTTTTTAAGGTATACTGATAAAGATAAAGTTAGTCTGAAAGCAGTGTTTTGCTGACGAGTTGACTTGCTTTTCAAGGACGTATGGCCATTTGGCGGGCTTCGGCCCGACCGTCAGCGTCCTTTTTTTTAGCGCAAAGCATTTTGTATTATATACGAAAAAAAAACCATTCTGACACAGCGCGCCCGGCAAGAGAAAATATTACTTGACAACCGCCCTGCCCTATGGTAAAATGAATTTACTAAGTTGCGAGGTAGTATGAATATAATAATCAATACAGAAAGCTTTTTAAAAGACCCTAATAAATATTTTGCAGAGGCAATCACCTCTAAAAACACCATAACGGTTAGCACTGCTCACGGCGATGCTGTTCTATTAAGCGCGGACAAATACGCAAAGTATGAGGAGTATGAAATCTTAGATATTATTCGTCAACGCAAAGCCGACATTGCAGCAGGGCACTTTGTTACGTTAGAAGAATTTGAAAAAGCTATGGACGATAAAATTGCGGAGTGGAAAAACAAATAATGCAATATAAAATAAGATTCTCCGTGAAAGCTTTGCAAGATTTTAAAGAAATTTACGATTACATTGCGTTAGATAATCCAAGCATAGCCGAAAGCTATACAAACGAATTGCGGGAGCGAATCAAACATTTAGCAGATTTTCCTTATATGGGAAAAGAAAACGCCACTGGTGAATACCGCAGAATTATTAAAAAACCTTACATAATACGCTATGCTGTAAATGAGCAAGCAAAAACTGTTGAAATTATTTTTATTCGCCACGAAGCACAAGAGCCTTACGAAGACTAAACTTTTTTGCGGGCGATTAGGGCGATGTCATGCTTATATAGTAACACGCTCTGTATTAAAAGTCAACAGGATAACTATTTAAAAACTGTGCCGTAAAGAAATATTCCGCTTTCAACTACTTCTTCCTTACTGTTATAAACCGTTCCGCGTCCGTGTCGTTGGTCGTTTTGAAAACTTCCCTCATAACGACCGCCGTTGGCATCATACTCTATGCCGTGTCCGTGTCGTTGGTTGTCTTTAAACTCTCCCTCGTAGCGGCCGCCGTCAGAAAAATATTCTATACCGCGTCCGTGACGATTTCCGTCCTTAAACTCGCCCTCATAACGGCCGCCGTTAGTAAAATACAGTATACCGCGTCCGATTATTTTATTGTTCCTAAACTCTCCCTCATAGCGGTGACCGTTGGCAGAATGCTCTATACCACGTCCGTGTTTTTCGTTATCCTTAAACTCGCCCTCATAACGGCCGCCGTCGGCATAACACTCTATGCCGCGTCCGTGTCGTTGGTTGTCTTTAAACTCTCCCTCGTAGCGGCTGCCGTCAGAAAAATATTCTATACCGCGTCCGTGACGATTTCCGTCCTTAAACTCGCCCTCGTAGCGGCCGCCGTTGGCAAAAGCAACCTTGCTTTGAGTTGTATGAAGTGTTATATATGTATTGTAATTAGTTATTGCTTCTTGCAAAATGAAAAGAGTACCGCAATGACGGCATATTCCAGTTTTTTTGCTATCATCAACCTCTACATTTGCACCGCATTCGGTGCATTTGGCAGCAACTAATGCCATGACGAACTCCTTTACCCGCCAAAGGCGAATTTCATTACGAAGTAATTTCACAAACGGTTTCATTTTTCCCGACAGGGAAAAATTTAATTGAATAATCCCGTAAAAATAAACATTTACGGGATTATTGTTGGTGCCGAAGGTCGGGGTCGAACCGACACGGTTTCCCGCATGATTTTGAGTCATGTGCGTCTGCCATTCCGCCACTTCGGCACGGTGTGCAGTATGATAATCATACCATATGTTTTTTAGTTTTGGCAAGTGTTTTAGGTGAAAAATTTTATTGCGTCGTTAAGGAAACACGGTATTTATAAAGTGTTTTTGTTAATCGCGGCTTTTTAGGCCTTCTACGATGTCTAGGCGGTTTATGCGGCGGGCGGTGATAAAGCCCATGATTACGGCGATTGCGGCTACGATAGCGGCGCAAATTACATAGGTTAGCGGATAAACGGCGGCAACCAGTACAAAATTGGCGGACGAAAACGCGCCCCTTATAACATGCAGCAGCAACCAGCCGCACAAATATCCAAACGGCAGTGCGCACAAAATTTGCATAAAGGTTTCTTTGGTGTGCGTGCGCATGATTTTAGCGTGCTTATAGCCCAGTGTTTGCATCAGCATATATTCGCCCTCGCGGGAGTTAAGGTTGATAAGCCCCACCGAATACAGTACCGCAACGCCTAAAATAAGCGCGCAGATAATCATAAACATAATTAACACGCGGACGGTATCCATAATGGAGGAAAAGCTGTTTTGGTCGTCAAGGGCGGTGCTAAAAGTAATGTTGTTTTGGTTTAGGTATTCTGTAAAGCTTTCTGTATTTTGCGTGCGCATATACACGGCGTTATAAAAGCGGAATAATTCGGGCGGCGCGGTAGGGTTTAAGGCTTGCAGATATTCGTAGCTTGCAAAAAGGCTGATTGCTATGGTTTGGTCTATCACGGCGGATACACGCAAATCCTGATATACCGTAACGCCTAACAGCGGGATTTCTGCGCGCAGCGTATCCCCTGCTTTTACCCGCCAAAGCCGCGCGTGATAGCTTGGAATGATAATGCCGCTGCTTAAAAGTTGGGTATCCAGTTTAAGCTGATTAAACGATTCTTGCTCTACTACGGTTAGGGTGCAAACCATATCGTTTACGCGCACCCTGCCTTGCAGCACCTTTGCGTATTCGGCGTCGGGCGGAATTTCTTCTATAAACGGCAGCTCTTGGCTAAACGGCTGTACGTTAAAGCCTAGTGAAAGGGTTAAATCGTAGGCGGCGAAATTATCAAAATATGCGGTTTGTACGTAATCGATAGAGTTGTAAAAGCCCAAAGACAGCGTTAGCAGCGCAACGGTTGCCGCAATGCCCAGTACGATTGCAAAAAATCTTCCTTTACTGCGCAGCATGGTTTTAAGCGTATAGCGTGAGTTAAACGAAAGCCGTTTCCACAAAAAGCCTATGCGTTGGGGCAATATTATTTTGCCGCCGCGCTGTTCGGGGCGCATAACCTCTGCCGGACGTTTGCGCAGTATTCCAAAAAGGGCGCAAATGCCGGGTATTAAGCACACTACAAAAGCCGCGATGATCGAATAGCCCCACAGTGCGGGATAAAACGTATAGCCTAGTAGCGGCAGCGTAAAAATTTGCGAAAATATTAAAATAAGTATGCGCGTTACCAGTATGGTTGCCAGTGCGCCGATAAGCGCGGCGCATAAAAAAAAGATTAAAAACTGCCCTAAATATATAAGCAATATTTGGCGCGGAGATGCGCCCAAAGATTTATATACCGCGATTTGCATGCGTTCTTTTACGGCTATGCGCCGCAGTACCACGTACACCACCATGATTACTAAGCACGCAAACACGCCGGGAAAGATATACGCAAACGTGCGGGTTTTATTGTTTTGTTCTTGATATAATTCGTAGTTGATTTGCTCGGTTTGTTTGAGGGTGAATACGGTGCCCGAAGGCGCGCGCACATCGGAGGGGTTTGGGCTTAATGCCAAAAGCTCGTTAAATCCCCCGTCGGAGAAAAATTCGGCGTTTACGTAAACGGGTGCGAAGGCTTTGGGGTTGGTCATCGGGCTTCGTTCGGATTTAGATAAATAGATGTATTCGGGCGAACCTACCAGGGCTGTTACGGTTAGGGTTTGTCCGTCTGCGGTAAGCGTATCGCCTATCGAAAGGTTCATTACGCGCGCGCTGTTTGCATGCACCGCGCATTGGCTTGCACCGATAGGCGCAGCTCCTTGCAAATAATATAAATCGTTTATGCCGGAGGTGATAGTAATTATGCGGTACGTTGCGCCCGATGCTGCGCGGCGGTCGGAAACGCGGCGGCCTAGTGCTAATTCAACCGCGTCTTGGTTGTTTAGAGTTGCAACCGCGCTTTCGTCGAAGGTGCCGTAAAAGGTAAGGTCGGCGTAGTTGTATTCGGTAAAGTATTCTAGGGCTGCCTCGTCGAATCGGTAGGTTATGGTAAACAGCGTAACAAAAAAGCCTACTCCTACGGCGACAAGCAGCGACGCGGTAATCAGCAGCGCGATATTTTTGCGCATTTTTCTAAATGCAGAACGGGCAATTTTATTCATGTGTCTCCAAATCGGGCTGTTGCAAATTTGAGTGCAAGTTGTACAACAGTTTGTTTTTTTGCGCGTGCCGCGTACCTAAATGTACGCTGGGCGCGCAAAAAAACAAAGCGTAGTGCAAATTGTGCCAAATTTGCGACAGCCCTACCATTCTACTTCGGATACGGGTATCGGCGTGTTTTGCTGTACGTTGGCGATTTTTCCGCTGCGCAGGCTGATAACGATATCCGCTATGGCGGCGATGTTGCTGTTGTGTGTGATTAGCAGTACCGATGTTCCGTTTTGCTTGTGTATGTTTACTAAAACGTCTAACACCTTAATGCCCGTGTTTAAGTCTAGCGCGCCTGTGGGCTCGTCGCATAATAAAACTTCCGGCTTTTTAGCAATGGCGCGCGCAATGGATACGCGCTGCTGCTCGCCGCCCGACAGCTGCTTAGGAAAGTTATTCAGACGCTCTGAAAGCCCGACTAAATCCATAGCGTTTCGCGCTTCGCTGCTAGATATGCCCGCAAGCTCGGTAGAAAATTCTACGTTTTCCAGCGCAGTTAAATCGGGTAAAAGATTATAGCTTTGAAATACAAAGCCGATGTTTTTGCGCCGAAATTCGGTCATTTGTTTTTTGTTTAAGCGCGTAATGTCTTCGCCCTTAAACAGCGCAGCGCCTGCGGTGGGTAAATCCATACAGCCCAAAATATTTAAAAGCGTAGATTTTCCCGAACCGCTTGCGCCTAATATGGCAACGATTTTGTTGGGAGGAATCTCTAAGTCTATACCGTCTAATGCGGTAATTTTAGCCTCGCCTTCGCCGTAGGTTTTAGTAAGTTTTTCAATCGTATAAAGCATATAGTAACTATACAAAATTTAAACTAAAAATGCAACCAAATCGCAGCGGCTACCCCGCCACTTTTAGTTGTTTTTTTTAGAAGTTATTATTAATTAACTAACTTTAAAAGGTTTAGACGCACGGGCGGGCTCAAAAATGGGTTCAGCCGTGCAACAGTTGCTTTTTTTGCGCGTGCCGCGTACTTAGATGTACGCAAACGCGCAAAAAAGGCAAGCGTAGCGCGGATCAACCCGTTTTTCAGCCCGCCCCGTTTTTGTCGATGAAGTCTATTGCTTCCCCGATGGTGCGGATATTGGTGGGCATATCGATATCAAATTTTTCGGTTACCCAAAGCCCTAAATCTACAACGTCTAACGAATCTAAGCCTAAATCGGCAAAGGTGGAGGCGGGCTTAACGTCCTCGGGTTTAATGGTTTCTTTAAATTCCGCTAAAAATTTTGCAATTTTTCCTAGGGTGTCGTTCATGCTTTTTTTCTCCTTTAAATTTAATTGGCCTATAATAAAGCCGCAAGGCTATTTTATCATACCGCAAAAGCACCCGTCAACTAAACTATGGATGATTTTTAGATGAATTTTGCACCCTTTTTGCATCCTATTTGCACCCTTTTTTTGTGTGCAAGAATGCGGGCAGATTGGCGGATATATTGTATATATTTAGTATAACATATAAATCACAATTTGTCAAGCTTTTTGGGGGGATGGGCAAAATTTTTTTATTACTGTCTGAATGGGGGTATGGGCTTTTCTTTCCACCCCGTCAACTTCGCGTCAATGGGTCGTTCGTTCCTCACTCCCCGCTTTGGCTAAAAACACGGTGTGTTTTTGCGGCTAAAGCCGCCGCGTCGCGCCTGCAAGAGGGGAATTTTTTTGTGGCTATTTATTTAATAACCACCGCGCGCCTATAAGAAGGGAATTTTTTTGCGGACTTTTTCAAGTAAGGACAATCATTGAGGAGAATTTTTTTAGTCGAAATTCGTCAGTTGTCATAAATCCTCCGAAAAGTCTTGACTTTTTATTTTTTTAGCGTATACTATTAGTAAAGTCATGTGTGTGCTGGCATAGTCACCTGTTCGCAGGGTTTAGAGGTCAGTGGTGGACCACATGGCTTTTTATATTATGAATTTTTAATTGTATAAATTGTTCTTGATTGAGTTTTTTAATTTTGTTTTGATTTTTTCATTTGTGCAAATTGTTAAAATCTTATGTATTTTACGTTTACTTAATAGTATAGAAATCTTGCACTCATTGGAAAAAAACTCAAATATAGGCATAATGTTATTACGTATAATAGACTTGTACCTTTCTACGCTTGCTTTTTCCCATTCTATAAAGCTTACTTGTTTACCGAAAAAGGTTTGTTGTATACCGTTTTCTGAAAAGGTTATTCGGGTAAATGCTTGCTTGAAACAAATAAAACATATTAGCCACGGAGGCACTAATATAAAACCTACAAACAGCGATACAAACAAAATAAGGTCTTTATCCCACCCTCCGTTTGGTAAGGTTATCAATAAAAAAAATCCTAAAAATAACATACAAATCGCGCTTATGCCGCTTGCTAATCCGATAAACACATTGTTTTTTAAATATTTGATTTTTCTGTTGGATTTTAATTCTAGCGGCATGATTGTTCTCCTGCCTTATGCAAATTCAGTGCGCGCAAAAATAGTTGGTTGAGTTGCGTGTATTCGGTTTTTGTTTCTTTGGGTAAGGCTTGAATTTCTTGTTTTATGGACACTAAACTATTTTCTATAAACTCGTTTAAAACGGCTATTTTGGGGATTTCTCCGATTTCTGCTAACGACATTTTCTTTTTTAGCAAGTCGCTGACTGCGGGCTTAACGCTTTCATCAAGCATGGTGTCTGCTAAAATAGCAAACTCCATAGGCGGAGGACAATTGTTTTTTAGTATCCATTTGCAAGCCAAAATCGGCCTTATCACGTAAAAGTATTTTTTCGCCCGAACCGTTTCGCCTTTTAGATAGGCGCGATAGTTTCCGTCTGCCATGTTGAGGTAATGATACAGCCCTGCTTTTTTCTTGAAGTAGTCGTTTACTATACTTTTAATTTCTGCAAAAAACGGGGTTGTTTTATATATTATCGGCGAATTTCCCCACTCGAACAATGTCGGATTTGAGGAGTGAAGTAACCGCAGTGTTTTATCTAAATCCCATCCGTTTATATCCAAAACCGCATCAATCGGATACTCTACAACGTCACGGGTTTTATCAAGCCGTAAATAGTAATCGCGTTCTCGAATATAGAAAAAGCGGACATCATAATCGGAGTCGGGCGATGCAAAGCCCCACGCTCTTGAACCCGACTCAACTGCATGAATGATTTTTATGTTTTCTGACTTTTCTATTTCGGTCAGTTTTTTAAGTATAGTTTCTCTCATGTGTTTGCTTTATAGTGTGATTGGGGGGATTGGCTTTTCTTTCCACACTGTCTGAGTGGGGGTATTGGCTTTTCTTTCCACCCCGCCCCTAACGGGGCACCCCTCAAGAGGGGAATTTTTTTGCGGATATTTATTATAAAATCCTTAGCCGAAATTTGTCAGTTGTAAGTTGTAAGTTGTCAATTGTTTCCAACCCCTCCCCTGTGGGATAGTGGGTATTTAAGTCATGAATTCGGAGAGTTTTTTGAAGTATTTGTTGATTTTGGCAACGGATTTTAGTAGCACTTCCCGTTCGCCGGGGTTTAGTTGTGCGGTGATTTTGCCGATAAGGTGCGCGTGAAAGCTTTCGTGCCGCTCGTTGACGGTTATGCCGCTTTCGGTTAGCGAAATTTGTACGCTGCGCGCATCTTGCGCGGATTTAATTTTTTCTACGTAGCCTTTTTGTTCTAGCTTTTGAATGGCTACCGTAATAGACGGCAGTGTTACGCCCGTTAACGCCGCAAGCGCGCTTACGGTGTTTTGCTCTGGCTCATTTTTGGCTATCGTTTCAAGCAAATGAATTTCACCGATAGATAAATCCTCGCTGCCTGCACTTCTAAGCGAATGCTCTTCGCATTTTACAATAAGGTTAAACGTATCGGTTAACAGCGCGTTTAGTTCTAACTCTAACGGCATATATATATTACTCTCCTTTCTTTGCGGCTAATTCGGGCGCGCCCTCGATTTCAAAATGTGACGAAACAATTTTATAGCGGTTCGCGCCGCTTTTTTCTAGTTTTTCGGGGTTTGTAAAGTACAGTTCGATTGCGCCGTGCACCGCAACCCCTAAAAGGCTTTGCATAGTAAGCCGAATTTTAATTTTAGCAAACGGATTTAACGCACAAGAGGTGTAAAAGTCGCTGTCTTTTTTGGTAATCAGATTTACCACTACCTCATTTCTGTGGTCGGTTTCGTTGTAGAGAATCAGCGAACTTGATTGATTTAAGCACGGGATAAAATGGTATTCGGTGCCTTCGAAGCTTGCAAAGGTAAAGCTTGAAAACCGAATTTCTCCTATTGCCTTTCCTTCTACCAGTGAAATAGGAATTTTAACGGTAAGAAATTTATACGCGTCTACCGTATCTTGAATATTTTTTGCGTCTATATCGTCTTGTTTTAGATAAAACCTAAAATCGCCTGTTTTATGCAGCCTTTCGATATAGCGCACAGACTCGTCGAAAAGCAGCATATGGTCTACAAAATCTATGACCGTGTAATTGGCGGCTAAAAACTGCATGGTTTGAAACGCGCGCAGTTCTTCGTTGGTTTGGCGGTTAATCGCGTTGTAATTAAGGATTGAAAAGCTGAAAACCGATTGAACCACAAACGCGGCAAAGGACATGAGTGCCGCTACCAAAGCAATGCTTTGCTGCAACTCGAACGCCTCGATATAATACGTGGCAAAAAACGCAATAAGCAGTAAGCCGAAAACGGTAAACCAAATAATCAGCATAAAGCGCAGATTTATGGCGCGTTTTACTTGCGCATTTTTAGGCGGTTTTTGGGGTTTTGGGGGTTTATTATTTTTTTGATTGTCGCTGTTCATTTTTACGGTATTATACGTCTTTATTATAAGTCTAAGGAAATCAGTTTAAGGCTGGGGTAGCTTCCGTCTTCAATCAGCCAAATATCGGCGTTAAAGTCTGCAAAGGTAGAGGCGGTTTGCATTTGCGAGGTGGTTTTACGCATGGCCGCTTGGGCGGGCGTTTCGGGCGAATCGGCGTATGCCGTCATGCCTACCGCTCCCGTTACAAAAACTCTCTTTATGGTAACTTCCATTTCAGTCGAATCGTACACTACCACTTTGCCGTCAACGGAAATTGTTTCTATATCGTAGAAAGAATCTCCTTCGGCATCGTATGAATAAATGGTTATATCGGAACCTTGCAGCAATACATACTCTTCTTGGGAGGGGTCTGCCGCAAAAAGCTTTTCTAACTCACTTAGGTGGGTTTGGCCTTGACTGGCTAAAACCAAAGTATCAATTTTAACGGTTCTGCCGCTTGCGGAAAATTCAATAGCGCGGTTTTGTATAAAGCGTATATCGTACTTAAATATCTCTGGGTCGTCCCACCCCATAGCGTCGGGTGCTTCGTCGAATAACGCTTGCGATACAAAGGTGTTAGCGCGCTCGTTGTCGTAAAAGCTGCTTTTAATTTCGCCTAAAACGCCGCTAACTTCCGGGTTTGCGCCGATAGCAATTCCGCCGTTGGGAGGAAAGCTTGCGCCCCACTCCTCTTGTCCGCGCATACCTAAGCCGTTGATGATGCTAACTACCACCGTGTTTTCAATGATGCCCGTAGTCGGCGCATTGGGAGGCGCATTGTTAGGCGTTTTGTGGTTGTTGCACACCACGCCGCCCAAATAGCCCTCGTAGTCGTAGGCGGTGGACATTACGATATTTAAAAAGCAGTTGCGGATAATTCCTTCGTTATCTTGTGCAATTGCGCCTGCCCATGAGTTGTAAATAACGGGCCTGTCGATAGTGCCTCCCGTAACCGCTAAATTCATAACGATACCTTCGGGCATGATGGTTCTGAATAAACCTACGTTGGTAGTAAGCGGTGCATCGGGGTCGGGCTCGTCAGCGGGCTCGGTGCTGATGTCGGGGCGCTCGTCGCGCTTGACGGTTATGGTGCGCCCCATGCCGTTTAATACGCCGTTTAAATCGCCTAAGCTAATCCAATCGTCCAGCGGTTCGTCTATGTCGTCAAACGCTACGATATCTTGTGTTAAATAAAAGTAGCCGTCAATGGATTGACTGGGGTTTTCGGGCTTTAAGGCGCGTAATTCGGCGTTTGTGGAAATTGCCGTAGGCGTTACAACTTTTATAACCGCTTCTTCTTTTAGTTCGGGGTTATCGTCTGAAATTACACTGATGGTTGCTGTGCCGACAGCTTTTGCGGTAACTAAGCCCGTGTCTGCGTCTACTTCTGCTACGGCAGGGTTGTCTGACTGCCACGAAACACTGGGGTTATCCGCAAAAACCGGCTGTGTGTCGGCTTCAAGTTGAAGGCTGTTAAACCCGGATAGGTCTATGGCGGCGGGAGTAGTTGCATCTTTAATAACTAAGATTTTTTCGTAATGGTTTAAGCTGATGCTTGCCAGCGGTACGGGTTCTACTTTGATAACGCAAGAGGCGGTTTTTTTGCCTATACGTACCGTAACGGTAGCTTCGCCGTATTTTAAGCCCGATACATCCGCGCCTAATACGCCTTCTAGCGGTTCAACCACTACGGTGGAGGTGTCGCTAGACGTCCATTCTGCCTCTACGTCGTCTGCCGCAGCGTCTGGTGTAACTCTGACGCGTAAGGTTGCGCCTCTGTTAAGCGAAATGGTAACGCTGGTAACTGCTTCGTCGCCTAGCGTAATTTGTATGCTTTTAATTCCGCCGCACGCCGCTATTGCGCCCGCGCATATCACAACTAAGCATAACACTAGTAAAAACCTGAACTTTTTCATAAACTCATCTCCTATTTGTAAGCTTAGTATATTCTAACACGAACAAAATTACTTGTCAAGGCTATTATAGATAATTTATTTAACTATTTATATTTATATGGGGTCTTGATTTTATTGCGGGGTAAATTCGGTTGAGTTTTTTTTAAAATTGGTATATACTGATTGGTAATGAGAATTTTGGTTGTAAACGACGACGGCATAGAGGCGGACGGCATTCATGCGTTGGCAAAGCCGTTTTTGGCGGATAACGAAGTTTTTATGATTGCGCCCGTGCAGGAACGCTCGGGCTTTTCGCATTCGGTTACGATTTTTCGTGATATGGTGTACCGCAAAACAAAGCATTTAGCCGAAAGCTACGCAGTAGACGGTACGCCTGCGGACTGCGTAAAGCTGGGGCTTATTCATTTATTTAAAAACCGTCTGCCCGATTTGGTGCTGTCGGGCATTAACAGCGGCCCGAATTTAGGGTCGGACATCATGTATTCGGGTACGGTGGCGGCGGCGTCGGAGGCGGTGTTTTTGGGTATTCCTGCGATTGCGGTTTCGTTAGGCACGTGGGAGGCTGACCAAAATTATTATACGGCGGCGGCGGATTTTGTTTTTCGCAACCTGTGTGCGCTGTATCATTTGGCCAAAAAATACGCGGGCGAAATTCTTTTAAGCATCAACTACCCTTGCACGGCGGATTTTAGGGGCGGCGTTTTTACCAAAGCGGGCATTAATTGGTACGACGATTATTTTGACGAAGGCGCGCAAGGGATTGTTCAGTTAAAGGGTCAGCCCGTGCAGCATAAGCTAGACGAAACGGACTGCGATGTGGCGTGGGTTAAAAAGGGCTTTGCCAGTATTTCGCCTATCCGCATAGACCGCAACCATTACGAAATTTTAGAACATTATAAGGATAAAGTGGCGTTAGAATAGATGAAAGTAGTTATTGTAGGCGCGGGCCCTAGCGGTTTAATGGCGGCGGGGCTTATTAAAAGCGGTGCGGTTACCGTACTGGAAAAGAATGAAAAGCCCGGAAAAAAATTGTATATCACGGGCAAGGGGCGTTGCAACGTAACGAACCATTGCACGCCTAGCCGTCTGCTTGAAAGCGTTGTGTCTAACCCTAAATTTTTATATTCTGCCGTACACCGTTTTTCGCCGCGCGATGCGGTTGGCTTTTTTGAAAATGCGGGCGTTCCGCTTAAAACTGAACGCGGCGGCAGAGTGTTTCCGCAGTCGGACAAGGCCTCTGACATTACTGCCGCGCTTACGCGCCACGCTGTCGCGCACGGTGCGCAAATCCGTTACCATGCGGAGGTAAAGGAAATAAAAGCCGTTTCGGAGGGCGGCTTTAACGTGGAGTTAACGGGCGGAGAAAAGCTTTTTTGCGATGCGCTGGTTTTGGCTTCGGGCGGCAAAAGTTACCCCGC
This sequence comes from Bacillota bacterium, assembly GCA_009777485.1. Classification (GTDB taxonomy): domain Bacteria; phylum Bacillota; class Clostridia; order Christensenellales; family Pumilibacteraceae; genus WRAP01. Next base: position 99,654 of record WRLT01000007.1, read on the forward strand.
TACGGGCAGCACGGGCGACGGCTACCGTTTTGCCGAAAGCTTAGGGCATCGCGTAATCCCCCCGCGCCCCGCGTTGGTGCCTATCCTTTTGGACGAATGTGTACAAGCGTTAGAGGGGCTTTCGTTAAAAAATATTACGGCGGGCGTAACGGGCGCGAACAGCAAAATTCAGCCTGTTTTCGGCGAAATGCTTTTTACTGCCAACGGGGTTTCGGGGCCTGCGGTATTAAGCCTTTCAAGTCATGTAAGCCGTGCGGGGTTTGGACGCGGCGCGAAAATTTGTATCGACTTAAAGCCCGCGCTTAGTGAGGATGTTTTAGATTTAAGGCTGCTGCGCGAATTTGAAGCGGCAAAAAACAAGCAACTAAAAACTGTGCTGCATACGCTGATGCCTAAATCGTTAGCTGTTGGCTTTGCGGTAAAAGCGGGAGTAAACGCCGAAATGCCTGTAAACGAAGTTACTAAGCAGCAACGCGGCGCGCTTATACGCACGTTAAAAAATCTAACCTTTTTAATAAAGGGCTTAGACGGCATAGAAAAGGGTGTGGTTACGCAAGGCGGCGTAGATGTTACGCAGCTGCGCCCTACCGACATGGAAAGCAAGCTGATAAGCAATTTGTATTTTGTAGGAGAATTGTTAGATGTTGACGCGCTGACGGGCGGCTATAATATTCAGATTGCCCTGTCTTCGGGATACGCGGCGGGTTTATCCATAGAGAATAAAAATAGGCAGTTGTCTCAAATTTGAGGGCAAGTTGCACAACAGTTTAATTTTTTGCGCGTGCCGCGTACCTAGATGTACGCAAGCGCGCAAAAAATTAAAGCGTAGTGCTTTTCAAGCCAAATTTGAGACAACATAAGGAGAGAGATTTTATGCGGTTAAATATAGCTATCGACGGCCCCAGCGGTGCGGGAAAAAGCACCATTGCCCACATGTTGGCGGAAAAATTAGGCATTGTGTACCTGGATACGGGTGCGATGTACCGCGCAGCGGCGTTAAAAACGCTGCGCGCGGGTATCGGCGCGGACGAGGCGGACGCCGTTGTATCGCTGCTTGCGCAAACCGATATAGATGTGGCTTACGAAAACGGCGTGCAAAAAATGCTGTTAGACGGGCAAGACGTTTCGGAAGCGATACGGGAACACCGTATTTCGCAAATAGCGTCCGACGTTTCTAAAATTCCGCAAGTACGTGTGGCGATGGTGGAATTACAGCGTGCAATTGCCGCTAAAACCGATTCGGTTTTGGACGGGCGCGACATCGGAACGTATGTTTTACCGCATGCCGCGCATAAGTTTTACTTAACCGCCGATATTGCCGAGCGTGCGCGCCGCCGCTATAATCAGCTTACGCAAAAGGGCGAAAAATGCGACATCGAACAAATTCAGCGCGATATTGCCGCGCGCGACCATAACGACATGAACCGCGCATTTGCGCCGCTTAAAAAGGCGGACGATGCTATTGAGATTGACTCTACGCATTTATCCATAGACGAAACGGCGGAAAAAATGCTTGCATGGGTTACGTCTGCGCAAAAAAGCGGCGGCGGCGAAAGCGCGGTGCAAACGCCGCAAAACGATAAAAAAAAAACCGTAAAGAAGAAAAAGAAAAAAAAGGATAAGGGTGCAGGCTTTTTTAGAACTTTGTTTTTTTATTTGATTAAGGCTATAGTTTATCTTCCGCGCAAGCTGCTCTACCCCGCTAAAATTATCCATAAAAAGCGGCTGCCCAAAAAGTCGGCGCATATTGTGGTTTCTAACCACTTGTGTTGGAAAGACATTATACATCATGTCTTTACCCTGCCGCGCCGCCGTTCTATCGTTGCCAAACAAGAGCTTGCTAAAAGCCGTTTTATTCGGGCGTTCCGCAAAACGGCGGGAATTATTTTTATAGACCGCGAAAATCCGTCGTTGGAATCCGTGCGCGAGATTTTAAAAACCTTGAAGCGCGGCGAGCCGATTTCGATATTCCCCGAAGGCACGCGCAACAAGGATTCGCGCGAACTATTAGAAATTAAGCCGGGCGCGGGCGTTTTTGCGGTTAAAACCGGTGCGCCGATTATTCCTGTAATGGTGTATAAGCGCGCAAAGACGTTTCGCAAAAACTATCTTTATGTGGGTGAGCCGCTGGATTTAAGCGCGTATAAGGGCATGCGCTTAACTAGCGAGCTTACCGAAGAGATTACTGCTAAGGTTCGCGCCGCTATGCTGCGCACTATGGAAGAAATGGACGATTACGTAGAAAACAAGCGTTGGAAAAGAAAAAACAAAAAGGCGGTTACAAGCGATGAAACTACTTAAATCTGAGCATTGCGGCTTTTGCTTCGGTGTGCAAAATGCGGTTAATTTGGCGATGCGCGCCGCCAAAGAGCACCCCGACAAAAAGGTGTACACGTTAGGCAAGCTTATCCATAACGAAACGGTTACCGAAAAGCTTGCCGCGTTGGGCGCAGCGGAAGCGCAAAGCCCCCTCGATATCGAAAACGGCGCGGTAGTTATTATCCGTTCGCACGGCGTCGGGCGCGATGTGCTGGAACAATTGCAGCAAAAGGATGCGGTGATTATAGACGCCACCTGCCCTTTTGTAAAAAAAATTCAGGACAAGGCGCGGGAGTATCATGCAAAGGGCTTTCAAATAGTTATACTGGGCGAAAAAGGGCATCCTGAGGTTATCGGCATTAACGGTTGGTGCGGCGGTCAAGCCGTAATTATCAATTCGGAGGCGCAAGCGGAGGCACTTTCGGCGTATGAAAACGTGTGCGTTGTGGCACAAACCACTTTTTCGGCCGAAAGATATAATGCAATTGTAAAAATAATTCAAAAACTACAACATAAATCAGTTGAAATTTTCGACACAATTTGCTATACTACTTATGCACGGCAAAAAGAGGCTTATACGATTGCCAAAGAATGCGACGCAGTACTGGTGCTGGGAAGCCAAAAAAGTTCTAATACTTTAAAGCTTTTTGACATCTGCAAAAGCGTGTGCGAACGTTCGTATAGGATAAGCCAAGCAAGTGAAATTAAAAAAATCAAATTTAAAGCGTCCGACAAAATAGGAATTGTTGCGGGCGCGTCAACTCCTGAGGAGTTGATTACGGAGGTAGTAGAGTTAATGTCCGGTAAGTTTAAAAGCGAAGTACAAAACGCAGAATTTATGGAAGCGTTAGAAGAGTCGCCTGTTGCGCTGCGTGAGGGCAAGCGGATTAAGGGCACCGTTATTATGGCGGACGAAAAAGGCGTTTCGGTAAACATCGGCCACAAAAAAGACGGCTTTATCCCCAATGATGAAGCCTCTTTGGGCGCGTATGACCCCGAAGAGTTTGTTGCGGGCGCAGAGGTGGAGGCGTTAATCGTTTCTACTAAGGCTAACGAAAGCGGCTGCATTATGCTTTCTAAAAAAAGCGTGGACGCTGCCAAAGAGGGCGACAGACAGGTAGAGATTATCCGCAACGGCGAGCCGTTTGAACTGGTTATGGAAAAGGATACAAAGGGCGGCTTGCTTTCTAAATTAGGCAACTATACCGTGTTTGTTCCTGCCTCGCAGGTGCGCGAATCGTTTGTAAAGGATTTAAAGCAATTCGCGGGAAAATCGCTGCGTTTAACCGCTATTGAAATAGACGACCAAAAGCGCAGGATTGTAGCCTCTGCCCGAAAGCTAACGGAGGAAGAACGCAAAGCGCGTGAGGAAATTTTTTGGAACGCTGTTAAGCCCGACGTTATTGTAAACGGTAAGGTTAAGCGTATAACTAATTTCGGCGCGTTTGTTTCGGTAGACGGCTTTGATTGCTTAGCGCACATTACGGATTTATCGTGGAACCGTCTTAAAAGCGCGGACGATGTTGTTAAAATCGGGCAAAGCTACGACTTTTTAGTGCTTTCGGCAGACCGTGAACGCGGACGTGTTTCCCTATCGTACCGTTTGCTGCAAGCCCACCCGTTTGATGTGTGTATCGAAAAATATCCCGTAGGTTCTAAGCTGAAAGGCAAGGTTATGTCTATACTGCCGTTTGGCGCGTTTGTAGAGATTGAGGCGGGCGTTGAGGGGCTTGTACACGTATCGGAGGCCGCGCACAACTATGTAAAAAGCGTAAGCGAAGTTGTTAAAGCGGGCGATGAGGTGGAGGTTATGGTGTTATCCATAGACCCCGACCATAAAAAAATCAATCTTTCTATTAAGGCGTGTCTGCCCGATGACGGCACGGCGGAGGATGGCGCACGGACAGAGGACGGCGCGCAAAAAGGCAAAGGCGCAAAGAAAGGTTCTAAAAAGAAAGGCAGCGAACCTGGTGCCGAATGGGTGGAGGACGCCTCGAATAATCCGTTTGCGGAATTACTGCAAGATTTAGAGGTAGAGGATAAAAAATAAAGTTTTAGCAAGCTTAAATAGCGGCTGTCTTACTCGGGCAGCCGCTTTTATTTTGGGGTAAATAATACAATCCATTGTGATACCTCTTAGGTTGTTGATAATAAGATTATAGCATGAAAATTTTTATTTGACTTAGGTTATAGGTAAATCCTATGCTTTTCTTTCCACCCCGTCTGATTGGGGGTATAGACTTTTCTTTCCACCCCGTCAGGCTTGCGCCTGCCACCCCTCAAGAGGGGAATTTTTCTAAGGCTTTTTATTTAGTAACCAACGCGCCTGCAAGAGGGGGTTTTTTTAATGGTTAATTCTTTATCACATTCAGGAGGGGGATTTTTTGTGGTTTATTTGGTTGACAGTTTTTAAATATTATTTTAGAATTAAAATTACTACAATTCTTAGGAGGAAGTAAGATTATGAAAAAGTTTACGGTGATACTGGTATCTATGGTGTTGTGCTTGGGTGCGGTTGGCTTACTGGTCGGGTGCGGCGGCGGAACTGATTATGATGATTCCGCTTTGCTTGCACGGTTAGACCAGTTAGAGCAGGATAATGCGGATTTGCAGGGTCAGCTTGACAGCTTATTAAATACTGAGGCTAGAATTTATGAGTTAGGCGAAACGTTTACGTATTCTTTTGGCGGAATGGATTGGTTTAGTATTAAGGTGGAGATAAATCCCGATAATTTACCAAATTTCCGCATGACGCTAACAAACCTAAATATGCCTAATCTACCTATGAATGAGTATGTAGCTAATAGATATCGTACGGCGGAAAATAGTTGGGGATCGGGGTTTCTCCTCACTGAAAGCCGCTTAGGAATCAACCAAACACATACATCAAGCGTACCTAGAACTACTGGGGTGTTCAAATTACACACTACTATTTCCACACACCCAACGGAATCCCCTACGCTATATTTAAAGTAGCTTAGCCTTCCCATAACAATCTACCCTTAACTTTTTAAAAATTCCCCTCTTGAGGGGTGGCAACGAAGTTGACGGGGTGGAAAGGCGTTTTTCTTTCCACCCCGTCTGATTGGGGGTATAGGCTTTTCTTTCCACCCCGTCAGGCTTGCGCCTGCCACCCCTCAAGAGGGGAATTTTTTAATGGTCTAACACAGGGGGACTAACACAGGGGGACGGAGTAGTGTGCTGTTTTTTTGGGGGTTGAGGATTGGGGGGTGTTATACAGGCGACACAGGGGGACGGGGCAAAGTGCAAGGGCTTTGGTTAAGTATAGTGGTTGCTAGCACATTCCCCCGTCCCCCAGTTTCGCCTTTGCCGCGTCGCGCCTACAAGAGGGGAATTTTTTAATGGGTTTATTTTTAAATTCTTAGCCGAAATTCTCCATTTTCCATTATCCATTCTCCATTTTTTAAAATCCATTTTCTATTGAAAAAATTTTCCATTTTTTTAAAAGCGTTTTAAAAATTCTATTTCGTGGGTTTTTAGTTCGCGGCATTCGCCTCTGCCTAAGCCGCCTAAGCGGATTTCGCCGATGGCGGTGCGTTTTAAAAAGGTTACGTTTTTGCCTACGGCTTCAAACATGCGGCGCACTTGACGGTTGCGCCCCTCTGATATAACTACCTCTATGCGCGCCTGCCCTTCTTCGGATTCTAAGCGGCGGACTTTGCATTTTTTTGTTTTTTCGCCGTCTAGCTCGACGCCGCGCCTAAGCTTTTCTAATTCGGCTTCGGTGATATCGCTCTCTAAACGTGCGGCGTAGGTTTTTGCTAATTCGTGGCGCGGGTGCATAACGCGGTTTGCGGTGTCGCCGTCGGTGGTTAATAAAATTAAGCCTTCGGTTTCGTAGTCTAGCCGTCCTACGGGAAAAATCCGCTTTTCTTTATACTTTGCGGGCAGATAGTCAATTACGGTTTTGCGCCCTTTATCGTCGGACGTGGTGGTTACGCAGCCTTTGGGTTTATGAAACGCTATGTACAGGTGCTTTAAAATTGGACGCACCTTTTTTCCGTCTAACGAAACCTTATCGTTTTCGGGGTTGATTTCAAAAGCAAGCTTGTCGGCGGTTTTGCCGTTTACGGCGACGCGCCCGTCTAGAACAAGCTGTTCACACGCGCGGCGCGAACCTAAGCCGCATTCCGCTAAATACTTATTGATACGCATTTATACACTCCATTTGTCGGCGATGTCTTTTAGTCTATCCCAAAGATTTAATGAGTCCGCCGATTCTATGGTATACAATTTTGTTTCAAAAAGCAAGCTATTTTGCATGAATACTTGAATACTTCCCGCTTCTGCACCGATTTTTACGGGTGCGGACAGCGATTCGGGCAGATTTAGCTTAAATTGCAGCTGCGCTGCTTCGTCTTTTGTTAGCGGATACCGTATGCTTTCGGGTACGCCGCAGGCTATGCGTTGGGTGCGGCTGTTGCTTACGTTTACATGGCCTAGCGGCTCGCGCGGCGATAAAACCTGCTGCATAGAAAATTCGTTAAATGCCGTTTCCATAATGCGCGCGCAATCTTCAAACATCGGGCCGCAGTTTAGCACGGCGCAAACTACTTGAATATCGCCGCGCGTTGCGCTGGAAACGTAGCAGCGTCCTGCCTTTTTGGTAAAGCCTGTTTTTACGCCGTCGCAGCCCTCAAAGGAGGACAGCAAGCGGTTTTTGTTGGTGATGATGCGGTTATAGCCGCGATCGGCATACGGCGCGTCGGTATACTTTTGGGTTTTGACAATTTGGGCGAATTCGGGGTTTTTAAGCGCGTATGCCGAAATCATTGCCAAATCGTAGGCGGTTGTGTAGTGGTGCGCTGCGTCTAGGCCGTGCGGCGTAACAAAGTTAGAGTTTTTTGCGCCTGCTTTGCGTGCGGTGGCGTTCATTAAATCGGCAAATTTTTCTTTGCTGCCGCTGGTAATAAGGGCTAGTGCTTCGGCGCAGTCGTTGCCCGATTGCAGCATAAGCCCGTACAGCAAGTCGCGCACGGAAAGCTGTTCGCCGCGCGCTAGGTAGATGGACGAACCCTCTACGCCGACTGCGCTGTCGGGAATTTTATGCACCCGCGATAAGTCGGGCGTGTTTTCGATAACCGCAATAGCGGTAACAATTTTGGTGGTGCTGGCGGGGGCGCGGCGGCCGTGTGCGTTGTGTTGGTACAGTACGCGCCCTGTGTTGACTTCTACGCACGTCATGCCGTATGCACTGGTGGAGGGCGCGTGCGCATGGATAGGTTTTGCGGTGTTAAATATGCTTGCGTACAGCGGCAAAAGCAGCACGGCAAGGATTAGTGTAATAAAGCCTGTTTTCAGGATTTTACTTGTGTTTAAACTTATTTTTTGTTTTTGCATGAGTTTTCTCCTTTGGGGGACGTTGCGCCCTTAACTATTGCGCCGACGGTTTGCGGAATTAAGCCTAAAAGTTTATCTAGCGGACTTTTTTCGTCCATGTTTACTAGCTTTATGCTTTTGCCGTCGCTTACTAAAAAGCATATGGGCGCAACCGAAACGCCCGCGCCGCTGCCGCCCGCAAACGGATAGCCGCCTACCGTTTCGGGCTGTGCGCCGTATTCTCCTCCGCCCGTAACAAAGCCCATTGTTACGCGGTTGACGGGGATTATGCTTGCGCCGTCTGCCGTGTAAACGGGCGTGCCGATTACGATGTCTGCGTCTACTAAGCTGCGCATTTTAGAAAACGCATTATCCATTACGCGCTCTACGGGGCGTTCGTTATCGGGTTGTAGCGGGCCGATTATGTTCATGCGGTTTTCTCCTTGATATTGTTTTATGCGTAAAGCGTTTTAGCAGTAAGAGGCATACTCCGTACAAGATATCCGCGATAGAAAGGTACGCTTTTACGTATGCTTGCGCGTCTAAGCGGTCGGCGTTGTATGCGGGCAAAAGGTTTTCGCGGACGTTTTGGGCAAAAAAATGCGTTTTGAGGAACCCTGTAAGCGTGTAAATCAGTATGCGCGCCGACGCAAATGCTATTGTGGTTAAAAACGGGTCGTGCGCCGTGCCGACGCAAACGCTGATTTCTGCCTTTTTTATGCGCAGGTTAGAAAGCAGCGCGGTAACGGCGGAAAAAGATATTTTGGCGCGTTTAGAGGGCTTTGCGCGGCGTTTTTTTGCGGGACTGTCTGTCGGGTTAAACGTGAATTTGCCCTTGTATAGGCGGATACCGAACACGCGCAACGTAAATGCCCCGCCGCCGCTTAACGCGTTTACCTCTACGGAGGCTTCGATACGGATATCGCGGGTTAAAAGGAGTAGTACGGTTATTACAACGGCAAAAAAAACAGGCATAAGTTAGTAAGCCACCTATGCCCTAGTTTTTGGATAACGGGGAGTATTTATACATTTTTAATAATGGAGAATGTCGGCTAAGGATTTAAAAATAAATAGCCTTAAAAAAATTCCCCTCTTGAGGGGTGCCCCGTTAGGGGCGGGGTGGAAAGAAAAGCATAATTACGAATTCAGACGGGGTGGAAAGAAAAACGCCTTTCCACCCCGTCAACTTCGTTGCCACCCCTCAAGAGGGGAATTTTTTTGCGGTCTTTTTCCGCAAAACAATCAATGAGGGGATTTTAAAGGTTTTTTATTTTTTGAGGTTTTCGGCTTTTTGTTTTTCTTTTAATAATAGTTCTTCTAGCTGATGCGGTTTGTAATATTTAATTTTGGCTTTGCAATCTTTTTTCCATTTTTTACCAAATTCTTTGGAGTTCTTTTTGTTTACATAAATGGTTTGGTGTTTTTCCCAACCCGCAAACGCTCCTCCTATCCTATCCTTTTCATAATATACATCATAGCATAGTTCATGCGTTACATATTTTTCACCGATATATGTTACCGTATCGGGGATTACAATAGAGGTTATACGTGTGTGATAAGCAAACGCCTCACTAAAGATACTCGTTAGTTTACTACCGCTTTCAAATATTACGCTAGTTAAGTTTTTGCAATCTTTAAATGCGCCACGCCCGATACTCTTTACAGACTTTGGGATAGTAACAGCGGTTAAGCCTTTGCCTTTAAATTCGCAATCTTTTATTTCTGTTGTGCCGTCGGGGATTACGTAATGACCTGAGTTTTTGGCGCGTTGTTCGGCTTGCATATCTGTTATTTTCTTTTCTACTTGCGGACAGCTAAATGTGCCTGAATAAGTTCTGAATTTGTCTAAAAAATCCTCTTCCTGATTTGCTAGTTTTTCTATTTCTTTAAACTCATCATGTCCGATAGCACATGCTATCGCTTTGTTAAAGTATTTTATGGCTTGCCTGTACTCACTGTATGTTAATGAATTAAATGTGGGGTCATATTTATACTTTTCTGACTGACTATAGCAACTTCTAGCATACCTTATAGCACTGTAAAATTTGACTTTCCGTTCTTTTTCTTGTTCAGCTTCTTGTGCAGCTTTCCATTTTTCTTTATCATATTTTTTGTAGATTTCTGCTTTTTGTTGTTCGTTAGCCACCGTTACGGCTTTTTCTAGATATTCTCTATGGGAATCTCCTCGATAATCCGTAAAGTTATTTGTTTCGATTACAACAAACCCAAACCATCCGCGATAGTCGGCGGGATTATGGTCTATTGCTTTTTGGAAGTTTTGTCTTGCTTTGCCTGTTTCGCCTAACGATAAAAATTCGTTGGCGATGCGGAGGTGGTCTTCGGCTTCGTTTTGCTCTTTGCCGATGATGGTTTTGTGGATGTTTTGTTGGGTGTGGTGGGTGTTGTGGGTGGTGTTGTGCGTGGTGTTGTGGATGTGTGTGATGTCTTGGGTGATTAGGTTTTGTGTGCCGCAGTATTTGCAAAAGATTTTTTGCATGTTTTCTTCGGCTTCTAAATTGTGGCCGCAGCTACTGCATTTTAGCGTTTGTACTTTCATGGGGTGTAATCCGTCCTTTTTTTTTGTGTTAAAAAAAGTATACACCCCCCCCGACGCGTCAAGTGATTTGAGGGGGTTTTTGGGTTTTTGTTTTGGGTTTTTGGTTTTTCTTTTTTAAAATTCTTAGCAACAGAAAAATTCCCCTCTTGTAGGGGTGGCAGGCGCAAGCCTGACGGGGTGGAAAGGCGTTTTTCTTTCCACCCTGTCTGATTGGGGGTATTGGCTTTTCTTTCCACCCCGTCCGCTGACGCGTCCACCCCTCAAGAGGGGAATTTTTCTGCGGTCTATTTTCGTGGGACAATCAATGAGGGGGAATTTTTTAAAGGTTAATTTTTAAAATCTTAGCCGACATTTTCCATTTTCCATTATCCATTATCCATTTTCCATTATCCATTTTCCATTGTTGAAGTTAGTTGATTTTTTGGAGGTTTTCGGCGTTTAGTAGGAAGTCGGGGATTTCTTCGGTTTCGGGGGTGGGTTCGGTTGGGGGGGTGTTGGCGGAATTTTCGGGGGCGTCTTCGGGGATTTCAAACTCGTTGTATAGGCCTGCTTGCGGCTCTTGCGGGGCGGCGAAGCTTTCGTTGAGGATTTTTATGCTTTCTAGCAGCTGCTCGTAGTCGGGCAGTTCGGAAAGGGAGGAAATTTGAAAGCGTTTTAAAAAGCTTTCGGTAGTGCCGAATAACAGCGGCTTGCCTACTGCCTCTTTGCGCCCTACTACCTCGATTAGGTTGTGTTTTAGCAGTACTTGTACCGTGTAATCGCAGTTTACCCCGCGAACCTGTTCTATTTCCAGGCGCGTAACGGGTTGGCGGTACGCGATAACGGCAATGGTTTCCAGCGCGGCGGACGAAAGCTCTTTTTCTTTAATCGGGGTTAAAAGGCGCGAAACCGATTCGGCGTAGTCGGGGTTGGTGCCGAATTGCAGTTTATTATTGTATTGCAGTAAGCGCACGCCGCTTTCGCCGCCGTATTTTTCTTTTAACGCGGCAACGGCTTTATTAATCTCGCTTTTTTGCAAGCCTAAGTTTTCTTGCAGGTCGGAAATTAAAACTCCCCCGCCCGATAAAAACAAAATCGCCTCGATGATGTGCTGTAATTTTTCTATTTGCATAAAAGCTGCACTCCTATTGGAATAAATTTTTTTGGCTATTCGGCATTAACGGCGCAAATGCGGATGTCGGAAAAAATATCCTCTTGAACCGCTTTAACCGTTTGCATTTTTAAAAGCTCTAACAACGCTAAAAAGGTTATGATGATTTCGATTTTGGTATAGTCTGCTTGAAACAATTCAAAAAAACCGATTTCGCCGCGCAGCAGCAAGCAATCGCGTATGTGCTCCATTTGCTCGGCTACGGTGAAAGGCTCTAAATCGATTTTTTTGGGTGCGGGCGCGGTTAAGCCGCGTTGCTCGATTTTTAAAAACAATTTTTGAATGGCGTCGAACAATCCGTCGGGAGTCATGTCGCGCAGTACGATATCGGGGTCGGCGTCTAAGCCTGCGGGCTTAAAAAATATGCCGACGGTTTCGCTGCGTTTCATTTTTTCGCCCGCCTCTTTATACAGCTTGTACTCCTCTAAGCGGCGGATAAGCTCGCGTTTAGAGTCGTCTTCGGAGGCGGCTTCGGCGGCGGCTTTGGGCAAGAGGGCTTTGGATTTAATTTCGATTAAAATGGCGGCAATTTCGATAAACTCGCCTGTTTTTTCTAAATCGGCGTTGCCTAAATCTTGCATGGCGGCTAAGTATTGGTCGGTGATGCGGGAGATAAAAATATCCTCTATGTTGATTTTTGCTAAACGCACCAAATGCAATAAAAGGTCTAGCGGCCCTTCGTAGTCGTCTAGACGAATGTTAAGCGGCCCGCCGAACTCGTTGGGCTCGGTACGCAGCTTTTCTATGTACGCGCTTGTTTTTTCGTCCAACACTACGCTGCGGGGCGCGGGCGGCTGAAAATCAAGGTTTTTAAGCGATTTTTTTCTTACGACATGAAGTCCCAAGGCACGTATACTCCAAAAATTAGTCCCCAAAGTTTTAACAGGCTGGTGCTGATTCTACCGCCTACCACCCGGATTAGATAGCCTAGCGGGTTTGCCCATTCGGGCAGTCTGCCGCCTAATAAACGCTCTATAAGCCCTAGCAGCGCGCCGAAAATGATTAGCCCTATTAAGATGTACGGGCCTGTGTTGCGCATAAATTTGGTAAAGCGGTTGGTGGATTTGGTGGCGTTTTCTAGGATATGGTAGCCGTCAAGCGGAAATATGGGCAGCAGGTTAAATACGATTAGGTTGACGTTTATCATAAGTAAAAACAGAAAAAAGTAATAGAATACGCGCATCATAACGCCGCCGAAGCCGCTTGCCCAAATATCTCCGAAACGGAATATCAGTATGGCGAAAAATGAGGCGAAAAACGCTAGAATAAAGTTTATGGTAACGCCCGCAATAGACACTAAGAAAATGCCTTTGCGCGGCGAACGGAAGTTAAGCGGGTTTACGGGGACGGGCTTTGCGTAGCCAAAACCTACGGTTAGCAGCATGATAAAGCCTATGATGTCGATGTGTTTAACGGGATTTAGGGTTATTCTGCCTGCGAATTTTGCGGTGTAGTCGCCGTTCCATTTTGCAACCAAAGCGTGCGCCACCTCGTGCAGGGTGAACGCAATAATTACCGCTAAAATAAATAAAAGCGTAAATTGGATGGGTTGGTTGGAAAAAATCAACTTAAAGGCTCCTTGTCGGACGGCGCGTAATCGCAATCGCGCGCGATAATGTCTGGATAGGTTTGCGGCTTTACCATATAGCGCGCGCTGCCGTTTTTGCACAGCACTACGGGCGGAATAGGGTTTCGGTTGTAATTAGACGCCATAGAATAGTTGTACGCGCCCGTGCAGAAAACCGCTAAAAGGTCGCCCTTTTCGGCTTTTTGCAGTGCCGTTTCGCCTACAATGATGTCGCCGCTTTCGCAGCATTTTCCTGCAATACAAACGGTGTCGGCGGCGGGAAGATGGGCTTTTAAGGCAAGCGCGACCTCGTAGCGGGCGTTATACAGCGCGTAACGCGGGTTTTCGAACATTCCGCCGTCTACGGCGACATATTTTTTAACATTCGGGATATCCTTTACCGCGCCTACGGTGTACAGCGTTACGCCCGCCTGCGCGGCTAAGCTGCGGCCCGGTTCTACAATCAGGCGCGGGGGGGCAATCTTTTTTTGCGCGATGCAGTCTTTTAGTTTTTGGGCGATAGCGCGGATAAATTCTTGCGCGGCGGGCGGTGTATCGGACGCGGTATACGCAACGCCGAATCCCCCGCCCATGTTAAGCTCGCGCACGGAAACGCCTAAGCTTTTTGTAAGGGCTGCGATAAAATCCGTCATTTTATCTACTGCCCGCGTAAAAAATTCTATATCGAAAATTTGCGAACCTATATGGCAGTGTATGCCTAAAAATTGCAGATTCTTTTGTGCAAGGATTTTTTTAACCGCCGCCTCGCCCGCTCCGTTTTCGATAGAAAAACCGAATTTTGAATCTACGCAAGCGGTTTGGATAAAGCGGTGCGTATCCGCCTCGATTAGCGGATTAACGCGTATCAGTACGCCTTGCTTTTTGTTAGCGGCGGCGGCTGCGGCGTTTAGGGCGGTAATTTCGTCTAGGCTGTCGATGACTACTGCGTGAATTTCTGCCTTAACCGCTTCGTCTAATTCGGGCGCGGTTTTGTTGTTGCCGTGAAAGTACAGCATTTTGGGGTTAAAGCCTGCCGACAGCGCGGTGTACAATTCGCCGCCTGAGGCTACGTCTGCGCCTAAGCCTAAGCGCGAAACAAGCCCGTACATCGCCTTGCACGCAAACGCCTTAGACGCGTATGCGATTAAGCTGTCGGGGTAAACCTCGTTTAATGCGCGTTTCATTTCGGCGGCGGCGTTTTCTATATACGCCTCGTCCATGACGTATAAGGGGGTGCTGAATTCGCGCGCAAGGTCTCCTGCGTCGCAGCCGCCTATAATCAAGCGGCCGCTTTGATTGATATAAAGCGTATCTCTTTGGTTCATACCGATAAGTATACCACATTTTTTTAGGCTGCGTCAAGAAAAGGGCGGTTGTATTACCTGCCCTTTTTCAAGTTTTTTTGTCGTAGTTAGGTTATAAAATAGTTACCATGCGGAGGTCATGTCGTTGATGATGTCTAAATAGCTTTTTCTGGCTATCGATTTTTCGGTGATTAGATTTACGCGGCCTAATTCTTCGCCGTTTAGCCGTACAATCAGCTCGCCTGCTTTTTGCCCTGCTTGGACGGGGGCTTTTAGCTTTGCGGCGGTGGATTCGTATTCGAACTCTTGCTTGCCGCGTTTTCCGAAGTAGTATAAATCGTTTTCGGGCTGAATGGAAACAAATTCTTCTTTGCCGTTTTGCACCTGCACGGGGTCTGTTTGCGTTTCGCCTTTTACGATTAGGCTGCGCGTTTCGTAGTTTGCAAAGCCGTAGTTAAATAGCTTGGCGTTTTCGCCGTTGCGCTCTTTTGAATCGGGCGAACCCATAATAACGCTAATCAAGCGCGTATTGCCGCGCCTTGCGGTCGCGCTTAAACAATACATAGCCTCGTTGGTAAAGCCGGTTTTGCCGCCGTCGCAGCCCTCGTAGGCGCGAATCAGCTTGTTGGTGTTGGATAATTCGGTAATGCGTCCGCCGGGGTGCGTAAGGTCGAACATCCATATTTTTGAGTAGAGGAAAAAGTCTTTGTGGCGGATAAGCTCGCGCGTCATAACCGCGACGTCGCGTGCGCAAGAGTACGCGCCGGGCGCGGGCAAGCCTGTGCAGTTGGCAAAGTTGGTATCTGCTAAGCCTAAGCTTGCCGCCTTTTCGTTCATGCGGACTACAAACTCTTCGGTCGAACCCGCTATATGCTCTGCTAGCGCAACGCAGGCGTCGTTAGCGGAGGCGACTACAATGGTTTTAATCAGCTCGCCCGCTTTATAGACGGTGCTGTGGTCTAGAAATGCTTGGCTGCCGCCCATTCCGTAGGCGTTCATGCTGACGGAAATGTCGGTGTCTAACGCAAGATTTCCTTTTTCGATCTCCTCGAAAATAACGATGAGGGTCATGATTTTTACCATGCTGGCAATCGGCAGATGCTGCGCGGGGTTATGCTCGTAAATTACCGTGCCGGTATGATAATCCATAAGCAGCGCGGATTTTGCCGTTACCGATAAGGTTTCGGGCTGCTTTTCTTTGGTTTCTTGCGCGTGCGCGCCTACCCTTGCCGCAATGCCTACTGCCAACACAATCAGCAGCAGTACGGCAATTAGCGGAACAATAGCCTTTTTGAATTTCGCCATAATAAATAAAACTCCCTTTTGCTTTTGCCACTAATATTTGTTAGTAAGGGGGTTTTTATGCAAGAGGCTTTTATAATCTAGGCTTTGCTTTTCTGTTTTATACTTGACTTTCTTATGAAAAATTGGCATACTTAACATTATAGTAATTTTGGAGGGTGTTTTTATGAAAAAAATGATTGTTTTGGCGGTTACGGTTGTACTGGCGTTGGGCGTATTTGCTTTTGCGGGTTGCGGTAGTAGAGATTTAGAGAACCGCGTTGCAGAACTGGAACGTCAAATTGAACAGGGCCTTAAAGGTGATAGGGGGCCGCAAGGGCCTAAGGGCGATACGGGGCCGCAAGGGCCTGGCGGTAGTGGTTTGGTAGGTAACGATACGCCTGATAAGGTGCATGAGTTAGGTGATACGGTGGCGTATTATCATAACGGGTTGAAATTGTTTGAGATTACGGTGGTTGAAATTCACCTTGAAACACTATCGCCCTTTCGAACTTTTGTGGATATTATTTTTACACCTCACACTTTTGTAGAACCAACAGCATTAGGTAATTTTTTAAGCGCACAATTAATTAACGCAGATGGAACGACTTTAAATAACACAGCTAACAATCTTGATGGAACAACAAAGCGTTTTGCCTTTGCAAATACTCAGCTAGGTGAAAAAACATTGTTTCTTTGCATAAACTCTGCCAATATGTATTTACCTTTTGCTGTTTATAGTTTAACACTTATTGCTTAACTCTCTACAATCTCAAATATAAAAGGCGAATTCCATTCAGCTGTAAAGTCGGTTCCTTGATACCTCTTAATCATATCCTTCCTAATCACCTCATAAAAGTTTTTTAACTTTAACTCCGCTATATAATGCGTTACTACCCCGTTTTCGTTTTTTACCGCCTCGCACTTACTACTATCTAACGTAAACGTATCATCCTTTATCTCTTCCT
>WRLT01000008.1 GCA_009777485.1 Bacillota bacterium
TGCCGATTGCGCTTAGCGTAAACGACCGCGCCCCGACAGAATTAGCCCTCCGTCCTGCCGCTCTTAACCTTAGCGTAAGCGGCGCGCCGGCAAAGTTTAGTCCCTTCGGCATGGGTACCGATACCCAAACGGTAACCGGCGACACGGGGCTTAATCAGCACGCGGGCACGGTAGCGGCTCCTTTGACGTACTATCCCGCGTTAGCGCAAGATGCCGACATCGCGCATTACGAAATTCTTAACGATATTCCCGGCCACACCAACTCTTCTAACTTCCGCGCTACGCAAGCGTTAGAGGATATGCTGTTTATTAACCCTAGCCTTAACGAGGGCTTATTAAACGGCAGCGGCGTGGTTTCGTACACTGTAGGCGGCGCAACGTACACCACCAATTTCAGCAGATTTTTTAAAGTTGAAACCTTCGATTTATTTTTGCCCTACGCGGTTACGGCGCGGATGACTCCTGCGGAGTACAACTACGCCCTCAACAACGACCTATTTAGCAAGGAAACCGTTGCAGGCATGGATGTTATCCGCTTTGACGGCTTAGAAATTACCCCGCTGTTCTCTACGGTAGGCGTAAACTTTGAAATTGCCGTAGTGCTAACGTCTCCTAAGGCGGTAGCGGCGCTCGGAACGGGCGGTGCCATGGGCGGCGGCATATACAACGGCTGGGGCAGCATCGGCGTACCCGAAAACAGCTACAACGTCAGCCACAGCGGCTTAGTTACGGCGCGTATGCTGGTATCCGTAGCGTCGCGTGCGGTTACGGTAGTAGACGAGGCAGACTTTGACAGCTTCGGAGCGGGCAGTGCAGACTTTGCCAACGGCCGTCCTGCATGGCACAAGCACGACACTTTGGCGGATACGTTTGACGTATACATGCCGATAGCGGGCGAAATTACCTTTACCCCGTATGATTTTGCCGACAACCGCGACGTATGGTTTACCCAACAAGCAGGGTACGACCGCACGGACGCTACTCCGCGCGGAACGCCTGCGGCGTATGCGGCGGCGGCAACGCAAATCCACACCAACTTTAACGTGGCTACGGCAGTAGGCGCCAACATTGCGCTAAACGCTTCGGCGCAGCGCGCGGATGTGCGTAACGATCGCTTAACGTTTATAGGCGACCCTACCTTTGGCGTAACGCAAGAGTTTGTAGAAAGCGGCATCACGCGCCAAACGGCAACCGCGTTCGACGAAATTAAGCTTACGGCTATTAAAAAGAGCCGCTTAGCCGTGCATACTTCGTTTACTATGGTAATCGGCGACAACGGCACGGGCGACGCGCTTAACACCGTAACGGTAACCTTACGCGTGTTTGTAATCAACAGCGCGCCGTACCTTAAAGACAACATCAGCCCCGAATTCTTCCGTCTGCAAACAGCGGCACAGCCTGGCTTATCTAGTAACAACGTAGACGGCGGGGCAGGTGAATCGGTAGTTCCTCCTAACCTACAAAATCCTTTGGGCTTTACGGGCTGGCAAGCTTCTAGCGCGTACAATACGCGTCAGTACTTTGCTTTCGAGTTGGCAACCGACCCGGATTTAGAGGATATTCCTAACTTAGAATACGTTACCACGGCAGGCAGCATACAGGTGGGTACGCTAACCAACCGCCGTCATATGATGACCAACCGCCCCACCGACGACGACTTTGTTCCGTTTGCGGGCGTAGGCGGGCTAAACCCGTACGGCTTAGATAACCCGTTTGTCAACGCGGACATTTTATCTAACGGTTCGGGCCTGCGCAGTGAACACGGCAGCCAAATGGTGCTAAATGTTCAAGCAAAATCCTCTACGCAAGGCTTAGAATACGGTTTATGGATACGTTTTGTAGTAACCGACCGCGAAAACCAAGCCGTATGCTATATCCAAATAGAGGTATTAAATTCGGTATCGGTGTTTAATACGGGTGCGTTTGCTACGCGCACGGCGGCCGATGCGGCAGATGATGCTAACGATTTAATGCCCGCAGGCAGCTATTTAAGCATTCAAGCTACCTTAGATACATCCGGCGGCAGCGGCGGCGGCGCCGGGCAAGGCGCTATTTCTCCGGCACGGTTTTTAGTATCGGATGAGGCCCTGTTCGAAAAAAATACCTCCATTAACGTACGCACGCCGGGCGGGGCAACCAGCCCGGTAGAAATGAACGAGGCTAATTCGTTCTTGCTGGCAAACAACCCCGACGGGGTACAGCATGTAATGCCGCTTGCCAACGGGCGCAATTCTCCCAACACGGCGCGCGGGCTAATTCCTACCATTCCTATCGACCATTACGCCTCAGCCGAAATGAACGAATTTGCCAATCAACCCACGGACGTAAACGGCTTTCCTAATTACAAGCGTTCCTCAGACTTCATGCGCGTGTTTATAGACGACTCTACCGCCGACATGATGGGACTTATGGGCTTAGTGCCTAGCCGCACGCTAGGGGATTACCTAAACCTAACGTACTTCGAAAAGAATCTAGACGGCACGTTTACCGAAGTAGACCACCGCGTGTTCCCCGACCAAAACATCGGGCGCGTGCGCAACCTGCACTGGGTAGTAACGGTTAGGTTCGGCACCGACCACGAGTTTGAAGAAAGCGCGGTTAGGTTAGAGTTTTTCTTGGGCGATAGCAATCAAGTGCTTACGTTTGACAGCGATTCGGTGTTTAACTCTGTCGACAGCGCGGGCGGCTATACGCACAGCGGAGTTTCCGGCTACGGCAACACGTTCTTAGGCGTCCGCTCTTCGCCCACGGGCACAGCGGTTACCGCGCCTTCGGTTTCTATTCACCCCACTAACCCTGCGCTTAGCAACCGTTTTATCTTAAACGTAACGCAAAGCAGTATATCCATTATTAACAACTTTACCGAGTTTACCGCACAAGACAACGTGCACGGCGTACTGGGCCCCAATGAGCGAGGCAACCCCGACAGCTTTGGTATGCACTTGTCGCTGCGCGGCGGCAACCCCTTAACCTTCGGGCGCATCAGCGTACCCGTAGACAGAGCTATCCATGTACCGTATGCGTACTTTGCCACCACGTATGTATCGGGTATGGGCGTACCTGTGTTATCGCCTATTCCGGGCAGCGTAGGCTTAGCCAGCACCAATCAGCGCGACATTCCGCTTGCAACTTCCTCTACGGGATTGTTGAATTCGGCGTTTGCCAACCTAACGTTATCGGACGGCGTGCGCGAATGGACGGGTGCAACGTTTAGGGATAACCCCTACATTACGGTTGAGTTTGTTCAGCAAGGTCAAGCGGAAGCACCTGGTGAAATGTTCTTAAATTCCAGTCCGCTTAACCCCTTCTATGTAGGCGGCCGCAAAATCTTAGCCCCCGACGCAACGTTGGGCGGTGACGAATATGTCCAAGACATGGCAGAAGCCAACCTGTACCTAGACGCCAGAACGGGGCTTAGAATTACTAAAAAGCATGTCCGCTCGGATACCTTAACCTTCTCTATATCGGTTGCGATGTGGAGAACGGGCGGCAGTAGAGGCAGCCCGATGGTAGTTACCGTACCCATGACGGTAGAAAACAGCTTTATCGGCGTTGAGGGAATAGGCACTGCCACGCAAGTAGGCAATATGCCCAGCGTCAACCTAGAATTAGATACCTCCACAACAGGCTCTAAAACCGTCGGCTTTATCAGCTCTCAAGACGGCGACAACATCATCGAGGGTATCACCAGCGCGACGTACGGCGGCACGTTTAGATTTAACAACACCGACACCGTAAACATTCCCGATCAACCCATTAACTACACGCTTTCTGAGCGCGGCTTATTCCGCGACCGCGCGCTGTTCTCCGCTAAATCGTTAGACAATAGCTTTCTCCCCATAGAAAGAGAGCGTTTGTTTAGAGATGCGGGCGGCGGCGACATACAAACCAACTCTGCATACGCCAGTGCGGCGGGGCGCGACGCGCTTATCAGCTACTTCTCGCGCACGGGTACGTTTGCGGACAACGTAATAGACAGCACCTATCAGCCTAATTTGGGCTATAATCCTGCTACGCGTTCTACCGACTTCTTTGCGATAAGTTTAAGCAACGATGCGTCCAGCTTTACCATTACGCCCAGAAATAAGACGTTTTTAAACTTTGACGTAATTACGGGCATGAGCGAAGACGCCCTGCGCGCCGAATTCGGCTTAGAAAGAGAGGGTTCGGACGGCAACTACCGCTACTACTACCCGCTGCGCTTAATTGCCTACGACGATTTCAACGGAACCGGCTGGGCAAAAGCAAGCTACTATGCGGTATGTATTAAGGTATTTGTGTACAACAGCGCGCCTGTGGTTATGCAATCGCTTTCTACCGGCACATGGGCAGGAGCAGGGGCGTACAACGGATACCGCACTATGCAGGTAAACGCCAACGCAAGCTTAACCGGCGGCACGACTCCTACGGAATTTACCGTAAGCAGTATGGTAATCGAAAACGACGCGATGTTAGACTACACAGGTCAGCACTTTGCCAGCCAGGCCGAAGTAAAGGCAACGTATAACGAAAGCACGTCTGCGGGAAGGTTAGGTCTGTTAACTACCGACTGGTTAGACGTAGACATTACGCGCATCGGCGGGCTTACCCAAACCAACGCCGAAGACCCTGTAAACGTAACCAACAATACGGCAATCTCGTTAACTAAATCTTCCGATATGCGCTATTTAACCTTGCGTATCGGCAACCGTCCTGCGGATACTTCTACCGCGTTAGACGCTGCGGTGTTTGCTATTACCTTTAAAGACAGCCGCAACAATGCTAACACGCTGGGAACTTCTGCTAATGTAACGCGCGCCGCATCTATTATCATGATTGTGCGCTTTAACAACCTGCGTCCTTCCTCAACGGTAGAAGCAGACCGCGCGGTAGGCAGCTTCGGCAGCCACATCACCATGAAAACCGGCGACACCTTCCGCATAGTTACTACCGATTACGAGGCGTTTAGGTCTGGCGGCTCAGACGAATGGTATCAATTCATGAACAACCGTACCATGCAGTCTACGGGCATGAGCAACAATGACGGCGTGGGCTGGTGGAGAGATGAGTCCGACCCTGACGACTTCTTCAACACCCGCAATTCTTCCACTGCACCGCGCAATACGCATATCGGCAATCTGCCCGTCGCAACCGACGATACGCCTTGGGCGCTTAGGTTTGACTATGAGGGCATGACGATTGCGGGCGGCCTCAACAACGTCGGCTTAACCTCTAACGGCAGAGATGCGTTTGACATTAACACCTACGACAGAATGCTAAGCAAAGACCCGCAAACGGGTAGCCAGCGTTTCCCGCTAACGATTATGTTTGAAGCGCTGGGTTCAACCAACGCACCGATAGAAATCTCTATTCCTGTATTCGACGAGCAATTCGGCAACAGCTTTAGATTTTTCTTCTACGTGACGGTTGTAAGTTCACCGCCCGCCCCGAAAAACAACGATATTAACATTCCTAACAGTATGTTAAGCACGGGTTCGCAGTCCAGCAGAGATGCAGGCTTACGGATGGCCGGTGGTTTGGACGGTTTCCAACCCGGAGGCCCGTATATTTATGAGGCAGACTTCCGTGTAGGCCAATCGTATACCTTTAATTTATCCGACTTTGTGTACGAGATTGACGCAGGCGACAGCACAAGGCTTGCGCTGGACCAATCCGGCGGCGGATTGTTTAACATCGAAGGCATAAACCGCATGAGCGACAACTTTGTAAGCTTAGAGTATATGACCGACGGCTTAGCGAGATTTACCGTAACGTGCAACAACTTCCACCTCGGCGGCACAGGCAGCCCCGGAACTGCGCTATACAGTGTAATCCGCTTTGATATCCTAGATCCCGGCGGCGCGCCCTCTGTGCGTATATATTTGCGTGCAAGAACGTGGCCTAACGATGTTGAGCGCGAAGTAAAATCTATCGAAAGCGGAACCGCTGTAATGCGGGTAGAGGCCGACGCACTTAACGAAGGCGGCGTAACCACCATTCAATTGGTTGCAGGCGCGCACAAAGCGGCTAACGAAAACTTACTGCCCAACAACCCGGTAATTGTAGACCGCGATTTCCGCGACGGCTTTACTAACGCGCGCTACAACATTACGGCGTACTCGCTGCTAAATATAAGCCCTTCGGGCGTGCATAACGCATCTCCGCTTACGCCGCAGGTTAATAATGCCTCTTGGCGTTCCGAGCACGAATTGTTTAGGTTCCGTCAAGGCGCGGTAGGAACAAATCCCTCGCTTACCTTCGGCGACAGCCAAGACATCAGTGTATTAGAGTTTTGGAAGTTTGTCGATAAAGACGCTTTCGGACGCACCGGCGGCGACGGGGTAGTAGAAAGCTTTGCAAGAGATGGCAGTTCGTTTACTATCCGTGCAGAAAAGCGTTCGCCTGCCGAAATTGTCGGAATTAACGCGCAGCTGCGTGCACTGCCTATTTATATCGTGGTAGAAAAGCACCGCGATCCCAACCGTCAACCGCCTGCTTCTTGGGCGCAAGAGCAACCCTTCCGCATGGAGCTTACCATTAAAAACTCTGCGGCGGAGGTTGTAGGCAGCACCAGTTCCAACTTCCAGCATTTCGGAGACGGCTACGACTTCTTAGAGTTTAACGCACAGCGCGGTTCTTCGCGTTCGTGGAGAGTATTCGACCCCGACCAAAGCAACAACGCAGTACTCTTTAAGGATGTAGACTTAGACGATTCGGTATCGGCCGCCACTAAGGCAAGCCGCAACGCCTCAACCCCTGCGCTGGATACCACGCTGGCTTCGTTTGTAACCATATACAAGATAAACCCGACTACGCAAAATAAAACCCAAATTGCTGCACAAAGCCAGTTAGGTAACGCAGTAAGCATCGGTCTTAGACGTGCGGGCGGATTTGAATATGTGGATGTAACCGTAAACTTCAGGCCGCAATTCACCCAAGCAATAGACCCGTATCCTGCCGAGCCCACCATACTGGAATACAAAATAGTAGGCAGAGACCTTGCGTATAACCGAAGCGTTTCCTCCGATACGCTTGCGGACGACAGCGTATATACCGTTATCACCGTAATCATTCATCCCAGCGTTCCTTCATTCTGGGACCACACGGTAGATACGCCGCTGCCCGGACAGCCTAAATTACCCGATAACATGAGAATGGAAAGGGATAACTTAGGTCAGTTAGAGTTGATTGTTCCCGTACGCAAAGGTACGCCTACCAACCTAACCATTACGGACATCTTAAATTGCCCCGACTTTGCACCCACCACCGCAGTAACGGATACGATTACGTTTATAACTCCTCAGAACGACGGATTCTACTATTACGGCGGCATTGACGGAAACCCTAACGAGTTGATTCACATCGCACAGCCGCAGCATTGGGCGGGAACTCCTGCGGCAATTACCAACGCGCTGTTTACGGCACAGGTGCTTAACGCCAACAATTCGGTAATCAGGTTTAACGCGCTTACCACCAACCGCGGCGAAACGGCAGAAACGTATCTGATTATCCGCACAGGTGCGCGAAAACAAACCGAAATGCCCTTAAAGATTACCTTAGTAACGGCCAATAACGCGCCTACGGCGATTAAAGATGCCGATACTATCTATGTCAAAGGCGGCGAGTTAGAAGAAGATCCCGACAGCGGCATGCCGGTGGAATTACCGTCTATCATCCGCAGCGTATTAGAAGTTGCGCACGACCTCGACGACAACGACCACGTAGATATTATGGAGTCGCCGTCGCAAACCTTCTTACGCTTTGCAGGCCCCACAGACCTTGCCCCCGACGACCCGGGTATTAATATCGGGCACAACGGTATGCAAAGCTTAGTTGTCCGCCCCGAACCCGACGTTTACGGCACGTTTAAATTTGCCGCGCTAATCGCAGACGGCGAGGTAGACGGGCACATGATTATGGAGCTGTACCGTAACCGCAACATCGAGGCCAGCAAGCTGCAGCTAGACGCGCTGATTGCCCAAAACAGCATGGTTTCTACCGAAAGCAAGTTTATTATTATCGAGTTTACCGTAATTGTAATACCGACAGTCCCTCCCGTACTCAATAATGTTGAAGTAGCGCAAATGACCAAAAGAGTGATTACTGCCAACACATTGATTGACTTATTCGACGAAGAGGGTAAACAAACGCGCAACGGCGACGGCTTTGTAATCCACTCTATGGAGCCTGCTGTGCGAAACACAACGGCTATCCGTATTTACAAAAACGGCGAATTGCAAGACTATTCCAACCCCGGCGCAGGTCAAGGCACCCCCAGCGATGTTTGGGAAATCATGGCCGTTGATTACCGCGCAAATAATTTGGTTGAAACCTTAGTAAACGTTACGTTAAGCGTACAAGGCGACCCCGAGATTTCGTCGTATGAGTTTAAAGTAATCGCTATCGAGCACATCGCGCCCCGCTTAAAAGGCTTGTTTACGGCAACCTTCACACCGCCCGCGCCGGCTGATGCACAAAGCTTGGTAGTAAGGCTTTCGCCGAATGAAATCTTCGACTACGATTATGATTTCGACCTGTTATCGCTCATCGAAGTGCGCAGTCAAAAAACCATCATGGTTGTAGCGTCTATCGACCGCAACGAAAACCAATTAGTACTCAGGTTTAACGGACGCGGCGACTCGCGCATTACCTTAACGGTACGCGACGGGGTACGCAACACCACACACATCTTTACCGCCGCCAGCAACGACCTGCCTCAAATGAGCTGGTGGGCAAGGCTGGGTGCGCTGATTCAAGCAAACTGGCTGTGGTTCTGGATAGCAGTAGGCATTCTGATCTTCTTAATTATCCTGCTGATTATCATCATCGCCGCCGTGCGCAAAAAACGCCGCATCCGCGCCGAAATCGAAGACCTTTTGGTTGCCGAAATGGAGTTGGAGGCGCAAATGAAACGGCTTGTCGCCAAGCCCGCGCCAACCTACTACCAAAGCTACGGCTACATTTCACCCACCCAAAACGTACAACACAACCCCGGCTTTATGCTAGGAGCAGGCGGCGGCCAACCCGCCCCGCGCAACACCCTCATGCTAGGCGCAGGTCAAGCCCCCAAAACGTCCCACGGCCAAACCCCCGTAACCCGCGACCCCGACCCCTTACCGTACTCCATCCCCGGCCTAGACGACGACGACCTATAACCCCAAAAGCAAAAGAACCCCCGCACAAACCGTGCGGGGGTTCTCATTTCCGCCGCCAAACACAAGACAAAGGCAAAAAACAACCCCCCCCGCCAACCTCGGGGCACTTTTTTAGCTTTTGCAAGCAGTTTTAAATTTAATTGATTTTTTTGTATAGGCTAATAAATTTTGTTGACATACCGCAAGTTTATGCTGTATACTAATAACAGTTGAACAATGGCGTTCATCCACGGTGCGTGCGGCTGATTCCGACGTACCTGCGGGATGGACGCTTTTTTGGTTTCAAGGGAGGCTAAACTATGGAAAAGGTATTATACGAAGGAAAATCAAAGTTGGTATGCGCGGCGCTTGACGAGCAAAATTGCATAATCCGCTATAAGGATACGGCTACGGCTTTCGACGGAAAAAAGAAAGAAGAGTTGCACGGAAAAGGCGCGCTTAACGCGGCTATATCTAATTTTATTTACCGCTACTTAGAAGATAACGGCGTTAAAACACATTTTATAAAGGCACTTGACGAAACTTCCGTACTGGTAAAGCGGGCAGAAATAATTATGGTAGAGGTAATTGTGCGCAATGTTGCCGCAGGCAGCTTTTCGCGTAAGTACGGAGTGCCCGAGGGATACTGGCTTAAAAACGCGGCAGTAGAATTCAGCTTAAAAAGCGACGAACTGGGCGACCCGATGATAAACGCTACGCAAATTACCGCGCTAGGAATTGCATCGAAAGCAGAATTAGAAGAGCTGGTGCAAACCGCGCTTAAAATTAACAAGCTTTTGGTAGAATTGTTTATGAAAGCGGGTATTAAGCTGATAGACTTTAAGCTGGAATTCGGAAGAAGCGGCGACGGAATAATTTTATGCGACGAAATTTCTCCCGATTCGTGTAGACTTTGGGAGGACGGCACCGATAAAAAACTGGATAAAGACCGTTTCAGACAAGAGTTGGGCGGCGTTACAGAGGGCTATGCGGACGTTTTAAGGAGGTTGAAAAGTGTCGGATAAATACGAAAACCCGTTATGCAAACGCTACGCCAGTGTCGAAATGCAGCGCATTTTTTCGGACGAGGTTAAGTTTTCTACGTGGCGCAAGCTTTGGATTGCGTTGGCGGAAAGTCAAAAAGAACTGGGGCTTTTAATTACCGAGCAACAAATCGCCCAAATGAAGCAGTTTGCTTTTGACATTAATTTTTCGGTGGCGGAGCAGTTAGAAAAAGAAACGCGTCACGATGTTATGGCGCACATCAAGGCATTCGGACAGCAATGTCCTAGTGCGCAGCCGATTATTCACTTAGGCGCAACGTCGTGCTATGTGGGCGACAATACGGATATTATACTGCACAGAGAGGCACTGTTTCGTGTTAAAAAATTGCTGGTCAACACCGTTGAACGCCTAGCTAGATTTGCCGAAAAGCATAAGGCGCTAGCATGCCTTGCCTACACGCATTTTCAAGCCGCACAACCAACAACGCTAGGAAAACGCGCCGCGCTTTGGATACACGATTTACTGCTGGATATCGAACAGTTAGACTTTGTCTTGCAAGGCTTAAAGCTTTTAGGATGCAGGGGAACTACGGGCACATCGGCAAGTTTTTTAAGTTTGTTTGAGGGTAATCACGAAAAAGTAGCGGCATTAGAGAAAAAAATAGCCGAAAAACTAGGCTTTGAGCAAGTCTATCCCGTAAGCGGGCAGACCTATTCGCGCAAGGTAGATTATTATATTTTATCGGTGTTGTCGGGAATTGCGCAAAGCGCGTATAAATTTTCTAACGATATTCGCTTATTGTCGCACTTAAAGCAGGTGGCCGAACCGTTTGAAAAAGGGCAAGTAGGGTCTAGTGCTATGGCGTACAAACAAAATCCCATGCGCTCAGAGCGCATTGCCGCGCTTAGCCGCTACGTTACCGTACATGCCCTAAACCCTGCCTTAACCGCAAGCGCGCAATGGTTAGAGCGCACCTTAGACGACTCTGCCAACCGCCGCATGGTAATCCCAGAGGCCTTTTTAGCGGTGGATGCGATACTGTCTTTATATATCAGTATTGTAGACGGGCTTAGCGTATACCCCAAAGTAATCAAGCAGCAGCTGTCCCAAGAGCTGCCGTTTATGGCTACCGAAAATATTTTGATGGCGGCCGTAAAAAAAGGCGGAGACCGTCAGCTATTGCACGAGCGCATTCGGATTCATTCGCTTGCTGCGGCTAAGGAAGTAAAAGAAAACGCCGCACCAAATGATTTGCTTAAAAGAATCGTAGCCGATAAAACCGTCGGTCTTACCCAAAAAGAAATAGAAGAAATTTGCACAGCCGAAAATCTTTGCGGCAGAGCAAAAGAGCAAACGGAGGAGTTTTTGGCGCAAGTTCAAAAGATGCTAAGCCAAAGCCAAAACAAAGAGCTGTTGGGAATAGAGGTGGAAATCAATGTGTAACGAAGGGGGTTTGCTATGCTAACGGCAGTGGTAGGAATTAATTGGGGCGACGAGGGCAAGGGGCGCATGGTAGACCTGCTTTCGCAGGATTACGATATTATTTGCCGTTTCCAAGGCGGCAATAACGCAGGTCATACCGTAATTAACGATAAAGGCAAGTTTATTCTTAATTTGCTTCCTTCTGCAATTATCCGCCCCGAAGCGGTAAATATTATGGGGTGCGGCATGGTGATTGATTTAGCGCACCTTTGCCGTGAAATCAAAACGCTAACTTCGCAAGGCGTAAGCATAACGTCCAAAAACTTAATAATCAGCGATAAAGCGTTTATCTGTATGCCGTATCACATCATGCAGGACGTTTTAGAAGAAGAACGGCTGGCCGATAAAAAATACGGTTCTACGCGGCGCGGTATAGCACCTGCTTACGGCGACAAATATCTAAAAAAAGGTATTCGCATGACAGACCTTAATCAGCCGAAATCCTTAAAAGAAAAAATTATGCAGGTGCTGGATTGGAAAAATCTAACGTTGAAAGGGTATGCGGCAGATGCAAAATTAAACGAGGTTATGCAATGGTTAGAAGAAAATGCACAGCCACTGCTGCCGTTTATTTCGGATACAACCCATTATCTTTTAGACGCAAAGGCAAAAGGCAAACGCATATTGTTTGAGGCGCAGTTAGGTTCGCTTAGAGATATAGATTACGGAATTTATCCCTATACGACCTCCTCACAAACCTTAGCAGCTTACGCACCGATAGGCGCGGGCATACCGGGCGCAAAAATCGATAAGGTAATCGGCGTTATGAAAGCGTATTCCAGCTGTGTAGGGGCAGGGCCGTTTGCGGTAGAAACGGCGGGCGCAGAGGCAGACGCATTAAGAGCTGCGGGGGCGGAATACGGCGCAGCAACGGGCAGACCCAGACGAGTAGGCGCGTTTGATGTTCCCGCAAGCCGTTACGGCGTTACGGTGCAAGGTGCGGATGAGCTTGCGCTTACCAAACTGGATGTGCTTTCGTACATGGATAAAATACCCGTTTGTGTTGCGTATAAGATAGACGGCAAAACCACCCACGTCTTTCCGCACGGAGACGCGCTTATTAGAGCAAAGCCCGTTTACGAATACCTAGACGGCTTTAAAACGGATATAAGCGCATGCAGAAAGGCAGCCGACTTACCCCTTGCCGCCGTAAACTATATACGCTTTTTAGAAAAATCCGTCGGCTGTAAAATAAAATATGTTTCTGTCGGAGCCCAAAGAGAAGACTATTTAATACTATAAAAAGGAGTGTTAAGCTATGTGCGGAATAATCGGCTACATCGGAAATCAAGACGCAGTTCCTATTATCGTTGAAGGCTTAAAAAAGCTGGAATACAGAGGCTATGATTCGGCAGGCTTAGCAGTTTGCGGCGCGGACGGTTTTTCGGTTGTAAAACAAAAGGGCAGATTAGACGCGCTTGAAATACGGCTGAAACAACAGCCGCTTTCGGGTTTTGCGGGAATCGGACACACACGCTGGGCAACGCACGGCGAGCCCTCAGACGTTAATTCTCACCCGCATGTAGGGCAACAAAACCGCATAGCGGTTGTGCATAACGGCATAATAGAAAACTATCAAGAAATCAAAGAATACTTGCAGCAAAAAGGCGTTACGTTTCATTCGCAAACCGATAGCGAGGTTATCGCGCAGCTTGCCGAATATTATTACGATAAAGAGCTTATCAAAACCGTTGTTAAGCTTTCGCGGCGTTTAGAGGGTTCTTACGCGCTGGGCATTATGTGCGCAGCGCATCCCGATGTGTTGGTTGCGGTTAAAAAAGATAATCCGCTGATTATCGGGGTATCCGCGCACGGGCATTTTATTGCAAGCGATATACCGGCGGTTTTAAAGCATACCAATCAAGTATATTATTTAGAGGATAACGAAATTGCGGTGCTTACCGCCCAAGGCGTACAGTTTTTTAATACCGAGTTAGAAACCGTTAGCAAAAAAATAGAAACGGTTTCATGGAATCCCGAAGCGGCCGAAAAAGGCGGCTATCCGCATTTTATGTTAAAAGAAATTATGGAGCAGCCCCAAATTTTAAAGGATACAATTGCCAATCTTTTAAGCGGTAAGGGCGCAGAAGTAATGCAGCAAATAGATATCAAAAAGTTTACGCGTGTGTGTATTACCGCTTGCGGTTCTGCATATAATGCGGGGCTTGTGGCAAAGTATGTATTCGAGCGGTTGCTGCGACTTCCTGTCGAGGTTGAAACAGCGTCGGAGTTTCGGTATAAGGACGCAATTATTGACGAGCAATCGATGGTTATTTTAATCAGTCAATCAGGCGAAACGGCAGACACCATCGCCGCCATGCGCGAGGCAAAGCGCAAAGGCGCGTTTACGCTTTCGATTGTCAATGTAGTAGGCAGTACGCTTTCTAAGGAATCGGATGTGTGTATCTATACCGCCGCCGGCCCCGAAATTGCCGTTGCCACTACCAAAGCGTTTTCGGCGCAACTAACCGCGCTGTATCTGCTTGCGGTTCGGTTTGCCGTCGGCTTAGGGCGATTGACGCCGACGCAAGCAAAGCAGTATATCGGGCAAATCCAAAGCATTCCTAAAAAAGTAGCCGAAATACTGCAAGAGGTTGATACCGTGCAAAGATACGCGGCGGCGTGCGTCGGGTATAAAAGCGTATTTTTTATCGGGCGCAACCTAGATTACGCAATTGCTACGGAAGGTTCGTTAAAGCTTAAAGAAATCAGCTACATTCATTCGGAGGCTTATGCGGGCGGCGAATTAAAGCACGGCACTATCAGCTTGATAGAGGATAACACACTGGTTGTAACACTGGCAACAGTCGAAAAGCTTTACCCGAAAATCCTATCAAACGCCGAACAAGTGCTTTCACGCGGGGCAAGGGTTTTATGGATAGGAAACGCGCAAACGGACGATTACGGCGGACGCTTAGTTCAGCTTCGCCTACCGCCGATAGAAGAGCTGTTTGCGCCGTCGCTTTCGGTGATTGTGCTGCAATTATTCGCCTATTACATTGCGGCAAATAAAGGCTTAGACATCGACAAACCGCGCAATCTGGCAAAAAGTGTTACGGTAGAATAAAACATTAGCAAATTTTAAGGAGAAAAAACCATGACCCACACGGCAAAAGAAGTAGTAGCTTTCGTAAAAGACAACGACGTAAAATTTATTCGTCTTACCTTTTGCGATTTGTTCGGTGTTCAAAAAAACATCGCGATTATGGCGGAGGAGTTAGAGGGAGCGTTTAAAAACGGCGTTTCGTTTGACGCGCACGCCATTAAAGGCTTTAAGGATGTAACCGATTCGGATTTATTGCTGTACCCCGACCCTGTTACGCTTAGCTTGCTGCCGTGGCGGCCGGGTCCGGGCAGAGTAGCGCGTTTTTACTGCGATATCAAAAATCCGGACGGTTCGGTGTTTTTACTGGGCGGGCGTTCGCTGTTAAAAAAGGTATTAGCCCGCGCCGATAAAATGGGTTATGCCTGCAAGGTAGGCGCGGAGTGCGAGTTTTATCTGTTTAAGCTGAGCGCAGAAGGCGAGCCCGCTATGATTCCGTTTGATAAGGGCGGCTACTTAGACATGGCGCCCTTAGACAAAGGCGAAAATATGCGCCGTGAAATTTGTTTAACGCTTGCGGAAATGAGCATCAATCCCGAAACATCGCACCACGAGCAAGGTCCCGGACAAAACGAAATTGTGTTTAAGTTCGGCGACGCGTTAGAGGCAGCCGACAATCTGCAAACCTTTAAAACCGTTGTTAAGGCAATAGCCGAGCGCAACGGCTTGTTTGCGTCGTTTATGCCAAAGCCGATTTTAGATGCGGCAGGCAGCGGCTTACACATCAATCTTTCGCTTTCGCAAAACGGCCGAAACATATTTAAAAGCGCGGCAAGCGGAGAGCATTCCGAAATTGCCGACAGCTTTATTGCGGGAATCCTTTCTAAAATACAAGAAATCACGCTGTTTTTAAATCCGATTGCAAATTCGTATGAACGGCTAGGAAGGTTCGAGGCGCCTAAATTTGTGTCGTGGTCGCACCACAACCGTTCACAGCTGATTAGAATTCCTGCGGCAAGCGGCGAAAAGGTGCGCATGGAGCTGCGTTCTCCCGACCCGTCGGTTAACCCGTATATAGCGTTAGCGTTAATTATTTCGGCTGGGCTTGACGGAATAGAAAAAAAGACGCAGCTGCCGCCTCCTGTAAACGCCGATTTGTTTACGGCGGACGCCTCCTTAACCAAAGCGTTAAAAAAGCTTCCCGCAACGCTGCAAGAGGCTATACAATTTGCCCAAAACAGCAAATTTGTTAAAGAGGTAACCGGCGAAAATCTGTTACACAGATACCTAAACATTAAAAAGATTGAAGCGGAGGAATTTGCTGCGGCAAAGGACAAAGCCGAATTTTACAAAAGTAAATACTTTCACGTTTATTAAGTAAAACATTAAAAAAGGAAAAATTATGAAAAGCGCGCTGATTGTAACCCATACCGAAAAAAGCGCCGCATTCGTTGCGGAGCAGCTTTTCGCATGCGCCGTTACAGAGCATACAGTTGCCTCATCAGGCGGGGAAGCGCGCAGAATTTTATTAGAAAAGGATTTCGACCTTGTTTTTATTAACAGTCCGCTTAACGACGAAACGGGAGAGGCGTTAGCGCGGCGCATTGCGCTAAAAGAAATCAGTCAGGTTATTTTGGCGGTAAAAACCGAATTGTACGAGATGGTTTCGGCGGTTTGCGAAAACGACGGAGTGCTAACCGTAGCAAAGCCGCTTAGCCGCGAAATGTTCCGTCAAGCGTTAAGCTTAGCAAGGGCGTCTAAGGCAAGGCTTTTAAAAATTCAAACCGAAAACGAAAGCCTTAAAGAAAAAATCGAAACCATTAAAATTGTAGACCGCGCTAAAAGCATTTTAATAGCGTCCTGCGGAATGACCGAGCAGGAGGCGCACCGCTATATCGAAAAGAAGGCTATGGATACGCGTACCTCACGACGGCTTGTTGCCGAAAGGATGATAAAAGATTATGAAGAACCGTCGGAAAATTAACGAAGAATGCGCCGTTTTCGGCGTCAGCTTAAAAACGTCTGTCGAGGCGGCAGGTTTGGTTTATAACGGACTTTTAAGCTTACAGCACCGCGGACAGGAGGGTGCGGGCATAGCAGTTGTCGCCAATGGAAGCATTGAATGCAAAAAGAATGTCGGCTTAGTTTCGGAGGTTTTTTCGGCGCATACGCTTGCTGCTTTACATAAAGGAAATACGGCTGTCGGGCATACCCGATACTCTACCACAGGCAGCGACCAAAAGGCAAACATGGGGCCGTTTGTAACCGAATATCTAACAGGCCGCATTGCTACGGCACATAACGGCAACATTACCAACGCAAAGGAATTGCGCGGCATGCTGCAACACTGCGGGCTGCGCTTTAACTCTACCAGTGACAGCGAGGTAGTCGCGTCGCTGCTAGCGTATCGGATTATTAAAGAAAAAAACATTTTTAAAGGAATTAAAAAAGCCGTATCCGAATTAGAGGGTGCGTTTTCGCTAGCGGTTGCAGACGCAGACGGGCACTTATTTGCCATTCGCGATCCGCACGGTTTTAGACCCTTAGTGTTAGGAAAAAGCAAAGAGGGCATTGCCGTTGCGTCTGAAAGCTGTGCCTTTGACGCGTGCGGGTTCGAGCTTATCAAAGACGTATTGCCTGGTGAAATGGTTATCATAAAAGACGGCGAAATTCTCCGCACCGAGCAAAGCGGCGCAAAAACCGAAAACGGCTTAGGGCTGTGTATTTTTGAGTATGTGTATTTTGCGCGTCCCGATTCGGTAATAGACGGTTTAAGCGTATACGAGGCGCGTTTTAACATGGGCGCGGTTTTAGCGGACGAGCATCCTAAATTTGCGGACGTGGTTTGCGGCGTGCCGGATTCGGGTCTGGACGCCGCCGCAGGCTATGCCGCCGCAAGCGGATTGCCGTTGGTAACAGGCTTTATCAAAAACCGTTACATCGGCAGAAGCTTTATTTATCCCACCCAGTCTAAGCGCGACAGCGCGGTCAAATTAAAGCTAAACCCTTTAGCCGCAAGCATTCGCGGAAAAAAAGTTGTACTGGTAGACGATTCGATTGTGCGCGGCACAACGTCTGAGAAAATTGTAAAAAGCTTAAAAAACGCAGGCGCAAAGGAAGTACATCTGCGCATCAGTTCGCCGCCGTTTTTGTTTGCTTGCCGCTACGGTACCGATATCGACAGCATAGACAAGCTGATTGCAAACAATTTAAGCCTAGACGAAATTTGCCGCAAAATCGGTGCGGACAGCTTAGGATATATCAGTATAGAGGGCTTAAAGCGTGCCTGCGGCAAAAACAAGCGGTCGTTTTGTACGGCGTGTTTTACGGGCGAAAACGGCAAAAAATCTGTTTGCAAGGATTCGTTAGAGGAGAAAACCGTATGAAAAAGGCGTATTTAATTTTAGAGGACGGCAACGTGTTTGCAGGAGGGGCATTCGGCGCAATTCAAGAAACCGTAGGCGAGGTAGTATTTACTACCGCCATGACGGGCTATATAGAAACGCTTACAGACCCGTCCTATTACGGGCAAATAGTGGTGCAGAGCTTTCCGTTAATCGGCAATTACGGAATTAACACAGAGGATTTCGAGGCAAAGAAACCTGCTTTAAAAGCATACATCGTAAAAGTTCCGTGCGAAACCCCGTCTAATTTTAGAAGTACCCAAAGCTTAGACGCCTACTTAAAAAGTTGCGGGGTTGCGGGACTTTACGGCATTGATACGCGCAAGCTTGTCAAAATTATACGAAACGCGGGCGTTTTAAACGGAAAAATCGTATACAGCCCGCCTACCCGAAACGATAAACAACAGGCTTTGGATTATTCGGTAAAAGCCCCTGTTTCTAAGGTTACATGCGGCGAAACACCCGAAACGGGCGCGGGAGAAAAGCGGATAGCACTCATCGATTACGGGGCAAAAAACGGAATCGAAGCGGAATTATTAAGACGCGGCTGCACGGTAAAAAGATTTCCCTTTCATACCGCAGCGCAAGACATACTGCGCTATAACCCCAACGGCATTATGCTGTCTAACGGGCCGGGAAACCCTGCCGACCCCGCTAACGCACAGGCGGTTGAAACGTTGCGCGCACTGCAAAAAAGTTTTGTTCCTATGTTTGGTATTTGCTTAGGGCATCAGCTTTTAGCCCTTGCTAACGGCTATACCACGCGCAAGCTTAAATTCGGGCATCGCGGCGCAAATCAGCCCGTTAAAGATACGGGTTCGGGGCGCGTATACATTACTAGTCAAAATCATGGATACGAGGTAATAGCAGACAACAGTTCGTTTATTAACGTCAACGACGGCACCTGCGAGGGCTTAGACTACGGCCATTCGTTTTCGGTGCAGTTTCACCCCGAAGCGTGCGGCGGCCCGCTGGACACTTCGTTTTTGTTCGACCGCTTTATAGAGAGGATAGAATCACATGCCAAAAAATGAAAACATCAAAAAGGTTTTAGTAATAGGTTCTGGGCCGATTGTTATCGGACAAGCGGCAGAGTTTGACTATGCAGGAACGCAAGCTTGCCGTGTATTAAAAGAAAACGGCATCGAAATTGTGCTGGTAAATTCTAACCCCGCTACCATTATGACAGACCTTGATATTGCGGATAAAATTTATATAGAGCCGCTAACGCTGGAAACGGTAAAAAGGATTGTGCTAAAAGAAAAGCCCGACGGCATTTTGTCGGGGTTAGGCGGGCAAACGGGCTTAACCATAAGCATGCAGCTTGCCAAATGCGGATTTTTACAAGAAAACGGCGTAACGCTTTTAGGTTCTTCTCCGTCTGCTATCGACAAAGCGGAAGACAGAAAGCTATTTAAAGAAACCATGATAAAAATCGGCGAGCCCGTCATTCCCTCCGTAATAGCCGAAAATCTGCAAACCGCGCTAAATTTTGCAGACGAGGCGGGCTATCCCTTAATCGTGCGCCCCGCGTTTACTATGGGCGGCGCGGGCGGCGGAATAGCCGCAAACGAAAACGAATTATGCGAAATTGCCGCATCGGGATTATCGCTTTCGCCCATCGGGCAAATTTTGGTAGAAAAGTCTATTGCAGGCTGGAAAGAAATAGAGTTCGAGGTAATGCGCGACTGCGCGGGCAATGCCATAACCGTTTGTTCGATGGAAAACTTTGACCCCGTAGGCGTACATACGGGCGACAGCATTGTTATTGCGCCCGCCGTAACACTGGCGGATAAAGAATACCAAATGCTGCGCAGCGCCGCGCTTAACATTATCGGCGCACTGAAAATTGAGGGCGGCTGCAACTGTCAGTTCGCGCTTAATCCGCATTCGTTTGATTATGCCGTAATAGAGGTTAATCCGCGTGTTTCGCGTTCTAGCGCGTTGGCAAGCAAGGCAACGGGCTATCCGATAGCAAAGGTAGCAACCCGCATAGCCATCGGCTATACCCTAGACGAAATTCAAAACGCCGTTACAGGCACTACAAAAGCGGCGTTTGAGCCTAGCTTAGATTATGTTGCAGTAAAGCTTCCTAAGTGGCCGTTTGATAAATTTGTCTATGCCGAAAACCGTTTAGGCACGCAAATGAAAGCAACAGGCGAGGTTATGTCTATTGCAGACAGCTTTGAGGAGGCACTGCTTAAAGCGGTACGCGGAGCCGAATTAGGGCTTTCGGATTTAAGCTTGCCGCACCTGAAAAGCTTAACCGACGTACAAATCCGCGCCATGTTAAATACCGTAACCAGCGAGCGACTGTTTGTTTTATACGAGGCTATTCTACGGGGAATAACGGTAGACGAGCTGCATATGCAAACACGGGTAGACCGTTGGTTTTTACACAGTCTTTCCCGCATTGCCGCCGCTAAGCCCAATAAAAAGCCGCTTATTTATAAAATGGTTGATACTTGCGGCGGCGAGTTCGAGGCCGAAACACCGTATTTTTACAGCCTTCAAAACGGCGACGAAAACGAAGCACTGCCGTTTATAGAAAAAAGTAAATCTCCGCGCGTGGTAGTGTTAGGCAGCGGACCGATTCGAATCGGGCAAGGCATAGAGTTTGATTACGCCTGTGTGCATTGCGTTTGGACGCTTAAACGTATGGGTTACGAAACCGTTGTTATCAACAACAACCCCGAAACCGTATCCACCGATTTCGACACCGCCGACAGGCTTTATTTTGAGCCGCTTTGTATCGATGACGTTATGCGCGTAATCGAAATAGAAAAGCCTGTCGGGGTGGTAGTTGCCTTCGGCGGCGGCACGGCGATTAAGCTTGCTAAGCAGCTGCACGAAAGAGGCGTAAAAATTATCGGTACTGGCGCGGATTCGATAGATATCTGCGAGGACAGAGAACGCTTTGACGCGCTTTTAGAGCATTTACATATTATGCGTCCGCAGGGCTTTTCTGTCAACACCGAAAAACAAGCGTTAGCTGCGGCAAAAAAGCTAGGGTTTCCCGTGCTGATGCGCCCCTCCTATGTACTGGGCGGGCAAAACATGATTATCGCATGGAACGAGGACGATATTTCCGAATACATGAAAATTATCCTGCGGCAGCGTCAAGATAACCCCGTGCTGATTGATAAATATCTAATGGGCAAGGAAGTCGAGGTAGATGCGATTTGCGACGGCGAGGGCGTTTTTATACCCGGTATCATGGAGCAAGTAGAGCGTACGGGCGTACATTCGGGCGACAGTATCGCGGTATATCCGCCTATTTCCTTAGATGCGGCGATGAAAGCGCGCATAGTCGAGGTTACGCAAAAAATTTGCACTGCCTTACAGGTGCGCGGGCTAGTAAATATTCAATATGTAATCTACGGGGGCGCGCTGTATGTAATCGAGGTTAATCCGCGTGCAAGCCGCACCGTGCCGTATCTAAGTAAAGTTACCGCTATCCCTATGTGCGAATGGGCGGTTCGGGCGTCTTTGGGCGAAAAGCTGCCCGCATACGGACTTGCCGCCGAGCCGAATTTTGTAACGGTTAAAGTTCCCGTATTTTCGTTTGAAAAATTAACGGGTTTGGATACGCATTTAGGGCCGGAAATGAAATCAACGGGCGAGGTTTTAGGCATCGGCAGAGATTTAACCGAAAGCTTATATAAGGGGCTTTTGGCGGCGGGCTATAAAATGAAAAAGTCGGGCGGGGTTTTAATTACCGTAACCGACTTCGATAAAAACGAAATCGTCCCCATTGCACAGCGGTTTGCAAAACTGGGCTTTTCGCTTTATGCTACACGCGGCACAGCGGCGTTTTTAAAAAAGAACGGATTAGCGGTTGAAACGGTAGAAAAAATTTGCGACTGCAATCAAAACAACACCGCAACATTGTTAGAAAGCGGAAAAATTTCGTACGTGGTTTCGACTAGCGAAAAAGGCCGCGACCCTGCTTTCGACGACGTAAAAATCCGCCGCAAGGCATGTATGAGGGGTATTTCGTGCATGACCAGCCTAGATACGGCAAACGCCCTTATAGACAGCCTATTGTCGGGTTACAACGAGCATAACACCGAATTAGTAGAAATCGGCACGCTGCATAAGGGGGATAAATGATGAGCCAAACGGTACTAGTATTAGATTTCGGCGGTCAGTATAAAGAATTAATCGCCCGCAGCGTTAGAAATGCAGGCGTTTATTCCGTTATTAAGCACGGCAGCATGCCGGCACAACAGATAAAGGCCTTAAACCCTATCGGCATAATCTTAACGGGCGGTCCTAACAGCGTGTACGGGAAAAACGCCGTTAGTTACGACCGCGAGCTTTTTAATTTGGGCATACCTATTTTAGGGATTTGTTACGGCATGCAGCTGATGTGCTATGTATTAGGCGGCGAAGTCGGGCGCGGCAGCGTAGGCGAATACGGCAGCGTATGCGTAACGCCTACAAACGGGGGCAAGCCCTTTACCGCGCTTATGAGCCATCGGGATGTTTGCTTAAAGCCCCCGTTAGGCTTTACCGTTACGGCGGCAACCTCCAACAATATCGCATCGTTTGAAAACGCAGAAAAAAAGCTGTACGGCGTACAGTTTCATCCCGAAACGGCGCATACGCAAGGCGGCAAAGAAATCATTAAACACTTTCTATTTTCCGTTTGCGCGGCAAAAGGCGATTATCGGTTAGACGGCTATATTAAAAATCAGGTTAGCCGCATTCAAGCACAGGTTCAATCAGAAAGAGTGCTGCTAGGGCTTTCGGGCGGCGTTGATTCGTCCGTGTGCGCCGCGCTGCTTAGCCAAGCAATCCCTAACCGTTTAGTCTGCGTGTTTGTAGACCACGGCTTTATGCGGGCAGGCGAGGGCGACGAAATCGAGCGGATTTTTAAAGAAAAAAGCTTAAACTTTATTCGGGTAAATGCGGCGCAGCGATTTTTGGCGCGGTTAAAAGGCGTTACAGAGCCCGAGCAAAAGCGCAAAATTATCGGGGAGGAATTTGTGCGCGTATTCGAGGAGGAGGCCAAAAAACTGGGCAGCATTCCGTTTTTGGCGCAAGGCACCATTTACCCCGACATCGTAGAATCAGGCGGCGAAAAGGGCGCGGTAATCAAAAGCCACCACAACGTAGGAGGCTTGCCCGAAAGGCTGGGTTTTAAAGCGGTTATAGAGCCGCTTAGCGGACTGTTTAAGGACGAGGTGCGCAAAATAGGGCGTAAACTGGGGCTTCCCGCCGCCTTAACTTTCCGTCAGCCGTTTCCCGGACCTGGTCTTGCCATACGCATTATGGGAGAGGTTACGGCGCAAAAGCTAGAAACGCTGCGCCGCGCAGACGCCATTGTGCGGGAGGAATTGCTTCGGCGCAAAAAGCCCCCCAGTCAATTTTTTGCCGTTTTAACCGATACCTTTTCGGTAGGAGTTAAGGGCGACGACCGAACCTTCGACCGTGTTATCGCCGTGCGCGCGGTACAAACCGACGATTTTATGACGTGCGCCTACGCGCCGATTCCGCATACACTGCTGCGTAAAATTTCCGAGCGCATTACCAACGAAGTTGAGGGCGTAAGCCGCGTGGTATACGATATTACAGCTAAGCCGCCAAGTACGGTAGAATGGGAGTAAAGCATATGAAAGCAACTAAATTTATTTTTGTAACGGGCGGTGTTGTGTCCGGATTAGGAAAGGGCATTACGGCGGCGTCGCTGGGACGGTTGTTAAAGCAGCGCGGATTGCGCGTTGCCGCACAAAAGCTTGACCCGTATATGAATGTCGACCCCGGCACCATGAGTCCGTTTCAGCACGGAGAGGTTTTTGTTACCGACGACGGCGCGGAAACCGATTTAGATTTAGGCCATTACGAACGTTTTATAGACGAAAACCTAACTAAGTTTTCTAACCTGACATCGGGCAAGGTGTACTGGAATGTTCTGCACCGCGAGCGCGAGGGCGGATATTCGGGCAACACGGTTCAGGTTATTCCGCACGTTACCCAAGAAATTAAAAATTTTATTTACAGCGGAGCAGATAAAAGCGGCGCGGACGTCTTAATTACCGAGATAGGCGGTACAACGGGCGATATAGAAAGTCAGCCGTTTATCGAGGCGATTCGGCAAATAGGCTTAGAAAAAGGGCGCGAAAACTGCCTCTATATTCATGTAACACTGGTGCCGTACCTAAAAGCCTCCGGCGAGCATAAATCTAAGCCTACACAGCATTCCGTGCAAGGGCTGCAAGCGGCGGGAATTTTGCCTACCATTATCGTGGCGCGCGCCGATGAGCCTATCAGCGAAGGAATCAAGCAAAAAATCGCGCTGTTTTGTAACGTAAAATCGGATTGTGTAATAGAAAACACTACGCTGCAATCTTTATACGAAGCGCCGCTTATGCTGCACGAAAACGGCTTAGACAAAATTGTCTGCCGCGAGTTAGGAATAAATTTGCCGCACCCCGATTTATCCGCATGGCGCGGTATGATTAACAAAATCGCATCGCGAAAAAAAGAAATAACCATAGCTGTCGTAGGCAAATACGTCAAGCTGCACGACGCCTACTTATCTATCATCGAAAGCCTAAACCACGCGGGCTTTGAGGCGGGCGTATTTGTACACATTAAATGGATAGACAGTCAAAGCATAGAAGAGCAAGGCGCGCAAGCGCATTTAAACGGCGTTAGCGGCATGATTATACCCGGCGGCTTCGGAGACCGCGGCATAGAAGGAAAAATTGCCGCGTGCCGTTACGCGCGTGAAAACAACATTCCTTTTTTAGGCATATGTTTGGGTCTGCAAATAGCGGTTATCGAATTTGCGCGAAACGTCTGCGGTTTGCAAGACGCGCATTCAGCCGAATTTAACCCGTCTGCAAAAAACGCGGTTATCCATTATATGCCCGGTCAAGAGGGCAAGCTGCTTAGCGGCGGCACCATGCGTTTAGGCAGCTATCCGTGCCGCATTACGCCCAAAACACGCCTACATTCGCTGTACAATGCAGACGAAATACACGAGCGGCACCGTCATCGTTTCGAGCTTAACAATACGTACAGAGATACGCTGCAAAAAAACGGATTAACCCTTTCGGGCATTTCGCCCGACGGAAATTTAGTCGAAGCGGTTGAGATTGCGGGCAATTCATTTTTCGTAGGCGTACAATTTCACCCCGAATTTAAAAGCCGTCCAAACCGTCCGCATCCATTGTTTTTAGGGCTGGTGCAAGCGGCGTTAGGAGGGAAGCGTGATTAGCATAATAGACTACAAGGCGGGCAACGCGCCTAGCGTGTTAAACGCGGTACATAAGCTAGGGTTAAAAGCGCGGCTTTGCCCTAAGCCTGAATTTTTGCGCGGCGCGTCGCACATTATTCTGCCTGGGGTAGGCAGTGCGGGGGCTACCATGCGTTCGCTTGCGGAAAGCGGATTTTTATCTGCGCTTAGCGAGGCAGTGTTGCAAAAAAACATCCCGTACTTAGGGATATGCGTAGGTATGCAAATACTGTTTGAATACAGCCATGAAGAAAACACCGAATGCTTAGGCTGGCTTAAAGGCAACGTAATCCGCTTTGATAGCACAAAGGTGCGTGTACCGCAAATGGGCTGGAACAAGGTGCGCTTTACTAAGCCTGTACCGTTTAACTGCGCCGATAACTATTTTTATTTTGTAAATTCGTTTTATGCAGTTCCGCAAGATAAGGCCGATATTTGGGGTACGGCGGAGTACGGCACAGACTTTACGGCGGCGGTCAACCGCGGCAACATTTACGGCACGCAATTTCATGCCGAAAAAAGCGGCGCGGCGGGCTTAGAGCTTTTAAGGGGGTTTTTACAATGCTGACTAAAAGACTAATCGCTTGCTTTGATATTATAAACGGACGAGTAACTAAGGCAAAGCAATTTCAAGACAATATAGATGTTGCGCCCGCAGACGATTTGGCAGAAAAAATGTACGCAGACGGCATAGACGAGCTTATTTTTTACGATATTACCGCAAGCGCGCAAAAACGCAAAATTGATATCGAAACAGTAAAAAGAGTTGCTCAAAGAGTATGTATCCCGTTTTCCGTAGGCGGCGGCATAAAGGACTTGCACGATATGTACGAAACCCTAAAAGCAGGGGCAGAAAAAATCAGCGTAGATTCTATGGCGGTTAGAAATCCGCAAATTATCAAAGACGGCGCAAAGGCTTTCGGTTCGCAGTGTATCGTGCTTTCTTGTCAGGTAAAGCGTACCCAAAAAACCGCAAGCGGCTACGAGGTTTTTATAGACGGTGCCCAAGAGCCGACTGGCATGGATGCAATAGAGTGGATACAAAAAGGTCAAGATTTAGGCGCGGGCGAGATTTGTTTAAACAGCATAGATTTTGACGGCATGATGACGGGCTACGACCTTGAACTAATGGTAAAGGCAGGCCGCGCAGTAAGCTTGCCGCTAATTGCCTCAGGCGGCGCGGGGCTGCCGCAGCACCTAAAAGAGTTGTTTACTCATACCGATAGCTTAGGCGCGATTATCAGCAGCATGCTGTATTCGCCCAGAGCCGACAAAAATTTCTCTGTTCAAGAGTTAAAAAATTATTTAGCCGACCACAACGTAAACGTAAGGAAATAGTACACCTATGATTAAAAGAATTTTTACAGAAAAAAAGAAAGCTGTCAGCAAGCATGCCGAACAGCTAAAAAAAGAGCTAAACAGTCAGCTTAACGAAAGCATTACTTCGCTGCGGCTGTTTATCCGATACGACATCGAGGGCTTAGAGGATGCGTATTATGACGCGGCAGCCGCTACCATATTTTCGGAGCCGCCCGTAGACAGAGTATATGCAGAGCAGCTGCCGCAAATGGCGGGGCATACCGTGTTTGCCATTGAATATCTGCCCGGCCAATACGATGCACGCGCGGACTCTGCCGAGCAATGCGTGCAGCTGCTTACTATGGGCGTGCGCCCTACAATCCGCTGCGCGCAGGTTTATGCAATAAAGGGCGCAAAGGATATTTATAAAATTCAGCGTTATTTGGTTAATCCCGTTGATTCGCGCATCGCGCCGCTAAAAAAACCCGCTGCGCTAAGTCAAGCCTCTCCGCCGCCTGCGCCCGTTAAAGTAATACAGGGCTTTACGGCTTTTGATAAAAACCGCCTTACTGCTTTTTGTGCGGAAATGGGTCTTGCCATGAGTTTAGAAGATGCTAAATTTGTACAAAAATATTTCGCCTTAGAGGGCAGAGAGCCTACCGAAACGGAAATCCGCGTACTGGATACATACTGGTCTGACCATTGCCGCCATACCACGTTTTTAACCGAGCTTACCGATGTTGACTTTAACACCGATATACCCGAACTTAAAGACGCGTATGCGGAATATAAAGCACTCTTTACTAAGCATTACGGCGGCAGGGCGGATAAATACGAATGCCTTATGGATATGGCTACAATGGGAGTGCGCGAATTAAAAAGCAAGGGCTTACTTACCGCGTTAGACGAATCAGAGGAAATCAACGCGTGTTCGATTAAGGTAAAAGCCGAAACCTCACAAGGGGAAAAAGACTATTTAGTCATGTTTAAAAACGAAACGCATAACCACCCTACCGAAATCGAGCCTTTCGGCGGCGCGGCAACTGCTTTGGGCGGTGCAATCCGCGACCCGCTTTCGGGGCGTGCGTATGTATACCAAGCTATGCGTGTCAGCGGTGCGGGCGATATCACCGAGCCGATAGAAAATACTAGAGCGGGCAAGCTGCCGCAGCGCGTAATCTCACGCGAGGCTGCTAAGGGATTTTCTAGCTATGGCAACCAAATCGGGCTTGCAACAGGACAGGTATCCGAAATGTATCACGAGGGCTATAAAGCAAAAAGATTAGAAGCAGGCTTTGTAGTAGCGGCTGCGCCCGCCGAAAACGTAGTGCGCGTAAAGCCGCAAAACGGCGATTTAATTGTGTTAATCGGCGGAGATACGGGGCGCGACGGCGTAGGCGGCGCAACGGGTTCAAGCAAAGCGCATAACGCAGACAGCATCGAAACCTGCGGTGCAGAGGTGCAAAAAGGCAACCCCGTAACAGAACGCAAAATTCAAAGGCTGTTTAAAAACCCCGATTGCACGCGGCTTATTAAACGCTGCAATGATTTCGGCGCGGGCGGTGTTTGCGTGGCAATAGGTGAATTAGCAGACGGGCTAAACATCAATTTAGATGCAATTCCTAAAAAATACGAGGGGCTAAACGGTACGGAATTAGCCATTAGCGAATCGCAAGAGCGCATGGCGGCGGTTATCGCGCCGCAGGATTTTACTGCCCTAGAAAAGCTTTGCGCGGCGGAGAATTTAGCCGTAACGCACGTTGCAACCGTTACGGATACCAACCGTATGGTTATGACGTGGCAAGGGAGCGAAATAGTAAAT
This sequence comes from Bacillota bacterium, assembly GCA_009777485.1. Lineage (GTDB taxonomy): Bacteria > Bacillota > Clostridia > Christensenellales > Pumilibacteraceae > WRAP01. Next base: position 28,415 of record WRLT01000008.1, read on the forward strand.
TTAAAACGCACGCTGCTTTCGTCAAACGGCGTAAAACAATCCGTCCGCGCTTTGGTTACCGATACAATCTCCGATTACCTAGATAAGCCGTCCGATGCGGCAAAGGCACACCTAACGCACGGCGATTTTGCCGCCGCCCTTAAAGCCGAGCTTAAAAGGCTAAACGTGGCATCCAACAAGGGCATGAGCGAGATGTTCGACTCTACCATCGGCGCGGGCAGCGTATTTATGCCGTTCGGAGGTGCTAAGCAGCTAACGCCCGCCATTGCGATGGCGGCAAAGCTGCCCGTATTTCCGCTTGATACCGATACGGCTACGGTGGCAGCATGGGGCTGCGACCCTTACTTGACGCAGCAAAGTCCGTTTGTCGGGGCGCAGTATTCGGTGTTGCTTTCGGTTGCAAAAGTTTGCGCGGCAGGCGCGCCGTACGAGGGGATTTATCTAACAATGCAAGAATATTTTAAACGGCTGAAAAAAGACCCTTTAAGGTGGGGAGAGCCCGTTTCGGTTATGCTGGGTGCGCTAACGGCGCAAGTTAAGCTGTCCTTAGCCGCAATCGGCGGTAAGGATTCTTGCAGCGGCACCTTTAACGAGTTAGACGTTCCGCCTACGCTGATATCGTTTGCGTTATCTGCCGCAAGCGCGTCAAAGCTGATAACCAACGTTTTAACTAAGGGCGCAAAGGTATATAGAATAGCCTTGCCGCGCACGCAGTCTAATTGCCCCGATTACGGCTTTTTTGTACGGCTGATGAAAAAGCTTTCTAGCAACATAGCACAAGGAAAAATAAATTTTTGTACGGTTGTCGAAACGGGCGGCGCGGCGGCGGCGCTTGCAAAATCTGCCTTAGGCAACGGCTTAGGCTTTTGCTTTACCGCTTGTAAAGAAGATTTATTTGCGCCGCGCTTAGCCGATATTCTATTAGCGGGCGAGTTAGCGGATTTTGCCGAATTTTCGCCCGAATATATCGGAGAGGCGGGCGGCGAATCGTTTGAATTCGGACAAAGCGCGTTAAAGACAGAAGCTGCCGAAAAAGCGTATCTGGGCACGCTTTCGTCCGTATTTCCGATTACTGCCCAAGACGGCTGTTCCGCGCCGTGCGCAGACTTTAACAAAATTACCTTTTCGCCGTATACGGGCAAAAAGCTTGCTGCACCGCGCGTACTGATACCCGTTTTTCCCGGCAGTAATTGTGAATACGATACCGCTAAAAAGTTTTTAGACGCGGGCGCAAACGTAGAAACATTTGTGTTTAAAAACCTTTCGCAAAAGGACGTTAAGGAATCGGCGGCGGCATTAGCAGCCCTAATAAAAAACACCCAAATTCTTGCGCTTCCCGGAGGCTTTTCGGGCGGCGATGAGCCGGACGGAAGCGGTAAATTTATAGCAACTGTACTGCGCTGCCCGATAGTTGCCGACCGCTTAACCGAATTGTTAGAAAAAAGGCACGGCTTAGCTTTGGGTATTTGCAACGGCTTTCAAGCCTTAATTAAGCTAGGGCTTTTACCTTTCGGAAAAATCACGCCCTTAACGGAGGACAGCGCGACGCTGCACTTTAACAATATAGGCCGCCATGTGTCGGCGTTATGCCGCGTGCGGGTAGCGTCCGTTGATTCGCCGTGGCTTTCCTTCGTTCAGGTAGGAGATGTTTTCACTACGGCCGTAAGCCACGGAGAGGGCAGGCTGATTGCACCGCAAAGCGTACTGGAAAACCTTAAATCTAGCGGCAGAATATGCACCCAATATATCGATAGCGGCGATGTGCCTTCCGCAGAAATTCCGCACAATCCAAACGGTTCAGCTTACGCAATCGAGGGGCTTATTTCGCCTTGCGGCAGAATTTTAGGCAAAATGGGGCATGTAGAGCGCAGCGGAAAAGACTTATATAAAAATGTACCGATAAAAAAGGATTTAGATATTTTTTCCGCAGGGGTTAAATATTTTAATTGAAAAAAATCAAAAAAACGTTTATACTGTAAAAGCGAGGTAACAAACATGAGTAAAAAAATAGTGCTAGCGTATTCGGGCGGCTTAGACACAACCGTAATGATTCCGTGGCTGAAAGAAAACCAACCGAACAGCGAGGTTATTCCGGTATGCGTAGACGTAGGTCAATGCAACGATTACGAGGCGGTTAAGCAGCGCGCCGCCAAAACAGGCGCGGGGCGCGTGCATATTATCAATGCCCGCGAGGAATTTGTAACCGATTTTCTTTTTCCGATGCTAAAAGCACAAGCGGTATATAACGGCAAGTATCTTTTGGGCACGGCAATTGCCCGTCCGCTGATTGCCAAAAAGCTGGTGGATATCGCACTTAAAGAAAACGCTGCGGCAATCTGTCACGGAGCAACGGGCAAGGGCAACGACCAAATCCGCTTCGAGCTTACCGTTAAAGCGTTTGCGCCGCAACTGCAAATTATCGCGCCGTGGCGTGTGTGGGAGTTAAAATCCCGCGACGAAGAAATGGAGTTTTTGCGTGTCCGCAATATCGAAGCACCCATGAAAAAAGAGCAAAGCTACAGCCGCGACGATAATTTATGGCACATAAGCCACGAAGGGTTAGAATTAGAAAATCCTGCCGTCGGCGCGGATTACAAGCGATTACTGCAAATGTCCGTACCGCCGCAAGACGCGCCCGACAAACCCGAATGCGTAGAGCTTGCCTTTGAAAAAGGTATTCCCGTTACACTAAACGGCAAGCATTTTTCGCCTGTTGCACTGTTAGAGGAATTAAATAAAATCGGTGGCCGCAACGGGGTAGGCGTAATCGACATTGTAGAAAACCGCATCGTAGGCATGAAATCGCGCGGCGTGTACGAAACGCCTGGCGGCACCGTTTTATATGCGGCGCACGCCGAGCTTGAAAACCTCTGCCTAGACCGCAAAACCGCATCGTTTAAGCAAACCGTTTCACACACTTTGGGCGAATTAATTTATGCGGGCGAGTGGTACACGCCGCTTAGAGAGGCACTGAGTGCGTTTGTAGATAAAACCCAAGAAACCCTTACCGGCAAGGTACGCCTAAAACTATACAAAGGCAACCTTATCCCTAACGGGTCTGAGTCGCCGTATTCGCTGTATAACGAAGAAATGGCAAGCTTTACAACGGGCGGGCTTTACAGCCACCAAGATGCAGAGGGCTTTATCAATTTAACAGGCCTGCCGCTAACGGTACGGGCGCTTATGAACAGGAGGACAAAATGAAAAAACTATGGGGCGGGCGTTTTTTACACGGTACAGACAGCAAAGCAGACGGCTTTAATTCCTCTGTTTCGTTTGATAAAAGGCTGTATAAGCAAGATATCTGCGGCAGTATAGCGCATGCGGAAATGTTAGGGCGGCAAGGAATTATCCCGCGTGAGGACGCAGCGGCGATAACCCACGCGCTTAAAGAAATTTTAGCGGATATAGATAGCGGTAAGCTGGTTATTGACAACGCCGCAGAGGATATACATTCGTTTATCGAAAGTCAGCTGATAAGCCGTATCGGCGAGGCGGGCGGCAAGCTGCACACGGGCAGAAGCCGCAACGACCAAGTAGCCTTAGATATGCGTATGTATGTAAAGGTCGAAATCGCTGCGGTAAAGGCGCAGCTTAACGAATTGTTAACTATACTGCTTACGCTTGCAAAAAAACACCTTAAAGACAGTATGCCGGGCTTTACGCATATGCAAAAGGCGCAGCCCATAACGCTAGCCCACCACCTTATGGCGTATTTTGAGATGTTTAAACGCGATTACCAAAGGCTTTCCGACTGCGCGGCGCGCACCGACGAAATGCCGCTGGGCAGCGGTGCTTTGGCAGCCTCTCCGTATCCGTTAGACAGAGAATTTGTAAAGCAGCAGCTAGGCTTTGCCGCCGTTACTTTAAACAGTTTGGATGCGGTTTCAGACAGAGATTTTTGTATCGAGTTTGTATTTTGCTGTTCGGCTTTAATGATGCACCTAAGCCGATTCTGCGAAGAACTCATTTTATGGGCAACGGACGCATTCGGCTTTATTACCTTATCCGACGCGTATTCGACAGGTTCGTCTATCATGCCGCAAAAAAAGAATCCCGACATGGCAGAACTGATTAGGGGCAAAACGGGGCGCGTATACGGCGATTTAATAGGCTTATTAACCGTAATGAAAGGTCTGCCGCTTGCGTACAACAAGGATATGCAAGAGGATAAGGAGACGGTTTTTGACGCCGCCGATACCGTAAACGCCTGTTTGGACGTTTTTAGCGGCATGTTAAAAACCGCAGTATTTAACACCGATGCTATGCGCCTTAGCGCAAAGGGCGGTTATACGAATGCAACGGACGCTGCGGACTGGCTGGTTAAAAAAGGCTTGCCGTTTAGAGAGGCACACGGGATAATCGGCAAATTAGTGCTGTACGCGATAAGCCAAAACAAGCCGATTGAAGCCTTGACGCTAAAAGAATTAAAGGCGATTTCACCGCATTTTGACGAAACCGTATACAGCGCAATAACGGTTGAGGCCTGCGTACAAGCGCGCAACATAACGGGCGGGCCTGCCGAAAAAGCGGTTTTGCACTCAATCAATGCGGCGCAGCAATTTTTACAAGAGGTTAAAAAAGATGTCTAAGCTTAGGTTCATAGACGCGGCGGTTATCACGCAAGCCGTTGCGGATTTATGCGTTGACGCCAACATTTGCATCGGTGCGGATATGTACGCGGCATTAAAAACGGCGCACGGCGCAGAACTTTCTCAATTAGCAAAATCCGCCTTGCAAGATTTACTGCAAAACGCCGACATTGCCCAAAAAGAAAAACTGGCTTTGTGTCAGGATACGGGCATGGCGGTTGTGTTTATTTCTATCGGCGATACGGTTCATGTACAAGGAAACATCGAAGATGCAGTAAACGAGGGTGTGCGGCAAGGGTATCACAAGGGCTATTTCCGCAGCAGCGTAGTTTCCGACCCGATAAAGCGCACCAACACCCAAGACAATACGCCCGCCGTGATTTACTACGATTTTTTACAAGGGGATACGCTAAAAATTACGGTTGCGCCAAAGGGTTTCGGCAGCGAAAACATGAGCGCGCTTAAAATGCTTATGCCTAGCGACGGTATAGAGGGCGTAGAGGAATTTGTTGTTCAAACCGTTAAGGCGGCGGGGGCAAATCCGTGCCCGCCGATTGTGGTGGGCGTAGGCGTAGGCGGCACAATGGAAAAAGCCGCGCTTTTAGCTAAACAAGCCCTGCTGCGCGATATCGGCACGCCGCACCCTAACCCGTTTTGGGCAGAATTTGAGCTGCGCACACTTAGCCGCATAAACGCCTTAGGGATAGGCGCGGCGGGCTTCGGCGGCAAAACTACCGCGCTAGGAGTTCATGTGTTACCGTATCCTACGCACATCGCAGGGCTGCCGGTTGCCGTTAATATCGGCTGCCACGCAACCAGGCACAAAACCAAAGAAATTTAAGGAGCGGCAAAACCCTATGGACACAATAAAAATAAAAAGCCCCGTTTCAAACGCCGATATAGCCAAACTGCGCGCGGGCGACAAGGTGCTGTTATCCGGCGTACTGTACACGGCAAGAGACGCGGCACATAAGCGCATAGCAGATTTAATGCGGGATAATAAGCCCTTGCCCCTAGACTTAACGGGGCAAACCGTATACTATGCAGGCCCGTGCCCCGCGCCGCCCGATAAGGCTATCGGGTCTTGCGGCCCTACAACAAGTTCCAGAATGGACGTATACGCAGGCGGGCTAATCCAAAAAGGAATATTTCGTGTTATGATAGGAAAAGGCGACAGAAACGGCGCGGTTATAGACGCTATCCAACAGCACAACGGTTTGTACCTTGCCGCAATCGGCGGCGCGGGCGCGTTAATATCGTTGTGTGTTAAAAAAGCCGAGATAGCCGCCTTTGCCGATTTAGGCGCAGAGGCAATCTATAAATTAACCGTACAAGATATGCCGCTTATCGTTGCGGCGGATTGCAAGGGAGGAAACCTCTATGAATTACAGTAACGAATCCTTAAAAAAGCATTACGGCTGGCAAGGCAAAATAGAAATTGTCAGCAGAGTACCGCTTAACACGCGCGAGGACTTATCCTTAGCGTACACGCCCGGTGTGGCAAGTCCGTGCTTAGAAATTCAAAAGGACGTTTCAAAAAGCTATCTTTTAACGCGCAGGTCAAATTTAATCGCAATCGTTACCGACGGCACGGCGGTTTTAGGCTTAGGCGATATCGGGCCGGAGGCAGCCATGCCCGTTATGGAGGGCAAGGCGGTATTGTTTAAACAATTCGGCGGCGTCGATGCCGTTCCGCTGTGTATCCGCAGTAAGGACATTAACGAAATTGTAAACACCGTGCGCTTGCTAGCGGGTTCTTTCGGCGGCATCAACTTAGAGGATATTTCCGCGCCGCGCTGTTTTGAGATTGAGCGGCGGTTAAAAGAATGCTGCGATATTCCTATTTTCCACGATGACCAACACGGTACGGCAATTGTCGTGTTAGCGGCGGTTATGAATGCGCTGCGGCTAACGAAAAAAAAGCCCGCCTCCGTTTCGGTTGTAATCAACGGCGCAGGTTCGGCAGGCATTGCAACGGCGCGGCTTTTATTAGATTACGGTATACAGGACATCGTGCTGTGCGACCGCAGCGGCGCGCTGTACAAAGGGCGCGCGGGAATGGATTCCGAAAAACAAAGCATAGCCGAAATTACTAACCGCACGCAAAAAAAGGGCAGTCTTGCGGAGGTTATGGCTAACACGGATATTTTTATCGGTCTATCCGTCGGGGGTTGCGTTACGCGGGACATGGTAAAAAGCATGAATGTAAAGCCGATAGTTTTTCCGCTTGCAAACCCGACCCCCGAAATCATGCCCGACGAGGCACGGTTGGGCGGCGCGGCGGTAATCGGTACGGGGCGCAGTGATTTTCCTAACCAAATTAACAACGCACTTGCTTTTCCGGGCGTGTTTAGGGGTGCGCTGGATGCGCGGGCAGGCAAAATCACCGAGCCCATGAAAATCGCCGCCGCACAAGCACTGGCAAGCTATGTAAAAGACGGACAGCTAAGCGCAGATTACATCATACCCGATACACTGGATAAAGCGGTATCGGAGGCTGTTGCTAAGGCCGTAGCAAAAGCGGCACCGTAACACACAAAGGAGTTACCCAAATGAAAATCAATCAGAATTATCTTAGCTTAAACGACAGCTATTTGTTTTCGAGCATTGCCCAAAAGGTTCGCGATTATAAAGCTGCCAATCCGAATAAAGAGGTGATTAGCTTAGGAATCGGCGATGTTACCCGTCCGCTAGCGGCGGCCGTTGTTCAGGCTATACAAGAGGCGGCAACCGAGATGGGGCAAAAGGATACGTTTCGCGGCTACGGAGAAGAACAAGGCTATCATTTTTTGCGCCAAGCAGTTGCGGAATATTACGCCAAAAAGGGCGTAACGCTTGACGCGGACGAGGTATTTATTTCGGACGGTGCTAAAAGCGATTTAGCCAACGTATTAGATATTTTTGCGGGCGGGCAAACCGTTTTAATTCCTAACCCCGTGTATCCAGTGTACCACGACACCAACGTAATGGTAGGCAACCGCATAGTGTATACGGACGGTACAGAAAAAAACGGCTTTTTACCTATGCCCGATCCACAAATCACCCCCGATATCATATACCTATGTTCGCCCAACAATCCCACAGGCGCGGTATATTCAAAAAGTCAGCTGCAAGAATGGGTTAATTACGCGCTAAAAGCGGGGGCAGTAATTTTATTTGACGCGGCATACGAGGTGTTTATCCGCGATAAGGATTTGCCTTCTAGCATATACCAAATCAACGGCGCAAAGGAATGTGCAATAGAGATTTGTTCATTATCTAAAACAGCGGGCTTTACGGGTACGCGGTGCGGCTATACGGTTGTACCTAAAAGCCTTGTCCGCAGCGGCGCGCAGCTTAATAAGCTATGGCTGCGCCGTCAAACCACAAAATTCAACGGCGTATCGTACATCATTCAAAAAGGCGCGGCGGCTGTCTTTACGCAAGAGGGGCAAGCCCAAACCCGCAGCGATATTACGTATTACGCAAACAACGCCGCCGTTATTACAAAAACATTAAATAAAAAGGGCATATGGTCTACGGGCGGAATTAATTCGCCGTATGTTTGGTTTAAGTGTCCCGACGGCTATTCTAGCTGGCAGTTTTTTGATAAGCTGCTGAATGAGGCAAATGTAGTAGGCACGCCCGGCGCGGGCTTTGGCAGCGGCGGAGAAGGCTTTATGCGCTTTACCGCTTTCGGAAACGCCGAAAAAACATTGCAAGCCATGAAAAACTTTGAAAAATTGTTTTAATGCAAAAAAACCAAAACACATTGACAGGCATAAAACCTTGTGTTAGAATAAGAGTAACAGATAAGATATTTTAAGAGGTGTTTATGGAAGAAAAACAAAACGTATCGGGAATTTTAAGAAATCAAGACGGCAGTAAATTTTCACGCTTTCAATTATTCTTTTTCACGATAATTATAATGACGATAGCATTTATAATTATTAACAGTATCATTTTAATTTCGTATTTTAGATTCGAATCTACATTTGGCGGTTTAAACAGTATCGTTTTTATATTTGTACTATTTTTTGCTGTTCTCTATTCTACGTTAGGAATCTATTTATTTTTACGGCATAAGAAAAAACCGATTCATAAAGCACCTGTCATTTCATTATGGATATTGACATGTTTATTAATAGGTGCATCTTTTGCATTAAGGATTTTATTTTTTAGTCTAGTTTTTGATTTAATATTTGTGATGATATTATGTATTTTAGAACTAATGCTATCTCTAATGAGCATGGTTGCAATCATAGTTCATTTAGTCCGATTAAAAAATAAGTTGATTTGCTTAAAAAATTGATTGACAAGCGGCAGCGTTTTTGATATAGTGTAGAAAGATAAACAAAGGTGTTTATCGGCAAGGGCAGTACTGTCCGCCGATAAGCACCTTTTTTATTTGGGAGAACGCACCATGAAAAAGCCGTTTGTAAGCAGCGAACAATTAGAAAAAATTATACAAAAGTTTCCTACGCCGTTTCATTTATACGATGAGGCGGGGATTCGTAAAAACGCCCGAAGATTGTTAAAAGCCTTTTCGTGGAATACGGGTTTTTGCGAATATTTTGCGGTAAAAGCAAACCCTAATCCGTCGCTTTTAAAAATATTAAAAGAGGAAGGCTGCGGCGTGGATTGTTCTAGTCTTACCGAATTGATGCTTGCACAAAGCTGCGGCTTTTCGGGCGATGAAATTATGTTTTCGTCTAACGCTACGCCCGCGCAAGACTTTATATACGCGCATAAACTAAACGCGCTAATCAATTTAGACGATATTACACATATTGACTTTTTAGAAAAATGTATCGGCAAGCTTCCGCAAAAAATTTGCTTGCGCTATAACCCGGGGTCAGACTTTAATATCCGCAGTCAAATTATGGATACCCCCAAAGACGCAAAGTACGGCTTTACCAAACCGCAGCTTTTACAAGGCATTAAAATGCTGCAAACAAAGGGCGTAACGCAGTTTGGGCTGCACGCGTTTTTATCTAGTAATTCGCTAGAATCTGCATATTATCCCGCGCTTGCCGAAAAGCTGTTTGAAACGGCTGTTTGGCTGAAAGGCGAAACGGGCGCGGCAATCGGCTTTATCAATCTAAGCGGCGGTATAGGAATCCCGTATAAGCCAGAGGATAATCCTATAGATATCCAAGACGTTAGCTTGGGCGTACAGGAGGCGTACAACCGTATTCTTACCGCTAACGGCTTAGACGGGGTGCGTATATGCACAGAGCTTGGCCGCTACATGACCGGCCCTTACGGCGCGTTAATCGCTACGGCAATTCATAAAAAAGATATCTACAAAAGCTACGTCGGCTTAGACGCCTGCGCGGTAAACCTTATGCGCCCCGCTATGTACGGCGCGTATCACCACATTACGGTGATAGGAAAAGAAAACGCGCCGCACGATAAGCTGTACGATATCACGGGCGGCTTATGCGAAAATAACGATAAGTTTGCCCTAGACCGTGCCTTGCCCGCTATCGAAACGGGCAATCGGATTTTTATCCACGATACTGGCGCGCACGGCTATGCAATGGGCTATAACTATAACGGCAAGCTGCGTTCGGCAGAGGTTTTATTGCAAGAGGACGGCAGCGCAAAGCTGATACGCCGTGCCGAAACGCCTGAGGATTATTTCGCAACGCTGAAATTTTAAAAGGAGAAAAATAAAAATATGAAAATAGACGAACAAACCGTGTTATATTTACAAGAGCTTTCGTACTTAACACTTTCCGCGCAAGAGCGCGCCGAAATAGCAAACAGCTTAGAAAATATCCTGCAATACATGGCCGTTTTATCCAAAGCCGATACAAAAAGCGTTTCCGCTGAGGTGTCGGGCGACCCTGTTAAAAACGCATTAAGACCCGACCGCACAGAGGATTTTGGGCTAAGCGCGGATATCCTTAAAAACGCGCCCGTATCGGACGGGGAATTTTTTATCGTGCCAAAGGTAATAGAATAATCCATGCAAAAAAACGAGGTAACAAGCTTATCCGCCCTTAGCTTGGCAGGCTTAATAAAAGCCAAAAAAATCGGAGTCCGCGAGGCCGCCGAGGCTTTTTTATCCGCCGCAAAAAACGGGCGGCCGCGCCACAATACTTTTATTTCGGTTTGCGAAGACGGCGAGGTTTTTCAGCAAGCCGATGCGGTTCAAAAAAAGCTAAACGCGGGGGAAGAGCTTTCGCCGCTTGCAGGCGTTCCGATTGCGCTTAAAGACAATATTTGCACCGTAGGCTTACCCGCCACATGCGCCTCTAAAATGCTAAAAAACTTTACCCCCGTATACGACGCAACGGCAGTACAAAGGCTTAAAGCGGCGGGGCTTGTGGTGATAGGCAAGCTGAATATGGACGAGTTTGCTATGGGCGGTTCGTCCGAGACGGGCGTGTTCGGCGCGGTTAAAAATCCGTGGAATACCGCTTGCGTTGCGGGCGGTTCGTCGGGTGGCAGCGCGGCGGCGGTTGCGGCAGCAGAAATTCCCGTTGCGCTGGGCAGCGACACAGGCGGCAGCATCCGTCAGCCGTGTTCCTTTTGCGGAGTAAGCGGCATTAAGCCCACCTACGGCGCGGTGTCGCGGTACGGGCTTATCGCATACGCCTCATCGCTTGACCAAATAGGGCCGATTGCACGCGATATAGACGATTGCGCCGCCTTACTGCATCTTATTTCGGGCGCGGACGGGCGGGACGCAACCTGTACGTTAGAAAAGCCCCTTGCGTTTAATCGGGAAATTCCGCAAAATCTTAGCGGACTGAAAATAGGAATCCCTAAAAACTATTTTTCAGACGGCATAGAATCCGATGTGCAATCGGCGGTATTAAACGCGGCAAAACAGTTTAAAGCCGCAAAAGCTAACGTAGACGAATTTATTATGCCGCTTACCGAATATACGGTGCCTGCTTACTATGTGATAGCGGCGGCGGAGGCATCCTCTAACCTTTCGCGCTACGACGGCATAAAATACGGATTTAAAAGCGAAAACGCAAAAACACTGCGCGAGGTTTACCAAATGTCGCGCAGCGAGGGCTTTGGCGAAGAGGTTAAGCGGCGCATTATGCTGGGCAGCTTTGTATTGTCAAGCGGCTATTACGACGCATTTTATAAAAAAGCCATGCAAACGCGCGCACTAATCAAAGCCGAATTTGCAAAGCTTTTTGATTCATACGATATCATTCTTGCGCCCGTTGCCCCCACAACGGCGTATAAAATCGGGCAAAACATTCACGACCCGATAAAAATGTATATGGGCGATATTTACACCGTGTCCGTAAACCTTGCAGGGTTGCCCGCCGTAAGCTTGCCGTGCGGCTTTGATAAGCGCGCCATGCCCATAGGCTTACAGCTTATCGGAAAAGCGTTTTCGGAACAGAAACTGATAACCGCTGCTAAGTATTTTCAAAAAATTACCGATTGGCACACCAAAAAGCCGGGAGGTGAAAAATGAAATACGAAACGGTTATCGGGATTGAAGTTCATGCAGAGCTTAATACACAATCTAAAATTTTTTGCGGCTGCCCAAATGCTTTCGGAGCAGTTCCCAACACGCACATTTGCCCGATTTGTTCGGGTCAGCCCGGCGCGCTGCCTAAGCTTAACGAGGCGGTAGTCGAGTGCGCCGTAAGGCTAGGGCTTGCGCTTTCGTGCAAGATTGCAAAAAAATGCAACTTCGACCGCAAAAATTATTTTTACCCCGACCTTCCCAAAGCGTATCAAATATCGCAGCTGTATTTTCCGATTTGCACCGACGGCTTTTTAGAAATACAAACCACCAACACCCCCAAACGCATAGGCATTCGAGAAATACACATCGAAGAAGACGCGGGGAAATTAAAGCTTGCCTCTTTGGGCAGAGCAACGCAAGCAGACCTTAACCGTGCGGGAGTTCCGCTGTTAGAAATCGTAACCCAGCCTGATTTTGAAAGCGGTGAAGAGGTGATAGCGTTTATTGAGCGGCTAAGAGAAATCATGCTGTATTTAGATATTTGCGACTGCAAAATGCAGGAGGGTTCTTTGCGTGCCGATATCAACCTTTCGCTTAAACAAAAAGACGGCGAGTTGGGAACGCGAACCGAAACAAAAAACCTTAATTCCTTAAAAGCCGTTTTGCGCGCTGTACAATACGAAACCGCACGGCAAGCCGAAATCCTAGCAAAGGGCGGCATGGTTACACAGCAAACCCGCCGATGGGACGACGAAAAAGCGGTGTCGCACCCTATGCGCAGTAAAGAAAACGCACAGGATTACCGCTATTTTCCGGAGCCTGATTTGCCGCCGCTTTATATTTCGGACGGGCAGATTAAAAAGCTAAGTAAATCTTTGCCCGAATTCGCCCACCATAAACGCAGGCGGTTTACGCAAGAGCTAGGCATTTCACCCAGCGCAGCCGAAATCATTTGCAAAAGCAAAAACATAGCAGAGCTGTTTGAAGCCGTTGCAGAGGGCAGCGGCAATAGCGTAGAAGCGGCTAATTTAATAACGGGCGATATCCTGCGGCTGATAGGCGAAAAAGGCTTAGACCCCGAAAAAATTTGCCTAGACGCGGCAAAGCTTACTAGCCTTATAGATATGGTTACAAGCGGTAAAATTAATCGCGGCGTATACAAGGAGGCTGTCGAGGCGGTGTTTCTGCACGATGCCGACCCGACAGCCTATATTACCCAAAAAGGCTTATTTGCTGTTTGCGACGACGCCCTCATCCGCGCCGCCGTTACCGAAGCCATTAGTAAAAACCCTCAAGCGGCGGCGGATTATACCGCAGGAAAGGAAAAAGCTTTTGCTTGCTTAATGGGGCAGGCCATGAAGCATTTAAGCGGCAAAGCAGACCCTGCCGCCGTGCGAAAAATGTTAGTAGAGGTGTTAAAGGAGAACGTGTAAAATGTTAAAAGAAGGCAGCGTAAGAATACCGTCCGGCTGCGCCATATCCGGCATTATAGATACCAGCGGCGCAAGATTCAGCGGCGAGGCGATTATTAAGTCTATATCCGTTATGCGCGAGCGTTCTAACGGGCTAGGCGGCGGCTTTGCCGCATACGGCATATATCCCGAATACAAGGACTATTACGCCTTGCATATATTCTTTGATTCGTCCGCTGTCCGCAAAGCGTGCGAGGAGTTTTTAGAGCGTCATTTTGATATAATCAACCTTAGCAAAATTCCTACGCACACCGTAAAAGAAATTACGGACGCGCCCCGCATTTGGCGGTACTTTGTTACGCCGCTGCCTACAAAGCTTGCGGCAAGCGGATTGTGCGAGCGCGAATTTACGTCAAAGTGCGTGTTTCGCATAAACACCCAAATAACGGGCGCGTATGTTTTTTCCAGCGGCAAAAATATGGGCGTATTTAAAGGTGTCGGGTATCCGGAGGATATCGGCAGATATTTCGGCTTACAAAATTATTTCGGCTACGCTTTTACGGCGCACGGCCGCTATCCCACCAATACGCCGGGTTGGTGGGGCGGCGCGCACCCGTTCGCGCTGTTAGATTACACAGTGGTGCATAACGGAGAAATTTCCTCTTACGATGCAAACCGCCGCGCTATCGAGCCGTACGGCTACACCTGTACGCTGCAAACAGATACCGAGGTTATTACCTACATAATCGACTACCTGCACCGCAAAAAAGGCCTTTTAATGGAAGAAATCGCCTCTGTAATAGCCGCGCCGTTTTGGGAAACTATCGCCCGCTTTAACACTTCGGTTCAAGAAAAATACGAGTATTTGCGGACAGTGTTTGCAGGTCAGCTGATTACGGGGCCGTTTTCGATTATCGCAGGCTTCGAGGGCGGGCTAATGGCATTAAACGACCGCTTAAAGCTGCGCAGCATGGTAGTGGCGGAAAAAGGCACTAAAACGTATATCGCAAGCGAGGAGGCGGCTATCCGCATGGTAGAGCCTGATGTAGAAAATGTCTTTGCGCCCGACGGCGGCGAGCCGATTATTGTTCGATTGAGAGGTGAGGCACATGGCAATTAATTTTTTATATCCCGAATACGAGATTGTGCGCAAGGAAAGCCGTTGCATTGCGTGCAGAGCTTGTGAAAATCAGTGCGCACACGGGGCACACGAATTTTTAGCGGATAAAGGCGTAATGACGTGCGATGAGTCTAAGTGCGTAAACTGTCACCGCTGCGTGTGCATTTGCCCGACCCGCGCGTTAAAAATAGTTAAAAGCGGTAATGCGTATAAGCAAAACGCAAACTGGGGGCAGCGCACGGTGGACGAGCTTTACCGTCAGGCGGATTCGGGCGGGGTATTGCTTTCCAGCATGGGCAATCCGCAAAATTACCCTGTATATTTTGATAAAATTCTTTTAAACGCATCTCAGGTTACCAATCCGTCGATTGACCCGCTGCGTGAACCTATGGAAACACGGTGTGCTTTGGGTGCAAAGCCGCACCGTATCGAGCGGGATAAAAAGGGCAATATCAAAAACAATTTGCCGCCGCAGTTAAAGCTTTCTATGCCGATACTGTTTTCGGCTATGAGCTACGGTTCTATCAGCTATAACGCGCACGAAAGCTTAGCCCGCGCCGCCCAAGAACTAGGGATTTATTACAACACGGGCGAGGGCGGCCTGCACGAGGACTTTTACAAATACGGCAAAAACACGGTTGTTCAGGTTGCGTCCGGCAGATTCGGCGTGCATTCGGGATACCTAAACGCAGGCGCGGCAGTCGAAATTAAAATGGGTCAAGGCGCAAAGCCGGGAATAGGTGGACATTTGCCCGGCACAAAAATTGTCGGCGACATTGCCCGCACAAGAATGATACCCGAAGGAACAGACGCAATCAGTCCCGCGCCGCACCACGATATCTATTCGATAGAGGATTTGCGTCAGTTAGTATATTCGCTAAAAGAGGCTACCGATTACAAGCTGCCCGTAATCGTTAAAATTGCCGCCGTACATAATATTACCGCCATAGCCAGCGGCATTGCCAGAAGCGGCGCGGATATTATCGCCATAGACGGCTTTCGCGGCGGTACGGGTGCCGCGCCTACCCGCATACGCGACCATGTAGGCATTCCGATAGAGCTTGCGCTTGCCAGCGTAGATAAACGCCTGCGCGACGAGGGCATCCGCGATAACGTCAGCTTAGTAGTAGGCGGCAGTATACGCAGCAGCGCGGACATTGTAAAAGCGGTTGCACTAGGCGCAGACGCCGTGTATATTGCCTCTGCCGCGCTGCTTGCGCTGGGGTGTCATTTATGCCGCAGCTGTCAAACGGGCAAATGCAACTGGGGAATCGCCACGCAAATTCCGCAGCTAACCAAACGGCTTAATCCCGATATCGGCTGCAAGCGTTTAGTAAATCTATTAAGCGCGTGGAAGCACGAAATTCAAGAGATGATGGGCGGCATGGGCATCAATTCGATAGAGGCCTTAAAGGGCAACCGTCTTATGCTGCGCGGAATCGGCCTAAACGAGCGGGAGCTTGCCGTATTAGGCATCAAGCACGCGGGAGAATAAAATCGCATGAAAAGAGTATATGTAAACGAAAACTGGTGCTTAGGCTGCCGCTTGTGCGAATATCATTGCGCCTTTGCCGAAAGCCGCCAAAAGGATATGGCACGGGCTTTGCGCGGCGTTAAAATTAATCCCGCTATCCGCATCGAAGCAAATAACGGCATAAGCTTTGCCGTATCGTGCCGCCACTGCAAGCAGCCCCTTTGCGTTAAGGCTTGCATTACGGGTGCGCTGCATATAACCAACGGCATAATTACAGCCGATAAGGCACGGTGCGTGGGCTGCTATACCTGCATACTGTCTTGTCCGTTCGGCGCGATTTCGCAAAACGAAACGGGGGTAATTCAAAAATGCGAATTATGCACCGCGTCGCACGGTTCGCCCGCTTGCGTTAAGGGCTGCCCGAATAACGCCCTTGTGTACGAGGAGAGAGAATAATATGGAATATGTAATCATTGGAAATTCAGCCGCCGCTATCGGAGCGGTAGAGGGTATCCGCAGCGTGGATAAAAAAGGCACAATTACTTTGGTATCCAACGAGCCTTACCACACCTATTCGCGTCCCTTAATTTCGTATTTGTTACAAGAAAAAGTTACAGAGGACGCCATGAAATACCGTCCCGATACTTTCTATACAGAAAACGCATGCCGTTTAATTTTTGCCTCAGCGGTGCAAATTGACGCGAAAAAAAAGCGCGTTTTATTAGATAACGGTCAAGAATTGCCCTACGGTAAGCTGCTTACGGCTACGGGTTCAAGCGCGTCCGTTGTGCCGTTTGCAGGGCTGCAAAGCGTTAAAAACGCGTTTACCTTTATGGGGCTAGACGATGCAAAGGCTTTGCGCGCCGCACTAAAACCCGACTGCCGCGTATTAATTGTCGGCGCGGGCTTAATCGGGCTGAAATGCGCCGAGGGCATTGTAAAGCTAGCGGGCAGCGTTACGGTTGTAGAGGTTGCCGATAGGATTTTATCCGCCGTATTAGACGGGGAGGGCGCAAAAAAGGTGCAAGCGCATATCGAAAGCAAGGGCGTATCCTTTATGCTTTCGGCTAAGATTGAGCGTTTTGAGGAGACTAGGGCTTTTTTAAGCGACGGGCGGCAAATCGAATTTGATGTTTTAGTAACGGCAACAGGCGTAAAGCCTAATGTAGATTTACTTAAAGGAATTGCCCGAATAAATAAGGGTATTTTAATCAACGAAAAATCGCAAACCTCCGCAACGGATATTTATGCGGCGGGCGACTGCACCGAGTGCGTAGATGTTTCTAGCGGCGAAAGCAAAATCATGGCGCTACTGCCTAATGCGTATATGCAAGGCGAATGCGCGGGGCTGAACATGGCGGGCGTTGATACGGCCTTTACCCAAGCAATCCCTATGAATGCTGCGGGCTTTTTCGGCTTACATATTATCTCTGCGGGGACGTATTGCGGCGAGGTGTATACGTGCGCGGAAAAAGACTACAAAAAATTATTTTACAGCCGCGACAAGCTAAACGGCTATATACTCATCGGCAATGTAGAAAAGGCAGGAATTTACACAAGCCTTATACGCGGGGCAACACCGCTTAGTTCGATAGATTTTAATTTGGTGTGCCGTCATCCCAGCCTTATGGCATTTACCAAAACCGAGCGGGCGGCTAAATTAGGAGGTGAAAAATGAAAATAGACGCAGCAAATTTAGATTTTGAGCAGCTTAACAAAGCCCTTAAAAACGTACAAGGCGACAGCATTGTGGATAACTGCTTAGGGCAGCGTTTTATCGGCGTTAAACGAAACAGCGGTAAGCTTACCCTAAACGGAACGCCCGGTAACGCGTTAGGCGCGTATTTAGACGGCGCGGTAATAGAGGTTTTCGGCAACGCACAAGACGCGGTAGGCGATACCATGAACGACGGAAAAATTATTATACACGGCAGCGCGGGCGATGCGTTGGGCTTAGCCATGCGCGGCGGCGAAATCTATGTAAAAGAAAACGCAGGCTACCGCGCAGGCATCCACATGAAAGAATATCAAGAAAAAAAGCCCGTAATTGTAATCGGCGGCAGCGCGGGCAGCTTTTTGGGCGAATACATGGCGGGCGGGCTGATTATTGTATTAGGCTTAGGCGCAACCAAGCTTCCGCTTAAAAATTTTACGGGGACGGGTATGCACGGCGGCAAAATGATTGTGCGCACCAAGCAGCTGCCCGAAGGCCTTCCTCCGCAAGTCAGCGCGGCAAAAGCCTCTATGGCAGACCTACAAGAAATATTGCCGTATCTAACGCAATTTTCCGCACTCTTTACTATTTCCCTCACCCCCAAAAAAGAGGATTTCTTCGTCTTAAAACCCAACGCCAAAAACCCCTACACAAAACTCTACACCGAAAATTAAGTATAATCCGTATTGTCTATAAGTTCATAATTTAATAGAAATTTGGTTTTGGTCAATTCATCCACAAAGGTACGAAATACCATACCAGCATTATCGCGAAACCCAGAAAAAATTACATCCGAAAAACCCCAACTATCTCTGTTAACTCCATACGGAAATGCCTCTTCATTAAAATTCAAACTATAACCGCTGTACATCTGCCCCCATTTGGTATAAGACAACGTTTCTTTGTAAGTACCTGAAAATTGAATTTCATTTTTAGTAAGGATAATTTCTTCACCCATAAAATCTAAAAAGCTTTTCATGTGGTCATATCGGGCTTGTGTAAAATCGTCCCAATCGGGCTTAGGCCGTATAAAAATATCTTCAATTTGTCTTCCCGTAAAACTTGAACTAGAATATCGCGAACCGGGCGGCGTGGGTACATCATATTGATAAGCCCAATATCGGTACGTCCCCCATGCCCAACTATAATCAAATAAATCTTCCTGTTCGCTTTCCTCTCCACAGTTCGAAAAACACCCTACAAAACCAATAGAAAATAAAATCATCGCTAAAGACAATAAAATAGTTTTAATACCTTTCTTTTTAAGCAAGTTAATTCCGCATCTCCTTTAATAAATTCAAAAAGTATTCTTCCAAACCAACTACTGTGCATTATATACTAATTTTTATAGTTTGTCAATAAAAATTTCTTTTGAAATCCCCTAAAAAACGCTTGCGTTATTTTGCAGTATATGGTATAGTAATAACATAAAAGCACGAAGGTGTGTTTTCGGTTCGGAAACACATCTTTTTTCTATTTAAGGGTAGGCTGTCCGATGTCGGCACGGAGCGGCAAATCCTAAAAAAGCACAAAGGCGTGTTTCCAAGCAAACGCGCCTTTATGCTTTTAAAAAAAATTTTAAGGAGAATTAAAAAAATGAAAGACATTTTAGACTCTGCCATATTGTTGGCAATCGTGCTTACAGCCGTCGGATTTGTACTGCTGCATAACGGCGTTTATCTGTTTAAAAAATTAACGCCGCAAGGCAAATCGTCCGCGTATGTAAACCTAAGCGGCGGCGTGGTAATCGGCATTGCCGGAATTTTAGAAATTATAATGAACGGCGGTAATTTTTCGGCAATTATCTATTTATTAGTCGCCATAACCTACATCTACTTAGGCGTCAACACGCTTACGGGCGCAGACGCTAAGCCGTTAGGGGTTTACTGCGGCTTTACCACCGTATTCTTAGCACTGGGCGGCATTATGACCCTCATCGGCATTGTGCGCGACGGCGGTACATGGTTTGACTGGTGGATGGTGGTTTGCTGGTTTATGTGGGCAGTTTTGTGGGGCTTATTGTTTGTAGAGCTTGCCTTCGACAAAAAAAAGCTTGCAAAACCCGTTTACGCGCTGTGCTTTATTCAAGCCTTTATAACAGGCATTCTGCCTGCAATCTTTATTTTTACAGGAATAGCTTAAATTAAAATCAAGGAGGAACAAACATTTATGGAAAACAAAAACATACCCGAACTATTCGGCAGCATGGTATTCGGCGACGACGCAATGCGCGCAAGGCTGCCCAAAGACATTTACAAGGCGCTTAAAAAAACCATGCAGCGCGGCACGCACCTAGAAATCGAGGTTGCCAACGTAGTAGCCAACGCCATGAAAGACTGGGCGGTAGAAAAGGGCGCAACGCACTTTTCGCACTGGTTTCAGCCCATGACTGGCGTAACGGCAGAAAAGCACGACAGCTTTATTTCTCCCTGCGGCGACGGCAAAATCATTATGGAGTTTTCAGGAAAAGAGCTTGTGCGCGGCGAGCCCGACGCGTCCAGCTTTCCTAGCGGCGGCATCCGTGCGACGTTTGAAGCGCGCGGCTACACCGTTTGGGACATTACCAGTTACGCGTTTATCAAAGACGGAACGCTTTGCATACCCACCGCGTTTTGCAGTTACGGCGGCGAGGCGTTAGACAAAAAAACTCCGCTGCTGCGCTCAATGGAAATTTTAGATAAAGCGGCGCGGCGCATTTTAACGCTGTTCGGCAACACTTCGGTAAAACGTGTTTTATCAACCGTCGGGCCGGAGCAAGAATACTTTTTGGTAGATTTAGAGGCATACAAAAAACGCCCCGACCTTATGCTTACCGGCAGAACCCTATTCGGCGCAAAGCCGTCCAAAGGCCAAGAATTAGAAGACCATTATTTTGGCGCGCTTACTCCGCGTGTTTCGGCTTTTATGAAAGATTTAGAAGAAGAGCTGTGGAAATTAGGCATATTAGCCAAAACCAAACACAACGAGGTTGCGCCCGCACAAGCCGAGCTTGCCCCCATTTTTGCAACTGCCAACATCGCCTGCGACCACAACCAGCTTACTATGGAAACCATGAAAAGCATTGCGTATAGGCACGGTTTGGTTTGCTTATTGCACGAAAAGCCCTTCGCGGGCGTAAACGGCAGCGGCAAGCACAACAACTGGTCAATGAGTGCCGACACAGGCGCAAATTTGTTAGAGCCGGGCGAAACGCCGTTTGAAAACGCACAGTTTTTGCTATTCCTCACAGCCGTAATCAAAGCGGTAGACGAGTATCAAGACCTATTGCGCGTATCGGTTGCAAGCGCGGGCAACGACCACCGCTTAGGCGCAAACGAAGCGCCTCCTGCCATCGTATCTATGTTTTTAGGCGAGGAATTAACAGGCATTTTAGAAGCCTTAGAAAAGGGGACGGATTACCAAAATTCCAAAAACCATAAAATGGAGATAGGCGTTACGGCATTGCCGCATTTCCCTAAAGACACCACCGACCGCAACCGAACCTCTCCCTTTGCCTTTACGGGCAATAAGTTTGAATTCCGCATGCCGGGTTCTAATCAATCCATATCCGACCCCAACGTCGTTTTAAACACGGCAGTTGCCGAAATATTAAACGGCTTTGCGGATTCGCTAGAAAAAGCCGAAAGCTTTAATACAGCGTTAGCACAGCTTATCAAAAACACGTATTCGGCGCATAAACGTATTGTGTTTAACGGCAACAACTATGCGGACGAATGGGTTGCAGAGGCTAAAAGCAGAGGGCTGTCCAACTTAAAAACCGCACCCGATGCTTTCGGCGCGCTTACAGCCCCCAAAAGCGTAGTGTTATTTTCTAAAAACGGCGTGTTTTCGGAGGCGGAAATTCATTCGCGCTACGAAATTCTAACCGAAATTTATTTAAAAACACTGCACATTGAGGCGCTTACCATGCTAGATATAGCAAAAGGCAGCATTATTCCGTCGGTTATCACATACAGCGGCGAATTGTCGCAAACAGCGGCAAGCAAAAAAGCGTGCGGCGCGTTTGATACAAGCTTAGAAACCTTCTTGCTAAAATCGGTATCGGATTTATCCGCAAAGCTGTTAAAAAATCTAACCGCATTAGAAAACGCCGTGCAAAAGGCCGACAAGCTAAGCAGCACAGTTACAAAGGCGTCCGCCTACGGAACTTCGGTTTTATCGGCGATGAACGCGCTAAGAGAAACCGCCGACAGCTTAGAGGCCATAACCGCTAAAAAGCACTGGGCACTGCCTTCTTACGCAGAATTGCTGTACGGTGTATTATAATTTTTGCAGCACTTAACAAATTTTTATTAGCTTTGCAGGCATTAGGTAACGCTAAATGCTTTCAAAGTTGATAAAAATTTGTTATACTATTAACAAAGGAGTTAATAAGCAAGATACATGGATTTTTCAGTTTTAGATGCGTTCATAGAAAAATATAAGCCGCAAAGAGGCAGCCTAATTACCATTCTGCAAGAAGCGCAGCGTATTTTTGGATATTTGCCTGTGCAGCTTATCGAATACATCGCGCTAAAAACCGGTGAAAAGCCTGCCAAAATTCAGGGCGTGGCTACTTTTTATACGCAATTCCGTTCTCAGCCCGTAGGCAAATATTTAATCATGCTGTGTCAAGGCACGGCTTGCCACGTAAACGGCGCAAATGTATTATACGAAGCCCTTTCTAACGAGCTGGGCGTTTCAGACGGCGGCACCACAAAGGACGGCTTATTTACGCTTTCGACGGTGGCGTGTTTAGGGTGTTGCAGCCTTTCGCCCGCGATGATGATTAACGAAAAAACATACGGCAAGCTTACCGCCGAAACGGCCGTTGCAGCGGTAAGAGCCATCATGGGGGCGGAAAAATGAGGGTTTTAGTAGGCAGAGGCAGCTGCGGAGAGGCAGCGGGCGCGCACGCGCTGCAAAAATTGCTGCAGCAAAAGCTTTTAGAAGAGGGCTGCGATATTGCCGTTGAAACGGCTGGCTGTATCGGCGCGTGTTTTTTAGAGCCGATAATTTCCGTGCAAGACGGCGATGCGTTCCGCGATTACGTTAGGGTAGATAATACGGCGGTAGAAGAAATCGCCCGTATGCTGTGCGGAAAGCCTAATAAGGCAAGCGATTATCTTATGAATTGCGAGGATGCACAGCTTTTAAAAAAGCATCCGCGCATCGCGCTAAGAAATTGCGGCCGCATAAATCCCGAAGCCATACAAGATTATATTGCGGCAGGCGGGTACTCCGACTTTACCCAAAAAGACATCCTAGCGGAAATTAAATCTTCGGGCTTAGCAGGGCGCGGCGGCGCGGGCTTTTCCACATGGTTTAAATGGAACGCGGTAAGGAATAGTCAAGGCGCAAACAAAACCGTTATTGTAAACGCAGACGAGGGCGACCCCGGCGCGTTTATGGATAGGGCAATTTTAGAGGGCGACCCGCACAGCATTATAGAGGGCATGCTTATTTGCGCGTATGCCGTAGGGGCAAACGAGGGCATAATTTATGTTCGGGCAGAATATCCTTTGGCGATTGCACGCTTAAAAACAGCAGTCAAGCAAGCGGAGGAGGGCGGCTATATCGGCAAAAACTGCTTGCCCGATTTTTCTTTTTACGTCCGCATCAAAGAGGGCGCGGGCGCGTTTGTATGCGGCGAAGAAACGGCATTAATCGCATCATTAGAGGGCGAGCGCGGCATGCCCAGATTAAAGCCGCCCTTTCCCGCCGAAAAAGGGTATTTCGGCAACCCTAGCAACATCAACAACGTAGAAACCTTTGCAAACGTTCCGTGGATTATGCAAAACGGCGGCGCGGCTTTTAGCGCAATCGGCACGCAAACCAGCAAAGGCAGCAAGGTGTTCGCGCTGACGGGAAAAATTAAAAAGGGCGGGCTGGTAGAAATTCCTATGGGCTTAACCCTGCGCGAATGTATCTTTGACATGGGCGGCGGAATTTTGGGCGGCAAACGCTTTAAAGCGGTGCAGCTGGGCGGCCCGTCGGGCGGCTGTATACCCGAAAGCCTGCTAGATACGGTAATAGATTACAAGGCGTTGTCGGAAACGGGCGCAATCATGGGTTCGGGCGGCATGGTAGTCATGGACGAAACTACTTGTATGGTAAACATGGCAAGATTTTTTCTGGATTTCACGGCAAAGGAAAGCTGCGGCAAATGCACGCACTGCCGTATCGGAACTAAACGCATGCTAGAAATTCTGCAAAGAATAACCGACGGCGGCGGCCGTGAGGGCGATATAGAACAGTTAGAGGAGCTTGCAGCGTGCATTAAAGACGGTGCGCTGTGCGGCTTAGGGCAAACCGCGCCCAATCCTGTGCTAACCGCGCTTAGATATTTTAAAGACGAATTCATAAGCCATATCCGCGACAAAAAATGCTTAGCAAAAGAATGCCGCGCGCTGTTAACGTACATAATAGACACAGAAAAATGCACAGGCTGTACGCTGTGCGCAAAAAAATGCGGCGCGGGCGCAATATCGGGGCAATTAAAAAATGCGCATAGTATAGATAATCAAAAATGCACCAAATGCGGCGTTTGCGCAAGAGTATGCAAATTCGGGGCGGTGAAAGCGGAATGAGTGATTCTATAAAATTTTTCATTAACGGGCAAGAGTTTTTCGGCAAGCAAGGGCAAACCGTACTGCAAGCCGCCGCCGCTAACGGAATAGAAATTCCGTTTTTATGCTACGACGCACGCGTTAAGCCGTGCGGTGCGTGCGGCGTTTGCGTAGTGGAGTCAGAGGGCAGCGCAAAGCTTTTGCGCGCTTGTTCTACCCCGCTTACAGAGGGGCAAAAAATCAAAACGGATACGCCAAGAGTACAAGCGGCAAGAAATTCCGCCTTAGCGCTTTTATTGTCTAACCATACGGGCGATTGTACCGCGCCGTGCCGTAATGCGTGTCCTGCCCATACCGATTGTCAAGGCTACGTCGGGCTTATAGCCAACGGCGAATATCAAGCGGCAGCCGCACTCATAAAAGAAAAACTGCCTTTTCCTGCGTCTATCGGCAGAATATGCCCGCACCCGTGCGAAACGGAGTGCCGCCGCAAGTTAGCTGACGCGCCCGTCAACATTGCCGCATTAAAGGCTTTTACGGCGCAATTCGCCGCCGAGTGTCCGCCCCCGACAAAACCGTCTACGGGCAAGCGCGTTTCGGTTATCGGCGGCGGCCCTGCGGGACTGACGGCGGCGTATTATTTGCGTCTTTACGGCCATGACGTAACGGTGTACGAGGCAATGCCTAAGATGGGCGGTATGCTGCGCTACGGCGTGCCGCAGTACCGTTTGCCCAAAGATATTTTAGATGCAGAAATTGCGCACATACAGCGCACGGGCGTGCAATTTATCAACAACGCCGCAGTGGGCGGCAGCATAACCTTGCAGCAGCTAAGGGATAATTCGGATGCGGTTATAACAGCAATCGGCGCATGGAAAGGCATGCGTTTAAACTGCGCGGGCGAGCACCTGCAAAACGTGTTTAGCGGCATAGAATTTTTGCGCGATGTTTTTGCGTACCAAAAAGCTATAAAAGGAAAGCGCGTAGTAGTAATCGGCGGCGGCGATACGGCTATGGACGCTTGCCGCACGGCGGTAAGGCTGGGCGCGGGCGAAGTATCGGTTGTATACCGCCGCACCTTAGCCGAAATGCCCGCAAATAAAATAGAAATACAAGAGGCAATCGAAGAGGGCGTAATTTTTAAGTGCTTAGTTCACCCCGTAGAAATGCTAGGCGATAAAGCCGTAACGCATATCCGCTTGCAAAAAATGGAATTAGGCGAACCCGACGCAAGCGGCCGCCGCGCCCCCGTACCCGTCAGCGGCGCGCACGAGGTTGTAGAGGCGGATGCGGTTATTATTATGATAGGGCAAACCGTCGATGTTACAGGCTTTCAAGACGTAACGCTTACCAACAAAAAAACCATAGCCGCCGACCAACACACGTTTGCAACCAACCTGCAAGCAGTATTTGCCGTAGGCGATGCCACCAACAAGGGCGCGGGCATTGCCATAGAAGCAATCGGCGAGGCGGCGCGCTGCGCACAAGTAGTAGACAATTATCTTGCCACCGCGTCGCTTAAACCCTTGCAAAAAGAATATCGGGTAACCGACACAAAAACGGCAGAGGATTTTGCCTTTATCCCTAAGCAAAGCCGCATTACAGCCCCTATCACACCGCTAAAAGCAAGGCGGAACAACTTTAAAGAGGTAAACAAGCTGCTTTCGGCAGCGCAGGCACAAAAGGAAGCCGCACGGTGTTTAGAATGCGGCTGCGCCGATTTTTTTGAATGCAAGCTAATCCGTTACGCTAACCGCTACGGCATTGCGCCCGAAAAATACAGCGGAGCTATGCAATCGCACGGGTTAGATGTAAGCAGTCCTTATATGTACCGAGATATGAATAAGTGCGTCTTATGCGGATTATGCGTGCGCATTTGCGAGGCTATGGGCAGCGGCGTCTTAGGCTTTATCAACCGTGGATTTGATACGGTGGTCAGCCCCGAATTAAACCGCCCGCTTAACAAAACCAACTGTACCGCTTGCGGACAATGCGCGGATGCTTGTCCTACGGGCGCAATAGGGGAACGCGTTCCGCTAAAAAAATGCGTCCCTTTACATACGCAAGCAACCCAAAGCGTATGCGGCGGCTGTGCTACGGGCTGCGGGGTAAAGGTTCATTCTTACGGACGGCTGCATATTAAAAACACTCCGCTAAGCGGCGGAATGTTGTGCCGCGAGGGCAGATTTGGCTTTATTAAGCAGCTAAAACAGCCGCGCGTTACCGCGCCGCTTATCCGCACGGATAACAAGCTTATAAAAAGCACACTGCCGCAAGCCGCTAAGTTTGTGTTAGAAAGGCTTAATCAAATAACCAATCAATACGGCAACAATGCCGTAGGCGTATGCGTTTCCGCGCAAAACTCTAATCAAGAAATAGCCGAAATTCTAAAATTCGCAAAAAATGTATGGCAAACGCAAAACATCTTTACGTTTGACGCATGCCTTAATCAGCCCGCCGAAGCCGATTTTGCCGCCCCCCCCGTAGTGCGCGTCCGCGCAAGGCTAAACAGCCGCGGGCTTTTAGACGCAGGCGTACCCGTTTACGCCGCTACGCACGGGGGCATAAAAGCCCTGCTTATGCTCGGCAGTATCCCTAGCGGTGCAAAAATCCCTAACGTTGAATTTTTAACGGTAGTAGACGCCTTTATAACGCCCGTTGCAAAAAAAGCAGACTGCGTCTTACCGACCGCCGCATTCTACGAAAAAGCAGGCAGCTTTACCGATATAAACGGCACCGTCCAACAATCCGCCGCCCCCTTCACCCCCCTAACCGCCCCAACCCTAAAAGACATCCTCCTTGCACTGTCCAAATAAAAAAAAGTTTTAGTTTCAGCAAAAAAATTTTGTATATTTAATTGACAGCCGTATGGTTTTTGTGCTATACTAAATCATAATAAACGAAGGCGTTTATCTCTAACCCGAAATCGGGTAGTTGATAAACGCCTTTTTTTAATCTTTAAGGAGAATTCACATTATGTCCTACACAAACAAGGTTTTACAAGAAACGATGGAGAAAAACCCGCATCAGCCCGAATTTCATCAGGCACTCAGCGAAATTTTATCTACCATTCAGCCCTTTGTAGACGCTAACCCTCAGTACGAAAGGGCAGGTATTTTAGAGCGGCTAGTCGAGCCTGAGCGTCAAATTATGTTTAGAGTTCCGTGGGTAGACGACAGCGGCAGCGTGCGGGTAAACCGAGGCTTTCGCGTACAGTATAACAGCGCAATCGGCCCCTTTAAGGGCGGGCTTAGGTTTCACCCCAGCGTTAATTTAAGCATTATCAAGTTTTTAGGATTCGAGCAGATTTTTAAAAACTCTTTAACAGGCCTGCCGATGGGCGGCGGCAAGGGCGGCAGCGACTTCGACCCCAAAGGCAAATCCGATAACGAAATCATGCGCTTTTGCCAAAGCTTTATCACCGAGCTGTACCGCCATATCGGCGGCGATACAGACGTTCCCGCCGGCGATATCGGCGTGGGCGGCAGAGAAATCGGCTACATGTTCGGCCAGTATAAAAGACTAACGGGCTTGCACACCGCCGCAGTAACAGGGCGCGGAATTTGTTACGGCGGCAGCTTAGTGCGCAAAGAAGCTACGGGCTACGGGCTTATTTATATCACAGAGGAATGCCTTAATTCGCGAAACAGCACCCTAAAAGGAAAAACCGCCGTAATCAGCGGCAGCGGCAACGTGTCGATTTACGCGGCAGAAAAAGCAGCCAGCTTAGGCGCGAAAGTAGTAGCCATGAGCGATTCGGGCGGCTATGTATACGATAAAAACGGCATCAATTTAGACGTTATCAAGCAAATCAAAGAGGTAGAGCGGGCGCGCATTTCCGAATACGCAAAGCGCGTTAAAACGGCAGCGTATAAATCGGGCAGTACGTTGATTTGGGATGTAAAATGCGATGTCGCGCTGCCGTGCGCCACCCAAAACGAGCTAGACGGCGCGGCGGCAAAAAAGCTGATTGCAAACGGCGTAAAGCTAGTGGCAGAGGGCGCAAACATGCCCGCTTCCGACGAGGCGGCAAAATTATTTATCGAACAAGGCGTTTTATTTTTGCCGGGCAAAGCCGCGAACGCGGGCGGCGTTGCCGTAAGCGGATTAGAAATGGCGCAAAGCGGGCAGCGGTGCTTTTGGAGCTTTGAGCAAGCCGACAAAATGCTTAAAGAAATCATGGTTAATATTTTTAAAACCATCGACAAACGGGCACAAGAAAACTGCGCAAAGGATAATTTTGTTTTCGGCGCGAATATCGCGGGCTTTATCAAAGTAGCCGAAGCCATGCTGCTGCAAGGCGCGGTATAAAACAAAAGGGGAGGCAAAAAATTATGCAAGCTAATATAATTTCTTTAGGAAGGCCGATTACTGCGCCGTCCCTTATCCCTATTTGTCATACCGTTACGCCGCAGTGTATCAACACGCCTATTATGGTAAACGGCGCGTGCCGCTTTATTACCGCTGTATCGCTAGGCGCGCCGTTTGGTGCCGTTTTTGTAGAAAATGTTGACGCAGCGGATATCGCCCAAACAGGCAAAGCCCTTGCCGTGCATCCGCTTTTTCCGCAAGGCGCAAGCATAGTTTTTATACAACTGCTTTCTAAACAAAGCCTTAAAGCACGTTTTTTTGAGGGCGCAGGCAAAACCGCCTCCGCACTGCAAGCTGCCGCCGTTGCCGCAATAACGGCAATGATGCTGCAAAAAACATGGGAGAGCGAGCTAGACGTTCTGCTAGACGAAAAAACCTTCCGCATAAAGTGGGATAGGTGCGGCGGCGAAGTTTTTTGCGTGCAATAAAAATTAACCCCATTCGTTTACATTAGCACTTTCTATAAAAATTATAGGTAGGGGCGCAAATTTTATTTGGTTTTTAATAGGGGGAGGAATTTTGCCTATTTTTGTTGACAGCTTGATACACCTGTGTTAATCTATTATTAGTTATATAAAAGATTGTTGTCATGCGCACAATTAATTTCAAAGGAGTTTTATATTGTCTTGAAAAAACGCTGTCAAAAATTGCATGGTACACTAATAGCGGCGATTATGTCGGCGTTAGTTTTTGGTTTAGCAGGCTGTTTTGGCGGTTGCATTGAACCTAAAAATACGGTGTGGGAGTATGTAAATCACCATAGCGGAGAGGGTATTACGATTCTATCGCTAAAAGACAACTCCATTTTAACTGAGGGCAACGTATTAACTTTGCCAATTGAAGTTGACGGCAAAAAGGTTATGGATTTTGGAAGACTTGCTTGGACGCAGCGCACATACTTTAATCCGGGCACGCAAGTAGAAAAAATAATAGTACCGGACGGAGTGCCGATAGGTGAATATTTTTGGGGGGAAAATATTCCTTTGGTGGTAGAGTTTTTATCGGAAAATCCTAGCCACCGTATTCCAGGAGGCGTTGAGTTTGATGATAAGATTCGTACACTAGTTGTTCCAGACGGCGCAAGTAGAGCTTATGGCGAATCTTTGTATGGTCCATTTTATAGAATGAGAATTATTGAAAAATCAACATACTTGTCGCAAAGTAGTGACTAAAAAATATGTTTAAAAAAATTGTGCAGGAATAAATTACCCCAAAAACGCTTGACTTTATAGTAAACGGTATGCTATACTGCTTATAAGGTTGACAGTCCGTGCGGGCTTTTAACCGCTTCCGCTGCCGCGGCTTTCTAGCAAAGAAAGTGTGCGTCGGCGTATTTTTTAGACAATGTAAATCCGCACCGCGTTGGGAAACGCTTGTACTCAATCAGCGTTTCCGTTTGGAGGAAGTACCCTTATGTACGAAAAAATTGACCCCTCATTAAATTTTGCCGAAAGAGAGCAAAGTATTATTAAGTTTTGGCAGGAAAACCGCATTTTTGAAAAAAGCATCGAAAACAGAGCAGACGGCAAAGACTTTACCTTTTACGACGGCCCGCCTACGGCAAACGGCAAACCGCACATCGGGCATATTTTAACCCGCGTTATGAAAGACCTTATCCCGCGCTACCAAACCATGAAAGGCAAGCGCGTTTTGCGCAAAGCAGGCTGGGATACGCACGGGTTGCCTGTGGAGTTAGAGGTAGAAAAGGTTTTAGGCTTCGACGGCAAGCAGGATATAGAAAAGTTCGGCGTAGAGCCGTTTATCAAAGCCTGTAAAGAAAGCGTATGGAAATATCAAGCCGAGTGGGAAAAAATGAGCGCGCGCGTAGGCTACTGGGTAGATATGGATAAGCCCTACATCACCTACACAGACGAGTTTATCGAATCGGTTTGGTGGAGCATAGCCGAGATTTTTAATAAAGGCCTTATCTACAAGGGGCATAAGATTGTGCCGTACTGTCCGCGCTGCGGAACGGCTTTAAGCAGCCACGAGGTAGCGCAAGGCTATAAGGATATCGAAGAAATGTCGTGCGTGGTTAAGTTTAAGGCCGCCCAAACAGACATTCCCACCTATATTCTTGCATGGACAACCACCCCGTGGACGCTGCCGTCTAATACCGCGCTATGCTTTCACCCCGACCACGATTATGCGTGTATCGAGGCAAACTCTGAGCGGTTTATTTTAGCAAACGCCTTAATCGGCAAGCATTTTAAAGAGGGCGAATATACCGTAATAGACGTTAAAAAAGGCAGCGAGTATCAGCATTTTGCCTACGAGCCGCTGTATAATTTTCATACATCGATGTTATCCCCGAAAGACAAGGCGCATTACGTTACCACCGATACCTTTGTTACGCTTAACGACGGTACGGGCGTAGTGCATATCGCGCCCGCATTCGGCGAGGACGATGCCGCCGTAGGCCGCCGCTACAATCTGCCGTTTATTCAGCTAGTAGGCGCAGACGGCAAATTTATTGCCGAAGCGGGGCAGTTTGCGGGCGTATTTTGTAAAGACGCCGACAAAACCATTTTAGGCGATTTAGCCGCGCGCGGTTTGCTGCGCAGCAAAATCCCGTTTGCACACAGCTATCCGTTTTGCTGGCGGTGTCATAAGCCGCTTATTTACTACGCAAGAAGCTCGTGGTTTATTAAAATGACCGCTGTAAAAGAAGAGCTTTTAAAAAACAACGCGTCCGTCAACTGGATTCCCGATACCATCAAACACGGGCGCATGGGCAACTTTTTAGAAAACGTAGTAGACTGGGGAATTTCGCGCGAGCGGTACTGGGGTACGCCGCTGCCTATTTGGGTATGCGGTGCGTGCGGCAAGACGGAGGCGTGCGCAAGTAAGGCGCAGCTTAAAAAGCGCGGCGGCATAAAAGGCAAAATCGAACTGCACAAGCCCTATGTAGACGCGGTAGTCTTTACGTGTACATGCGGCGGAAAAATGTCGCGCACGCCCGAAGTAGTGGATTGCTGGTACGATTCGGGCGCGATGCCGTTTGCACAGTGGCATTATCCTTTTGAAAATAAAGAAATGTTTACCAATACATTTCCCGCCGATTTTATATCGGAGGCGGTAGACCAAACACGCGGCTGGTTTTACACCTTGCTTGCCATATCCACCCTGCTGTTTAACCGCGCGCCCTTTAAAAACTGTATCGTATTAGGCCACGTCAACGATAAAGACGGCCGCAAAATGAGCAAGCACTTAGGCAACGTAGTAGACCCGTGGCAGGTGTTAGATACGTGCGGCGCAGACGCCGTGCGCTGGTATTTTTACACGTCCTGTGCGCCGTGGTTGCCCAGCCGCTTTTACCCAGAGGCAGTAGCGGAGGCACAGCGCAAATTTTTAGGCACGCTATGGAACGTATGTTCTTTTTACGCGCTGTACGCCAAAATAGACGCCTTTAATCCCGCACAATACGACCTTAAAAAATGCAAGCTAACCCTAATGGATAAGTGGATTTTATCCGAACTTCATTCGCTTACCGATTATATCGATACCTGTCTTGCCGAATACAAAATAACCGAATCCGCGCGCAAAATAGAAGAATTTACCGACGCGCTTTCTAACTGGTATGTGCGCCGCTGCCGCGAGCGTTTTTGGGGCAAAGGCATGGAAAGCGACAAAATTAGCGCGTACATGACGTTGTACACGGTGCTGCAAACCTTAAGCAAGCTTATCGCGCCCTACGTTCCGTTTATTGCCGAGAGCATTCACCAAAGCTTTGTGCGTCCGTTCGGCACACAAAAAGAATCGGTGCATTTGTACGATTTTCCCGTATCCGATAAAAAGCGCGTAGACAAAAATTTAGAAAGCGAAATGCGTACCGTGTTAAGCGCGGCCGCGCTGGGCAGAGCGGCACGCAGCGGCGCAAGTATTAAAAACCGTCAGCCGCTGTCTAAGCTGTATTTGGCAGGCAGCGAAATTAAAGAGCTTTCCGACGCGTTAAAAAGCGTACTGGCGGACGAGCTTAACGTAAAAGAGGTAGAAATTGTGCGCGACACAGGCGGCTTTGTAGATTACGAGGTAAAGCCGCAGTTAAAAACCTTAGGCCCTAAATACGGCAAGCGGCTAAACGAAATCCGCACGCATATGGCGGCAAACGCTCAAGCGATTGTCGAGGCTGTCAACGCAGGCGGCGAATACCGTTTCAGCGCGGCAGGCGAAGAGGTTTCTCTTAGCGGCCAAGACGTACTAATTTCAGCAAAAAATAAAGAGGGCTTTGCAACCGAATCGGCAAATGCTTTGGCAGTAATTTTAGATACGCGCCTTACGGCAGAGCTTATCGAAGAAGGCTTTGTGCGCGAGCTTATTTCTAAAATTCAATCTCTGCGCAAGGATTCGGGCTTTGAAGTAACCGACCGCATCGCCCTAACCTACGGCGGCGACCCTTACATAGAGGAGATTTTTACTAAATTCGGCGGCAAAATTGCCTCCGCTACGCTTGCCGATACTATTCAAAAATCCTCCGCAGGAACCGTCTGCGAACTCAACGGCAAAACCGCGCGTTTAGGAGTAACAAAGAAGTAAAAAATGGTGTTGGCAGACGAATGGAAAACATATACGATTGTTGCTACGGGCAGCGGCGAAAAGCTGGAAGACTGGAACGGCGTTAAGCTTTTGCGTCCCGACCCGCAAATCATTTGGCCTGCCCGCAGCGATTTATCCAAAACGCAAGGGCTGCACGCGCGCTACATCCGCAGCGCAGACGGCGGCGGACGCTGGGAGCATTACAAAGACTTTCCCCCCGAATGGGCGCTATCCTATAAAGACCTTACCTTTTTAGTTAAGCCTACGGGCTTTAAACACACGGGGCTGTTTCCCGAACAAGCCGCCAACTGGGAGCAAATGCGCGCGTTAATCCGCGCCGAGCGCAAAAAGCGCGGCAGCAATGCGCCTCCCGTAAAAATTTTAAATCTGTTTGCCTATACGGGCGGCGCAACGGTTGCTTGCGCTAAGGAGGGTGCGTTTGTTACGCATGTAGACGCGGCAAAAGGCATGGTAGAGCGCGCCCGCACAAACGCCGCGCTTTCGGGCTTAGCCAAGGATTCGGTGCGTTGGATTGTAGAGGATTGTAAAAGCTTTATTCTGCGTGAACAGCGGCGCGCTCAAACATACGACGCCGTTATCATGGACCCGCCCTCATACGGCAGAGGCAGCGGCGGCGAGGTATTTAAGTTAGAAGACAGCCTGTACGAAATTGTGCAGCTGTGCGCGGGCATACTAACCCAAAATCCGCTGTTCTTTCTGCTAAACAGCTACACAACGGGCTTAGGCGCGTCCGTCATGCAAAACATCCTGCACGCCGCCCTAAAAAAGTTTAACGGCACCGTAACAGCATACGAGCTATGCCTACCCACGCAAGAAGAGGGAATTATCCTACCCTGCGGCAACTCCGCCCTCTGGTTAAAAGCCTAATTCATCGCCGTAACGGCTAAATAACTAAAATAAATAGCCGTTAAAAAATTCCCCTCTTGAGGGGTGGACGCGTAGCGGACGGGGTGGAAAGAAAAGCCTATACCCCCAATCAGACGGGGGTGGAAAGAAATGGACGGAAATGACTAGCGGAGAAACAAAATGACTTTAACCGAATTAGAAGAACAATTAAAAATCCTGCACGAGGATAACCATGTAATCGTGATAGTAAAGCCGCAGGGCATTCCTAGTCAGGCCGATAAAACGGGCGATACGGATGTTTTAACGTATGTAAAGCAATACCTTAAAATTAAGTATCAAAAACCAGGAAACGTATATTGCGGTTTAGTGCACAGGTTAGACCGTCCTACGGGCGGGGCGATGGTGTTTGCCAAAACCGATAAAGCGGCGGCAAGATTGTGCGAACAGTTTCGTGAGGGCAAAATCACAAAAAAATATTTGGCCGTTACGGTAGGCGAGCCGCGTGAAAGCCGCGGCCGCATACAAACCTATTTAGTTAAAGACGAGCGCAGCAACGTAGTAAAATCACACGTTGCGGCGGTAGAAAATTCTAAGCTTGCCATACTGGATTATAAAGTGCTAGACACCTTTGAGGGCTTATCGCTGTTCGACGTAAACCTTATTACGGGGCGGCCGCACCAAGCGCGCGTACAGCTTGCAAGCTTAGGCACCCCCATTTTCGGCGATGTAAAGTACGGAAAAAGCACCGTAGACGGCGCGGGCGGCAACGTTGCGCTGTGGGCGTACTCATTAGGCTTTACGCACCCCACCACCCAAGAAACTATGGTTTTTAAGGTATTTCCGCCCTCAGAGGAAATCCCATGGAAGCTATTCCCGTTAGAAAAACACATCAACATAGCCAAACCTCAATAATAAAAAAACAATATAGGAGAACCAAAACCATGAAAAACATTCACTACGACATCGAAAAGCTGCTTTCTTACGCACAGGCACACTTATTATTAGACGACCTGGACGTTGTGTACGCGCGAAATTTAATCCTAGACGATTTAAAGCTGTCCTCTTACGTCAGCTACGAGGTCAACACGGACGAGCTAGAAGCCCTAGCCTCACCCGAAAGTTTATTAGAGCCGATTTTAAACTACGCCACCGAAAACAAGGTATGCTTTATTAAAGACCGCGCAAAGCTTTCCGCGCGTATTATCGGCTATGTATCTAAACGCCCCTCCGAGCTTGCCGAAATCCACGCCGATTTAGCCGCGCGCAATGTGCAAAAAGCGGACGATTTTTTAAACGACTACCTAGTCAAAAGCAATTTTGTTGCTTACGCGCCGCTTAAAGAACTTTGCACCTTTAAGCCTAAATCAAAGCCCCCTTCGTCCGCGCTGTGCACGCAGTCTAACGCAGAAATCGAAAATCTTATCGCCTACGCACAGTCGCACTTATTATTGCACGACGGCGATGTACCCTTTGTGCGCGGCATTTTGGTGCAAGAGCTTAAAGTAGAAGAAACCGTCCCCGCAGACGCCGAATACGATATGATTGACGAGCTAAGCACGCCCGAGCCCGTGCTTACGCCCGTGTTAGATTACGCGGTAGAAAACGGCGTGATTAAGCCCGACGCGCGCGAAAAGTTTTCGGACAGACTAATCAGCTTTTTAATGAAACGCCCCTCCGAAGTTTCGGATACGTTTTGCGCACTGCAAAAAAACCCCGTCCGCGCATTCGACTGGCTGTACGATTATGCCGTAAAAAGCAACTACGTAAACTTTACCGCAATTGCCGCTAACAAGCACTGGGAGGGCAAGGGTACGCGCGGCAAAATAGAAATTACCATCAACACACTGCGCCCCGAAAACAGCGACGCAGACGTAGAAAAATCCTTAACAGAAAAAAACAACAAATATCCTCCTTGCGTACTGTGTAAAGAAAACGAGGGCTTTTCGGGCAACGCGCCTTTGCGCCATAAACGTTCTTTGCGCACCGTACCGCTAAGCTTGGGCGGAGAAGAATACTTTTGGCAGTTTTCGCCGTTTTCGTACTTCAATCAGCACGGCAACGCAATCTCCGCCGCCCACACGCCTATGCGCACCGATAAGGCTACCTTTATAAAGCTTATGGATTTTGTAGACTTTATGCCTAATTATTTTATCGGCCACAACGCAGTACTGGCAGGCGTAGGCGGTTCGGTTTTAACGCACGACCATTTTCAAGCGGGCAAGGCGGCAATGCCGTACTTCCGCGCGCCTATGCTTAAAAAACTTAAATGCGCCGCGCACCCGTACATCGGCATAGAAATTGCCGATTGGTATTGCCCCGTAATCCGCCTTTCCTACACCAGTAAAAAGCCGCTTGCCGACTTTGCCGACCTTATCCGCACCGCGTGGGAAAATTATTCGGATAAAGATTCCGATATCATCGCCGCAACGGGTACTATACAGCATAATGCCATAGCGGTAGCCGCGCGTAAAGTTCAAGGCGGCTATGTGCTGGATTTATTTTTGCGCAACAACCGCGCCGACAGCACGTACCCCGACGGCATATTTAAAGCGCACACATACAACCGCCCCATAAAAACAGAGGCGGCGGCATTAACCGAAACACTGGGCTGGTTTGTGTTAGCAGGCAGATTAGCAGGGCAGTTAAAGCGCATAGAAAAGTTTTTAACCAAAGAAACCCGCTACAACGTGCTTAAACTAGACGAAGATTTAAAGCCGTTTGCCCCCATTATCGAAAAGCTGATTAAAGAGGCGGGCAGCGGCAGACTGTCGGCAATCGAGGCGCATTTAAACGTAAAAGACGAAGTAAACCGCATTTGCGAGGGCATTTTAGACGACATCGCCGTATTCAAACGCGACGAAGCAGGACAAGCCGCCTTCGCCAAATTCCTAGCAACCGCAGGCATAGAATAAAAATCTCCCTCAATCAGCGTTTCCCAATAAAGAAAATCAGTAAAAACAACAACAGAATAGCAACACACAAAAGCCCGCTGGATTTCAAAGCTCCGGCGGGCTTTGCTGTTTGCACCTTCTAATACTCCAAAAAACTGAAAGACAAAAAACATGGAAATTCTGTGCAGCAAACCTAACCGTTGCTTTATACTTTACGTAATTTAAAAAAAGGAGAAATATACATGTTTAATCAAGAAATGACAACCGCCCGATACCTAGACTTGTGGCTGGAAACCGTTGTGAGCCACAGTGTGCGGTACAGCACCTATTCGTCTTACGAGGGCTATGTAAACAACCACATCAAGCGCGTGATAGGAGGGCTAACGCTGTCAGAGCTTAGCCCCGCTGCCATACAAGGCCTAATCGCGCATTTGTGTAAAGAAGGAAAGCTAGGCGCAAGAACCATCTCAATCATCATCACGATGCTGCGTAATGCGCTGAACTGCGCAGAAGAATACGGACTACTCAAAAACCCGTGCCGCAGTCTAAGGTTGCCTAAAATTGAAGAGGAAGAGTTTCCCGCATTCAGCCGCGCCGAACAGACGCGTATAGAATACGCCGCACAAGCACTTGCAGAAAACGACACGCGCTGCTACGGCGTGCTGCTAGCCTTATATACAGGCGTAAGAATCGGCGAGCTGTGCGCGCTAAGGTGGGAGAACGTCGATTTCGAAAATAAATGTATTAAGATAAAAGCCTCCTTAAACCGCGCACTAAACGCGTCCGACGGCACAAAAACACAAATGCGCGAATGTGAACCAAAAACAAAAATGTCCAAACGCACGATTCAATTAGCCGACTTTTTAGTAAGGCTGCTGTGCAAATTAAAAGCAAAGAGCATCGGGGTATACGTAATCTCTGCAAAATGCGGAAAATTTGTACACCCGCGCACCATGCAAAATATATACAAGCGGCTGCTTATACAAGCTAACGTACCCGCCGCAGCCTTTCATAAATTGCGCCACACGTTTGCCACCCGTGCAGCCGAGCTAAGCGCAGACGTTAAGAGTGTAAGCGTAACGCTGGGGCACTCCAACGCACAAATTACGCTTAACCGCTATACACACGCATTAAAAGAGCAAAAGCAAAAGCTAATGGACGGCTTAAACGCCTACTTCGAAAGCAAAAACGAGTTATAAAACGCCCCCAAATAAAAATTCGCACATTCGTGTAATGTGCGAAACAATATATATAATATACCCTGTTTTTCGATAAAAAGCAAGTGTTTTTTTAAAATTTTTTTAATTTATTTTTAAGGTTTTTTTAATTTACATAGCTTTGCGGCAAAAATCACGGTTTTTTTCTGCTTTTAACCCAACTATTGTTTCGCACATTACACGAATATGCGAAGTCTAATCAGCTTATTGTCGCACATTACACGAATATGCGAAGACAATAATATTTTTGGAGGAGGGTGCATGAAAAAAATACGGATTATATTTGCGGCTTTTTTTGTTGTTGCTTTGCTTGTAGTATCGGCGTGCGGCAATAACGGAGGGGGAGATAATCCCCAAAAGGCAGAGCGCACCGCAGCCGTTAGTTCATTGTATATAACACACGGCGAGGATGTATTAATGTCTGGGCTATTGTCGGTTGATGTGGCCTTGCAAACGGTAGAGTTAGACGCGTTAGTTTTAACGTCGGGCAATCCTGCCTACACCTTAACTTTCGCCTCCGACAACCACGCAGTCGCTACCGTTTCGGGTAAAACCGTTACCTTAGTTTCGGCAGGCGAGGCAGTAATTACCGCCTCTGCGGGCAGTAAGCAGCATAGCATTGTACTAATTGTTGGTGACGATTCAGCCCCCGAAACCTTTGCCATCACCGTTATCAACGGAACATCCTCCGTTACATCCGCGCCTGCGGGGGCCTTTGTTACCCTAACGCCCGGCACGGTAGGCGGTTCTGTTTTTGTACGGTGGAGTTCTAATGTAGAGGGCTTATGGATAAACGGAAACATTTTCCGCATGCCCGATTCGCCCGTAATCATGTCTGCCGTTTTTGACGGTGTTCCCTTAGAGATTGATAGAATTGAAATAAATAAACCTAACCTTGCCTTACTGATAGACCAAAGCGAAACCTTGCAAGCAACCGTTATTCAAACGGGCATCGGTGATGTGCCGCTTACGTGGTCTGTAGAAAACGAGCGCGATTTACTAGGCGCGTCGCTGCCCACAGGTTCGGTTATCACCGTAGATCAAGACGGAACGGTTACCGCTAACGGTTTCGGCACGGCTACGATTAAAGCGTCTACTTTGGATTTTATGTATTCGGGCGAGTGCGAAGCAAGCGTAACAAACTTTTTACTGCACGGCGGTTCCGTAGAAGGGCTAACACAAGTAGGTGAGGGCTTAGACGCGGTCAGCATTGTCCGTGCGTATATGGTTGAGCCTGCCCAAAACTTAACACTAGTAGCAGACAATGCACCCGCAGGCGGACTTTTTGTAGGTTGGGAAACCGACGGAGCGCGGTTCGGCAACATCGGCAGTATTACACAAAGCTATACCGCCCCTAACGACCCTGCCGCTGTTCGGGCTGTGTTTTCTATGGGGAACAATCTCTTTACCGCAGGTTCGGCAACGCTTAACGGCAGTTCCATAGCAGGTATCGGAATTGCTAACGATAATACAGACCGTCCTTTCGGACGCGTTTCGGGCAACACGGCGATTGCTATTACCAACGGCAATTCGGGCGGCGCGGCGGATGCCGATTTAGAGGGCTTTAGCGGTATCGGTATCGGTATCCCCGGCGATGCCCAAAACGGCGACCATGCACGCATTCCCGCCGCAACCTTAAATAATGTTACGGCGAAAGGCCAAGTTCTGGTTACGTATATCCTTAAAAACCGCCACGAAACCTTAGACGTAAGCGTGGATATTACGCCGGTATTTTATAATTCGGTGCGCTGGACGGAAGAAATCACGGTTCCTGCGGGCGAAACGGTAAAGCACAGCGTGGTAGTACCTTACGGATTTGTCAATCCCGATTATGTGGTTAGAGTTACACAAGATGTAGCTGGGGACGCATCGCAAAGAATTCCTTTGGATATTGTCGCGCGGCACGCGGCAGCGTTTACGTCGCTGTCCGACCCGCTGTTTCCTACGCAAAACGCCGTAAAGCTGGACAGCTTTCCAAATCCCGATAATATATTAGCGGATAACGACTTAGGGCTAATTTTATTTTCCGCCGAAACAAACGCTATGAACAACCGCGGCGCACGCATAACAAATTTTCCGACAGTTACCGCACTTGACGAAACGGTGATATTTTTTAAGGTAACTAATTACAACAGTACGGCAGTTAGCTATTCGTTTAGATTTAGCACAGGCGTCAATTTAGCACCGCATTTCGGCACTGCCCGCACCGTTGCGCTTGCCGCAAACTCAACCCAAACATTCTCCATGACGGTTATCAATGTAGACAACCCCGAAACCGTACATTTTTGGTTCTCATGGTCTAACAGTACGGTAACCGTCCGTAACTTCTCTATACAAATGAGCCTATCCGATGTATTTACTTAAATTAGGTTTCTATAAAAACTAAAACATAGAAAAAATTTTTTGGAGGATAAAAAAAATGAAAAAGAAAGGAATTTTGCTAACGTTATTCGCGTTGCTGCTAACCTTTGCGGTTGCACTAACCGCGTGTGACGGCGGCGGCGACGACAAAGACGTTGCGGTTACGGGCGTAACGCTTAACAAGTCAACAATTACGCTGACTGTCGGCGCGCACGAAGACCTGCAAGCAACCGTTTTGCCTGCCGATGCTACCAATAAAGCGGTAACATGGTCGGTAGAAAATCAAAGCGAAAGCAATGTTATCACGGTAAACCAAAGCGGTAGGGTAACCGCCAATAACCCCGGTACCGCGCGGGTGCGTGTTGTTTCTAACGCAGACAGCACCAAATTCGCACTGTGCGAGGTTACCGTAGAAGCACCCGCACCGCAGCTTGCAAGCATTGCCGTTACTACGCAGCCCACCAACCTTACCTATAACTTCGGGCAAAGCTTTAATCCTGCGGGAATGGTTGTAACGGCAACGTACAGCGACGAAAGCACAGAGGTTGTGCCTACGGAATCGCTAACCTTTAAAACTACCGCGCTTAATCACAGCGACACCGCGTTTACGATTACGTACAACGGGCAAACCGCTACGGTTACACTAACCATTAACGCCGTTGTAGTTGGCTTGACGGTAACAGGCGCAGTTACAGAATACGATTTCGAAGACCTTTTTGACGATACCATGACGGTAGTCGCGGTATGGAGCAACGAAGACGAAGAAACGCTTACCGCAGACGAATACACGCTTAATTTAACCGCGGGCGATGCCTTAACGCATGCGGATACAACGCTTACGGTAACCTACGAGGGCTACTCCGAACATATTCCGCTTACCATTAACGCAATCGTTACGGGTATGCAAGTAACGCAAGGCCCCGTTAAAAGCGAATATAGGATAGGAGAATCCTTTTCACCTGTCGGAATGAGCATTGTGCTTACATTCAGTGACGAAAGCACCCAAACCATAACCGATAACTTTGCCGCAGAAGGCATTACCTTCAGCCCTTCAACTCCGTTTACGCATGCAGAGGACGAGGTGGTTATCACCGTTACGTATGACACTTTTGTAGACGATACCTCCGTATTAGTAGACGTAATCGACGTAACCTTGCAAAGCATTACGGTAGACGTGCTGCCTGACCAAGTAGAATACGATTTCGGTCAGCTATTTAACCCCGAAGGTATGGAAGTAACGGCGCAGTTCAGCGACCTCTCCACTGAGGACGTTACAGCTTACGTTACATTCAAGCTAACCGCGCTTAACCATGACGATGTTTCGTTTACCATTACGTATGGTTCTTTTTCTCAGGATATCACCCTTACCATAAACGCGGTGCTGTTAGGCATTGACGTTACGGTAGACGATGAGTACGATTTCGGCGATGTATTTGAGTATAGCAATCTTACCGTAACCGCACGTTGGAGCGACAGCGATGTAGTGCTAACAGCGGGTACAGACTTTACCTTAAACATAGCCGACGGCA
The DNA here is from genome assembly GCA_009777485.1 of Bacillota bacterium. GTDB lineage: Bacteria > Bacillota > Clostridia > Christensenellales > Pumilibacteraceae > WRAP01. The sequence continues at coordinate 70,476 of WRLT01000008.1, forward strand.
CTACACTAAACCATACCCACACAACGCTGGTCTTTACCTTTGACAACGACGCGTATACGCACGACAATATTGCCCTTACCGTCAACGCGGTGCTGTTAGGCATAGACGTTGTCGTTGTGGACGAATACGATTTCGGCGATGTATTTGATTACGCTACTCTTACCGTAACCGCACGTTGGAGCGACGGCGATGTAGTGTTAACAGCAGGTACAGATTTCACCTTAAACATAGCCGACGGCAAAGAATTAGACCATGGCGACACAACGCTAGTCTTTACCTTTGACGACAACGCCTATACACACGGCAATATAACGCTTACCATTAACGCAGTGGTTACAGGTATTTCGATTAAATCAGGCTTTCAGCTAGAATATTTTGTAGACGATGTGTTTGACGCTGCGGGCTTAACCGTAATAGTAGAATACAGCGACCTTAGCACAGAAGAAGTAGTATTCGGAGTAGGCAGCGGCACGGAAATCGAGGTAGATTTAAACGGCGAAACACTTGCGCTTACCGATACGTCCTTTACCGTAAGCTTTGGCGGATATACTATCAATGTTGAAATTTCGGTGGTGGTTGCTACAACGTTTATCACCGTAACAGGAAACGATACAACCATTTACACCAATTCAAACCCTACTTCCGCAACGTTTACCATAGCTAAAAACGAAGGTTCCAGCAACGAGTTAGACTTTGACAAACAAGGAACCAACCTAGACGCTATTCAAATCAGCTTTAACGCGCAAACAGGTGAAGTTACCGTTACCATAGCACAAGGCAACACAGCCGACGCAGACGTAACCATCACCGTAAAAGCTACCGACGGCAGTTTGGTTGAGGGCGATAAAACCATTACAATCAGCGTCCGTACCCGTGTAATGAGCTTATTCTTTGACGAGCCTACCGTGCTTGCGCTGATAGACGACTTAGTAGAATTAGAATACACCGTTACACAAGGTGCATCAAACCCCGATGTAACATGGGAAATCCAAAACGAAAGAACCTTCGAGGGCGAACTCTTAGCCGAAGGCAGCGTATTAGTTTTAGACGCATTAACAGGCGAAATTACGGCAGTCGGTTTCGGGCTTGCTACGGTAGTAATTACTTCGGTAGAAAACCCCTCACGCGGGGACGAGTGCGAGGTAACGGTTGCCAATTTCAAAATTTTCGGCGGCATCGTAGACGGCATTGACGCGGCGGGCGAGCGCATGGAAAATATCCAAACCAGTACAACAACCTCTATACAAATGCCTGGACGTATCTATATAGTGTCGCCTGGGGACGAGATTACGATTGTTGCGGACGAACCGCCTGTATCCAACACAATGTTTGTAGGCTGGGACAGAAACGATTACGGTTATCGCATAGGCGATCCTGGTCAAGGCGAATATACGTTTACCATGCCGAGTGAACCGCTTACCATTATGGCGTCATTCTCACCGTTTTCGAACTTGTTCGTCGCTGGTTCGACGGCTTTGGACAGAGCTGCTGTTGCGGGCGGTAATCTATTTGCCTCGCATACCCAGCAGGAGTTCGGATGGCCGAATAATAACTCAACTGCGACCAGCATCTCAAACGGTGGCGGAGACCCTGATTTAAAAGGCTTAAGCGGTATCAGCGTCGGCATCCCTGGCGGCACGCCCGCTGGACGCCATAACCGTATACGCGGCTCAGCAATGAGTAACAGCACGGCAGGAGGTTCGCTGTCGATAGAATATATCTTTAAAAATCACGGCGATGTGCCGCTAACGATAGAACTCATGGGCGAAAGCTTTGGCGGTATTGGAACAACGGGTATATTGACGGTTCCTGCAAACGGCGTCCTTAGAAATATGACGATAGTAGCCAACGGTATGCACAATCCGTTCTTAATTTTAGCGGTGCGCGAGGCAGTCGACGGCGGCGGTCGGAATAGGCTTGATATTGTGGCACGCCAAGCGGCTACCTTTATGATATTCGATCCGCAGGTACCCACTGTGGGTGCCGTTAGCTTTGGCAGTCTGAACGGCGCGCCTGCCAGCGACTGGTCGGCATCCTCCGATGCTACACGTGGTATGATTTTGGTCGCGGGTAATCAAGGTTCGGCTACAGTTAACGCTTCGGTCACAGGCTTGCCTGCGCTTGCAGATGGCGAAACTGTAACGAGGATATATTTCAGGGTTGTAAATTTCGGTGCGGTTGCGGCGACACAAGACTTAAGGCTCAGGTTTGGAACTTCGGGCGGTAATGGCAGTTTCGGTGATCATACTATTACGATATCACGCGTAAACACGCCAGGCGATGTTCAGCTTTTCTATATGGACTTAGATCGGAGTACAGACCCTACTAATGTAGTATTTACGTTCTCATGGACATCCAGTCCGTTCAGATGCTTTTCAATACAAGCGAACTACAACGATGTATTCATTTTATAAAATTCTTTAAAATCTTTGCCGATACAGATGCGGTCAATGCGGCCGTATCTGTATCGGGCAAATCCCGCATAATAAGGAGGACACGTTTGTGCGAGTAAATAAGTCGGTTTCTAAAAAGAAAGCTTTGCTTAGCGGATTGCTTTGTATGTGTATATGCGTTACAGCTTTTTTTGCCGCAGTAAGCAACGCGGCGTTCAAGCCCGCGCACGCACAGTCTGAGGCGTCTAAGCCGTATAACGGAAACTACTATTTTTCCGATTTTGCAACACGCGCCGAAGCGATCGAAGCAGGGCATTTGCTTAACGAGGAAATTATGGAGGAGGGCGTTGTTTTATTAAAAAACCAAGATAACGCGCTTCCTATCAAAACGCCTGTTTCCGATGTCAACTTAAGCGTCCGTCCGCGCATCAGCGTGTTCGGCAAAAGTTCTATTCCTGTTAGAGACGGTTCTAACCGCGTGGTAGGCAACATCGCCTACGGCGGTGCGGGCAGCGGCGCAGGCGGACAGGTTATCGGGCAGGTAGACGGCCGCGTAGACTTGTATGAGGCATTAGAAACTGCGGGCTTTGATTTAAACCTCACACTAAGAAACTTTTATCAAAATATTAATCAATCAGGCGAAAACCGACCCAATACCTCGGGCATAAATTCTGGTGCCGTAGGCGCGGGCGTAGGCTACAAAACGTTTGAAACGCCGCGTTCAAGCTATACGCAAACGGTGCGCGACAGCTATGCTGCATACAACGACGCCGCGATTATCTTATTTTCGCGCACAGGCGGCGAAAGCTTCGACCTTCCGCGTTCAATGGCAACGGGCTATACCTCTACACCTGGGGTATACACAGGCACGCAAGACGGCGCACGTCAAAACACCGACCATTATATGCAGCTAGACCAAAACGAAACCGATTTAATTAAAGAAGTATGCGAAAATTTTGATAGGGTAATTGTACTGATTAATTCGGGCTCTCAAATCGAGGTAGGCTTCTTAGACGACCCCGGGCATTATGCGTACCATCAAAATATAAAGGCAGCTATGTTTATCGGCATGCCCGGCACGCGCGGCTTAAACGGCGTAGCGCGGGTAATAAACGGGCAAACTTCGCCTTCGGGCAAAACCACCGATACGTGGGCGCGCGATTTTAAAATGGACCCTGTTTGGCAAAATTTCGGCAACAATAATTTTACTAACGGAGCCTCTTATTCCAACGGCATTACTAACGCTAACCGTTATGTATATTACGAAGAAGGAATTTATTTAGGCTACCGCTATTACGAAACACGCGGCTTTACCGAGGGCTTTAATACGCCGTACGTTACGGATACGCCGTACAATATCAGCAATACCGATTTTACTAAAAATCAGCACATCAACGGCACTTCTACAACCTCATGGAGCAGTTGGTATGCCGCGCACGTCAGTTATCCGTTTGGACACGGTCTAAGCTATACCACATTCTCTCAAGAAATTATCGGCTCTAACTTTGACAGCGGTTCAACGCTGGGCGCGGACGATGTTATTACGGTTCATGTTCAAGTAACCAACACAGGCGATACCTATGCCGGCAAAGACATTGTGCAGCTGTACTTTACAGCACCGTATACATCGGGCGGTATAGAAAAAGCGCACGTAGTACTAAGCGGCTTCGAAAAAACGCAGGTGCTTGAACCGGGCGAATCACAAACCGTAACGGTTACCATTAAGGTGCGCGACATGGCATCTTACGATTGGGACGACGCCAACAACAACGGCTTTAAAGGCTGGGAATTAGATGCGGGCAACTATCAAGTAAAAATCATGCGTGACGCAAACACCACACTAGATACGCTAACGTATACGTTGTCGGATATTCGCTACGAAACCGACGAGGTTACGGGCTACAAGGTAGAAAATTTATTTGACGACGTAAGCGAGGGCGTAGTGCGCGGAGGGCGCGGCTATCTTTCGCGTGCCGACTTTGCCGCAACCTTTCCTAAAACACGCACTACTAATCACGCAATGACTGCGGATATTTTGGCAAAAGCGCGGGAGTGGTGGAGCCCCAACGCTACCGATATGGGCTTTGTCGCAGACCAACCCTCCGACCCGTGGTATGCCGCCTCAGCCCCCACAACGGGCGCAAGCAACGGGCTTGTTTTAGCGGACATGGTAGGATTAAGCTATGACGACCCCTTGTGGGATGATTATTTAGACCAGTTTGTACCAGGCAACACAGGCCCCAGCGGAAACGGCGGTTACGCCGAGGGCACAGGCATGGCGCATCTCACCGCGTACGGCGGCTGGATGATGGCAGGAAAGGGCGTACACGGTATGCCCAGCGTAGCCAATTTAGACGGCCCCAGCGGGTGGGGCAACGGCCGCGGCGTTGCGGCAGGGCACGTGCATTACTGTTCGGATACGATTTTAGCAGGCACCTATAATAAAGAGCTTGCTTACCGCAAGGGTATTATGATAGGCAACGAGGGGCTTTTCGGCGCGCGCCAAAACCCCAACAACAGCTTTCCCGGCAGCAACTGGCCGGGCGGCGGCGCAACAGCGGATAGATACCCCGGTTGGTACGCGCCGTCCATTAACATCCACCGTTCACCCTTTTCAGGCAGAAATTTCGAATACATGTCCGAGGACGGATACGTTTCGGGTATCATGGCGGCAGAGATTATTAAGGGTGCAATGGAAAAAGGCGTATTTTGCTTTGTTAAGCATTTTGCACTAAACGACCAAGAGTTAACCCGCGAGGGTATTCTTACCTGGGCAAGCGAGCAATCCATGCGCGAAATTTATTTCCGTGCGTTTGAAATCGCGATAAAAGAAGGTAAATCCACAGCCGTTATGTCTGCTTTCAACCGACTCGGCCCCGTGTGGGCAGGCGGCGATTATCGGCTGCTTACCACCTTGCTGCGCAACGAATGGGGCTTTAGAGGTACGGTTGTAACAGACTTCGGCGAAAACAACCGCCACCAATTTATGAACCCTAATCAAATGCTTCGCGCAGGCGGTGATTTATTGTTGGCACGCGGCGGCAATCTTAGATTTATAACCAACAACGTATCCAATACCTCTACAAACAATTCAAGAACCGCCGCCATAACCAGCGCGACAACTATTGCGGTACTGCGGCAGGCCACTAAAAACATTGCGTACACTATGGCAAACAGCAATGCGCTAAATTCTTCCTCTGTGGTTGCAGGCAATATTGTCCGCTTTGAAAGCAAGTCGCTTGCGGCAGGCATAGCGGGCGATTCCTATACCGAAAGCATCGCAGTTGCCGAGCTAGTTAATCCAAGTTCCGACCCTAATCCAAATATTACGTACACACTGCGCGCGGGTTCTTCCTTGCCCGCAGGGCTGACGCTTGCATCTAACGGCACTATTGCGGGTACTCCTGCGGTAAGAGTTTCTAATCACCGTTTCACGGTGGTTGCGGCGTATCGGCCACAGGGCACGGACGTGCGTCTTACGGCGGAAACGCAGTTTTCTATAACCATTTTAGGCGCGGAGGGCGGCATCGTTTACGAGCGGGACGGCACAACGATACAAAGAGCAACCTATAACAAGCCGTACACGCAAGATATAGGAGATGCAGAGGTTGTCCGTTCGGACGGCGGTATAGTGCCGCCCACTACCTACGCACTAAAAGACGGAAGCTTGCTGCCAGAGGGGCTAAGCTTGTCGTCTGCGGGCGTTATTTCGGGCACACCCGTTAAGATTTGCGCGGAATACCGCTTTACGGTAGTTGTGCGTGCCACGGGCTTTACCTCCGTTGAGGCTACGCTAACCGTTTCTGTGTTCTTTGAGGCGGAATTTGCGGATAATACCTTGTCGGCAGGAGTGTTCGGCGTTGCGTATTTCGCGCAGATCAACGGTGCGGAAAGCACGGGCGGCGCAGAAACCGATTTCACATACAGTATACAAGAGGATTCGGCTTTACCGCGCGGGCTAAGTCTAACGCCCAAAGGATATATTACAGGCGTGCCTACCGAAACGGTAACCAATCATACGTTTGTTATCGTTGCGCAAGCACCGTTTGTCCCGACGCAGGAGGCGGTATACACCATTACAATCGGCGTTGGATTTAACGAATCCGAATTAGCAGACGGCAAAGTAGGCGTTGCCTATGACGGTGTAGTTTTTGCATTAAGTTCGGCAGAAATTACGTACAGCCTAAAAGCGGGTTCTTCATTGCCCGAAGGGCTTACGCTTGCTGCAAACGGCACCCTGACAGGCACCCCCGTAAAAGCAGGAAACTACACCTTTACCATAGTAGCGCAGTCTGAGGGCTATGTAAGCGGCGAGGCAACCTTCCAGCTGTTTATCGAAGGAACAGGCGGCAGCGGCGGCAGCGGCTGCGGCGGCACGTTGGTTGCGTCCGACGGTTTCGGAGGAATATTCCTACCCCTAGCGTTACTGTGCGCAGCCGCCGTACTGGTGATACTTTTAAAAGGCAAGCAAACTAAAAATTTCAAGGAGCTAAAATGAAAAAGCTAAAACTTTGGATAAAAACAGCATGGAAAACTAAGGGCTTTAAGGCATGGATGATTGCTTCGTCCGCATTTATGGTACTCTTAATAACCGCGTCAATTGTAGCGTCGAGTGTTCCGCTGATTTACGGTACAATTAACTCTATGTGGGGCGGCGAGCGCAGAGTTTTGCGTTCAGGAGATCCCTCTCAATATATTCGCTACACGGCCGATTACGATTCTAAGGCTGAGGTTTTTGCTGCGGCAAACACCCTTAACGAATCCGTTATGGAAGAGGGAATTATCCTCTTAAAAAACGAAAATGAAGCTTTGCCGATAAGAACGCCTGTCAGCGCGCCAAGCCAAGTATCGGCAAGACCCAGTATTACCGTTTTCGGAAACAATTCGGTTAATTTGGTGTTAGGCGGTTCCGGTTCAAGCGCGGGCGTAGACGACAATGCAGGCGCGGCAACCTTGTATTCCAGTCTAGACGCGGCGGGTTTCTCCGTTAACCCTGTATTAAAAAATGCCTACGAAAACAACGGCATCAACAGGCCTACCGCTAAAAACGAAGTGCCTGACATGGGTTCTATCCTAACAGGCTACCCGATTTTTGAAGCCCCTAAGTCTATTTATGAAAATGTACGCCAAAGCTACGCAAATTACAACGACGCGGCGTTGGTAGTTGTCAGCCGCCTTGCGGGCGAGGGCTACGATTTGCCGCGCACCATGTTTTGGAACGGTACCAACTATATAACGTGGACGGGCTCTCAGCCTGTAACGGGTGCACGCAGTGTAACCGACCACTACCTTCAACTAGACCAAAACGAAACCGATATGCTGCAAGAGGCCGCCAGCCATTTCAGCAAGGTAATTGTAATTATTAACTGTGCCACTTCGATGGAGCTTGGCTTTTTAGACGACCCCGGCCATTATGCGTACCAATCCAATATCCAAGCGGCACTGTGGATAGGCACGCCCGGCTTTTCAGGCATTAACGCGTTGGGACGGGTTTTAAACGGCTTAGTCAATCCCTCCGGCAAAACGGTTAATGTTTTCGCGCGGGATTTCAAAACAGACCCCACATGGAACAACTTTGGCAACAACCTAGAACAAAACGGCAATCGCTACAGGGTAAACGGCCAAAGCAGAAACGCATTTTTTGTAGAATACGAAGAAGGCATTTACGTAGGCTACCGTTATTGGGAAACACGCGGCCATATCGAGGGCGATACGCCGTACATAACAGACGGCACTGCCGTACCGCACATCAACGGAACCGAAACTACGGTTTGGGACAATTGGTACCATGCACACGTGGTTTTCCCCTTAGGTTTCGGTCTTAGCTATACCAATTTTCAATGGGCGGTTACCGAAACTGCCCATGCAAACAACGCAACACTTAACGGTACAGACGAGATTTCCGTAACCGTCAGGGTTACAAACAGCGGAACGGTTGCGGGTAAAGAAGTGGTTCAGCTATACTTTACTGCCCCGTATACCGATAACGGCATAGAAAAAGCGCATGTGGTTCTGGGCGCGTTCGGTAAAACAAAGCTAATTTCAGCGGGCGGAATTGATTACGACGACATCACACTTACCTTTAACGTCCGCAATATGGCGTCGTACGATTGGAATGATTTAAACGGCAATGATTTTAGGGGCTACGAATTAGACGCGGGCGAATATCAGGTTAGAGTTATGCGGGATTCAAATACGCAAACAGCTTTCTTCAGCTATACGCTTCCCGCAGTTCGGTATCAAACAGACTCGGCAACAAACAACCCGATAAACGTAGATATGTTTAAGGGTGAGGGCGACTATATTGAAAGTCGCGGCGGCTTTATGACGCGTATGGATTTTGACGGTACGTGGCCCACATTAGTTACAGACGCCTGCCGTGAAACAAGCATAGATATTATCAGCGCAATGAATTACGAGCCGGAAGATTCACCCTCCGACCCGTGGTATACCAACCAAATGCCCGCGCAGAGCCAACGGGTTATAAAATACAACCGAACCATAAAGCTGTACGAACTTATCGAAAAAGACGGCACACGGATTGCATACGAGGATCCGCTATGGGACGATTTTATGGATCAGCTTACGGTAGAGCAAATGCGAACACTGGTCAGTACAGGAAACTTTACAACCATGCACCTTTTAAATGTCGATAAGCCGGAAACTATCGATGCGGACGGTCCGATGGGCTTTGCTATTTTCATGGGAAATCCTGCCGTTTACGATACAGCGTATTACGCAAGCGCGTGTGTTGTGGGTGCAACATGGAACGAAGAGCTGGCGTTTAAAATGGGCGAAATGATTGGAAACGAGGGGCTTATCGGAGACGAAAGGGGCGACGGCAGGCCGTACTCAGGTTGGTACGCACCAGGCGTTAACATCCACCGTTCACAGTTCGGCGGAAGAAATTTTGAGTATTATTCCGAGGACGGGCTTTTTAGCGGCAAAATGGCGTCTGCAATCATTCGCGGCGCACAATCAAAGGGCGTGTATACGTACTTAAAACATTTCGCACTTAACGACCAAGAAACAACCAGAGATGCAAACGGGCTTATAACGTGGGCAAACGAGCAGTCCATGCGCGAAATTTACTTTTTACCGTTTGAATTAGCGGTTAAAGAAGGCGGAACTACTGCAATCATGTCGGCGTTTAACCGTGTAGGAACGGTTTGGGCAGGCGGCGACCATAGGCTTTTAACCAGGCTTTTGCGCGAGGAATGGGGATTTAGGGGCATGGTAATTACCGACTTCAACATTCCCGCTAACCGCTTTATGGACGTAAATCAAATGATTCGCGCGGGCGGCGACCTCTCTTTAAGCGCGGGCAATAAGGTTCCTTCGGGCAATTCCGCTACCACCGTTGCCGCGCTTAGAAACGCATCAAAAAACATTTTATACACCGTTGCACACAGCAACGCCATGAACGGACATGGCGAGGGCGTGCGGTTCACTTACCGAATCCCGCTATGGCTTGTGCGGCTAAGCCTTACCATTTTCGGCGTGTTCTTACTATGCTGCGCCTTAGGGGTTATGACGGTTGCGCTGTCGGTTAAAAAAGCTAACCGCCGTGAAACTGCTGCGCCGGAAAATAATTCGCCGGAAAACACTGCGCAGGACACTGCACCGGAAAATGCTGTACCGATAGAAGTATCCGACAGCACAGAGTAACTAAAAAATAAAAAAATAAAAAATAATTTTAAAGGAGAACTAAAAAATGAAAAAAATGTTTGTACTCATCGCGGCGGTAATTTTATGCGCCGTAGGGCTGTTCGGGCTTGCCGGTTGCAAGGACGACGAGGAAGAACTTCCTCCCGGGGTTAAAGAGTTCGTGTTCGAGGCCGAATACGTCGATTTAGACGGAAAAGCGTCTATTACGGCGTCTGGCTCCATACAGGACGTAATGCTTGTTTTCGGAGACGGAACACAAGCCGACAAAAATCGCGGATGGAGCAACGGCTATTATATCCATTCAACCAGTGCCAACAATTTCCGTTTGGATTTTGTTATCACCTCTGATGCGGCGGCAGAAGCAACCATTATCCTGCGCCTAGGTTCGCTTTTCGGAACGGTTGCATTTAATGCTTCAAATTATTCGGTAAGATTTAACGAAACAGCCGTTAATTTCGGCACCATTTCTCTTGCAGGCTCCACGGAAGAAGCTATGCAGTTTACAGATTACAGAATCCCTGTAACCGTACAACTGCTAGAAGGCGAAAACACCATCTCTCTAATTACGCTTAATAATACGTTTCAGGCGGGTAACGTAGGCGGACCGTCGGTAGACTGCATTAAAGTCAGAACCACTGCCGCACTTACTTGGGACATCATAGACAACCCGTCCTTCCGTTAATTTGCTTCTCATCATCCCTCCATATCATTTGTCAAAGCGTGGCTGAGTTTTCAGTCGCGCTTTTGATAAATTAAATTCCTCCATTCTCATTATTACCAAAAACCCCAACCCCTAAAAACCCTCTGAATCTAATCGCGGCAAGGGCGAAACTGGGGGACGGGGGAATGTGCTAGCAACCATTAAATTTACTCAAAGCCCAAGCACTTTGCCCCGTCCCCCTGTGTCGCCCGTATAACTGACAACTTTCGGCTAAAATAATTAAATAAAATAATAGCAACAATTCTCCATTTTCCATTCTCCATTCTCCATTAACAAATCCCTCTGTACCAATCGCGGCAAGGGCGAAACTGGGGGACGGGGGAAATGTGCTAGCAACCAATATACTTTTACAAAGCCTCAGCACTTTTGCCCCGTCCCCCTGTGTCGCCCGTTGTTCAACACAAACAGCACACTACTCCGTCCCTCTGTGTTACTCTGTGTTAAAAATTCCCCTCTTGAGGGGTGCCCCGTAGGGGCGGGGTGGAAAGAAAAGCTTGAATTTAAATTCGCACTGTGCAGAAAAACCCCCACCCAAAAATCCACTCCCAAAAATTGTTAAAAGCCAAAATACCAAATAATGGCAAAAAATCACCCAAAATCGGCGAAAAACGAAAAATTATTAACAAATTCACAATTTTTTATGTACAAATTATTAAAAAATGCTTGCAATGCGTATTTTTATCGTGTATAATGCCTATACAGTATTAAAAACCCACAAAAAATTACGGAGAAATACGTATGAGAACACCTTGCACACATCAAAAGCATAAACGCATAATCGCCCTTTCACTGATAGCCGTATTAATTTTAGCGGTAGTATTGCCGCTGTTAGCCTTTGCCCCGCGCACTGCACACACCGCGCACGCATCCGATATGCCGCCCGCAAACCCCACAGGAACGTTCAATCTATCCACAGGTGCTTGGAACGCGGGGGGGGGGGGGTAATGCAACCTTTAATAGCGATACAGGCGTTTTAACCGTACACAACGGTGCGGATATCATAATAACAGGGAATAGTACTACGATTACAAATATAGTCGTAGAAGAAAACGCAACAGTAACAATTACAACGAGCGGCATGGGCGTAATGCCTAGTGTGATAAATTTGTCCGGTATTTTTATAATAGGGTCTGGTGCCAACGTAAGCCTTTACTTAAACGGTAGGAACTATATTCTTTATTCTGGTTCTCTGGGCACTAGAACCAATGCGTCGTGTATTGTTGTATCGCAAAATGCAACCCTAACCATTGGCGGTACAGGAAATACAATAGTAGGTGCAGGGGGTCCTGTTTCTAGCGGTGGTATTCGTGTTGACGGAAATCTAATCATTAACAGCGGAGGTTTTGATGTCGAAAGCATATCACATGCCATAGGCGGGGATAATTTTGGCAGTATCACCATTAACGGCGGCACTATTCGCGCGGTAGCTGCATCAAGCAATAGTACTAGTACTGGCAATCATTGTGCAGGGATAGGCGGCGGAGGCGGAAATATCACCATAAACGGCGGTACGGTTTCAGCGATTGGTGGTCATTCTTTAGGTGCAGGCATAGGCAGCGGCAGAGGCTTATCAATGGGTAGTATCACCATAAACGGCGGTACGGTTTCAGCGATTGGTGGTTATCGAATGATGGGTATCGGTGCTGCACAAGAGGGTAGCGTAGACAGCATCACCATAAGCGGCGGCGTAGTTTTTGCAACAGGCATCGGAGAAAGCCCGTCAAGTGTTTCGTCTACCGATGTGGTTATCGAGGGCGGAATAGTAGCCGCCGTTGGAAGAGGAGTAGTAGCCACAAGCTTGACGCAAACGGACGGTATTTTACTTGCGCCCGTACTAAACGTACAAACCGACACCTTTACGGGCGGCAGACGCACCATAGACCCTGTTATCAATATAGAAAACGAGTTTTATAACTTAATAGACGGCGCGGCACAGCAAGCAGAGGACGCGCAGTTAGACGCTGCCAAAACGGCGGCGGTTGCACAACTAAACGCGCACGCGGCTACACTAGATTACGAGGGCGATGTACAAGTATATATAGACGAAATTCAAGACGCCGCGGATATTGCCGCAGTTACCTCCGCTTTGGTTTCTGCCCTAAACGCCCTCAACGCGGACGCTGCCGAAAAAGCCGCACAAGAGGCCGCCGAACAGTTGGCGCAAGAAAAGCTTGACGAGGCTAAGCTTGCCGCAATCGCCGAGTTAGAGGCATTTGTGCAAATCGTAGAATACACTAGCAGTCTTTCGGCATTTACAAGCGCCATTAACGCTGCCGACACCATAGACGCGGTTACAGCGGCTTTGGTTAGTGCAATCGACGCCATTATAGAGGCGGTTGCCCCCGGCTTCGACACCACCGTAGAGGGTCAGTTAGCCCTAGCCAAAAGCGCGGCAATTCTGCAAATAGAGGCCTACGCGGCACTGGTAGAGTACGAGGGCAGTATAACCCCATACCTCAACGCCATAAACAACGCAGGTAGTATAGCTTTCGTAGCGGA
>WRLT01000009.1 GCA_009777485.1 Bacillota bacterium
AGGCGCAATTAGCGGCGGCTAAGTCGGCGGCAATCGCGCAGGTTCAAGCGCACGCGATATATACTTTATACGGCGGTTCGTTAAGCGAATTTTCGGATAGCATTATGTCCGCTGTAAATATGTTAGAGGTCGCGGCAGAATTAAACGGGGCAATCAATCAAATTAACGCCGCCATAGACCCCAACTTCGACACCACTGCGGCGGCGCAATTATTCGCGGCAAAATCCGCCGCCATTTCACAGGTGCAATTCTACGCCAACACCGTAGGCTTTAAGGGCAGTATCCAACTGCACATAGACGCCATTAACAGCGCGGTATCATTAAGCGAGGTTGCCGCGCGCCAAACCACCGCCATAGACGCAATATCCGCAGCAAACGGCAGCAACGGCGGAGGCGGCGGCAGAACAGCCCATTACGCGCCGTACATTGTAGTAATCGTATTTTTAGCCGCCGGCTTATTAGCAGGCATAGTGTTTTCGATAATTAAAGCAGGTAACGATAAAATAAGAAAAAGAAATGCAAGTATAGAGTAGGGGAATTTTCTAACGGCTAAAATTTTATTAAAACATAAAGTAATTTGTTATAAAAATCAACCGTTAAAAAATTCCCCTCTTGAGGGGTGGACGCGTCAGCGGACGGGGTGGAAAGAAAAGTATAGGCCCCAAAGCAGTTAGGACCAAAAAAGAAAAACATAGTTCCCAAAGCAGTTATGGCTAAAAAAGAAAACGTACTAAAAACAAAACAAACCCAACAGGGATAAAATAACCCAAAATGGGCGAACCTACTTAAATACTAACAGTAGGTTCGCTTTTATGTTATTAGTAGGGTTGCTTTTATTGGCTGTTTTGGCTGTACTCACGTTTTTTGGGTTTTCCGAACGTTTTTTCCGCAAAATCGGCATTCCCGATTGGCTGGCATTTTTATTGATTTTGGCTTTTGTTATCGGGGCGGTAGTTCCTGTAATTCCTATCGGTACGCGCGTTACGCTGCACGTAGGCGGATTTTTAGTGCCTGCGTCGCTTTTTGTGATTTTGCTAATCGTTTCGCCCGTAAAAAAAGAAAAACTGCGCACCCTGTTAGCCGTTTTTGCCGTTGCGGGGATTTCAGTGGCGGCGCGTATGCTGCTGCGTCCGAATTCGGAGGGGCTTTACTTTGTTTTAAGCGTGGTTACGGGCCTTGCGTGCGGAATTGCCGCGTATTTGGCAGGCAGAACCCGCGCGGCAACCTTAGCGGGCGCTTTGGGCGGCGTGGTGCTAGGCGATATAATCAATAATATCATTTTACGTTTTGTGTACGGCGCGCCGATTGCGTTTGGTTCGTTTGGCGTGTTTGATTCGGTTGTGCTGGCGGCGGTGGTAGGAATTGTATTGTTAGAAGCGGTGCAAGCGATTAAGCGCACCATGCACCAAAAACGCGTTTCTAAGCGCGTATTACAAGCCGAGTTTGCCGAAGATACGCTGCTTAAAGACGCAAGCGTAGAAAAAGAAAACGAAAAAATAGACAAAGAGTTAAATAATTTTTTTAACGAAGAGTAAGGGAAACTTTTTAAAAACAAACCGCAGAAAAATTCCCCTCTTGAAAAAAATAATAAATACATTAGACAAACATTTCTGCGTATGATATACTAAGCGTGTGGTAATCAGCGGCGTAAAAAAGAAATCGATTGCAGAACAAATGGGCATTAAGGCAGGCGACAGCCTTATAAGTTTAGGCGGCTTTCCTGTAACGGATATTTTAGATTATCAATTTTACGATGCCGCAAACTGCGTTGAAATGCAAATCCGCACAAAAAGCGGACAATTAAAAAGCTTTAAACCAAATAAAGCGGAAGGCGAATCGTTAGGGCTTAGCTTTAAGGACGACTATATAACCTTAAAAAATTGCTGCAATAACTGCATATTTTGTTTTGTTTCGCAAATGCCTCCCGATACAGCCTTGCGCCCTTCTTTGCGCGTCAAAGACGACGATTACCGTTTTAGTTTTTTAAACGGCACCTATATAACGGGCACTAATCTTACCGATTTTTGTATCGCGCGGATTAAGCGGCTGCGGCTTTCTCCGTTATACCTCAGCGTACATACCGTATGCGACGGTTTGCGCCGAAAAATGCTGCGCAATCCCGAAGCCCCTAGCATTCTGCCGCTGATTAAGCAGCTTTTTGATGCGGGCATACAGCTGCACACGCAAATTGTATATTGCCCCGATTATAACGAGGATATCGAAGTTTCCGCGCGCGCGCTTGCCCCGTACTGCCAAAGCTTAGCGGTTGTTCCCGTAGGGCTTACAAGGTATTGTAATCCCGAAGTGCGCGCCGTTACTAAGGCGGACGCCGAAAGAATTTTAAGCCTTACCGAGCGGCTGCAAAACGACTTTTTAGCCGAAAAGGGCACACGGTTTGTGTGGGTAGCGGACGAATTTTATTTGCTTGCCGAAAAAGAACCCGTTTTAACGGAGGAGTTTTACGAGGGCTATCCGCAAATCGAAAACGGCGTAGGTCTTACGGCGCGGTTTGAGGCGGATTTATCTTACGCATTAAGCAGTATTAAGCGCAAAAAAAACGCGCCGCAAAAATCCGTGTCGGTTGCTACGGGCGTTGCCGCGTATCCGTTTATTCAAAAGGCTGCCGAAAGGGTAGCACAAAAATTCGGTTCGGAGGTGCTGGTGCATAGGGTAGAAAACCGCTTTTTCGGCAGTTCCGTTACGGTTGCGGGCTTATTGACGGGCAGCGATTTAGCTTATGCGTTAAAGGAAAAGCCGCTGCAAGATAAGCTTTTATTGCCGTCGGTTATGTTCCGCGAGGGCGGCGAAGAATTTTTAGACAATATGACCCGCGCCGAATTAAGCCGTATATTAGGCGTTAGTATTCACATCATTCCGTCGGACGGAGAATCTTTTGTAAGAGGAATCGTGCATGGTTAAACCCGTTGTTGCCGTAGTGGGCAGACCCAACGTGGGCAAATCAACTTTTTTTAATAAGCTTTGCGGCAAGCGTATTTCGATTGTAAAGGATACGCCGGGCGTAACGCGCGACCGCATTTACGCAGATGCGGAGTGGTGCGGCTATCATTTTACGCTGATTGATACGGGCGGTATTTTAACTAAATCGGACGATGTTTTTGCTAACCAAATCCGTTTGCAGGCCGAGCTTGCCGCCGATACTGCCGATGTAATCGTATTTTTAGTTGACGGAAAAGACGGTTTGCTGCCGACCGATTACGATATTGCCGAATTTTTGCGCGGCACTAAAAAGCCCGTTGTGTTGGCAGTAAATAAGCTAGACAACTACGAGGTAGAAAAAACGTATGATTTTTACAGCTTAGGCTTAGGCGAGCCTTTGGCAATATCGTGCGAACAAGGCAAGGGCTTAGGAGATTTACTGGACGAGGTGGTTAAGCATTTTAAGCACAAAGCCGAATCTTTGCCGACAGCTGCTTTAAAAATCGCGGTTGCGGGCAAGCCGAATGTAGGAAAATCTTCCTTAGTGAACCGCATTTTAGGGTTTGAACGCGTAATTGTCAGTCAAACGGCGGGCACAACGCGCGATGCAATCGATACGCCCTTTACACGCGGTGAAAAAGAATATATACTGATAGACACTGCGGGCATGCGCCGCAAGCGCGGAATCGAAAGCGAATCGGTAGAAAGCTATTCGGTGCTGCGCGCGCTAACCGCTATTAAGCGCGCGGATGTTGTGCTAACGGTGTTTGATGCGTCCGAAGAAATTTCCGAACAGGATATCCGCATTGCAGGTATCGCGCACGAGGAGGGCAAGCCCGGCGTTATCGTGCTGAATAAATGGGATGCGGTGCAAAAGGATACTTTCTCCTCCAACAAATTCGAAAAGGTTTTGCAAGCCGATTTAGCGTTTATGGATTATTATAAATCTATCTATGTTTCCGCTTTATCGGGTCAGCGTGTAGAAAAAATACTGGCGGTGGTTGAGGACGCGTATGCAAACGCCTGCCGCCGCATTACAACGGGCACGTTAAACGAAATACTCATGGATGCCGTAGCTATGAATCAGCCGCCCTCCGCGCAAGGCAGGCGGTTAAAAATTTATTACGCAACGCAGGCTTCGGTTTGTCCGCCTACGTTTGTATTGTTTGTAAACGATGAAAGCCTGGTGCATTTTTCGTATAAAAGGTATTTAGAAAACTGTTTGCGCCGCGCGGCGGATTTTACGGGTACACCGATTCGGTTGGTTTTTAAAAACAGAAAAGCCGATAACGAGGGCTTTGACGCCTAAAAGGAGTTTTATTTATGCGGGCATTAATCATTGTATTAGTAGCGGTAGGCGCGTATTTATTCGGCAACATCAATTGGGCGCTGCTGATTACTAAGTTTCAGAAAAAAAGCATACGCGAGGTAGGCAGCGGAAATCCCGGCACTATGAATATGCTGCGCAGCTTTGGCAGAGGCTTAGGCATTTTAACGCTGATTTTAGATATTTTAAAGGGCGCGATTCCGTGTATTTTGGGTTGGTTTTTAATAGACGGATTAAGCTTTGCTTCGTCCGACCCCGTAACGCTTACGGGAATTGTTATGCAAGGCGGCGACAGGTTGGGGCTGTATGTAGGCGGTTTCGGCGTAATACTGGGGCATGTCTTTCCTGTATTTTTAAAGTTTAAGGGCGGAAAGGGTGTAGCGTGCGCCATAGGTGTTTGTTTGGTAGCACAGCCGATAGTTGCCCTTATTACGTTAACGATAGGCATAGTCTTTTTAATTTTCTTTAAATTGGGTTCGATTGCGTCGTTTATTATTATAGGGTTTCCGCTAGGCTTTGAGGCGTTTAGAATATCCGCTGCCGCGTTAGAATTCGGTTTAGACGCCGACCGAATAGCAAGCATGGTAATCGTGTTTGCAACCATACTATTTATCGTGTTTACGCACCGCAAAAACGTATACAAGCTGTTTTACGGAACAGAAAGCAGAACGGTGTTATTCGGCAAAAACCGTTCCGCTAAAAAAAGCTTAGAGGAAATGAATAAAGAAGCCGAACAAGGAGAAACGGTATCATGAACGATAAAAAGAAACTGCTTTTATTTATCAGCGCGGTTATGGCAATTTTGTTTGGAGGTCTGCTTTTTTTAAACGCGATTTTCGGCTTTACGCAAATAGCCGAATATGTAAAAGACGGGCGGGCAGGCACGGCTGAATTCGGCGCAGTAATACTGGGCACGGTATTTATTGTGTTGTTTACGGCGGCGTTTATCTTTTTTGGCATTATGCTTCACCGCAACCGCACACACACCAAATTTATTATTACGCTGATTGCTTTGTTCGGCGTTATGACGCTGATTTTTATTATCGGCTTTACTAGTGCGCTTGCGGTAGGCGACCCGATAGTAGGCATATTAGGCATAATCTATTGCGGTGCGGGGTTAGGAATAACCATTGCGGGATTGGTGTTAAAACCGTCTCCTGAAAAAAAGGACGAGCCTTCCGAAGACGAATCTGATTTTTTATCGTAATTTAATTCATATTTTGCTATCCTTGAGGCATATATTCTAATAATCTGTTTCAAAAAGGAGTCAACGAGGAAAGCAGTATGGAAGTATTCGATATTTACAAGGACATTTCAGAACGCACGGGAGGCGATATCTATGTAGGTGTTGTCGGGCCTGTACGTTCGGGCAAATCCACATTCATTACGAGCTTTATGAATAGGCTTATCATGCCCAAAATCAAGGGTAAGCACGCAAAAGAGCGTATGGAAGACGAGCTGCCGCAAAGCGCGAACGGTAAAACCATTATGACTACGCAGCCGAAATTTGTACCCAACGAGGCGATTAGCTTAACGGTGTCTGAAAATATCGACGTTAAGGTGCGGCTTGTGGATTGCGTAGGCTATTTAATTGAGGGCGCGACAGGCCACATGGACGGCGATAAGCCCCGCATGGTAAAAACCCCGTGGAGCGAGCAGGAAATGCCGTTTAACGACGCGGCGGATTACGGAACGCGTAAAGTGATTACCGACCACGCTACCATCGGCATTGTTATGACTACCGACGGCAGTATCACCACCGATATTCCGCGTTCGTCCTATGTCGCTGCTGAGGAGCGCGTAATATCCGAGCTTAAAGCGTTAGGCAAGCCGTTTGTGATTGTGCTAAACACTACTTCGGTAAAAAGCGCGGAAACTAAAAAGCTTGCTGCGGCGTTAGAAGAAAAATACTGTACGCCCGTATTGCCGTTGGATGCGTCTGCATTAAGCGAGGCAGACATCAACGGAATTTTCGAGCGGCTTTTATACGAGTTTCCGTTGCGCGGCGTAGATGTAAAAATCGACCGCTGGTTGCAAGCCTTGCCGTTAGAAAACGAGGTAATCGCAAACATCTCCGAAAAGCTTGCGTCGCTTACTACGGGCATGGCTAAAATGTCCGATTACAAAATCCTAAGCGATGCGTTTATCGAAAACGACGATTTTGATGCAATTACCATCGAGTCGGTAGAGCTGGGTACGGGGCGCGTACTGTATAATCTAGCGGCAAAGCCGTCACTGTTTTATAAGGCGTTAAGCGCGGAGTGCGGCATACAAATCGACGACGATTTTACGCTGATGTCGCATGTTAAAGAGCTTGCCGAAGCCAAAAAAGCCTACGATAAAATACGGCGCGCGCTAGACGAGGTACGCACGCGCGGCTACGGAATTGTAACGCCTACAATGGACGAAATGACGTTAGAAGAGCCGCAAATTGTCCGTCAGGGCGCACGCTACGGCGTAAGGCTTAAAGCAAGCGCGCCTAGCTTACACATTATGCAAGTAGATATCAACACCGAAGTAAGCCCCGTATTGGGCACCGAACAGCAAAGCGAGGAAATGTTAGGCTTTCTACTAAAAGAATTCGAGCATAATCCGCGCAGCATTTGGGAAACTAATATGTTTGGAAAATCGTTGCACCTATTAGTCAACGAAAATCTGCAAAACAAAATTTCTTCTATGCCCGAAGACGCGCAGAAAAAAATGCGCCGCACGCTTTCCAGAATTGTCAACGAGGGCAAGGGCGGAGTAATCTGCATCCTATTGTAGGATTTGCAAATTTGGCTTGAAAAGCACTACGCTTTGCAAATCCTCATGCAAGTAAAGGGACTGTCTTAAAAAATATAGGCAGCCCTTTTTTTATTGTACTAAAAAAAAGAATCCGTTAAAAAATTCCCCTCTTTGTAGGGTGCAAAATAGGTTGACAAGCGCACGTGCGTTGCGCTATACTTAGCGTATGCGTTTTAGCGAAATCGTTGCGGCAACCTCTAATGTAGGCAAGCTGAAAGAATTTCAAGCGATACTGGGCGGCGGCGTTACGCTTATTCCGCTTAGCCAAAGCGGCTTTTGCGCCGAAATAGAGGAAACGGGCAAAACCTTTTTAGAAAACGCACTGATTAAAGCAAAGGCGGTGTACGAGTTTACTAAAAAGCCTGCATTAGCCGATGATTCGGGGCTTTGCGTAGAGGCGTTAGACGGTGCGCCGGGCGTGTATTCGGCACGGTACGCTAGGGATGACGCAACCGACTTTCAAAACATCGACCTGCTTTTAAAAAACCTAACCGCCGTACAAAACCGCCGCGCAAAATTCGCCGCCTGCGTGGTGTTGTACTACACAGCGGGGCAGTATCTTACGGGCTTTGGTGAAACACACGGCGAAATTCTCTTAGAGCCGCAAGGCACGCAAGGCTTCGGCTACGACCCTGTGTTTTACTCTTATCAGCTTAATAAATCGTTTGGTTTGGCAAGCGCGGAAGAAAAAAACAAGGTAAGCCACCGTGCTGCCGCGCTGACGGATTTACTAAAACAATGCTAAATATTTTGCGGATGTGGCGGAACTGGCAGACGCGCCGGACTTAGAATCCGGTGTCCACGACGTGAAGGTTCAAATCCTTTCATCCGCACCATGAATAACCCCGTAAAAATAAAAATTTTTGCGGGGTTATTCAACTAAATTTTTCCCTGTTTGGGAAAAGTGAAATCGCGGATTTTGCTAAAACATAGGAAAACGGCTTGTGTTTTTAATTTTTTCGTGTTATACTTTATCATATCTTGATTAAGCGAAAAATGAGGTTAAAATGAAATTCAGCGACATGGTCAAAGAAGTGCGAGGGCGATTGCAACTTACACAAAAACAGCTTGCCGATAAGTGTGGTGTCAAATATTACACGGTCAATCGATGGGAACAAGAGCGTCACAAGCCGAGTTTTTTGGTACGCCGTAAATTTGATGATTTTTGCAAAGAGCAGGGCATCAGCTTTGAAAAATAACCGAAAGGTAAGGAGTTAGAATGAGTACATTAAAAGATATAGAACCATTTATCGGCAAGAAAGATTTGTCGAAAACAGCGAAAGAAAACATTGTGCAGATTTTCTGCCAATTAGAAAGCGACACCCCGATTGAAACAATCGTTGCGAAATTATTGGCATTCCCCCAAGATGTGTTGGGCGGCTATTTTTCGCAAGCCTTAGAGGGAAAGACGGCGAAAGAGAAAGACGAGTTTGTAACACGGCTCATTGAGAAAATAGAGCCGATAAAATTTGGTCATCTTTTTAGAGCCTATCACTCGTTTATTCGCATAGACGACCGTAAACGAGCCTTTGACCTTTTATTTTCAAAAATGGAAACCGATCTAATCAAAAAACCCATCAACAAGCAGATTTTTCAGGGCTTAGACAAAATGATTAAAGAATGCAGTTTTGCGGCATTCCTTGTAACATTCGACGAGGAGCAAAAACGCAACCTTAATATTTTTGCGACGTTCTTGCTAAGATACCTCGATTACAACAAGAGTAGCGAATTACTCTCGAACATCACCAAGTTTTATGATTTAAACCGTTTGGGATTGCCAAAGGAAATGCCCGTAACAATCGATGCGGCATCCGAAAAGGTTGAAAAAAAAGCCGCACCTAAAAAGCCGCCTACATTCGAGGAAATCCTTGCAATGGCGGTAGACAAGCACAAAGAGGTTGCATCGGCAAGAGATGCCCAAGTCGAACTACTAAAAACCGCCGAGGCAGAGGTCAAAAGATTGACAGCGGAATTGCAAGAAAAAAACGCTGAAATTGCAAGACTAAGAAACACCGTCGCCTCGCTCGAATCGCAGGGCGGCATCCTAAAAGATAAACTTTATAAAGCCGAATCCGATATCGAAAAGTTGCAAAAAGAAAAAGCCGCACTCGAAAGGGCAAATGCTGACTTGCAGGCACGGCTCGAAAACATTGCCTCAGGCTACGGGGCGGCAGGACAACAAGAGATGGACAGCCTAAAAGGAAAGCTATCGACGAGGCTGAAAGGCGAGTTTGAAAAGTTTGCCGAGATAAAAAGTAAACATCCAGACATGGACTACTACGAGATTTTGATTTTGATACTTGATGAAGTCCAAAAGACGCTAAAAAAGAACGGAATAGAAATCTAAACCGAAAGAGGGGACAATGGAAAAAAGCGGCAGTCAAAAATTGCATATCGGCATTGACTTCGGAACGACAAACATTTCGATTACAGGCTTAATCATAGACGAGGTCTTGAAAAAAAGATTCCCCGTGCGTTACGGCGAGGAGGGTGTTCCGTTCCCCTCGATTTTGTCGATAGGCAGAGATGATAGCGGCGCATTAAAGGTCAAGTTTGGTAGAAAGGTCAAGTCGCACATTGCCGAATTTGAGGAAAAAGGCGAAGTCATAATAAAATCATTAAAAACATCAACAGCCGATGAGGAACGAGAGTTCCAGATTTTTGGCAAAGCTTTCAAGCCCGATGCAATAATCGGCGGCTTAATGAAAGCAATCAAAAAGTTTATAAAAGAATATCGAGAACACCCGGTCGAAATCACGGAAGCGACAATAGCCGTCCCCGTCGATTTTTCATTATACCAGCGAAAAATGCTGATAGGGGCATTTCGCAAAACGGGCATTAAAGTAAACAAAATCATAAGCGAGTCAACAGCGGCTTACATAAGCAACCGCAAGAAAGTCGAGAGCCTATCAAATGTCATGGTGTTCGATTGGGGCGGCGGTACATTAGACATAAGCCTCCTAAACATCGACAAATCACTCGGTCGAATAAACGAACTCGCAACCGCAGGTTGGGCTGTGGCGGGCGATAGAATAGACGAACTCATTGCCGAGTATTTGCATCAAAAGATGGTCACAAGCGGCGAGTACAGCGAAATACAAGTAAGCTACAAAGAACTAAGCCCCAAGGATAGAATTAAAATCCTTACCGAAGCAGAAAAGGTAAAAATCAATTTTAGCGAGGAGGACAATATCGATGAGTCGCAAAAAGTGTTCATGCTTGACTACTGTGGCGAAAAGAGAGTCCGTTGCGATATCGATTACGAAACCTTTTGCGAACTGATAAAAGCAGTTGTTGGCGATGCAACGGGGCTAATCAAGACGGTATTGGACAAAGCCGAGATGAGCATTAAGATGCTCGGTGCAATCATCATGGTCGGCGGCAGTACAAACCTTTTGCCGCTTAGAGAATACTTGGAAGAGGAATTGGCATTCCGTCATCAAATCAAAATCGTTTACCCCGAAAAGGTGCAATGGTCGGTATCCGAGGGGGCGGCAATAATCGACACTTTGGATTGCGGCTACACCTTAAACCAAGACATCAGCCTTGTGATGAGTGACGGTACGCCGTATCCGATTTTGAAAAAAGGGATGCAGATACCGATTGAACCGCACACCGTGTCGTTTGGAACCATAGACGATGCAGAGAGCGCAAGCTTCATTTTTTGCGATGACAAGAACAACCTGTTGCTTAGAAGCTCAATGAATTCAAAAGGGTACGACGGCGAAAGCTACTATGTTACCGCAAGAGTCGACAATGATTTGGTCGCCCAGATTACGCTTGACAGCAGATACCGAATGGCGATGACGGAGCCGAAAAACTTGGAAATCCGAGGGCTTAACTTTTACTACGATATTTCTCAAATCGACAAATGCGATTACACAGAGGAACTCGACTAATGAAAGCAAGCAACCTGCAATTCAAAAGCAATTTGTATGTGCTGAATGCTGATGGCAAGAGTTCAAAGGAATTCATGAAGCAGGTTTCGGACGCCAAAACGCTACTGCATATCCACAGACGCAGTAGCGGCATTTTGCTTGATTGGCAAAGAAAATTTGCCGATCAGGGAATGAGTTGTGCTTTAGCAAAAAGGGTAAGGGATGACACCGTTGAAATAATAGACCGTCATACACATGGCATCGTAACCGAGAACGGAAAGAAAATTTGTGTTTGCAAGTGCCAACATAAAGAATGCTCAAGATATTCGATATGCAGTAGCCACCCATATTTTAGAGAAGTAACCTTGGAGTACGAGCCAGACGCGCCCCCGCCGCGCACGGTTGTAGACACGGGCAGAATTGATTTTGGATACTTCGGCGATTCGCCCGTCAAGCCGCCGGAGGTTGTAAAGATTACGCCGTTTATTCCGACCGCTCCACAGCATGAGGACAACTCATGGCACAGCTACAAGGGATGGAAAGAGGAACACAGTGTTCGGGGGCATGAGCGTAGGTTGCCAGACGGCACTACAACTTGGGTAAGAGGGCACACAAGAGGCGGCGGTTTTAGCGGCGGTTGGGAACATCCTGACAACATAATTGGCGGCACAGTAAAGCCGCAACCAAACGTAGAACCCGTGGTTGAGCCAGAGTACGATGACACAATCGAATTTGAGGATGGCGAGGTTACACCAGACTACACCCTTAAAAATCTTGTGAAGATAGACAGCGCCGACGGGATAATCACGGCGGCAATTGAGGAACGTATCCTTGTAAATGGCGGGGCAGGCACGGGCAAGACACACACCGTCATAGAGCGGCTAAAATACATTTTGAAACATGCCCTGACAAAGCCAGACGAAATATTGGTTTTATGTTTTTCAAGGGCGGCGGTCAAAGTAATCCGCAAAAGGTTGAAAGACGAAATCCTTGCGGGCGGCTTAGATTACGATGCCGAGCAAATCGACATTAGAACCTTCGACTCGTTTGCGACCTACTACCTAAAGGAAGCCGACCAAAACATCAACCTGCAATACGCAGACTACGATGAAAGAATTCGGCGGTTTATTCGTAGGTTTACACAGCACCCTGAGGAAATAGACGACAACCTAAGCTACCTCGTTGTCGACGAGATACAAGACCTCGTAGGCGACAGAGCCGAAATGGTAAAGTGCTTGCTCGACAAGATAAGCTGCGGCTTTTTGTTGCTCGGCGACCAATGCCAAGCAATATACGATTATCAAGTAGACGATGACCAACTGAATGCGGCAAAGTTTTTTGCATGGCTTGACGATAGATTTGGCAAGGAATTGAAGCAGTACGAACTGACAAAGAACTACCGACAAAAAACTGCAATTCAAACCGAAATCGTGCCGCTAAGGCAAGCAATGCTATCTGACGGCATCAAAGGGCAAAAGCGAGAATTACAACGCATAATAAAAAAGTTTAGCGTAGGCAACATGACCATCGATGAAATGATAGAGTGTTGCTCTGGCGAGCGGGCAATTCTTTCGTGGTCAAACGGCGACGCTTACAGCATAAGTCAAGACTTGTATACGGCGAAAAACGCAGTCGAACACCTTTTGCTTGGCAACAGCAGAAAGACGGCCTACACAAAAGAGTTGGCATACATTCTTTCGACTTACCCTGAAAAGGATATATCGCAAAGGACATTTTTGCAGTTAGCGCAAGAGAACGGTGTTGAGGACAAGGAAGCTAGAAGGCTTTGGAACGCATTGCATAAATTAGACCCGCGCAAGCAAGGTTTTGTCGAGTTGGCAGAAGTTCGCAAGCAAATGCTTTGGGAGGGCGGTGCAGCCGAGGAATTGATAAATACAAACGATTCGACCGTAACAATATCAACGATACACAAAGCCAAGGGCAAAGAATACGATGAGGTTTTAATCAAGCTGTCAAAAATCAAACCGAAGGCGGGAAAGAACGATACCGCCGAAATCAAAGTATATTATGTTGCCCTTACAAGAGCCAAGAGCGGAATCGTGGTAAAAATTGAATCGTCGACCTACGATGAAAAAACAAAAACAGGGCGTTTCCTAAGGTGCAAAAACCGAGTAACCAAGTACGAACTCGGCTTGGACGGCGACATAGATATGCTGAGTTTTGTTGACAAAAGACTTTTTGGAAGCGATGCCGCAGTACGAGCGAACCAAGATTATATTCGCTACAAGGTAAAGCGAGGCGACAGCCTAACGGTTTGGTTAGAGGATGGCATTTATAAGATTTTTCATCACGACCGAGTTATCGGCAGCATGAATCATGCGGCATTTGAAACACATTGGAGTTATGTGTCATGGTTCAAAAAAAGCATTCCGCACTACCTAACCGATTACAATCGGTTCGTGGACATTTATGTCAGCGATGTAATAACCGTCGTAAACAGGGGTGTCCACGCAAGCACAGCAGAGCCGTACTCGAAATCAGGATTTTGGCTAGGCGTAGATTTTTGCGGTTACTCACGGCCGATGGAGGAATAAGCGATGGGTAGATTTGACAAATACTACGAGGCACAAGAATTCATCTTGGACATCGTGCGAAAAGAATTAGTCGGACCCGTTGACGAAAACGAGGTAATCGAGGTGTACCCGATACACACTTATGTGACGGGTATTTTGTGGCCGAAAAGAAATAAAAGCGGCGAGGACGCATCTGAGCCAAGAAACATAGGCTTGTTGGACTTGCCTTCGACTGAGGACGAGAGCGAGGACGATGCGGCAGTCGACAACCTAATGGACATCGATGATGAGATTAGCACAGGCGCAGTTAACACCGCCGCTGTACGAAAGCCTTCAACGATGGGCATCAGTTGTATTTTGGCAGATGACGAAAAGTCGGTTAAGGTCATTTTTAAATACGCAAAGTACATTCATTCCGAGGAGGAAGTCAGGTACGGCGAGAATAACGAAAAAAAGAAAGTCATTCATAAATTTGAGAGAAAGCCCGAAATCGTAGAACTCGAATTTGATTTTTCAAGAGAGCGGCTACAATACAAGCCGATAGATAGTACGAGCCTTGACGGCAAGGGGATTGAGATAATTGCCACGAGCCGCAGACGAAATAAGAGCGGCAAGCGACTTATCACATTCACCGTTACAAATTTAGTGATAGCGGCACAAAAGGAAATCCCCGAAAGCGAAAGCACCTTGTTCCAATGCGAACTAAGGCTAATTGCAAGCAAGCCGTTTTTGGCGATAGAGCAAGAGTTTTCAGGCGAGGACATCGAGGGTCAAATTTTAAGGATGCAGTACCGCACAGTTAAGAACTTCGCCCAAGGACACGGCTGTGCGGCAAGAGCGACAAACCACGACAACCCAAGGGAAATTATCTCGTGCTTTGTGCCAACGGTGGAAGTTAATCAAATGAAGTCGCTCGAATCGGCAGACGAGAAGCTGTTCAGCTTGCAGTATCTATACACCGCAAGTAAAAGCGAAATCATAGAAAAGCTGAAAGCATTCCTCGGTAGCTACCGAGATTTTAGGGCAAGCGAGAACACCGTATCCGCAAGGTTTACCACATTCAAAGCTGCCGCCAAAAAGTCGATAGAAAATATTGATACCTGCATAGCACGAATCGAAAAGGGAATCGAGGTGCTTGCAACGAACTCAAACGCTTGGCGAGCCTTTACGCTTTGTAACAAGTCGATGCGAGAACAAAGAATCAGCATGGACTTAAAAAAAGGAAAGATAGCTACACGAGCGGAATTCAGCGGCGACCCCAAGTGGTATCCGTTTCAGCTTTTCTACCTCATCATGATAATTCCCGACATCGCAGGCGGCAACGGCAATTTCAACGATGCGGTGGACTTGTTATACTTCCCGACAGGCGGCGGCAAGACCGAGGCGTACCTTGCCGTGTCGGCATTCATAATTTTTTATGAGAGAATAACCAAACCGCAGATGAATCACGGCGTAACGGTTTTGATGCGGTACACTTTAAGGCTTTTGACCATTCAGCAGTTTGAAAGAGCCGCAGCCTTGATTTGTGCTTGCGAGGACATCCGTAAGGCAGAGAGAATGGGCGATAGCGAAATATCCATAGGGCTTTGGATTGGGGGCGAAAGTTCGCCAAACCGAATCAAAAGCACACAGACATCAAAAGGTGCCGCCGAAATTTTAGAGATGATAAAAGCGGAGGAATATGTCGCAAGCACAAGCAACCCGATACAAATCACCGCTTGTCCGCATTGCGGCAAGTCGTTAGACGCTACAAATTACTTCACGCCTGACCAAGCCGAAATGATTATCAAATGCCCCAACGGGTGTTTCGGAAACAATCTTCCCATTTATATTGTGGATGACGACATCTACAATAAGCGACCAACCCTCGTAATAAGCACGGTTGACAAGTTTGCGAGAATCGTGTGGGAGGAAAGAACGTCC
Source organism: Bacillota bacterium (assembly GCA_009777485.1). Lineage (GTDB taxonomy): Bacteria > Bacillota > Clostridia > Christensenellales > Pumilibacteraceae > WRAP01. Next base: position 15,387 of record WRLT01000009.1, read on the forward strand.
GCACTTTTTGGCGGCACAAACAGCAACCCACCGAGGCTAATCATACAAGACGAGTTACACCTCATATCGGGACCCTTAGGAACACTAACGGGGATTTACGAATCAGCCGTAGACAAGCTGTGTTGTAGCGGTACGCACAAGCCAAAAGTTATTGCCTCAACGGCAACGGTCAAGCGGTCAAAGTATCAGATAAAGAACCTCTACAATAGAGATATTTTTCAATTCCCGCCCAACGGCATAGATTCGACATCATCGTTTTTTGCAGAGAGGGCGACAAGAGATGAAAGACCCGTAAGAACCTACATCGGCATAACCGAGCAAGGCGGCAGTATGCTAGACTTGTTCCTAAGAACTTTCTCGGCTGTGAGTCTTGCAAACTACCTCCTGTATTTTAAGAAAACAGACCTTAGCATCATAGACCATTACTACACGATGGTCGGCTACTTTAATGCTCTCCGAGATTTGGGGACATCGTCAACCGCCCTTCGAGAAAGAATGGAAGCTCACATCGACTCGCTGCTTAACACGAAATTCAAGCGTTATGCCGATGTGTTAGGCTTGCCAAAATACAAGTACACGAAAAAAATTAAGGTGTCGGAGGAAGGCGAGAAGGACAGGTTCGAGGAAAAGGAAATCGTAAGAGGGTATCAATTTAATTTATTCCCGCCGCATAAAGAACCAAGGCAGACTCGCACCGCCGAACTTACAAGCCGCCGTAGCGCCTTTGAAATAAAGAAAATTCTCGACCATTTAAACATCGCCCTAACGGACACAGGGGTCGGCAGAGAGGATTTGGTATACAACTACGTGCTTGCCTCGAATATGTTCTCGGTCGGCGTAGACATCGACCGCTTAGGCACGATGCTCGTTTACGGACAGCCAAAGAGCAATTCCGAGTACATCCAATCAACGAGCCGCGTCGGCCGCTCAAACCCCGGCATTGTGTTTGCAGGCTTAAACTCGTTTAGGTCACGAGATAGGTCGTTTTACGAAAACTTCTACGACTACCACAACAACTTTTATAAGTATGTCGAAGCGACAAGCGTCACGCCGTTTTCGATAAGAAGCATAGAGAAGGCTTTGCATTCGGTTTTTGTCGCCTTAGTTCGCCACACGGTGCCGGGACTTAACACGAACCGAGGGGCAAGCAACTTCCGAAAGACCAACCCCACAGTCATCGCATTGAGGGCTTACCTTTTAGAAAGGATAAATCAGGTTCAGCCAGCCGCTGTAAAATTCGCTACGGAATACCTTGACAACTTTATAAAGAGTTGGGATGAATACGAGGGCGGTAAATTGGTCTATGATATCAAGAAAGAGGGTCGAGGTCAAGGCAATTATATTGCACTTTTGACAGCTGCAGAGGAAGAGGATGACACCGCTTACAAAACGCTAAATTCAGTAAGGAATGTCGACAGCAGCTCGAACATTTTCGTGAGGAGGTAGGGGATGAAAATAGGAAAAAAGTCAAACGGTGCAAGCCCTGCCGCAGCAAGAATAGAAGTCGTTGGTAGCGTCAGACAAAGCCAACTCATGTTCGCATTTGGCATCGGCTCGATGATTGATTTTGTCGATACCACAGCGATGATTTTGGGAACAGATACTTGGACATGGGCGAACGGGGACTTTGACAATCCCTACCGCCTAAACAACAAGAACCTCGAAAACCTACTTAATGTCAAATATTTCATCAAGCCGAAGCCGGAGGAAAAGAAATCCTTTGGACCTACGAATGCCGACATTGAAGCAACCTTGTTTCCAAAAACACTTTACTGCCTACATTGCCGTAGGCTGATAAGTGAAGAGGGACGGTTTTTCAAAAAGGGGAAACTGAATTGTGTGTGCGGCAAAGACCTCGTGCCGTCCCGTTTTGTTGCCGTATGCCCCAAAGGACACATCGAGGACTTCCCGTTTTCGTGGTGGGTTCACGGCCAAGAGAACGAGGAATATAGAGGCAAAGGGGCGGATTGTTGCGCCCCCAACAAACTCAAAATGTATTTTACAAACAACCGAACCGACATGGCAAACCTTTGGATTGAGTGCATGGCTGAGGGATGCGGCGCAAAGCGAAGCATGAGAACAGCCTCGGCTTTCCATGCATTGGCGAATTATAGATGTAGCGGCAATCGACCGTGGCTTGGTGATAAAGAGGACGACTGCGCCGAAACGCTCAAGCTGTGTATGAGAACCGAGAGCAACGTCTACTTCCCGATAACGCAAAGCGCATTAACCGTGCCGCCGTTTAGCAGCGACCTCGCAATTGAGATACAAAAATACTTGGGGCTTTTGAGTGGTGGCTTCACCGATAGTTCTCGCAAGGACATTGTGCGCCGAATCATCGGCAAGCACGAATTTAGAAACTGCCCGCCAAAGTTTGTTGAGGAATTATTTATTAAGTTAGAAAAAAAAGCCGAGCAACCAACCTCCGTGCAGTCGATAATGGAAGAGGAATATATTGCCCTCATGGGCGGCTTGACAGCGGAGAGTAGCGACAACTTCATTACTAAGGCAGAGGAAATCCCACCGAAATATTCAAAGCTAATAAGCCGAGTGGTGGCGGTAGAGCGGCTAACCGTTGTAACGGCGCTAACAGGCTTCACAAGACTGAACGCAGACGACTCGGCGGTAGCGCCGCTGTCGAAAGAGAAAAAGGAGTGGCTACCCGCAATCGAACAAAAGGGCGAGGGCGTATTTATCGAGTTCGACGCCGCATTGTTAAAGCGATGGGCAGACTACACAAAAGCAAGATACGACAAGATGGGCAAGAGTCTTGGTACGGCTTTTTACGACAAAGAGAATTTTTCGCCACAGTATGTGTTCCTCCATACCTTTGCCCATCTTTTTATAAGAGAGCTATCAAACATTTGCGGATACTCAGCCGCCTCGATGAAAGAAAAGATTTATTCCACTTACGAGGGCGGCTCCGAGATGAACGGTATCCTTATTTACACATCGTCAGCCGATGCCGAGGGCAGCCTTGGCGGCTTAATTGAACAAGCCAAAAAGGAAAACATGGAACTGCTGATTGACACCCTCATAGAAAGAGCGAGTTGGTGTAGCATGGACCCTCTTTGCATATCAAGCGAGGAACAAGGCGTGAACGATTTGAACTTTGCGGCTTGCTACGCTTGCACCTTAATTCCCGAAACGAGCTGCGAGTTTAGAAATCTACTGCTTGACAGGGCGGCAGTCGTAGGTACAACGGACAACGAGAAAAACGGCGTGTTGGGGTGGCTCAAATGATAAAGATGATACCGCCGTATTTAGATAGCACGGTTAAGAGCAACGCCGAACGAAAGGTGTTCGACCTCATAAAAAAGTCGGGACTAAGCGGCTACTGTTTTCACTCGGTCGGACTTGCTAACCACGACTATAAATCATACGCTGAGGCAGACTTCATCGTAGTGACCGAGTACGGCGTTTTGTGCCTCGAAATAAAGGGTGGGCAAGTATCATGCCAAAACGGCGTGTGGACATTTACAAACCGATTTGGAAAGGCGAACACGCGGAATCAAGGACCCTTTGAGCAAGCGGTCGGAGCGATGCACTCAATCAAGGATTCACTCGCCACATTCGGCAAAATCAGTTTTGCTTGTGGCGTAATATTCCCCGACATCGAATTTAGGTCGAGCAATGTGTCGGTCATACCCGAAGTGCAGATGGACATAACAAACGGCGGCGACTTTGCCGCTTATCTAAAAGCCTGCCACACTTATTGGGACAGCAAATTCAGGTATCAGCCAAGACTCCTAAAGTCAACCGAGATAGAGGCGATACGAGAACAAATCCGAGAGGACTTGAACTTCGTTCCGCTACTCAGTTTATACTCGCAACAAGCCGAGAGGGAATTGGTGCGGCTTACCGCAGAGCAAGCCGATGTTTTGGAAGGATTAAAAAACAACCCCAAGCTACTCGTTAGCGGGCCCGCCGGGAGCGGCAAAACGCTCCTTGCGATGGAATACGCAAAGCTGAAAGCCAAAGAGGGCAACCGCATTTTATTCCTTACCTACAACAAGTTTTTGGCAACCTACCTAAAAGCCAACAACACCGACGAAAATATAAGAATTAGTAGTTTTCACGGACTGATTTCGGATTACATCACGATAGATCCAAACAACACCGCACAGCACTACTACGACAAATTGCTTCCGAGTCAATTCGTAAAATACATGGCGAGCCGAAAAATGGTCGGCTACGACATTCTCATTTCAGACGAGGGACAAGACCTGCTCAAAGAGGACTTCATCGCTTGTTTCGATAAGCTACTAAAAGGCACGATGTCCTATGGCAAGTGGGCGATTTTTTACGATTCCAATCAAAACATTTTCAACAAAAATTTCGACAACAACTTGGCAAGGATAAGAAAGCACAGTCCCGCAGAATTACAGCTAACAAAGAACTGCCGTAATGTAAAGCCGATAGCCAACTTTAACAACTACCTAACCAACATCAACACGGGCAAAGCAGTCGTAGACGGCGAGGAAATCCGCTTGATAAGCTACGACAGCGAGGCAGACGCAATCGAGAGGATAAACACTACGGTACAGTTTTTATTAACCCAAGGCTTTAGCGAGAGCGACATCGTGTTTATATCGCCCGTGAATTTCGACAGGTCAATCATGAATAACGCCGCAGTCGGCTTCAAACTGACACCGCTTGCCGTAGAAGGCAAGGGCATCCGTTACTTTACCATACAGTCATTCAAAGGGCTTGAATCAAAGATTGTGTTTTTTGTTGACTACAAGGACATCATCGATAGCGGCAACTCGCAGCTTATATATACTTCGTTGTCAAGAGCCAAAACCTTGCTTTACTTTTTCGCCGATAAGGCGACAAGCCAAAAGGTGCAGATGAAAGTCATCGAGCAAATCGCAAGCAGAGGGTAGCACAATGAGCAAGAAAAGAAAGATGTGTGACCGCTTAAAAACACTTGATATTAAAAGGATTTTTTGATACTATATTTTTATGTGTATACATTGTAAGCCGATAAAAAAGCATTTTAAGCTTTCGGGTAAAAGCACCCGCGAAAACTATGAATCCGCATTTCAAGCATTGCGGGAATTAGCGGATATGGGAAAAATGGAATTTATTGCGGGCAATTGTGCTTTAATAGATATAGAAAAAGAAGCGGGCGGGTTAAAGTCTTATATCAGGTTTAGTAGTTTGGGTTATATCAGTGATGAGATAAAAGCATATTGTTTAGCTTCTTGCCACTATTTTAGATGTCCGCAATGCGGAAAGATTTTTAGCGTCGGATTAACCGAAACGAATAATCCGCTTTGCCGTGTTGTTAGAAGAGTACCCGTATTAGATGATTACGCGCTTGATTTTCAAGGCCCTAGCCGTACAAAAGATTACGGTTGCTGGGGAGAGGAATTGTACGGAAAGTTCGGGACATGGCAGAGAAAAGCCGAATGGAAAGAAGAGCGTAAGCTAAAACGAAAGGGCAGTGAAGAGTTGGAATCGGCAAAATGGTATAATTCCAAAGAGCAGATTATTAGAAAACGTGATTTTGAAGCGTTATTTCAGTTGACAGATAACGCAGATTTTGAGATTGTGTTGCGCGGGATACTGGATGACTATTGCGATTTAGAGTTAGAGCCTGAAAAAGTTAATTTTAATCATGCGCAAAGAGTATTATATCTTTGCATGTGGATAGTAATTTACGGGGAAAAAGATATTGCCGCGTTTTTTGGCTACAATCCGTCTTGCGCGGACGAGGTAGTTGCCGCATTGCATGAAATCGGCGCGGAAAAGTCTGCGAAAATCATCAAAAAAATAGTTGCGCTTTTGCCAAAGTCAGACGGAAAAATATCTGTTGACGAATTCGGAACAATCAAATTTACACAAGCAGACGAAGAAAATTATAACACTCTTGTGGGCGACCTTACGGGCGACTTTTTAGACGAACCTGACGGAAATATGCACGACTTATTCCGTGCTTACGCAGAAAAGCATAAAGCGGATATAATAAATTTACAAGCACGCTTTTAAAATTCCGCATATAAATAATTTTTATAATATAGCAATGGCTTGACTATGGTATACGTTTTTGTTACAATCAATGTATGGATATTGTACAGTTTCAAGCAAAAGTGTTAGAAATTCAAAAGCAGATGCAAGAGGCGTCTGCTAAGGGTGATTTTGCCGTCGTTATCAGGCTTTCGCAAGAGCTTGCCCTATTACAGCGAACCATGCAGCAGCAGGCTATGCAACAAGCGTTAGCAGGTGTTAAGCCTGCCGCCGCCGCGCCGCCTGCAAACAGCGTCCCGCCCAAAGCAGGCCTAGCAAAGGACGACCCCGTATGGCCGATTGCAGGCAACACGGGTCTGCGCGTAACCGAGCCGATTGTGCAAGACAGCGGCGAGCAGCTTACATCGGGCTTTAAGCGCGTAAGCGATACGCATGTAGAATTTGGCAGCTATCCGCAAAAAGCGGACGGCGGCGTTACAAAGATTGTATGGCGTATTTTAGAAGAAAAAGACGGCACGTTGCTATTGTTAAGCGAACAATTGCTAGATTACAGAGGGTGGCATTATATTAAGCCCGAAGACAGGTTACCCGCACCGCCTAGTCAAAAAGACTTTAAACAAGCGGATATAGATGCGTCCGTTACCGCATGGGAACACAGCCAAATAAGAAAGTGGTTAAACGAAAGCTTTTATAACCGCGCCTTTAACAGCGCGGAAAAAAACCGCATAATCGAGCGGTTAAATACAGGCAACGGCGCGTACTTACACCGCGATTATAAAGCCGTAAAAGGAAAGAATGTAAATATAAATATACTAACCGACGATACCTATATAGCATACGAGCAAAGAAATTGTGCCGATACAAAAGACAAGGTTTTTTTGCTTAACGCCGCAGAGGCCGTTACGTATTTTGATAAATCGTTTGTGTACCCGAAAACGGTTTGGACTATGAATCCCACGCGCGTTGCAAAGCCCACCGAATTTATTTTAAAGCGCGGCTATATCGCGACAAACCGAATGTGGTACTCTACAAGACTAAGCACCTATAACGCCAAAGGCTATATAGGCAAAGAACAGGTTTTTTTGGGCGAGGCGTATGAGGGTTCGATGATGTATTGGCTGCGCAATCTTGGCGCAAACGACATGGCGTTAAACAACGCCACACTGCACGGAAGTCAGCCGTCCACTATAACAAGGTTAGGCGGCATTGACGCGGGCGGCAACAGTTCTAGCGAGGGCGGTATAAGACCTGCCGTTTTAATTTCACTGTGAATGGCATGCAGGTTTAGATATTCTAGTAAGAGGGCAATATGAAAAAGCGCGCAATTTTCATCTTAATAGCAACTGTTTTTTTACTTATAGCTTTTGCGGGTTGCAGCATTGAGGGCAATAATGTTTTTGAAAAATACCGTCCAGAGGTTTCGGTGCGGTTTGTTGGCGACTATTCATCTTCGGACGGAAAGTCGACTAAGGAATATATTGCCCCGCTTAATAAGGGTTACGAAAGACGAATCAATCAAAATGCAATTAACACAGCCGCACACGGTGCAAGCTATTCAAACGACGGCAGAGTGTATTTTGGCGCGCATATACATGAGCATACTTGGTTTAGCAATATTGACGGGCGGATTGATACAGCTTTTTGCAGTGTAAATGCAAACGGCAGAGATTTTAAACAGCATTTCACAGCCGAATTAGGGCAAGATGTGCGCGAACGCGATAGCGGCGGTTTATTAGGGGCTTTGGGCAATAATATAGTTTTTATTAAAACTGAACTTGTCGGTACGGATAGAAATAACCCCGAACATAACGAAACAACGGTTTCAATTAAAAATGCAAAAAGCGGAAGTGTTAGGTATACACAATCTTTTTCGGGGCGTTTTGGCAGAAGTGCTATGGTGCGTGATAATACAGTAGCTTTTATGATAAGCGAGAAAGGAAATTTTTTGCATATGCTACGTTTATCGGCGGACGGAAATTTTACGCATCAATCAACGCCCGCTTACGAATTTTGGTCTTCGGATTTTGTAGATATCTTTGACGGAAATATTATTTTTGCTAATCGAAATGGTATTTTTTGGACGGAGTGGCAGGTTAAGCGCACCTACGGCGGCTATAACATGGATACAGGTACCTTGTTGAATGACGAACAGGCAAGGCTTGCGTTGGCAGAACGTGATAAAAATAAAAAATATATTATAGAATATATTCCTGATGTAACAGAGAGCGGCTTACTTGCGGGTCATCCCGATTACGGAAGAAACAATATATTAAGCATTACTAAAAAGAATGACGGAACTGTTCGTTCCATTACGATTAACAGCTTAATGGAGCAAAGTAAGTTTGTAAGGGTTTTAAATGATACGGTTTTAACCCCATTTCAAGATTATGGAGCAGGCATGGTATCGGCTGTTGAGTCAGACAAGTATTTATACATCATTTTACAGCGTTCGTCCGGAAAAGACTACTATTACGCAATGCGCTATGAGTTTGACAGCAATCGTGTAAGGTATGCGGGAAAATTTATAAAAAGTGCTAGGTTTGCGATTATAGAAAATAACGCGTTTTTTACGAATGCCGGTTCGGTGATACGTTTTTGATATTAAGTCGACAATCAGACAAAAGGAGAGCCGATGGATAATCTATTTGCAAATTTACACAATAATTTAAAGCCCTTAGCCGATAAAATGCGTCCTAAAATTTTAAATGACTTTGTGGGGCAGCAGCATATTTTAGGCGAGGGGAAACTTCTTCGTCGTCTTATTCAATCCCAAAAAGTGCCGAGCGTTATTTTTTGGGGACCGCCGGGAACAGGAAAAACCACGCTTGCCCAAATGATAGCCGACAGCAGCAATTCTAACTTTGTTAAGCTAAACGCAATTTCAAGCGGGGTAGCCGACGCCAAAGAAGTAATCGAAAAAGCCAAAAAAGACTTTGAGATGTACGGCAAGCGGACCTACTTGTTATTAGACGAATGCCATAGGTGGAGTAAGGCGCAATCAGACAGCTTACTTGCGGGATTAGAATCAGGGCATATTTGTTTAATCGGGTCTACTACGGAGTCGCCGTATTATGCTATGACCAGGCAAATTGTTTCGCGTTGTTCGGTGTTTGAGTTTAAGAGAGTTGAGGTTGCCGATATTAAAAAAGCCTTACTCCGTGCAATTTCGGCAGAGGAAGGCTTAAAACATTACAATATAAAAATAGACGAGGACGCGCTTGCTTATTTTGCCACTGCTTGCGGGGGCGATGTCCGCAGCGCATTAAACGGTTTAGAAATCGGGGCAATTACCACGCATAAGAACGCAAGCGGAGAAACGGTAATCACTAAGGACATCGCCGTAGAATGTTTGCAAAAAAAGGCTTTAAGCTTAAATGAAGATGTGTTTTATCACATCACAAGCGCATTTTGTAAATCACTGCGCGGAAGCGACGCAACGGCAGCTTTATATTATGCTTTCCGTCTTATCGAAGCGGGTTGCGAGGCGCAGTATTTGGCAAGGCGGTGCATTGCCCACGCGTCCGAAGATGTAGGCATGGCAGACAGCCACGCGCTTACTATCGCTTGTAACGCGCTGTACGCGCTTGATAATCTAGGCGTAGCGGAGGGAACGCTAGCATTATCCCACGCAATTATCTACATTTGTAACGCCAAAAAAGATAACAGCGTGGTTGTAGCAAGGGGCATGGCAATGGATGATGCGCAAAATCACCCCGACGACAACATTCCCGACTATTTAAAAAATCATACCGAAGCAAGTAAAAATTATAAATACCCGCACGATTATGAGGGCGGAGTGGTAGAACAGCAGTATCTGCCGAATTCATTAAAAAATAGAAATTACCTTAAAAAGAAAGACTAATTTTACATGACAAAAAAGTTTATTTGTGTTAAACTGCTGATATGATTAAATTTACCAACGTATCCAAAACCTATGCAAAGGCGGGTGTAAAGGCACTTGACGATGTGTCCTTTGAGGCGGTAGGCGGCGAAATTTTTGGCTTTTTAGGGCCGAACGGCGCGGGCAAAACTACGGCGATTAAAGCACTGACAGGGATTTTGATGTTTGAATCAGGCACTATAACCGTCTGCGGTATAGACATTAAAAAAGAACCGATTGCCGCTAAAAAGCTGATAGGCTACGTACCGGACGACCATATTGTGTACGATAAGCTTAAAGGGCGCGAATACGTAGATTTTATGGCGGATATTTACGGGGTAAGCCTTAGCGACCGAAAAACCCGCGCCGATAACATGCTAGAAATTTTTGCATTAAAGGATGCGTTTGACGCGCCGATTAAGACGTATTCGCACGGTATGAAGCAAAAAATTTGTATCATCGGCGCGTTAATCCATAATCCTAAGATTTGGGTTTTAGACGAACCCATGACGGGCTTAGACCCGCAATCCGTTTTTCAATTAAAAGAAATGATGAAACGCCACTGCGAGGCGGGCAATTCGGTATTTTTCTCTACGCATATATTAGACGTGGCCGAAAAAATTTGCGACCGCGTAGGCATAATTTCAAAAGGAAAAATAGTTGTTTCGGGCAGTGTTGCCGAGATTAAGCAAGCATCGCAGGATGTTTCGTTAGAGGAAATCTTTTTATCGGTTACCGCTGACAAATTTCTTTAAGTTAAAGCCGCTTGTCTTACTCTGTTTGTATTACGCATCTAAGTGCCTGGTTATAATCTCCAAAGCCCTTGCCGAACAGCATAAAGCCCGTTTCGGTTTCTATACCGAAACGCTTAGATTTAATGATTTCTTTCGGGGTGAGGGAGGAGATTTTTTCTCCGTCCATAAACGTGCCTTTTTCGGTAATCCGCAAAAGTTTTAGCGTGCCGTATTGAGGCAGGTTAACGTCGAACCAAGCGGGCGTAGTAAAGCCGCGCCGCAATTCGCCGGGCGGATAAAGCTTAACCTTGCCGAAAGGTTCATTTTCGTCAAACCTAAACGAAACAAAACCCGCTTTGCCGCCCGTGCCGTGTATGTCGGGAGAAATTTCAAACGAAATGCGGATTTCGCGGATTTTTAAGCCCGCATTATGTTCATCTCCCGTAACCTCACGTCCAAACGGTAGCAGATACCGTACATAGCCTTTTTGCAGCCACAATGCGGCGGCTTTATGCCGCTGCGGAGAAAGAAACGATGCGGCCTCGTCGCGCACACCGATAAAGCCTTCCTCCGATACGATTCCGCAGCGTCCCGAAACCGAATAATCCGTGTACTGTCCCAACGGAATATCTTCTACGGCGGCGGACTCAATCTCAAAATCGGGCGAAACATCTATTAAAATTTTATCTACACGCAATGCGCAAAGTTTTTGATTGCCGCGCTTACCAGGCAGCAGCCTTACGCGGATAAGCCCTGCAGATTCAAGCTTTTTAATGTGCTTAGTTAATGCGCCGTTAGTAAGGTGCAGATTTTTTGCAATAGCGTCTAAATTTATTGTTTTGTGTTCTAAAATTTGTTCTAAAATTTCTAGCCTTACAGGGCTTCCAACCGCCTCGCAAACCGCAAACGCCTCGCGCAGATTTTTAAAATGTTTCATACTGTTTTACCTTTTTGTAAAGTATTTACAGTATAGCACAGTATGCAAGTCTTAGCAACTAAATTAAATAGATAAATGCTGATTCATTACCCAGTCCGCAATGATGCGCTTTAATTGTCTTTCGTATGCTTGACGCAAGAGGTGATATTCTTCCCATTTTGCGGTTTGCGCCGATTGCATGGCGTCTAATTCTGCTTTTAACTCAAACATATGCGCATACGCTTCGTTCAGTCGCGCCTTTAATTGATGGTAGCGCGTATCAGCCGAATTAGTTTGGCTGTCACGGCGCGGAGTGTCTATGTTATTATCCTCATCGCCGAGCCCCTCAATAGGTGCGGCGGCGGGCAGAATTCTACGTTTTTCGGCAGGTGCTATTCTGCGGCTGCCGTTAGGCGATTGATACAGTTCGTCCATGCGTTCGATTTGCGCAGCCGTAATATCGTTAAACGGGCCGGTTGAGGGAATATTTGCGGGTAAAAAAAGCATGATTTAAACTCCTAGTTTCCTTTTTTTGGTAGTTTGTGAAAATAATGCCGAAATATTCATTTAAAATTAAAATTCTTTTTTTGGTTCGTTGACAAAACCGCACCGTATACGCTATAATAGCGTTATGGAAAACAAAAGCATATGTATAATCAATTGTAACGCCACTTTAGCTTACGGCATAGCGCGCAAGCTGACCACGCAAAAGATTCATTGTGAGATTTTTTCCGAATCGGAAAAAGAAAAGATTAAGCGGTTTAATCCTGCGGGAATAATCGTGGCGGGAGAGGGGAATTTCACTGCCCAAAATATTCCCGTTTTAAAGGTGTTAGACGAAAACGCCGTTTTGGACGATTTTTTATATAAGGTTTGCCGCTTAAAAGCGGGCGCATTGTTTGCCGATTTAATCGCGGCGGGTTTGCATGCGCTAAAAACCTGCATAGGTGATAAAAAGGTTTTGTGCGCGCTTTCGGGCGGCGTTGACAGCGCGGTAGTTGCTGCCATGATACACAAGGTAAACCCTTCGGGCTTGACGTGTGTATTTGTAGACCACGGATTAATGCGTAAAGGCGAAGCCGAAGAGGTGATGCGCATATTTAGCACTGAGCGCGGCATGCGGGTGATAAAGGCGGACGCGGGCGCAAGGTTTTTAGCAAAGCTTTCCGCAGTAGCCGAGCCCGAAAAAAAGCGCAAAATTATCGGGGAAGAATTTATCCGCGTGTTCGAGGAAGAGGCGGCAAAAATCGGCAAGGTTGATTTTTTGGCGCAAGGTACAATATATCCCGATATTTTAGAAAGCATGCACGGCGTAAAAACACACCATAATATCGCGCTGCCCGATGTGGTTAAGTTTGAGCAGCTTATCGAACCGCTTAGATTTTTATTTAAAGACGAGGTGCGTGCGCTGGGCCTTGCGCTGGGGTTACCCGAAAGTATGATTATGCGGCAACCGTTTCCCGGCCCTGGCTTGGGCGTGCGGGTTTTGGGCGAAATTACGCAAGAAAAGCTTTCTGCTTTGCGCGAGGCGGATTTTATTTTACGGCAAGAAATCAGCGCGGCGGGCTTAGATAAAAAAATTTGGCAATACTTTGCCGTACTAACCGATATGCGCAGCGTAGGCGTTACAGACGGGAAGCGTACCTACGGAAACACCGTAGCCCTGCGTGCGGTGCATTCCTCCGATGCCATGAGCGCGTCTATTGCGCACATACCCTATGAAGTGTTAGAAAAAATTAGCATGCGTATCACTCGCGAGGTAGCGGGCGTAAACCGTGTAGTGTATGATGTTACGGATAAGCCTCCCGCAACCATCGAATGGGAATAGCTGTTCCACAATTGGGGCGATTTGCACTACGCTTTATTTTTTTCCGCGCTTGCGTACCGAGTGGTACGCGGCACGCGCAAAAAAATAAACTGTTGTGCAACTTACCCTCAATTGTGGAACAGCTATACTGACATAGATGTAAAAGGAATTAATTGATGCGGCAGTATTTCACGATTGTAAAATTATTATTTAAAAATTCGTTTAAGCTTGATAAAACGCGGTCATCCGCTTTAAATATCGGGCTGCTTGCCGCGTTGGGTGTGGTTTATGTATTGATAGAAGGGCTTTTAATTACGGGAATTGTCTATTTTGGCGGCTTTTTTGTTTTGTTGGGCGTGCTTAACGAATTGATTGCCGCGTTGTTTTTGTTTGCGGCGGTAATTGTGCTGATTTACGGCATTGTATCTATGTTGAGTTTATTATATTTTTCGCGCGATACCGAGTTTTTTCTTTCGCTGCCTGTAAAGCCTGGTACGGTTTTTGCCGCAAAATTTACGGTGGTGTATTTACGCGAACTAATCATTTGTGCGTTGATTTTACTGCCTGCGCTAATCGCACTGGGCATAGTCGCCTCTGTGCCGATTGCGTTTTATCCGCTTATGCTGTTGGGCGTGTTATTTGCGCCGTCCGTTCCGCTGATTTTAGCGTCTATTATTGCTGTTCCGATGATGTATCTAGTAAGCTTTTTTAAAAACAAGGGCGCGCTTACGTCTATAATGGTGCTGTTGTTGTTCGGCGGCTTTTTTGTACTGTATATGTATTTTATGTATAAAAGTCAGTCTTTCGGAACGGAAGAATTTGACCCTTTGGCTATAATCGAGGGCTTTCAAAACACCTTGATTTTTATGGCAAGCGCGGTATATCCGTTTTACGCGCTTGCCCGTTTAGCTACCTTAACGCCTGCTTTTGGATTGTCGGCTGTGCCGTCTGCTTTTGCGGATTTTGGTTTATCTTTCGGCGTTATTGCCGTTTTATTATTGCTATCAGTGCTTATCAGCGGCGCGGTTTATACACGCGGCGCGGCGGCACAATTAGAAGGCTTAAAGAAAAGCAGCACAGGTAAAGAAAAGCATACGCAAAGCGGCGCGTTTTGGGCGTTAGTTAAAAAAGAGTGGCGCATGCTTATCCGTACGCCCGCGTTTGCATTTCAATCGCTTACTATGCTGATTGCTACACCCGTAATGCTGGTATTAACCACCTACGCGACGGGTGCAAATACTTCGCTTCCCGACAATCTTTCATGGTTTGTTTTTACGGTGATTATGTTTTTAAATGTCGGTTTAAACGTTGCGGCGGCAACCGCCTTTACGCGGGAGGGCAAAAGCTACACCATTTCTAAAACACTGCCCGTATCGGTAAAAACACAAATCCGCGCAAAAAAGTTAATCTATATGCTAATATCCGGCACGACTATACTAGTCGGTTCGTTTATTGTTTTGGGAAATGCCCCCAACGTATTGCTTTGGTTTATTGCGTCCGCAGTTTCATTTGTGTACGCCTACGGATTTATTTGCTTTGCGATGCTGTTTGACTTGCGCCGTCCCAAATTAGACTGGACAACGCCCAACGAGGCGGTTAAGATGAACCTAAACGTAACGCTGCCCGTATTTATAAATTTAGCTATTGTAATAGGCTTAGGTGCTTTGGTATTTTATCTGGTGGGCGTAATTTCGCCGTTTAATATAACCGCCGTGATGTTTTCGGTTTTCGCGGCGGCTGCTGCGGCGGTAACGCTGGTGTTTCATTTTTTATTGAACGCAAAGGCAGCAAAATTGTTTGAAAGAATGGGCTAATACTCTTTGGTTATCATAGGAATAAACTTTTCAAAAATAATGTTGTCGCAGTGGGGAAGCACGGTTTCGGTTTCGGAATGGCTGCATACCGTCCATGCCAATACGGGCAGACCGGTGCGGGCAACGTATTTGTTAGGCAAATCGACCGCGCGGTACGAAATAAAATCGGGCTTAGAAAATTTGTTAAGCTTAAGCCGCGAAAGAAAATAACGGCGTTTCCAAGAAGCTTGTTCTTCTTTGGTGAACATGCACGCAAGCTGTCCGCGTAAAACACCGGGCGACTTCTTTTTAAAATATTCTAAGCTGTACGGATTAAAAGACTGCACGGCAAAATCGCCTTTATACGCTGTAAGCATTTCGCAAAGCTTGCTTTCTAAAAGTCCGACCTTTCCCGTGTTTTTAATTTCAATCAGCAGCGGTGTGCGTCCGTTTACCGTTTCTAGCGTTTGGGCAAACGTCGGTATAGTTTGACTGCTGCCCGCCAAAAGATAATTTTTTAAATCCGCAGATTTCACATTGCAAATATAGCCGTCCGAATGAGTCATGCGCTTTAATGTATCGTCATGGAAAACCGCAATTTCGTTATCGTCGGTAAGCCGAACATCCAATTCAATCGGATAATCGTGCAGTACCGCATTCTCAAATGCCGCTAATGAGTTTTCCGGAATATCGGCGTTATGCAGCCCTCTATGTGCGATGGGCGAGGCCATCAACCAAGAATTCTTTATTCCCATACCTATAGTATAGCAATATTTTAGCACTTTGGCAAACACTTTTACTTGTTTTTGCAAAATGTAGCTGCTTTTCTTTAAAATTCGGGCTGCTTACGCAGATAATTTAGTAAAAAAACCTTTGCATATTCTTTAAAATTTTGTTACAATACGCGTATGGAACGTCAAAAGAACATTCGGAATTTCTGCATTATCGCGCATATAGACCATGGAAAATCTACGCTTGCGGATAGATTAATTCAAGAAACGGGTACGGTTACCGCAAGGGATTTATCCGAGCAAATGCTAGACAGCATGGATTTAGAAAAAGAGCGCGGCATAACTATTAAGCTTACGCCTGTAAGGATGTTTTATAATAAAGACGGCACCGAGTATACCTACAACCTTATCGACACGCCGGGGCATGTAGATTTTACCTACGAGGTTTCGCGTTCGTTGGCCGCGTGCGAGGGCGCGATTTTGGTGGTAGACGCAACACAAGGAGTAGAGGCGCAGACGCTTGCAAACGTATATTTAGCGTTAGATAACAATTTAGAAATTTTTCCCGTAATAAATAAGGTAGACCTACCCAGTGCGCGGCCTGACGAAATTAAACAAGAAATAGAGGATATTATCGGTTTAGACGCCTCCGACGCGCCGCTTGTAAGTGCGAAAGAAGGATTAAACATCGGCGCGGTTTTAGATAAAATTGCCGATGCTTTGCCGTCGCCGAAGGGTAACCCGTCCGCGCCGTTAAAGGCGTTGATATTTGATTCGTATTACGATAACTATCGCGGTGCGGTTTGTTTGATACGGGTAGTGGACGGTTTTGTAAAAGCGGGCATGAAAATTAAAATGATGTCTACGGGCAAAACATTCGAGGTTTTTGACGTAGGGATTTTTAATCCTAAGCCTGTTAGTATAGAAAGGTTAGAGGCGGGCGATGTCGGATTTTTATCCGCAAGCATAAAAAACGTTGCCGATACCGCGCCGGGCGACACGATTACCAATGCGGCTAATCCGTGTGCCGAGCCTTGCCCCGGCTATAAAAAGGTTTTGCCTGTGGTGTATTCGGGAATTTTTCCTACCGACGGGTCGCGTTATAACGATTTAAAAGACGCGTTGGAAAAATTAAAACTAAACGATGCGGCAATGTTTTTTGAGCCGGAGGTTTCGGGCGCGTTGGGCTTTGGCTTTCGATGCGGCTTTTTAGGGCTTTTGCATATGGAGATTATCCAAGAGCGCATAGAGCGCGAGTTTAATTTAGATTTAATAACCACTGCACCCAGTGTTACCTATCATGTATACAAAACGGACGGCGAAATGCTTACGGTAACCAATCCGTCCAATTTACCTGCGCCGCAGGTAATCGCGCGTATCGAAGAGCCTATGGTTAAGGCGTCGCTTTTTACGCCTCCCGAATATATCGGCGCGATTATGGAGTTGTGCCAAGAAAAGCGCGGCGTGTATCAAAACATGATTTACTTAGACAAAACACGCACGCAAATCATCTACGAAATTCCGCTTAATGAAATAGTATACGATTTTTTTGACCAATTAAAATCGCGTACACGCGGTTATGCAAGCTTAGATTACGAGATTTTAGGATATCGTGCATCCGATTTAGTAAAGTTGGATATTTTGTTAAACGGCGATATTTGCGATGCGCTTAGCATAATCGTTCACCGCGACAAGGCATATGCGCGCGGCCGTTCGGTAGCGGAGCGGCTAAAAGAGGTTATTCCGCGCCAAATGTTTGAAATTCCTATACAGGCGTCTATCGGACATAAGGTTATCGTGCGTGAAACCGTAAAGGCGTTGCGAAAGGACGTGTTGGCAAAATGCTACGGCGGCGATATTTCGCGCAAAAAAAAGCTGCTAGAAAAACAAAAAGAGGGCAAAAAGCGTATGCGGCAGGTTGGGTCTGTTGAAGTGCCCAGCGAGGCGTTTATGTCTATATTAAAATTAGACAGCGATAAAAAGTAAGTTAAACTATGACAGGAATATATATTCACATTCCGTTTTGCGCGTCTAAGTGCGGATATTGCGCGTTTTATTCGGTTACGGATACATCCGATATTCCGCAGTATCTAGACGCGCTTGAAACTGAAATCCAAAAACGGACAAATTCTGTAAAAGAAAAAGCCGATACTGTTTATATAGGCGGGGGAACGCCGTCCGTTTTGCCGCGCGGCAGCATAGCGCGTGTGATTAAAAAACTGCGCGAATGTTTTTTGATTGTTCAGTCTGCTAGCGTTACGGTTGAGGCAAACCCCGATAGCTGCTGCGGTGCTTTTGCGCGTGAGTGTGCCGACAGCGGAGTAAACCGTATTAGCTTAGGGCTGCAATCGCACAGCCCGTCAATTTTAAAAGCGGCGGGGCGGCGGCATAGTGCGGACGATTTTTTGCGCGCGGTTCAGCATATCAAAGAGGCGGGTATTCAAGATGTCGCGGCGGATTTAATAACGGGCTTTGCAAACCAAACGGTGCAGTCGGTATGTCAGTCCATTAACTTTCTTGCTGAGCTTGACGCTATAAAGCATATTTCGCTGTACGCGCTTACAGCGGAGGAAGGTACGCCGCTATATAAGACGGGCTTTGTTCCAAATGCGGATTTACAAGCCGATATGTACGCGGCGGGCGTTAAATTATTAGAGCGGCTAGGGTATATGCGTTACGAGGTGAGTAATTTTGCAAAACGCGGATTTGAAAGCAAGCACAATAAAAAATATTGGAGCGGAGAGCCATATTACGGTTTCGGTGCGGGCGCGCACAGCTTTATCCGCACGCCGCAAAATAATCCGTATGTAGCCGAACGCATAGAAAATCATTCCGATCTATCCGTATATAATTCGGGCAAGTTTATAAAATCGCGCTATCCGCTTACACGCGACGACCGCACTAAGGAAATCATTATGTTAAGCTTGCGTACACGCGAGGGCTTAAATTTTGCGCAGCTTACGGCAGAAACGGGCTACGACTTACTGCACGATAAATTCGGCGAAATTAGCAAATTGCAAGATGTAGGCGCGGTTACCGTACAGGACGGCTGTTTGCGCGTTGCAAACGACTACTATTATATATTAGATACAATCCTGGTTAAACTGCTTTTTTGAATGAACGTTTTGTAAAGAAAGCAAATGTTTGCAGGCTTGTATGAAAAACCTGTGAAAATATTATTAAAAAAAATTTAAAAAAATATAAAAAATGTTGAATAAAACCTTTGACAAGCGTAAATGAATATGGTATATTATAGTTAGCAATCTAATGTGGCGACTGCTAGCACTCTAAGAAAGTAACGCTTACGCAGGTGGGTTAAATGGGTATATCATCCAGAAAAGAAAAAATAATAGAAGCCGTAGTAGATAGCTATATTAACCGTTGCGAACCGGTTTCCAGTGCGGATATTCAAAAAACCTATCTGCCCGCAGTAAGTTCTGCCACCATACGCAACGAGCTTGCTACCTTAGAGGACATGGGCTATTTAGCACAGCCGCACACGTCTAGCGGGCGCGTTCCTACGGCGGAAGCATATAGGCTGTATGTAGAAAAGCTTATGCCGCGCCGAAAGCTTTCTAGAAGCGAGTTAAAAATTATCAAAAGATACTTTAACCGCAAAATCACAGAATTAGACGACATCTTAAAAAGCACCGCAAAGGTGATATCCGAAATTACAAACCTAACGTCCGTCGCGTACGTTCAAAATGTAGAAAAAGCGCGCATAGAAAATATTAAAATCGTCAAAATTACCGACTCTACCGCGCTAATCATCATTGTTACCGACCACGGGGTAATCAAAGATGCGGCGGCAAACATCGCGCAAAACATCTCTGAGGAATATTTTACGCGGGCGGGCGAGTTTGTTACGGAAGTATTTAAAGGCTGTTCTATCGCGCAGGCGGTTCACTCAAAAAAGATTATCCGCGACACGCGAAAAGAGTACGAGCAAATTTTTAAAACCGTGCTTAAAATACTAAAAAATCATTCGCACGAAGAAATGGTATCGGACATTGTTTTAGAAGGAAGCGCAAAGATTTTAGAACAGCCCGAATACGCCAACTTACAAAAGGCAAAAGCGATGTTAGAGCTGCTAGATGCAAAAGAAGATTTAATTCCCGTATTGCAAAACAGCGACGACATGAGCCTGAATATCTTAATCAGCAAGGATAACGAGATTAAAGAAGGTATGCCCGAATGCGCGATTGTTACGGCAAACTACGCCGTAAACGGAATTAACATAGGAAAGGCAGGCGTAATCGGGCCGATTCGCATGGATTATCCAAAAGTAGTTTCGGTACTGGATTATATAGGTAAAACCATCAACCTCTTACCGGAGCCCGACAGAAATGCCAAAATGTATAACGCAGAGTCGCAATCAGTAGAGGAGAATGCGGGCGAGGGCGAAATACACGCAGACGAAACAGAAAACGAAACGCAATAGGCGTGTCAAGCACCGCATTTAAATAATTTCATTAACCAAAAAAAACGTACAGGAGAGATTAGAAAAGTGGCGCAGAATATCGGTTCAAAGGAAAAGCAGCTAAAAGAGCAACCGTCGATTGAATTAGACCAAGAAGAATTTAAGGTTATTCAAACGCAGATTGCAAACCTAAACCAGCAATTAAGCGTAGCCCAAGCGGTGGCAAGCAAAGAAAAAAACCGCTCGGAGGAATTGAATGTGCTTAGCGACCGTTTGCAGGCGGATTTTGACAACTACCGCAAACGAACCGCCGAAAACAATCAAAAGCTTAAAGAAGACGGCATTGTTGATACGGTTAAAAAGATACTGCCGTTGATGGATACCATGCGTCATGCAGTTACTATGGTAACCGACGAAAAAACCGCAGAAGGTCTTAAAATGGTTTTAAAGCAGTTTAACGACGGTTTAGGTTCGTTAGGCGTTGCTGAAATCCCCGCGCTAGGTGAGCAGTTTGACCCTCACCTGCACGACGCGGTTGCACAAGTTAAGGTGCGGGACGCATCCAGTGCAAACATCATCGTAGAGGTGCTTCAAAAAGGGTATCGGCTAGGCGAGCGTATTATCAGACACAGTGTAGTAAAAGTAGGCAAATAAATTAAAACTAATATAATTAAAAAAAACAAAACAAAGCAAAGCTTTTGGAGGAAAGCAAAATGGGTAAGATTATTGGCATCGACTTAGGAACGACAAACTCGTGCGTATCGGTTTTAGAAGGCGGAGAGCCTATCGTAATTCCGAATGCAGAAGGCTCACGCACAACACCTTCGGTAATCGGGTTTGCAAAAGACGGAGAGCGGCTTGTAGGGCAAGTTGCAAAGCGTCAGGCTGTCGCGAATCCCGACCGCACGATTATTTCAATCAAGCGCGACATGGGTACCGACCGTAAAGTCAAGATTGACAAAAAGGATTATTCGCCGCAAGAGCTTTCAGCGATGATTCTTACAAAACTCAAACAAGACGCCGAAGCGTACTTGGGCGAAAAAGTAACGCAAGCCGTTGTTACGGTACCCGCGTACTTTACCGACTCTCAGCGTCAAGCAACTAAGGACGCGGGGCGTATCGCGGGCTTAGACGTGCTTCGTATTATTAACGAACCGACGGCCGCTGCGCTGGCGTATGGCTTAGACAAGGGTAAAGAGGGCAACCATAAAATCTTTATCTACGACTTGGGCGGCGGTACGTTTGATATTTCTATTTTAGATATCGGCGACGGCGTTTTTGAAGTTGTAGCTACTGCGGGCGATAACCGTTTGGGCGGTGACGACTTTGACCAAAAGGTTATAGACCATTTGGTAGAGTTATTCAAAAACGATAACGCTATTGATTTAAGCAAAGACCGCATGGCGATGCAGCGTCTTAAAGAGGCGGCGGAAAAAGCCAAAATAGAGCTTTCGCAGCTGCAAAAAACCTCTATTTCGTTGCCGTTTATAACCTCTGGCGCGGCAGGTCCGTTGCATATGGATTATGAGCTTACCAAAGCAAAATTCGATGCGCTTACGGCATCGCTGGTTGAAAAAACCGTTAAATTGACGCAACAAGCCATGAAAGACGCGAATTTCTCTAACAAAGATATCGACAAGGTTATTTTGGTAGGCGGTTCTACGCGTATTCCTGCGGTTGTGGACGCGATTAAAACCCTTACGGGTAAAGACCCCTTTAAGGGCATCAATCCCGACGAATGCGTTGCGCTGGGTGCGGCGGTTCAAGGCGGGGTATTAGCAGGCGAGGTTAAAGACGTTTTATTGTTAGATGTTACGCCCCTTAGCTTAGGTATCGAAACAGTGGGCGGAATTTTCACCAAGCTGATTATGCGCAACACTACCATACCTACTAAAAAAAGCCAAGTATTTTCTACCGCCGCAGACGGTCAGCCTTCGGTTGATATCCACGTTCTGCAAGGTGAGCGCGAAATTGCGGCGCATAATAAAACATTAGCGCGCTTTGAGTTGGGCGGTATTGCGCCCGCGCCGCGCGGCGTTCCTCAAATAGAGGTTATCTTCGATATCGACGCAAACGGCATTGTACACGTTTCGGCAAAGGATAAAGGCACGGGCAAAGAGCAAAAGGTTACGATTACTGCCTCTACCAACCTTTCGGAAGCGCAAATTCAAAAAGCTATTAAAGACGCGGAGGATTTCTCCGAAGAGGACGGCAAGCGCAAATCCTTAGTAGAAACCAAAAACCAAGCGGATATGCTGATTTTCTCGATAGAAAAATTCCTTTCCGAAAACGGCGATACGTTGGCGGCGTCTGATAAAGACGAGTTAGAAAAAGAAATGAGAAACGTAAAAGCCGTTCTTTCTACCGATGACCTAGAAACCATCCGCGATGCTATGGACGAGCTGCAAAAGCTTTCTAACAGCATATTTACCAAACTTTACGAAAACGCGGCGACAGATTCGCAAGAAACGATTGTTGAAGACGCAGAAGTTGTAGAATAAGACCGCCATTTTTTAGGCAGACGGAATAATAGAGAATGTCAAAATCGTATTATGAGGTTCTCGGCGTTTCTAAAACTGCATCCGACGAGGAGATTAAGGCCGCTTTCCGCGGCTTGGCTAAGAAATTTCACCCGGACGTAAATCCGGGGGATGAAAAGGCCGCTAAATCCTTTAAGGAAGCAAACGAAGCGTACGAGGTATTAAGCGACCCGGCCAAAAAAGCCGCTTACGACCGTTCGCAGTCGGGCGGCGGCGCGGGTTCTAGTGCGGGCGGGTCCGGCGGTGCTGGCGGCGCAGGCTCATTTTTTGACGATTTTGTCAATATGTTTAATTCCGAACAACGCGAACCTACGTCAAGCGGCGGCGGCGATATTTCGCTTAATGTTACGCTTACGTTCGAGGAGGCCGCTTACGGTGTTCAAAAGGAAATCGCGGTAACGCGTAACGAAGTTTGTTCGGCGTGTCATGGGACGGGCGCAAAATCGGGTACTCAATATGCTAAATGTAACGCTTGCGGCGGTTCGGGCAAGGTAAGATTTGCGCAGGAAACGCCGTTCGGGCGCGTAGTAAGTATGCGCACTTGTTCTGCATGTAACGGAAGCGGCAAAATAATCAAAGAACCGTGTACTGCGTGTCAGGGGCGCAGTGTAGTGCGCAAAACCATGAATCTGCGTATATCCTTTCCCTCAGCTATTGAGCACGGCCAAATCATGACGATACCCGGAGAGGGAGAGCGCAGTAAATCCGGTGCAAAAGCCGGCAATTTGATTTTAATAGTCAATGTTATGCCGCATAGGCAGTTTAAACGCAAGGGCTTAGATTTAACCGTGGATGTTCCTATTACGTTTACACAAGCGTTGTTAGGCGATAAAATTATGGTGCCGATGCTGCGGGGCGCAAAAATAGCTTTTCCGCTGCCCGAAAATACACAAAGCGGAACAATTTTTAAGCTGAAAGGGCAAGGTATCGAAAATCCTAAAAAAGGAATTGCCGGCGATTTATTAGTAACGGTAGAAGTAGAGATGCCCAAAAACCTTACCAAAGAGCAAAAAAACAAGGTAAAAGAATTGCAAATGCTAATTAAGCCTGAACAGTATGATAAAGCGGGCGACCACACTGTAAAAAAATAAAAACCATTTAAAAGCATACAAGCGTGTTTAATGAAATACTTAAAAATTTCTGTGCATACTACTACCGAGTTTTCGGATATCGTTGCATCTGTGTTAATGGAACACGGGTCAGACGGCGTATCCATAAAAGACCACTCTGACGTATTACAGCTTTTAAAATCACCCCTTAACTGGGATTATGCAGACGAATCCATTTTAAAAACCGAATTTCACGGCGCGTTGGTTTTCGGATATTTTAATGAAACCGCTAACGCGAATAAAATTCGGGAGGCGGTTTCTGCATTGAAAAATGACCCCTATTTTGATACGGGCAGCTTAGAGGTTTTAAGTTCTTACGAAGACTCTGCCGATTGGGAAAACGTTTGGAAACAATTTTTTAAACCTATTACCGTTAAAAAAATTACCATCGTGCCTGCATGGTTAAAGCATAAACAAAAAAATACGGTGCCTGTGTATATAGACCCCGGTTTGGCGTTTGGCACGGGCAGCCACGAAACCACCGCGCTGTGTATCGAACTCATGCAGCAAATACAGCTTGCGGGTAAACACGTTGCCGACATCGGCTGCGGCAGCGGAATTTTAGGAATTTCCGCCTTAAAGCTTGGCGCAAGCCGTTGTACCATGCTGGATATAGACCCTTGTGCGGTTCGGGCATCGCAAGAAAACGCCGAGTTTAACGGAGTGTTTAATTTATGTACTTTTATCGAAGGCGGTTTTTCAAAAACAGAAAATTTGCAGCTGGATGTTATAGTAGCAAATTTAACGGCGGATTTGCTGGTTGAATTTTGTTCGTATGCCGAAAAAATGCTGCATAGCGGCGGTGTTTTGATTGTAAGCGGAATTTTAGACGGATACCTGCCGCAGGTACAAAAAGCGTTTTGTGCAAATTTTACTACGCTTAAAACGCAGCAGCGCGGCGATTGGCACGGACTTTTACTTATAAAAAACGGATAGGGATATGCGAAAAATTTTTGTAGACAAAGCAGAAAAAACACTGGTACTTAGTCAAGAAGAGCATAAGCATCTTTCGGTAGTTTTGCGTGCTAAAATCGGAGATGAGCTGATTGTTTCGGCGGGCGACGGGTTCGACTACCGCTATGAAATTCAGCAGATTACCAAAAATCAAACTACGCTTAATCAAATCGGCAAAAGTCTTAACAAATCTGAGCCGAACATTTGTATTACCCTCTATACGGCTATTTTAAAGGGCGATAAAAATGAAACCGTTACACGCACTTGCACCGAACTGGGAGTAGTGCATATTATCCCGTTTGTTTCGCAATTTTGTGCGGCTTCTGCGTCAAGCTATAAATTAGAGCGCAATCAAAAAATAGCGGTCGAGGCGGCAAAGCAGAGCGGGCGCGGACGCGTTCCCCGAATTGACACGCCCGTACCGTTTAGCGAAGTTGTATCAAATTTGAGCGGCTTTGACGTAGTGGTTTTTGCCTATGAGCGCGCCGAAAGCGCATGTATTAAAAGCTTTCTGCGCGAACAATTTACATCGAAATGCCCTATAAAAACCGTTGCCGTTATAGTAGGCAGTGAGGGCGGATTTTCAGAAAAAGAGGCAGAACTTCTTTATACAGCGGGTGTTGAGCCGCTTACTTTGGGCAAAAGAATTTTACGCGCCGATACGGCTTGCGCGGCGGTTTGCGCGGCGGTGCTGTACGAGGCGGGAGAAATGGCATGAAAGATTTTGTTATATTTTCGCTAGGGTGCAAAACAAATCAGGCAGAAGGGCAGTCGCTTGCGGAAGCGGTGAATAAAATAGGGTATAGCGTTACAATTGATTTAGTGCCCGCGCGGTATTACGTACTGAATACGTGTTCGGTAACAGCGGAGGCCGACAAAAAATCCCGTCAAGCGGTTGCAAGAATTTTAAAGCTAAACAATAACGCCGAAATATTTGTTATCGGTTGTGCAAGTCAGTATAATGCACAAGCCTTTATCAATAAGCCTAATGTTCGTTTTGTGGGCGGCACGGCGCAAAAGGCGCAGGCGTTTGAACAAATTTTGCAGATTATTCAGCTGAAAAACAACGGCTATGCAACACCGTCAAGCATGGTTATTGCACCGTTTTCGGATACCTTTGAGTGCTTAGATAAGCCCTATAAAAGCCGTATGCGCGCATACATAAAGGTGCAGGACGGTTGCAATAGATATTGTTCTTACTGTATTGTGCCGTATTTGCGCGGAAAAAGCCGTTCGCGCGAATTATCAGACATTATGCTTCAAGCAAGGCTTTTGGCGGCAGAATCAAAAGAACTGATTATAACGGGAATAAATTTGTCAGACTACCGTATAGGCGGCGTACCAGCGCTTGCCGAATTAGTGCGCAGCTTTGCGTCTATCGATGCGGCACGTAAACGGCTTGGTTCGCTGAGTGTGGATGCGGTAACGCGTGATTTGTTAGAGGCGGTACGTGAAGCAGGATTTTGCCAACACTTTCACCTATCTGTTCAAAGCGGCAGCGACACGGTTTTACAGCGCATGAACCGCCGATACACAACGGCAGATGTTTTAGAAAAAGTGCGGTTGATACGCGAATATTACCCGAATTGCGGTATTACGTCAGACATAATCACAGGATTTCCGCAAGAAACCGAACAAGAATTTAACGAAACTGTGCAAACCGTAAAACAAGCAGCTTTTTCGGATGTGCATATTTTTCCGTATTCAGAGCGCGGCGGTACAAAAGCTGCGGGCATGCCGCAGGTTGATATATCCATACGCAAACAGCGCGCCGCAGTACTGGACGGGGTATGCGCCGCGCTTAAAAAAGACTTTTTGCAAGCGCAAATCGGAAAAGAAGCTTCTGTTTACATCGAGGACGCAGCGGGCGGCTATACCGAAAACTATTGCAAGCTTTACGTTAATGCGCCCATAGGCGAAATAGTTTGTATAAAGCCGTTAAAACTGTATAAGGACGGCTTAATGTAAAAGTGCATATACAACGCATAAATAGGTAAACCTATGCTTATGAACGCCGTTATTTTAGCGGGAGATACGGGACATGACTTGCGTCCGCTTACTCTCTCAACGCCAACTCCTATGCTTACGGTTGCTAATGTACCTGTAATAGATTATGCCGTTGCACATTTGCGTGCTTTTGGGATTCGTGAATTTGTTTATATGGTAGGGCATAAGCACGAAAATATTGTTTCATACGCCGCACACTATAAAGGCGTTACAAGCAGATTTTTGATTGAATCCGAGCCGCTAGGAAGTTTGGGCGGAATTAAAGGGGCAGAGCAAATTTTAAGCGATGTTTTTTTAGTAATATCGGGCAATGTAATCGAAAATATAGATTTAAGCGCAATGTTTAATAAGCATTTTAACTCTGGCGCACTGATAACAATGGCCGTTACGCCGTCCGAAGATATCTCTGCACAGCTTGTAGAGTCGGACGCATGGGGTACGGTGATAGGTATAAATGAAAAAGAGGGGAAAGCTGCAAAAGCAGGTTTTGCGGATTGCGGAATATACATTGTAGATAAGCAGGCGTTAGCTTGGGTGCCGAAAAATACTTTTTACAATTTTTTAGATTTGTTTGTAACGCTAATTCCTAAAAGAAAGCTTTCAACCTTTATTCACGAGGGATATTTTAGCGCGGTTAATACGCAAAATAAGTACTTTACCGCAAATTTTGATTTGTTGCGCGGCGGTTTCTTTGACCCCGCTCCGCATTGCGGCCGCGAGCGGCGATATTCACAAACAGACGGGCAGAATAACCTGATTGCGGTAGGTGCGCAAGTATTTGGAAATATAAAAAATTCTATTATCGGGTTTGATGCGATAATTGAAAAAAATGCGGAACTAGATACTTGCATTGTGCTTGAAGGCGCGCGTGTTGCTAAAAGCCATCGCAACTGCATCTTAGGACAAAATTTTATTTTACAAAACCTAACTTTTTTTTCGCAAAATGCAGAAAAATCAGTTGTTTTTTTGCAAAATTAATGATATAATATAAAACAAGTTCGGTCATTTTAATTTTAAGTAGCATTTATTTAGTATACTTAACGCGCTTTAAGATTTTTTAACGCGTAACAAAGCTAACAAAAATATAGTTTTGTGTTATTTTGGTGCGAATATTCTTTTAAATAAAATTTATCATACATATATAATTTTTAGGAGGCCTCCTTTGCAAAGAAAAATGAATCAAGAAGAACCTGCCCTTAAAGTAATATTTTTGGGCGGCGTGGGTGAAATCGGAAAAAATATGACGGCGTTAGAATACGGCGACGACATAATAATTATCGATTGCGGCGTAACATTTCCGGGCAGCGAAATGCCGGGCGTGGATTTAGTTATACCGGATGTAACGTATCTTGCGGCGAACCGCGAACGCGTTAAAGGAATCGTATTAACGCACGGACACGAAGACCACATAGGCGCGCTGCCGTATATTTTAAAAGAACTTAACGTGCCCGTATACGGAACGCGCATTACGCTTGCACTGCTAGAACCGAAATTGCGTGAGCATAAAATGTTTGATAATGTGCGGCTTAATTCGGTTCGTCCGCAAAGCGTTGTGTCGTTAGGGGCATATTTTAAGGTAGAGTTTGTAAACGTAAGCCATTCGGTAGCGGGCAGCTGTGCGCTTTCTATAACTACTCCTGTGGGCGTGGTGTTTCATTCGGGCGACTTTAAGGTAGATTTTACGCCGATAGCGGGCAATGTTATGGACTTACAGCGCATTGCGGAAATCGGTCAAAACGGCGTATTGCTTTTTATGTGTGAGTCCACAAACGCGGAGCGTCCCGGTTCGTCTATGAGCGAGTCCACCGTAGGCAGTTCGCTGAATAACATTTTTGCTGAAAATGCGGACAGGCGTATTTTTGTGGCGACGTTTGCCTCTAACATTCACCGATTGCAACAAATTATCGACCTTGCTGTTAAGTATAAGCGCAAGGTTGCTTTTTCGGGGCGCAGTATGTTAAACGTAGCCGAAGTAGCTACTAAAATAGGCGAACTCAAATACGAGGCGGGCGTAGTTGTCGATTTAGAACAAACTAAGGATATAGAGGATAAAAATTTAGTTATTATAACTACCGGCAGTCAAGGCGAGCCGATGAGCGCGCTAACCCGCATGGCTAATAACGAATTTAATCAAATTAAGCTAGATTACAACGATACGGTAATTATATCCGCCTCACCGATACCAGGCAACGAGCGCATGGTGTATAATGTAATAAACAATTTATACCGTTTAGGCGTGCGCGTTATATACGAGCGGCTTGCAGAGGTGCACGTTTCGGGGCATGCCTGCCAGGACGAATTGCAACTCATGCACACCTTATTAAAGCCTAAATTTTTTATTCCCGTACACGGCGAATTCCGTCATTTAAAAAAGCACGCCGAGCTTGCTATGAAAATGGGTACGCCGTCTTCTAACATTATTATTTGCGATATCGGCAACTGTGTTATGGTAACTAAAAAATCTATGCGCCTTTGCGATAATGTTACGGCGGGATATTTGTTGGTAGACGGCTTAGGCGTAGGCGATGTAGGCAGTTCGGTACTGCGCGACCGAAAACATCTTTCTGAAGACGGATTGCTTTTGGTAGTAGTAGGAATAAACACCGCAAGCGGCGAGGTTACCGCGCTGGAAATTGTTTCGCGCGGCTTTATGTATACTAAGGACGGCGACGATACGGTGGAGGCGGCAGAAAGCGAGGTATACAAAATTCTGTCTAACTACGACCTTAAAGGCGATATAGGCGATTGGAATCCGCTTAAAAACACCGTGCGTAAAGAGCTTAAAAACTTTTTATACAAAAAAACGCGCCGCAACCCGATGATTTTAACGGTGGTTGTAGAAAATTAAATGAGTCAGTATTAAAATATCTGTGATTTTTACGTAAATAAAATTTTAATTTAGTCAAAATTCGACATCTTCCGTCATATAATGTACCGCATACCTAAAAAAGGCGGTACATTTTTTTATGATTTTTGAAAGCTTTGTTTCCTTTTTAAAAAAGGTTTTTTTCTTTACCGCTTATGTTAATTCAAAGGGTTCATTCCCCGAACCTCTTAACGCCGCAGACGAAAAAAAGTATTTGCTTGCGGCAAAGGCAGGCGACAAATCCGCGCGCGAAATGTTGATTCGCCATAACCTCCGTTTAGTCGCGCACATTGTTAAAAAATATTCTAACGCAGGCGAGGCGGATGATTTGATTTCGGTGGGCAGTATAGGGCTTATTAAGGGTATTGAAACGTTTGAGTTGGGCAAGGGTTCACAGTTAGCTACCTATGCGGCTAAGTGCATCGACAACGAAATTCTTATGTACATACGTTCTAACAAAAAGCACCGTCAAAGCATTAGTTTGTCGGAATCTGTGGGTGTAGATAAAGACGGCAATGAAATTACGCTTATGGATATTATTCCGTTAAAAGAAGAAAGTATTTTTAAGCAAGTAGAAACGGGAATTGTGTGGGAGAAGGTTTTGGTAGTAATCGACACCGCACTAACTAAGCGCGAAAAGGAAATCATTAAAAAGCGATACGGAATCGGGGGGATTAAGCCGCAAACACAGCTAGAAGTAGCAAACGAAATGGATATATCCCGCAGCTACGTTTCGCGCATAGAAAAAAAAGCAATTTTAAAAATATCAAAGGCTGTTACACAGCCTAAGAAATAATGGTATTTACTGTAAACTTAAATTAAACAAATTATTAAAAATTAAATAAAGGGGTGTTAATCGGCTAAGTTTTTATTATAAATACTTGATTTTTTAGTATAGGTATAGTAGAATTAGAAATATGGGTTGAGGGCAACCACCTTTGCTACTAAGACTACCTTTGTATTTTGGAATATAAATAATTCAAGAAGGTGAAAATGATAAAGTTTAGAAATTCGAAACATTACGCAGCCGTTGCGATGCTTTTCATAAGTGGATTAGTAGTTTTTATGGTGCTTTTTGGGATAGTGGGTACGGCCATAACAGAAGATGAACCAAATTTAATCTTACCTTTAATCATTGGAGGCTTAGTGTTGATTGGAATATGGTTGCTTTATCTTTTTTTTATATTCGTTATAGGTAAAACAATAACGGTTGATGAAAATGAAATAACAATTAAAAGATTTGGAAAAACACGAAGAGTGATTAGAAAAGAAAACATTTGCGGCATTACATATCACAAGCTTTATGCAGCAAATTTTATTTCCCCGCATCCAAACACGTGTGCACTGATAATTACGGTCAGAAATGAAAAAAGGCAAGATTTATCAACATCATTAAAAGTGGTCAATGCAATGATTGCTCTTGACTATTTAATTGAAATTCTGTAACAGTTTATTCAAATTTAGCAGTAGGATTTCTTGGGACCGATGCTAAATGCAAGGAGAAAAAATTGAATGACACGAAAAAAAACAGCAAAGTCATTGCATCGCCCTTTTTAGCTTTTGGATATGTTTTTTATCTAGTGATAGCGTTTGGAGTTTGGAGCTTTGTACTTACTGAATATTTAAGGCTTGGGGATAGCATCCAGATGAGGATTGTTTTAATTAGTTTTTCTAGTGTTGCGGCACTTGCTTTATTAACAGTAATTCTTCTTACCCCCCGTGCATTTGCTATAATTGAAATATCCGAAAAAGGTATCAAGCGTTCATTATTTGCAGTATTTAAAAAACGCGAGTTGCTATGGGAAGAAATAGTAGAGATACGGGCTTTTTGGCAGGTTGGAGTTTGGTTGTTTGCAAGTAAATCGTGCTTAGAAAACATTAATTACAACAAATTAATAAAGCATAAAGATGCCATTCAAATAACATTTTCAGCAAAAGCGTTAAAAGCTATCCGAAAATACTATACGACACCAATTATTAATTTAAGCGAAGAAGATGAAATAAAGATATTAGATATTAAGAAACCGAACGAAGCGGAGAAGTCTAACGAAGCACCTGTTCAAAAACCTTTAAGAGAACAGCTTGAAGAAATGCGTCGAAATAAGATGGAAGAGCAATAAGAGAAAAAGGAATAAGATAATTTATGAAAAAGAAAAAGAAACCAGTGAAATTTAAGTTTAAAAAATGGGAAACTAGCTCAAAGCCTAGCTTTTGGCAGCAAAATCACCAACTGCGTATTTTCTTTTTATTTGGGATAGTGTTTTGCTTTGCAGTAACCCTTAGTATGTGGGTAATGGCTGCTTTAGGTTTAA
The DNA here is from genome assembly GCA_009777485.1 of Bacillota bacterium. Lineage (GTDB taxonomy): Bacteria > Bacillota > Clostridia > Christensenellales > Pumilibacteraceae > WRAP01. The sequence continues at coordinate 47,429 of WRLT01000009.1, forward strand.
CGGTAGCGAAAGGAACATATTCATTAGCGGTAGCCCTTTCTTTAGTAAGCCTAACTCTCCTTTTTGGTTGTTTGCGGTTTTTTTTCTTGCGGGTAATAGTCGATTTGCAAGCGCAAACCATAACCGTCAGAGGGTTTTTTGGAGTAGTAACTCAATGTAAAATATCCGAAATAGAAAAAATTTATGTGCAAGGAATGAATATGCTTGAAGCCAGAGCTCAATTAGCTATTGGAGGGTGGATAATAATCGAGGACACCGCCCGAACGATAAAAGACCCCAAAAACTTTTATAAGAAGGGTTGTTACGTTAAATTTATTTATACCGATAAGACGGAAAAGATAGTAAAGAAATTTTGGAAACATCCAATAAAGACAGACGGAGAAATTTTTTAGGGCAATAAAGAAAGTTTATGAATTTACTGCTATCGCTTGCGGTTTTTTTTAAGGCGTGGTATAATGATTGTGAGATGGACAGACGGTTGCGATAGATTATCGAGGAAAGTCCGAACACCGTAGGACAAGAACGCCGGTTAACTGCCGGTAGAGGCGACTCTAAGGAAAGTGCAACAGAAATAAACCGCCGAAGGGAAACTTTCGGTAAGGATGGAAAGGTGGGGTAAGAGCCCACCGCAACAGTGGCGACATTGTTGGCTCTGTAAACCCCGTTCGGTGCAAGGTTGGATTTAGCTTTAAAGGCAAGGGCTGTCCGCCCAAATCCTACGCCGCTTGACTTTGTTGGCAACAACTTAGCTAGACAGATAACCGTTTAATACAAAATTCGGCTTACAGTCCATACTCACCAAAAACAGCACGGAAGTTAATTTCGTGCTTTTTGGTGTTCTTAGAAAAATTTTTTTACTTTGGTCAAAAATATATGCTGTAAAACGGTTGACAAACGTGCGGATTAAGCATATAATTACTTTATCACACTATTATGGTAAAGTGCTATTATGAAAAAATTTAGACTGCCTTACGGCGTACAAGATTATCTGCCGGAAGAATGCTATCAAAAAGAGCAATTAGAAAAAACGCTTGCGGGCGTATTTTACCGTGCGGGTTTTGAACGGGTAGAGACGCCTGCGTTAGAGTATTACGATTTATACGACGGCGTGTTGGACGGCGGCAATTTTAATAAAATGTTTAAGATAACCGACAGTGACGGGAGCTTATTGGTTTTGCGTCCCGACATTACGCTGCAAATCAGCCGTATGGCGGCTACTAAATTATCTGCGGGCTTAAATAAACTTTACTATATAGAAAACAGCTACGAATTTTTGCCCGATTCGCAAGGGTCTAGTGCGCGTTCGCGCGAGTTTGCGCAAGTAGGGATAGAAATTGTGGGTAAGTCTGGTGCAGCAGGTGATACGGAAGCGGTTATCCTAGCCGTAGAGGCTTTACTTGCATGCGGATTAACGGATTTTTTAATTGATATCGGCCATGCGGATTATTTTAACGGCGTTGCGGCACAATTTGCGGTTTCACCTGCGGCAGCGGCGGAATTAAAGCGCATTATCAACAATAAAGACGCGGCAGGCTTTGATGCGCTGTTTACTCAATATAAAATTGCGCAAAATGCGCGTGTGGTTTTTGAAAAAATGAGCACTCTGTACGGCGGCGCAGAGGTTTTGGACGTGGCGGCAAAATTAACCGATAACCCCGTTTCTTGCGCAGCCATAGACGGTATGCGCGCTATACTAAATGCGGTAAAACTTTGCGGATACGAAAAATATGTTTCAGTGGATTTGGGGCTTTTAAAAAGCGGCTACTATACGGGGCTTGTTATGCGCGGTATTGCTAAGGATTTCGGCGCGTCTATATTAGACGGCGGCAGATACGATAATTTAGGCGGCGCGTTCGGCAAAAAATCAGAGGCGGTTGGTTTTGCGATAGGCACAAAACGACTGCTTAGCGCACTTGAAAGGCAAGTCAAGCCTGCCGCCTTGCCGCCGTGCGACGTTGCGTACATTCATGCGGGGGGATGTGTTTCTGCCGAGTTTGCATTTGTTAGTGCGCTTCGCAAAAAGGGTAAGCGCGTCATAAAACTGTTCTGCATGGATAAGGCAGAGTTAAAAGCGTATTGCAAACGTTTAAATATAAGCCGCGCCGTTATGTTTACGGAATCGGGCATAGAGGAGGTTTTATGATTACGATTGCGCTGGCAAAGGGGCGTCTTGCCGAACAAACTATCGAAATTCTAGAAAAAAGCGGCGTGGATTGTTCGCCGTTAAAAACGCAGACGCGCAAGCTGATTTTATCGGGAGTCAACAAGGATTTTCGTTTTATTATGGTAAAGCCCTCAGACGTTCCTACTTATGTAGAGCATGGTGCGGCAGATATCGGCGTGGCGGGTAAGGATACGCTGATGGAAGAAAATAAAGATGTGTACGAGCTTGCCGACATTAAATCAGGTGCGTGCAGAATGTGCGTAGCAGGTTTTAAAGATAGCGGCGCGGGCTTTAACGGCAATTTACGTGTGGCTACTAAATATCCTAATATCGCAAAAGACTACTTTCATAAAAAAGGAATAGACGTTAATATTATTAAGCTGAATGGGTCGGTAGAGTTAGGGCCGATTATCGGGCTTGCGGACGTGATTGTGGATTTAGTGGAAAGCGGCAAAACCTTAGAGGCAAACGGACTAGTCGTTATAGACGAAATATGTTCTGTATCCGCCCGTCTTATTGTAAACAAGGTCAGCTTAAAAACTAAACGAAAACAAATAGAACCGCTGATAGAAAGTATTAAAAAAGTTGTACAATTATAAGGATATTATTATGCTACCGATAAAAAATTATATAGACGCTAAAAAGTGGCTTAAAGAACAAGGCTTAAAGCAGTTCAACTCCGACACCGTTACGCAAACCGTAAAGGAAATTATTTTTAATGTGCGTCAAAACAAAGATGCCGCACTTTTTGCCTATACTAAGCAATTCGACGGCTGCGATATTAACGCGCAAAATATCCGCCTTACGCAAGAAGAAATCATAAATGCGGTTAAGCAAGTGCCTAGCAATATTCTTGCGGCAATGCGCAGGGCAAAAGACAACATCATAACCTATCATAAACGCCAACTCCCTAAAAATGATTTTACCGCCGATATGCAAACGGGCTTTATATACCGCCCCGTAACGCGCGCGGGAATTTATGTTCCTGGCGGCAAGGCGGCTTATCCCAGTTCGGTTTTAATGTGCGCGCTTCCCGCAGTAGTAGCGGGCGTACAAGAAATTGTTATGGTTACGCCTCCTGGTAAATACTTAAATCCGCTGACTATTGCGGCGGCTTACGAATGCGGCGTGCACGAGATTTACCGCGTGGGCGGCGCACAGGCAATAGCTGCGCTTGCATACGGCACCGAGTCTATTAAAAGGGTAGACGTTATAACAGGGCCGGGAAACATCTATGTAACAACGGCTAAAAAAGAGGTTTACGGCAGCGTCGGCATAGATATGCTGGCAGGGCCTAGCGAGATTTTAATTGTAGCGGACAATTCTGCAAATCCGGAATATGTTGCGGCGGACTTGTTAGGGCAAGCCGAGCATGACGAGCTGGCGCAAAGTATTTTACTAACCACCGATAAACAATTAGCTTTAAAAGTGAATGACGAACTTATCAAGTGTTTAGAAAAATCGCCGCGCAAAGAGATTGCCCGCGTGTCGCTAAAAAACAACGGCGCAATAGTATTGTGTGAAAATTTAGAACAAACGGCAGAGCTTTGCAACCTCATAGCCCCCGAACACCTCGAAATATGTGTGACAGAGTATGAAAAATTGCTTAAAAAGGTTGTAAATGCGGGTGCAGTGTTTTTGGGCAACTATTCGCCCGAATCACTGGGCGACTATTATGCGGGTACGAACCACGTGCTGCCTACGGGCGGAACGGCGCGGTTTTCGTCGGGTTTGGGCGTTGACACCTATGTAAAGCGGATAGGTATTGTCAACTATTCAAGCAGAGAGTTAAAGGCGGCGGCAAACGATATTATATTGCTAGCCGAAACCGAAGAGCTTTTCGCGCACGCAGAAAGTATAAAAGTAAGAATCAAAAAATAACCGTAAGGAGAAAAATATTTTATGAGAATCGGAAAGGAAGAACGTAAAACGAAAGAAACCGATATATCGGTTGAGTGGTGCTTAGACGGCGGCGGTAAATGCGATATTAAAACGGGCCTAGGTTTTTTTGACCACATGCTAGAATTGTTTGCGGTGCATGGCCGCTTTGATTTAACCGTTAAATGCAAGGGCGACTTAAAGGTAGACGGTCATCACTCCGTAGAGGACGTAGGTATAGTTTTGGGCAAGCTGTTGTACAAATTGCTGGGCGATAAAAAGGGTATCACGCGGTATGCCGCCGCGTGTATTCCGATGGACGAAAGCCTTGCACGCAGTGTAATAGACATAAGCGGCAGACCGTTTTTAGTGTTTAAGGGCGACTTTAAAGGCAAAATAGGCGATTTCGACGCCCAGCTGATTGAGGAGTTTTTCCGTGCGTTTGCCACATACGGCATGATTACCGCGCACATCGAAATACTGTACGGCCTTAACGCACACCACATGGCGGAGGCAGCGTTTAAATCGTTTGCACGCGCGCTTAAAGACGCCGTAGCGGTTACGGGAAGCGGCAGTGTGCTGAGTTCTAAGGGTGTACTGGAATGATTTTATTTCCTGCTATTGATATTTTAAAAGGGCGCAGCGTGCGGCTTTTGCACGGCGCGTACAACCGTGTTACCGATTACGGCGAGCCTGTGGAAATGGCTAAAAAATGGGAAGCGCAAGGCGCGGAGTTTTTGCATATTGTCGATTTAGACGGGGCAAAAGCGGGTATGGGCGTTAATTCGGCCGTAGTTAAGCAAATTGTGCAAGCCGTTAAAATCCCCGTGCAATTAGGCGGCGGGATAAGAACCCTTTCTGATATTGCCGCGCGGCTTAACGATACAGGCGCGGCGCGGGTAATTTTGGGCACGGCATGCTGTGAAAATCCACAGCTGATTGCACAAGCGGTAAGCAGGTTCGGCGCGGAAAAAATCGTTGCGGGAATCGATGCAAAAGACGGCTTTGTTGCAGTAAAAGGCTGGCTGGAATGTTTGCCGCTTTCGCCGTTTGAATTAGGAAAAAAAATGTACGCGGCGGGCTTGCGTTATACCGTATTTACCGATATCGGGCGCGACGGCGCATTAAGCGGTGTAAACGTTTCTGCGTGCGCGGAGATGACAAAGCAAACCAAATTGCAGTGCATTGCAAGCGGCGGAGTATCCGCGCTGAGCGATTTACACGCGCTAAAAAAAGAGGGGCTGTACGGTGCGATTTTAGGCAGGGCAATTTACGAAAAAAAGTTTAGCGTAGACGATGCGCTTAAAGCAATTAGCAGTAAGGAGTAGTGGTTATGTCTGACAAAGTATTAAAATTTGACATAAATTCAGTAAAATTCGACGAAAAAGGATTAATTCCCGCCATTGTGTGCGACGCGCTTTCTAACCGCGTGCTGATGCAAGCGTATATGGATAAGCAAGCCTTACAGCTTACGCTTAACACAAAACAGGCGCATTATTACAGCCGCAGCCGCGCAAAGCTTTGGAAAAAAGGCGAGACTAGCGGCAACACACAAGAGGTTATTTCGGTAGTGCTAGACTGCGATTTAGATTGCGTTTTACTGCGTGTTAAGCAAAAAGGCGCGGCGTGTCATACGGGCGAGCCGTCTTGCTTTTTTAATGCGCGCTTAGATTTTTTAGATATTCCCGATATCGGCATTTTGCGCGATACCGAGCAAGCTATCCGCGAACGCAGGCAAAATCCGCAAAAGGGTTCGTATACCAATTACTTGTTTGATAAAGGTTTAGAAAAGGTTTGCAAAAAAATAGCCGAAGAAAGCGGCGAAACCGTAATTGCCGCAATGAAAGGCGACAATGCCGAATTGTGCGCCGAATCTGCGGATTTACTGTACCACCTGCTTGTACTGCTTGCCATGCGCGGAGAAAGCTTAGACGGCGTATTGTCGGTACTGCGTAAACGCCGCGAACAAGAAAGAGAAAGAAATTATTAAATTATCGGTCAAGTTTTAGCGGTGTAAATCGTTTTATTATTAAGGGAAGCTTAACTTAGATAAAAAACTTATTTACGGAGGTAAAAATTTATGCGGAAAATAATGTGTGTAGGGCTTATGCTAATCGTAGTATGCGGTTCGTTTTTGGGCTGTACAAAATACGAGCCGTACAAAATACAAGCTACCGATTTAATGAAACATATTCAAGCCGCGCCCGTAACAGGTGCGGAGGCGGATAACACGTTTATTTCTGCCGTTGCAGATTTTTCGTTTGATTTATTTAAGGAGGCTTTGGATACGGAGGATAGCACCTTAGTATCGCCCTTATCTGTTCTGCTTGCGCTTGCTATGACGGCAAACGGCGCGGAAGGTCAAACACGGCAGCAATTTGAGGCCGTTTTAGGCGGCGGCATGGCCATGCAGGAATTAAACGAATACTTGTATTCGTTTGTAAAAAGCCTTACAAGTCAAAACAAGTCGGTTTTAGAAATTGCTAATTCGATTTGGTTTAAAGAGGGCGAAATAAACGTATTAGAGGAATTTTTGCAGACAAATGCCGATTATTACGGCGCGGCAGCCTACGGGGGCGCGTTTGACGAAAGTACAGTAGACGACATTAACGCGTGGGTAAAGGCACAAACAAAGGGCTTAATCGATAAAATTTTAGAACAAATTCCTGCGGATGCCGTAATGTATTTAATTAACACGGTATATTTTGATGCGGAATGGCTGCGTCCGTACACGGATTCGCACCCCCGAGTTTTTACTGCAAACAGCGGTGCAAAGCAAACCGCGCCGTTTATGAGTTCGGACGAAACGTTGTATCTTACAGACGCCCATGCGCGCGGCTTTATCAAACCGTATGTCAACAATCATTACAGCTTTGCCGCACTGCTGCCTAATGAGGGGATATCCGTACACGATTATATAAACTCACTTTCGGGCGGCAAATTTGTTACTATTTTAAACAACGCGCAAAACGCTTTGGTTGCAACATCGATGCCAAAATTTGAATATGAATTCGAGCTTTCGTTAGTGGATGCGTTGCAAGCTTTGGGCATTACAGAGGCGTTTAATCCCTTCAATGCGGATTTTTCACGGATAGGCACGACAGACTACTACGAAAATTTGTTTATATCGGACGTTTTGCATAAAACCTTTATCACGGTTGACTTAAAAGGCACAAAAGCGGCGGCCGTTACCAGCGTTGCGGTAAATGGAGCCGAGAGTGCCCCTGAATATATCGACTATATAGTATTAGAACGTCCGTTTATCTACGCGATTGTGGATAACGCTACTAATTTACCGCTGTTTATCGGCGCGGTGTTAAACGTGTAAAAAATACAAATTTAATAATTCGACAGAAAAATTTAAAATTCGCGGTGATTTTGCTTGCAGTTTTTTGTTATTTCGTTTATACTTAAAACGATTTTACAAAATAAGCACTTTTGCTTTGTTTTGTATCGGGAATTAGAAGTATAAGGAGGTACAAAAATCATGGCGGTACCTAAAAAGAAAACCTCAAAACAGCGCACCAACACGCGCTTTGCCAACTGGAAGGTAAAAAATCCGCAGGTAGGCGAGTGTCCGCAGTGCCACGAGCCTAAACGCAGTCATCGCATATGTTCGCATTGCGGCTATTATGACGGCGTTCAAAAGCTGGATACAGAAAAGAAAAAAGATAAGTCGTAAATTTATCTGTAATAGCCTTACTGCGGTAGGGCTATTTTAAAGTGTTAGGGATATAGCGGTATTAAGGTATGAAAATTGTTTTAGACGTTTTCGGGGCGGATAATTCGCCGCATGAAATTGTTAAGGGCGCGGTATTAGCATTAGAAGCTAAGCCAAATTTTAGCTTGATTTTAACAGGAGATGAAGCGGCAATCCGCGCCGAGCTTGCCAAATACAAATTTGATGCCGCCCGCATAGAAATTGTTCATGCGCCCGATGTGATTACCAACAACGATATTCCTACCGAAGCTATACAAGCAAAAAAAGAATCCTCTATGGTTAAGGCGTTTAGTATCGCCAAAGAACGCGCCGATGTAGTAGGCACCGTTACGGCGGGCAGTACGGGCGCGGCGTTGGCGGGCGCGATTATGAAACTGGGGCGTATTACGGGCGTGCGCCGTCCTGCGCTTGCGCCGCTATTGCCTACCGAACAAGGCGGCAACGTGTGCTTGATAGATTGCGGCGCAAACGTAGATTGTCAGCCCGAATTTCTCACGCAGTTTGCTTTAATGGGTACGGCGTACATGCGCACGTTGGGCATTGAAAATCCGCGTGTTGCCCTAGTGTCTAACGGCGTAGAGGACAAAAAGGGTAACGAGTTGGTACAAAAAACGTTTCCGCTTTTAAAGGAACTGCCGATTAACTTTGTAGGCAACATGGAGGCACGCGAGGCTTTAAGCGGCAAGTATGATGTTTTGGTGTGCGACGGCTTTGTAGGCAACGTGTTATTAAAAACCAGCGAGGGTACGGCAAATAGCCTTATGCGCATTATGAAGCGCACGCTTACCTCTACCTTGCGCGGAAAAATCGGCGGCGCGTTGGTGCGCAAGCCGCTTAAAAAAATGATGCGCAGCTTAGGCGACGAGGAGCGCGGCGGTTCGGCGTTTTTGGGCTGTTCTAAGCTGGTTGTTAAGGCGCACGGCGGTTCGGAGGCTTTAACCATTCGTGCCGCATTATTGCAAGTCGTCAAAATGGCGGCAGTAGATTTAACGGGTCAAATTAATCAACAAATGGCGAGATTACGGAATGAAGTTTAAGCGCATAGAGGTGTCCGGCTTTAAATCGTTTGCGGACAAGCTTACAATTAAATTCGGTTCCGGAATTACAGGAATCGTAGGACCGAACGGCTGCGGCAAATCTAACGTAGCCGATGCGGTACGTTGGGTATTAGGCGAGCAATCCGCTAAGCTTTTGCGCGGGTCATCTATGCAGGACGTTATTTTTAACGGAACCGAGCAGCGCAAGTCGCTGTCGTTTTGCGAGGTTGCGCTGTATTTTAACAACATAGAGGACGAAAACGGTATACGGTTGTTTCCGTCTTTAGATTTTAACGAGGTAGTTATATCGCGCAAGCTGTACCGTTCGGGAGAATCAGAATATCTTTTAAATAAGCAGGTATGCCGTTTAAAGGATATTACGGGGTTATTGCACGACGGCAACATGGGCAGAGAAGGATATTCGATTATCGGGCAGGGTCGCATTGACGAGCTGCTTTCGGCAAAGCCTGAGGACCGCCGCGCAATTTTTGAGGAAGCTGCGGGCATTGCTAAATTTAAGGTTAAAAAAGTAGAATCCGAGCGTAAGCTGGGGCGAACCTCTGAAAATCTGGTTCGCATTACCGATATATTAGACGAAAAGGCTAAGCAGCTAGACCCGCTTACGCGCCAAAGCGAGGCGGCGCGTAAATGGCTTTCTTACCGCGACCGCTTAAAGCACCACGAAATTAACCTATACATTCATCAATACGATACCGCAAACGAGGCAAAGGCGTTTATCAGCCAGCGGCTTAGCGGCGTAATAGAAGAGTTAGAGCTTAAAAACCGCGAAAGTGAAAAGACTGCCGCCGAATATAACGAGGCAATGTCGGGCTTACATAACGCCGATCGTTCGATTGAGGTGCTGCGCGAGGAATTATTAGAGCTTACGGTAGGTATCGAAAAGCAAGCGGGCGAGGTTAAGCTGTTAAACGAGCGGCTGGGTTATTTAAACGCGCAAAGCGAAAGGCTGTCGGACGAAAATAAAAAGGCGCAAAGCGAGCACGCCGCGCTGTTATCCTTTATAGAGGAAGGGAAAGCGGCAGCAGAAGCGCGTTTAGAAGAATTAACGCAAAAGCGTACAGAGGCCGAACAGCTAAGCGCGCAATATATCGCGGTAGTGGAAGAGTTGGTGCGCGGCGAGGGAGAATCGGATAAGCGGCACAGAGAAATTTTCGAGGCGATGGATAAGCTGGCGGAAATTAAATCTAATACAGGCAGACTTTTGGCTGAAAAAGAGGGCTTAATTTCTTCGATTGACGATTTAAAAAAGCGTATAGAGTTTTATAACGCTAAGCTTGATACCGATAATGCAGAAGCTGCACGTTTAAAATCGGATATCGATGCGCGCGATGCGCAAAAAAAAGAATTATCTTTACAGCGCGAGGCTTTGCGTACAGAGCAGACCGAAGCCGCAGACGCGGTGCATGAATGCGCAAAAAAATTAGATAAGCTTGCCGCCGAATTCCACACGCATAAAACGCGCCGTAAAATGTTTGCCGAAATGCAAGAGGCAAACGAAAGCTTTGCTTTTTCTGTAAAAAAACTGCTTTCGGACGCAAAAGAAAATAAAACGTTAGCGGCAAAGTTCGAGGGCGTTGTAGCCGCGTTGATTAAGGTGCAAACAGGCTACGAAACCGCCGTAGAAACCGCGTTGGGAAATGCGGTTCAACACATGATTACTAAAAACGAAGAGGACGCGAAATTTTTAATTTCGTATCTAAAAGACAAGCGTTACGGGCGTGTTACTTTTTTGCCGATAACCTCTGTAAAGCCTAGACATATCGATGCACAGTATGCGCCTCTATTAAAAGAGGACGGTTGCTTAGGCCCTGCGCTAGATTTTATTTCGTTTGATGCGCGTTATGCGTCCGTCATGCGCGGGCTTTTAGGCGGTACGGTTTTTACCCGCGATATGGATGCAGCCGTTAAAATAGCAAAAAAATCGGGCTACGGCTTTAAAATTGTAACGCTGGACGGCGACGTAATTCAGTCGTCGGGTTCTATCACGGGCGGCAGTAAAAAATCAGAGCTTACCAACGTTTTTGGCTACGAGCGCGAAATTGAAGCACTGGACAAGCATATTGCACTGCTTGAAAATCAAACAGCCGCCGCTACCTCTTTGCGTGAGGAAAAAGCTGCAATAGGCGCACAGCATACCAAAAAGCTTGCCGATTTAAGCGAACTAATCCACGCGATTGATATCGACACGGCGGCTAAGCGCACGGCGTTTGACGCGCTGGATAATGCAGTTTGCGCGGCTAAGGATTCGGCGGCTAGTCTTGAATTAGAGCTTGCAAACGCCCAAAAGCGTATTGAAATAATTGATAAAGATTTAAATTCGGTTACCGAGCTTGAAAATATCGTATCCTCCGAGCGGTTAGAGGCTAGCGAAACCAACATCGAATTAAAGCAAAAGTTTGAAGCACTGCGCAGTGAGCGCGACGGCTTGCACGAGCGTATGCTAAACGCTAAAATGACGGTTTCTACCTTAGAAAACGATGTTAAAAATTATGAGGCGGATACGCGCCGTTTACAGGATAACGCGCTTACGTTAGCGGAGCGCATCGAATACAATCATAGTCAGCTAATTGAAAATAAGGATATTATTCAGCGTATCGAGCGCGAATTAAACGTGTTTTCTACCGATGCTAAGGAAAGCGATTCTGACCGCGTAAAAGAAATTCGGCACACGCTTGCGGATTTAGACGCGTTTAAGCAAAAAATTCAAGCCAAGCTTAGCGAAATGGAAGAACGCCGCGGCGCGGTTTTAGAAGAAATTCAAAAAATACATGAGCGTAAAACCAAAGAAGAAATGCTATTGTTAAAGGTGGATTCGGATATCGAATATATGCAGAATCGTGTCGCCGAAGAATACGAGCTTTCATACGAGGCGTGTTTAAAGTTTAAAGAGGACGGCTACGACACCAACGAGGGCAGCCGCGAGGCGGGCGTTTTAAAGCGGCAGATGCAAGCCTTAGGCCATGTTAATTTAGAGGCAATCGAGCAGTGTAAGCAGGTGTATGAAAGCTACCACGAGCTAGACGTGCAAAAGCAAGACCTGCTAAATGCAAAAGCCGACCTAGAAAAAATTATTGCGGACTTATCAAAGGAAATGCTGTCGCGCTTTACGCAGCATTTTGAAACCATTCGCAAAAACTTTATTAAAACTTTCCGTGAATTATTTGACGGCGGCACAGCGGATTTATTATTGCTAGAAAACGAAAATCCGCTTGAAGCAGGCATTGAAATTGTTGCCCAACCGCCCGAAAAAAAGCTGCAAACCATATCATTGCTAAGCGGCGGAGAGCGCGCGCTGACGGCAATCGCCATTTTATTTTCTATTTTAAAATTGCGCCCTATGCCGTTTTGTGTGTTAGACGAGATAGAGGCCGCCTTAGACGATGCCAACGCAACCAGATTTGCTAAGTATTTGCGGCGCTTTGCCGTAGGCACGCAGTTTATTGTAATAACGCACCGCAAGCCTACTATGGAGCTTGCCGATTCGTTGTACGGCGTAACAATGGAAGAAAAGGGCGTAAGTAAAATTGTTTCGGTTAAGCTGAGTGAGGCGGTTGCCGCCGCCGAAACAGCCTAGCTGTCTAAAAAAGACGCAACAGCCGCACTACGCTTAGTCCGTTAGGCAACACGGCGTAATTTTATTTCAATAACGCAAAAGGAGAAAAATTTATGGGATTATGGGCAAAAATTAAGGCGGCTTTAAAAAAGACGAAAGACGCTATTGCATATAAGTTAAATAAGCTGTTTACGGGCGGCGTATTAAACGATGATTTTTATGACGAGTTAGAAATGATTTTGCTTTCCGCCGACATCGGCGCGGAAACTACCGAGCGGTTGTTAAAGGATTTAAAAAAAGCGGTAGACAAAAAATATATCCGCAAAACCGAGCCTGTAAAAGACGAATTAAAGCTGCTGATGCAGCAAATACTAGACGAAAACGAAATCCCGCAATATTCTTACCCCATGATCATATTATTAGCGGGTGTAAACGGTGTAGGTAAAACTACGGCGATAGGCAAGCTTGCGCACAAATTCCGCAAGCAAAAAAAGTCTGTAACCATTGCCGCCGCCGATACGTTCCGCGCCGCCGCCGCCGACCAGCTTACGGTTTGGGCCGACAGGGCGGGCGTGCGGATTGTTAAACACGCCGAAGGCGCAGACCCTGGCGCCGTTGTATACGACGCGGTGCAAAGTTTTAAAAGCAAGTCCACCGACATATTGCTGATTGATACGGCGGGCAGATTGCACAATAAAAAGAATTTAATGGAAGAGCTTAAAAAAATTACGCGCATTATAGAGCGCGAGGCGGTAGGAATTCCGCTTTTCAATTTTATTGTGCTAGATGCCACTACGGGACAAAACGCCATTCCGCAGGTTGAGGTGTTTAACGAGGCTGTCGAAATAGACGGCATTATTCTTACTAAGCTAGACGGTACCGCAAAGGGCGGCGTAGTTTTAGGAATCGCCAACGAATTGCAAGTTCCCGTTGTGTATGTAGGCGTAGGCGAGGGAATAGAAGATTTAGAAGAATTCGATTCCGATGCGTTTGTAGAAGGAATTATGGAATAACTTAAAAAAACGCTTGACAAAGCTTTGCGGTTTCGTTTATAATAGCCGTGTAAAGTAGTAATGCTTTACATAGACGGGGCATTATATGAAAGATTTAAAGTTTTCCGCGCTGCTAGATTTGTACGGAAAAATGCTTACGGATAAGCAGCAAGCCATGATGCGGCAATACTATCATTTAGATTGTTCGTTAGGCGAGGTTGCCGAAAGCGAGGGCATATCGCGTCAAGCGGTTCACGCATCGCTGCGCGGCGCACAAAACACCTTACTGCAAGCAGAGCAGCAGCTAGGATTTTACGAAAAGGTGCAAAACGCCGAAAAAGAGTTAGGAGTTGACCTATGGGATTATTTAGTTCGTTAGGCGAAAAGCTAAAACATATTTTCAGCAAAATGGGCAATCGCGGCAAGCTTACCGAGCTTGAAATAAAAAACGCGATGCGCGAAATCCGCGTTGCGCTGTTAGAGGCGGACGTTAATTTTACGGTTGTAAAGGATTTTATTGCAAAGGTAAGCGAAAAGGCGGTAGGGCAAGAAATTTTGCAAAGCCTTACACCCAGTCAACAGGTAATCAAAATTGTTAATGATGAGCTTACCGCATTAATGGGCGGCGCGGCGGCTAAGTTAGAGGTTTCTTCAAAGCCGCCTACGGTAATTATGATGTGCGGGCTGCAAGGCGCAGGTAAAACTACCATGTGCGGAAAGCTGTCGCGCTATCTGATTAAGCAAGGCAAAAAGCCTATGATGGCAGCTTGCGATATTTACCGTCCCGCTGCTATAAATCAGTTAAAGGTTGTAGGGCGTGCCGTTAACACGGAGGTTTTTGAAAAAGGTACGCAAAATCCTGTGAAAACGGCAAAAGAGGCAATCGAATACGCCAAAAGCCGCAATTACGATACCGTTATCATAGACACCGCAGGCAGACTGCACATCAACGATGAGTTGATGAAAGAGCTTGAAAACATTAAAAAAGAGGTTCAGCCCACCGAAATTTTATTAACGGTAGACGCTATGACGGGGCAAGACGCGGTTGCGGTTGCCACCGAATTTGATAAAAGGCTAAATGTTACGGGCGTTGTATTAACTAAGCTAGACGGCGATACACGCGGCGGCGCGGCGTTATCCATTCGTGCCGTTACGGGAAAGCCTATAAAATTTTGCGGAATAGGCGAAAAACCCGACGAGTTTGAACAATTCCACCCCGACCGAATGGCGTCGCGGATTTTAGGAATGGGCGATGTTTTAACGCTGATTGAGCGTGCGCAGTCGGCTGTTTCCGAAGAAGAAATGGAAAAAATGGAAAAGCGTCTTAGAGAGGCAAAATTCACCTTAGACGACTTTTTAGTGCAGTTTGAAAGCTTAGGCAAAATGGGCGATTTAACCGAATTGATGGGCATGATACCCGGTATGCAGGGCAACAAAAACATGAAAAATGTAGAGGTGGACGAGGCGCGCATAGCACGGTTTAAGGCAATTATTAAATCCATGACGGCAAAAGAGCGCGAACACCCAGACATTATAAAAGCTTCGCGCCGCAAGCGTATCGCGGCGGGCAGCGGCACGACCATTCAAGAGGTTAATCAGCTGTTAAAGCAATACGAGCAAACCAAAGGCATGGTAAAATCTATGAAAGGCGGCAAGGGCGGCATGAAAATGCCTGTTATGAACACTAAACAAAAAACCAAATACCGTTACCGTTAATTATCTAAAATAAATTTTTCACAAGGAGAAAAAGAAAAAAATTATGGTCAAAATCAGATTAACCCGACTCGGAGACAAGAAATCGCCGTTTTATCGCGTAGTAGTATCGGATTCCCGCACCGCGCGCGACGGCAAAGCAATCGACTTTTTAGGTACGTATGACCCGCTTAAAGACCCCGCAGAAATCAAAATAGACGCGGAAAAAGCAAATAAGTGGCTGTCAACAGGCGCACAACCTACCGATACCGCCAAAGCGATTTTAATTAAGGCAGGCGTTTTACCGGAGGGTAAGCGCGCCCCCGCAAAAACCAAAGCCGTTAAAAAATCTAAGTCCGAATAACTTTCGGGCAACTGTTGCAGTCGTGTAAAATAAAACATAAAAGGAAGAATTACTTATATGGTAGAACTGGTTAAATTTATCGTTACCGAGTTGGTAGAGGATAAAAATTCGGTAGTTATTACAGAGGCCGAAAATAACACAATCAAAATTTCGGTAGCGCAAACGGATATGGGCAAAATTATCGGCAAGCAAGGCCGCGTGGCAAAAGCTATCCGCACGGTGGTAAAAGCGGCGGGTCAAAAAAGCGGCGTGCGGTGGTTTGTAGATATTTTAGAAGCAGATGCGCCTGCTGTTGATGCGGCTGCTGACGCATAAGGCTTATGGAATACATTGCCGTAGGCGAGGTTTTAAAACCGCAAGGAATTAAAGGGGCGGTTAAGGTGCGTCCTTTAACCGATAACCCGCAACAATTACAGGATATTGCCGTTGTGTATATAGATAATGTTCTGCACGCTATGCGCGAGGTTTCGTGTGCAGGAGGCTTTGCGTTTGTGCATTTTGAGGGAGTTTCTAACCGAGACCAAGCGGAGGCCTTTCGCGGCAAACTGCTGCTGGTTGAGCGCGGCAGTATCGCACCGCCTGAGGAGGGCGCGTATTTGATTGCCGATTTAATCGGTTGTCGATTAACGGACGAAAAAGGCAAAACGCTAGGCAAAATTACGCAAATTGACGCATTCGGCGCGGCAGACGTTATAACCTGTACCGCGCCTAACGGCAAAGAATTCCGCTTTCCGTTTTTACTTCAAATTGTAGATAAAATCGATGTTGCGCAAAAGCGGTTTTCGGTAATTAGAAAGCTGTGGCAGGAGGTATCGGTTTTTGACGATTAAAATATTAACGCTGTTTCCGCAGATGTTTGCGCCGTTGTTTGAAAGCATTACGGGGCGGGCAATTGATTCGGGCGCGCTGAATATCGAAATTACGGATATCCGAAAATATTCCGCCGATACAAAACACTTTAAATGCGACGACGCGCCCTTCGGCGGCGGGGCGGGCATGATACTTTCGCCGCAGCCGTTGTACGATGCAATTAACGCCGCCGACCCAAACCATGCGTGTCATAGGGTGTATCTTTCACCGCACGGACGCATTTTTAATGCGGGCATCGCGCGGGAATTTGCCGCCTTATCTAAGCCGCTGCTGTTGCTTTGCGGGCGCTACGAGGGCATAGACCGCCGCATTATTGATTTATGTATAGACGAAGAACTATCCATAGGTGATTACATTTTAACGGGCGGAGAGCTTGCGGCTATGGCGGTTGCGGATGCGGTTTCGCGCTTTGTTCCGGGCGTTTTAGGTAATGCGCAATCGGCGGCGGACGAAAGCTTTTCTAACGGGCTGTTAGAATATCCGCAATATACGCGCCCCGCCGAATTTATGGGGCTTTCAGTACCGCAAGTTTTACTTTCGGGGCATCACGGCAACGTAGAAAAATGGCGCAAAGAGCAAGCCGAAAAAATCACGCGCCAAAAAAGACCTGATTTATTAAAGTAATTTTTCAAAGAGAATATCTATAAAATGACACAATGAAAACTAACAAAAATAATAAATAAGTCCATTAAAGAAACTTTAAGACATTTTGCAAAAAGAGTCCCGAAAATTGTGTACAATACTTTTTATGGGGCATACGGTATTGAAGTGAGGTAAATAAATGCTAACAAATAAATTTGAAAAGTATCTAATCAAGCGAATGAAACAAAAAGCCGCTGATGATTATATATCGCGCATAAAGACATTAGAAATGCACTATGGCGACATTGATGATTATTATGACAAAGACCGCTGTCAATCTCTTTTGCTTGAATTTGAATACACCGCAGATGATGAAAGACTAAAAAGAAAACCTTTGCATAAAATTCCTATTAGAGTGGGGTCGAATATTCGCAAGGCAACAAGCAATTATCGCTCGTATATTAGAAAATATGTGAAATTTAGAAACGAAACTGCAACGCAAACAAGTCAAACAAACAACATAAAAAATGATGTCAACAAAAATTTAACAACTGAAAAATTAAGATATTGGTTTGTCCCCTGTGATGAATGGTTTGATATAGAAGCCGCTTTTAGAGATTTTTCTAAATTGGAATGGTGGCAAACACAATTTCTTATGGGAATGAAAAATGGCGATATAGTTTATATTTATAAAACTCTACCCATTGGCGAGATTAAGTATAAAGGCAGAATAACCGAAACAAGAATACCATACAGCAAATTAAAAATAGATGATAGAGAATATGGAAAAAAAGTAAGCGGTAGAGAGTACAACGACAAAGATTTATTCTTTGAGTTTGAATTTGACAAAGCCTTGCCTAAAAGTCAAATTACAATGGAAATGCTAAAAAGTTGGGGCTTGCCTTATTTTCAATCAAGAGAATTGCCCGAAGAAATTGCACAAAGAATAGCGGAAGCTTATTTGCTTGATAATGACAACAATGATTTAATTAGCAGAATAACCAAACCGTCAGCACCCGAAGGCAAGAAAAAAGAATACTACACAACGACCTATGAAAGAAACCCAAAAAATAGACAAGATTGTATTAGGCTACAAGGCACAATATGCAAGGTTTGCGGCTTTAATTTTTATCAGACCTATGGCGAATTAGGAAAAGACTTTATTGAAGTACACCATAAAAAACCGTTGTATAGTTTAGACGAAGAAATTGTCATAAACCCTGCCGAAGATTTAGTAGCTGTTTGTTCAAACTGCCACCATATGCTACATAGAAACAAAGACGAAATTTTGACCATTGAAGATTTGATAAAGTTAATAAGCAAGTAAATTATTGCATAAAGTTGCAATGAAACACACGCACGATTTTTTTGCGGATATACCGCCACGAAAGCCGTGCCGCAAAAGCAATATGTGTGAATTTATGAGTGAAATGAGTGTGAAACCCACCAAACACCACAAAAAACACACTATTTCAACCCTTTTACGCAGTTGTCAAATATTGAATTTCAAAAAGTTGTTACAGAACATATAGAAATGGAAACACACCGTAAAGCAAGCATTTGCTTTGCCTCACAAGAAGAAATAATTTCCGTCAGCCTTATTTTAATTTCAAATAATGCAATCGCCGTCTATTTTTATATCGTCAATGCAACCAATTATGCCACACTCGGAACAACGAAAGCCAATGTACAGCCATTTTTTTGAATTGTCCTCACGTAATGCATAGCCCAAAGTTATGTATAGTGCACTATGACCTTTTTTATCGGGGCAAAAGTATTGCAAGTTCTCATCGTCGCTATCGTCCCAAAAATCCGCACTATCCTCAATATATTCCATTTCACCGCAGTTTTTGCAAACAATCCTGTATAATTGTTGTTCGCTGTTCCCCTCAACGGCAAATATCGCCTCGCCACATTTCGCACATTTTTTATCCTCAAAAACTTCCGCTTGATAACCTGTTTTTTCAGTTTGGCTGTTAATGCAGTTTTGCAAGATGTCATAAACTTCTTGTGGTTTAGGTATAGAATAGAGGTGATTTCGCATCGGGGCAATTCGTCTGTTTTTAACTTTAACCTTTATTGTGCCGAATTGTTTGTTGCGTTCATATAGTGCATACTTGATTTTTATGCTGATAATATCCTTTATGTCATAAACTTTTGGTATGTTGTTATAGTAAAGGTAAACCTTTTCATTTGTAATTTGATAGCTAAAATCCGCTGACATAAAACACATAATCAGAAAAATAACCGCAAGCATAATCAAACCGAGTTGAAGAACAAAAAAAGTTTTTAATTTGTTGGAAAGTCCAATGTCAAAGAAAACCGCAATAATAACAAAAATGATTTCTAATAGCAAAAAAAGAAATAAACATATCTTAGCAGAGTACATTATACCGCCAATTCTGCTTGTACCGCCTTCCCACAAAACTTCCTCATTTTTAGAATGAATTTTTAAAAACTCTTTAACATCGTCAGCGGATTGACCTTTCCAATGCTTTCCGTCGAAAGTCATTGTTTCAGATGAAATGATGTTGGTATCTTTTGTTTTAATTTTTTTCGGCACTATAAAATAAACTGCTAAGATAAGACTTGCAATGCCGATAACTACACACATAATTACTACGGGTATTAATTCCGCAATTGTTTTGTCCGCAGGATTAGCAACAGGAATATAAATTGCAAAAACAACCATTGCGATTGTAATGGCAATTAATATCAAAATTATTGACCACGGTTTATACGTGCTTTTCATAGGTATATTATATCAGTTTTATGCGGTAACGTCAATAGTATAGGGATTGCAAAAATAGCAGAAGTGTAGAATTGTTGTTGACAAATAGTCGTGCGTAAATTATACTAACGAACATGAAGTTCTTTGATTTTCATACGCATGTATTTCCCGATGAATTAGCCGAGCGCGCGCTTGCAAAGCTTGCTTGCGGCGCGCACATACAGCCGTTTACAGACGGAACGCTTTCGGGCACGGCAAAATATTTGTCTAGTGAGGGCGTTGACAATTTTTTAACGCTGCATATTGCTACTAACCCCCGTCAGCAAACTAATGTCAATAACTTTGCAATATCGGTGCAAAATAGCGGTGTGTGCGGGGCTTTCGGTTCGGTTCATCCGCAAGCACCCGACGCGCTTGACGAAATTCAGCGCATACATGCGGCAGGGTTAAAGGGGATTAAACTGCACCCCGAATACCAAGAATTTAATTTAGACGATAAAGCCGTGTATCCGATTTACGAGCTGTGCAGAGATTTAAATTTGATTGTTTTGTTTCATGCGGGGGTTGATATTGCGTTTATGAATTCGCTGCGCGCCCCGATTGCCGCCATCAAAAATATAGCGTCCGATATTAAAGGCTTAACCTTTATCGCCGCGCATTTAGGCGGATTTATGCTAGCGGACGAGGTAGAAAACGCTTTGGCGGGAAAAGCAGACATTTATTTAGATACGAGTTATTCAGCAGGGTTCGTTGCGCCGCACACAGCCGAAAAAATTATTCAAAAGCACGGCGCGGCCAATATACTGTTCGGCAGTGATTGTCCGTGGGGAAGTCCCGCCGCACATATCCGCTTTATCGACAGCCTAAAAATTTCCGCCCGCGAAAAAGAACAAATCTTTTATAAAAATGCCGAAAGGCTGCTGCAAAATTGATTGTTATTTTTTGCGATTTATTGTATACTGCAATTAGCAATTTAAAAAAATTGCGTACAAGAGGTGAGTTATGTTAGACATAAACCGAATTTTCACAGAGAAAACCGCGCTTGCAAACGGTTTAGCAAAAAAAGGCTACGATGTTTCTAGGCTAGACCATTTAGAAACGCTTGTAGTTAAAAGCCGTAATTTAAACAAGCAAATCGAAGAGCTGCGCGCACACCGCAATAAAATTCAAAGCGATAAAAATATCAGCGTTGACGAAAAGCGCGCTGTTCGCGACCAAATCGCAGGCTTAGATACAGCCCTTTTGCCGCTGCAATCCGAAATTGACGCACTGCTGTATGATATTCCGAATACACCCGATGAGGACGCGCCCGTAGGAAATTCGGAGGCCGATAACAAGGTAATTTTCGAAACAACCGATTTTTATGTATGCAAGACGGACAAGCCTAAGCCGCATTGGGAAGTAGCTAAAAGCCTAGATATTTTAGATACCGAATTAGCCTCTAAGGTTTCGGGTTCGATGTTTGCGTTTTATCGCGGCAAAGGTGCGCAGCTGCTGCGCGCGCTTATATCATACGCATTAAAAATCAACGGTAAAAAATATACCGAAGTTATTCCGCCGCATATGGTTTCTTCGCAAACCTTAACGTATACGGGGCATTTGCCTAAATTTGCCGCCGAGCAATATAAAGCG
Organism: Bacillota bacterium; assembly: GCA_009777485.1. Taxonomy (GTDB): domain Bacteria; phylum Bacillota; class Clostridia; order Christensenellales; family Pumilibacteraceae; genus WRAP01. The sequence goes on from WRLT01000009.1 coordinate 68,666, forward strand.
CAATTAGACGATTTATGGTTAATACCCACCGCCGAAGTTCCGCTTACGGCTGGGTTTGCGCAAACCGTCTACGACCTTAAAGAACTGCCCAAACGCGTAATGGGCTATTCGGTTTGTTTTAGGCGCGAGGCGGGCAGTGCGGGCAAGGATACGCGCGGCTTACAGCGTTTGCATGAGTTTCATAAGGTTGAATTAGTTAAAATTGTAGAGCCTTCCGCTTGTAAAGCAGAGCTTGCGGATTTGTTAGAGGATTGCTTAAAGCCGATTAAGGATTTAAAGCTTAGGTATCGTATTGTTGACCTTTGCACGGGCGATATGGGCGACAAGTACGGACGCTGTTACGATATAGAGGTATATAGCCCCGGCGTTCAAAAATGGTTAGAGGTTTCCTCTGTCGGACATTTTTCGGATTATCAAGCACGGCGGGCGGGAATTCGTTATAAAAATGCAGACGGTAAAAAAGGTGTAGCCTTTACACTAAACGGTTCTGGGCTTGCAACACCCAGAGTATGGACGGCTATTATAGAAACTTATCAACAGCCCGACGGTTCGGTAATAGTGCCAGACGTTTTAAAACCTTACATGGATTGCGATAAAATTGATTAAGTTATATACATTTCAATATTTAAAAACTCAATTCTAGGGCGGAGTAGGTAGTAGATGTAAATATCCGCTAATAATTTTGCTTTTTCAACATTACATCTGTTGGACAAAGACCCTAACTTATATATTTGTTGGACTTTTGACCTACAATGTATATATGAACATCGGAGAAACAATTAAAGATTTGCGAGAAGAAAAAGATATTTCCATGCGTCAGCTTGCAAAAAATTTGGAAGTTGATATCAAAACTGTTTGGACATGGGAGAACGGAGTAAAAGACCCTAGTGCAATAAACATTGTTAAGCTTGCGGATTATTTCGGCGTTACTACCGATTATATCTTCGGAAGAGAAAAATGAAAAAGAAAATACTATATAACAGCATTTATATCTTTGTTGTATTCGTTGCGTTGGGCCTGCTTTTTTGGTACGGTTCTGTCAGTAACGGCACATTTGACGTAAATTTGGGTGGAGGAACACCGCTTATCGATGTATTCGGAGAACCTCAAACACAACTGCCCGATATTATTACTCCCGAAATACCTGATACTAATCCGCCGAATAATCAAGAACCCAAAGATGATAGCCCTGATTTGCCCAAAATACCCGAACCAAGCATTCCCGAATTTTTGTTACATAACACGGTTTACGCAAATAATACCTCAGTCGGTCTTATCTTTGATGTGCCCCAAAAAACTGCGCGGTTTTTTTGTGTAGAAACGCAAACCGATTTATTTAACTTTACCTTTACTGTTCAACCTCAAAACAAGTTATTGTGTGAAATCGTGTACGAAGGCGAAACTATTCAATTTACATTTACGGTTGAAGAAGAAAGAATTTCAACCGTTTCCACTCGGCTTACGGAAATTCTAGATGTACAAAATCCGCTGTTTCCGGGAATATTAGACTTCTTTACTTGACAAAAATAAAATTCTCCTCTACAATAGAACTTACTATCTTGTTCCCGTAGTTGAACGGATACAACGATGCCCTCCGGAGGCATTGGTACAGGTTCGATTCCTGTCGGGAACGCCAAATTTTGAATATTTTTAATTAAATATTATTAACAAATGTATTCGTTATGCAGACAGGTCGTAGACAGTGGTTCAAGTTTGAGCAATCAAGAGAACGCGCAAGGAAATTTATTGTAATATGCCCGATGTTTTTAATGAATCATACAAAGTTATAGGCAAAAGAAAGTCAAGCAAACCTACTTTAATTTTAGGTTTTATCTTTTTGGCAATCACCATTGTATTTGTTACAATGACAATCATTCATAGAAATGATAGCGAAGCATTAGCCCCTGGGATTCTTTTATGCTGTTTATTTTTTATAATTACGCTAAGTTACTTTGTATCCTTATTAGATGTTCGCAAGATACCCAAAGACTTGATAGGGGTAAATGAAGACAGTATATTTTTACTTGCACAAAACAAACAAATAAAAATTGCTGATATTGCATGGCTGCGTTGCGCTAATGAAAGACCAAGGCTTTTTGCAGCTACTAGCCGAGCTGTTTTTCTTTGGGGATATGTGCAAATAGAAACGAATGACGGCGAAAAATACTTTCAAAACCATATAGGTAAAATTAAAGAGGTTGAGCAAGAATTGTGCTCGCTTGCAATACGCAACGGCAATTATAACTATGACGTTAGGACTAAAAAATGAAAAGCATAGGCAGTAGAATTAAAGAAGATTTTTTTATTTGCGATAGCGAAATACTTGCCGAAAAACTAATCGGGAAGTATTTATGCGTTCATATAAACGGAAAAACCTCTAAGTTTATGATTAGCGAAACGGAGGCATACGGCATCAACGACAGCGCGTGTCATTGCTATAAAGGCCGCACAAAACGCAACGCCCCTATGTTTTGCAAGGGCGGTACCGTGTATATATATTTATGCTACGGCTTGCACGAGATAGCAAACATCGCTGCGGGAAAAGAAAACGAAGGTCAGGGGGTTATGATTCGCGGGCTTGATAATACTTTTGGGCCCGGAAAAATAACAAAGCTAGCAGGCATTGACAGAAGCTTTAATTATGAATATCTGCCAACATCCTTAACCATTTGGCTGGAAGAAAATTTAACAAAAAGTACATGTAAAATAGAAAAGTTTAAACGTATCGGTATAGGATACGCCGTACAGCAAGACCAGGATAAGCTTTGGCGGTTTAGAATTAAAAATTAACATTTCTTTTTAGTTTGATTAAAAAAAGTATTTTATTTAGTTTGCAAATCTTGTCAAAATATGTTATAATGTTAGACGAAATGTAGGTTTTGTTTAGGTATTATAAATAAAAAAATCGCACCCGTCGGTACGATTTTTTTTGAGGAACATTACCTCTCGGAGTTGGAACAAGTTATGTTATTTGAACTCGTGTGTAATTCCTACATTCATACTAACACAATTTTAAGGAGAACGCAAGCAAAATGAACACAGAAAATGAAAAAAAGTTTTACATCGGGTTGGATATCGGTACAGAATCCGTAGGCTTTGCCGCAACGGACGAAAATTATCGGGTATTGCAAAAGCGCGGAAAGCCGTTGATGGGCGTCAGATTATTTGAAGAGGCTAATACCGCAGACGAGCGGCGCGGAAAACGTGCAAATAAAGTAAGAATGAAACGCAGAGCATTCCGCATAGAATTACTGCAAGAATTATTAGCAGAAGAAGTTAATAAGGTAGACCCGTTATTTTTTATTCGTTTAGGGGCAAGTAGTCTTTGGAAGGATGATAAATTGCATAAAAATGCAGGATTAACCAGTGCCGATTCGTTATTTGCCGACAGCGATTTTTCGGATAAGGACTTTTTTAAAGGCTTTATAGATAATTCCGAGTGGAGCAGTAAACCGAAAACTGCAAGAAACAAACTATTTCCGTCCGCTTATCATTTGCGCAACGCTTTAATGAATCCAAAAGAAAAGCCCGATATCCGTTTTGTATATTTGGCATGCCACCATATTTTAAAGGCGCGCGGACATTTTTTATACGATGATGAAAGCATGGGCGGTGGCAATACGTCAAGCGTATTAGATATGTCGGCGGTAGGCAAGGATTGCTTTGTAAGGCTTAATAAAGTACTTAAAGATATTGCAGAAGCAGAGGAACTGCCGTATAAAGTATCGTTCTGCACAGAAAATTTTTCTGCAATCGAAGAAATTGCTAAAAACGATACACTGTACCTAAAAGACCGCAAAAGCAAACTTTTAGAAACGTTGTTTCCTAACCCTATACATAATAAAGACGCAAAAAAGCAAGTAGATGCTATGCTGAGCGCGCTGTTAGGAAAAAAAGCAAAGCTTGCAGAATTATTTCCGTACATAGAATGGGACGAAGAGAGTAAAGATTTTTCTTTTGGCGGCAAGTGGGAGGATGAAACTAAGCCTAAGCTTGCGGGCGTTTTGGCGGACGACAACCAAATGCTGCTTATAGATATTCTTAAAGAGGTTTACGATTGGTATATACTTATGCAGCTGTTAAAGGGCAAGTCTTCCGTTTCGGCGGCGATGGTAGAGCGCTATCAAAAGCACCACGAGCAATTAGCGGCATTAAAAAAGTTTGTTAAAGAATTCGCAAAAGACAAGTATTTTAGCATTTTCCGTTCAGTAAAAGAAAAAAACAATTATCCCGCCTATATAGGTTCTAATTTATCAAACGGAAAAACGATAATCAAAAAGTGCAGCACAGAGGATTTTTACGCATTTTTAAGAAAGGAGCTTGGCGATGTTTTGCCCAAAGAAATATTAGACGATATTACTGCGGGCACATTTTTACAAAAGCTTCGCAGTAAGGATAACGCGACGATTCCGCATCAGCTGCATAAAGCGGAACTTAGTGTAATTTTAAACAACGCACAGGCACACGGCTTACTTTCTGCCGATACCGCCAAAAAAATTCTAGATATTATTTCGTTCCGTGTGCCGTACTACGTTGGGCGGCTAAACCCGCATTATAAAAATACAAAGGGGCGTCATGTTTGGATAGAAAAACTAGTTGAGGGCAGAACCCGTATCACGCCGTGGAATTTTAATGAAATTGTAGACAAAAAGAATAGTAACAAAGCTTTTATAGGGCGGATGCTTTCTAAATGTACCTATTTGCGGGATGAAACCGTGTTCGTGTTGCCTAAAAATTCGCTTTTGTACGCACGCTTTTCGGTTCTTAACGAGCTTAACAACCTAAAATATAAGGATGTACCTATTTCGGTTGAGTTAAAACAAAAAATCTTTAACGATTTGTTTAAGACCAAAGCCAAAGTATCCTTTTCGGCTTTGCTTACCTTACTAAAACATCATTTGGGCAGTGATGTAGAAAAATCGGATATTACGGGCGTTGATATGCAAAAAAACGGCTTTAACAGTTCGTACAGCGCGTATGTTCAAGCGGAAAAAATCTTTAAGGAAGAGATGGATAACCATAAAACGCTTGAAATTGTGGAAGATGTACTGTTGTGGCACGCGTTGCATACAGATAAAAAATTAGTTGTCGAAAGCATACGGCAAAAATATCCGCACCTTTCTGAATCGGTTGTTAAAGAGTTAAAAGGATTAAATTTTTCAGGCTTTGGCAGGCTTAGTAAAAAGTTTTTAACAACGGAACGTGTAATCGATAAATCTACGGGGCAATGCAAATCGGTTATAGATATTCTTTGGGAAACGAACTATAACCTAATGGAGCTACGTAAAGAGGACGGCGTATATAACATTACCGATTGGCTGAACGAAGAAAATTCGGTTAAGGAAGGAAATGTTGATTACGATTTGGTTGCCGAAAGCTACGCATCACCTTCTGTTAAACGTTCGGTTTGGCAAGCCATGAAAATTGTGGACGAGCTGATTGAATTAAACGCCGGTAAAAAACCCGACCGTATTTTTATAGAAGTAACCCGCACAAACAGAGAGGATAAAAAAGCAACAAAAACCCGTAAGGATAAATTGTCTGAGTTGTACAGTGAGGCAAAAAAACTAGATAAGCAAATTTTTGCAGAACTTGAAAAAGACGGTATAAAAAATCAGTTAGAGGACATTCAAGATAACAATGCCTTACGCGGAGAAAAGCTATTTTTATACTTTTTACAATGCGGAAAGTGCGCGTACAGCGGAGAGACAATCAAAATAGCCGACCTTGATAAGCTTTACGATGTTGACCATATTATTCCGCAAGCACTAAAAAAGGATGACGGCATTTCTAATAAGGTTTTATCTAAGCGCAATTTAAACGGAAAGAAAGGCATGCACTATCCGTTCCGTCATATTTTGGGCATAACCGATACGGTTGTCCGCATGTGGGAGGGCTGGCACAGATGCAATTTAATTTCTGACGAAAAATTAGCAAGGCTTAAACGCACCACGCCTTTAAAAGATAAAGAATTAGAAGGCTTTATCGCCCGTCAGCTTGTATTTACGGGGCAATCAACCACCGCAGTTGCGGAATTATTAAAGCTAAGGTATCCTAACGCCCAACTAATTTATTCCAAAGCGGAAAATGTTTCGGATTTCCGTCAAAAGTTTAATATGCTTAAATGTCGAGAGGCAAACGACTTACACCACGCGCACGATGCGTATTTGAACATTGTGGTGGGTAATTGCTTTTATCAGCGTTTTAATAAAGCCTATATAACAGGTTACGAAAAAGACAATGAAGCATGGACTAAGTACACGCAAAATCATTTGTTTGAAAAAGATATTAAAGGCGCTTGGAAGGCAGGCGAGTGGGAGAGAGGAGAGCAAAAAACGATTGGTGAAACCGAGAAAACCGTCGCTAAAGCCTTATCACTAAAATATTTGCCGATTAGTAAATTAACAACCGAATATAAAGGGAGTCTATTTAAGTTGACGGTTCTCTCGGCGGAATCACATCAAAAATCAAAGTTTACTAAAAGCAAAACTACCGCCACCATTCCGCTAAAAGGTAATAGTAATAATCCCTTATCAAAACTAGAAAGATACGGCGGATTTGCAGGAATCGTGGCCGCCTATTGTATGATTATCGAGTACACTGATAAAAAAGGTAAAATTCAGCGTGAATTTGATTTTGTTAGTATATTAAACAAAAAGCAATGGGAAAAATTAACACATACAGAAAAAGAGGACAAGCTTTCGCAGGAGCGCGGATTTCCCGTAAAAATTGTGCTACCCAAAATCTATTTTTACACATTGTTTAAAATAGAAAATATGGAATTTCGTTTATCAGGGTGTAGTAAGTTTGGTATTAAATTACAAAATGCAAAGCAACCGTATTATGGTACGCCGATAGATGATGATGAACTGGGCATAAAAAATATGTGCATTATTAATTACATGCGTATTCTTGCAAAATATAATGATATAAAGAATAAACTCAAAACCGAAGATTATGAGCAAGCTAATGAAATAGTGCTTTCAGGAAAGCCAAATGGAAAGCAAACAGAATATAAAATAACTAAATGTGAAAATCAAGCGCTTTGGAATGCGTTGCTGAAAAAAATCTGTAAACTATACGGCAATATGCACAGCGGATTAAAAGGATGTAATTTAGGCTTGCCCGATATCTACGAAAAAATTGCAATTCACGATTCTGCATTTAGTAATTTGCCGATTACACGGCAAGTAAATGTACTGTCCGCAATAATTTCGGGCTTAGGTTGTAACGCACATGCTTTTAATTTAAGCGGATTTTATGAAAAAAACAAAAATGACAAGCCCCTAAACACTGGTTTAGGTCAACCTCAACCGAGTTTAAAAATCAAATACCCTCTAACGCTAATTCATCAATCCGTAACGGGCATTAAAGAACACTCTATCGTTATCAGTGAGTTTGATAAGGATGGAAACCTTGTTTTTCCCGACATCAATACAGGAGTTAAACATTGAGTTTTAGAACAGTGGTAGTAAAAAACCGCGCTAAAATAGAAACGCGGCTTAATTATTTGTTAATACGCGGCGAGGAAGAAAAGTGGGTGCATCTAAGTGAAATAGGAACCTTAGTTGTTGAGTCTACCGCATGCGCTATTACTACGCAAGCCTTATGCGAGCTTGCAAAAAATAATACCAGCGTAATTTTCTGCGACGAAAAACATTTGCCGTACGGACAACTTTCATATTTGTACGGCAATCATCTAGCAAGCGGTCAGGTTAAAAGGCAATCTCAGTGGACGGAGGATTTAAAGGCAAAAGCGTGGAAAGAAATTGTTAAGCAAAAAATAGAATGGCAACGCACGGTGCTTATTAAATATCAAAAATACGAAACCGCGCAAATGCTTTCGGATTACATACTGCAAGTCGAACACGGCGATACAACAAACCGAGAAGGGCACGCTGCCAAGGTTTATTTTAATGCGTTGTTCGGTCAAGATTTTTGCAGACGTACCCCAAATGAAAATAATCCGGCATTAAATTACGGCTATGCGATTTTGCTTTCAAGCACGGCAAGAGAAATTATTGCAGCGGGATACATTACGCAAATCGGCATCCACCATATTAACGAGTATAACCAATATAATTTGGCGTGCGACATCATGGAGGTATTTAGGCCCTTAGTAGATGCTTATGTATTAGAAATTTCTAATCTTATTCATTTTAAAAGCAAGGTTAGCACAATTTTATCTTCTAAAACTAAAATCGGCGGTAAAGTACATTTTTTAGATTCCGCTATACGGATTTATGTACGAAACGTATTAAAGTTTATGGAAGGAAAGGGCGCAATTGAAAAAATAGAAAAATTTATTTTGGAAGAGGGAAATGAGTTATAGATATATGAGATTAATGGTGTTTTTTGATTTACCGACGCTTACGGTAAAGGACGGACAAGAGTATAGGCGGTTTCAAAAATTTTTAGTTAAAAACGGCTTTATTATGACGCAATACTCGGTGTATTCAAAGCTTGTTTTAAATGCTTCGCAAGCGGAATCCATAAAAAATCTTTTAAAAAAAAATGTTCCGCAGAAAGGGCTTATTCAGTGCTTGCAAATTACCGAACAGCAATTTGCCTCGATAGAATATTTGGCAGGTAAAGGACAAACAAAAATTATAGACAGCGATTCGCGCCATGTGGAGATAGAATAATGTTACTTTTTAAGCACGCATCATGGGAAAAGCATTTTCAATTAGACGGGCAAAAAATCTCCGTTTTGGCGGTTGAAAATCCCTCTACACTTTGGAAATACTGTACAGAACTAATAGGACAGTCTAACGGCGAAGCAGGGGATTTTAGTATCTTAAAAAACTATTCAGAGCAAGTATTTGATAAGCTTTGCAGCGTAGAAACTAATATACCGGGGCTTACGTTAAACTCTAAAAAACTGCAAACGGCGTTAATTAAAAAGTGTTCCGAGCTTTCCGTAACGCCTGAGTTTGAGGAGCAATTAAGAAAGGTTTCTCTTTCACTTTACGAGTTTTGCAAAACCGTTTGTCAGGATGTAGGATATTCAATCGAATTGCACGAAAGCATAGACACAGCGGGATTATTTAAATTGTTTTCGTTGTCGTTAAAAGAAACCTTTGGTTCGCTTCTAGAAAAGCTGATAGAATATGTACAGGTTAATGCGGAATTTTTAAAAACTAAAATTTTCATTTTTTTATTTTTAAGTAAGTTTTTATCTAGAGAAGAAATAAAAAAGTTTTTCGAGCATTGCAGATTTCAAGGCATTTCATTAATTCTAATCGAAGAATCGTTTCCGCAACTTTTTAACACACAAGAAATTCCTAATCAAGGCTTAATTATAGATTATGACGGCTTTGAAATTACAAAAAATCTTAAAGATACGGAATAGTTTTTTTGCTAGATGTTTGACATCAAGCATCTAGTATGTTATATTAAATTTACCGTTCGCCTGTAATCAGGAAGTCGCGAAGCATGCGCGAACAGGAAAGACCGCTAAGGTTGAAAACTGACTCTTAGAAGTCGGGGCGTAGACTTTCCGCTAGCCCGCTATTAAAAAGTAGCGGGCTTTCTATTTATTATCTAAGCAAATGAACACCACTGATAAATAAAAAAAATGAAAGATATTTGCAAAGAGTTTTAAAAACGATTGACAATTTTAGTTAAATTTGTTATAATTAAATCATAGGAATTACCTAATGGTAAATTAGTATATTTTCAAAATTTGAGGTTTGAGAGTAGTGTAATTCCCAAGACCTCCAAAACGATAACTTCTGTTTTACAGTCCGCACATATGTTTGAGAGTAGTGTAATTCCCAAGACCTCCAAAACATGCTAGTGGCAATAATCCACGTCATGTATGTTTGAGAGTAGTGTAATTCCCAAGACCTCCAAAACTTTACTTATACTTTCAACTTCGATTTTACTGTTTGAGAGTAGTGTAATTCCCAAGACCTCCAAAACTAAATATTCCTATGTCAAGCATAATTTCAAGTTTGAGAGTAGTGTAATTCCCAAGACCTCCAAAACCAGATTATCAATATTATACATATCTGTTATGTTTGAGAGTAGTGTAATTCCCAAGACCTCCAAAACTCGATGTAACGGTTGCACATAAGCCCTTCGGTTTGAGAGTAGTGTAATTCCCAAGACCTCCAAAACCCTCGCTTCAATTCTTACCAACGCCAGATGGTTTGAGAGTAGTGTAATTCCCAAGACCTCCAAAACCTATAAAAAACTACTTCAAAACGCGCCTCTGTTTGAGAGTAGTGTAATTCCCAAGACCTCCAAAACCACTTCTTTAATAGTCATTATCCTTTACCTGTTTGAGAGTAGTGTAATTCCCAAGACCTCCAAAACCAGTATATCATACTAACGTTACTATGTCAAGTTTGAGAGTAGTGTAATTCCCAAGACCTCCAAAACATAAACGTACCGCTAGCAACAGGTTTTTTCGTTTGAGAGTAGTGTAATTCCCAAGACCTCCAAAACTTTTTCTTGCCGTCTTTTCCCTCCCATGTGGTTTGAGAGTAGTGTAATTCCCAAGACCTCCAAAACAACGGCAATCGGCGGAATTACAGCAGCTATGTTTGAGAGTAGTGTAATTCCCAAGACCTCCAAAACAACTATTGTTGGCAGCATGGTATCGGTCATGTTTGAGAGTAGTGTAATTCCCAAGACCTCCAAAACTATGGGTTCAACTTTAAATACAACATCTTTGTTTGAGAGTAGTGTAATTCCCAAGACCTCCAAAACGAACCAACATTGTCATTTGATTTCACGCCCGTTTGAGAGTAGTGTAATTCCCAAGACCTCCAAAACCTAATCCTGGCATTCCTTACGGCCGTCCTAGTTTGAGAGTAGTGTAATTCCCAAGACCTCCAAAACGCATTTAAAAAAAGATTATCCGTTAATAGTGTTTGAGAGTAGTGTAATTCCCAAGACCTCCAAAACGAGGTGGAAGTAATCATGAAATGGTATAACGTTTGAGAGTAGTGTAATTCCCAAGACCTCCAAAACCTTTAAAAAATCTGCGGGGCTCATCGCTTCGTTTGAGAGTAGTGTAATTCCCAAGACCTCCAAAACTCGTTTGTGCGCTTTAATTCTTCTATTGCTGTTTGAGAGTAGTGTAATTCCCAAGACCTCCAAAACGTTTGTGTAAGTACGATTTACAGCGATGTTGTTTGAGAGTAGTGTAATTCCCAAGACCTCCAAAACTAAACGCCCCGCATGGCAGTGGCGCGATTGGTTTGAGAGTAGTGTAATTCCCAAGACCTCCAAAACCCGCTTTTGAGAGTGCGACAAGTTCTCCGTGTTTGAGAGTAGTGTAATTCCCAAGACCTCCAAAACTCAATGCAATTAACGTAGAAACGCATCCGTGTTTGAGAGTAGTGTAATTCCCAAGACCTCCAAAACTGACCAAGAAGCCGAATATCAAGGAACTATGTTTGAGAGTAGTGTAATTCCCAAGACCTCCAAAACAAAAGCGCACCTATTGTTTTTGGGTCAATCGTTTGAGAGTAGTGTAATTCCCAAGACCTCCAAAACATAATGAGCCGAAATATCAGCGGCAAGATTGTTTGAGAGTAGTGTAATTCCCAAGACCTCCAAAACAATCGGGTTTTGCAAATAGGTACTTCACAAGTTTGAGAGTAGTGTAATTCCCAAGACCTCCAAAACATCTACTGCAAGCGGGAATGTTTTAATCCCGTTTGAGAGTAGTGTAATTCCCAAGACCTCCAAAACTTTAGACAACGAAGCACCAAAAGGCGCGATGTTTGAGAGTAGTGTAATTCCCAAGACCTCCAAAACAGAAGCAGTGGCTACCTTGTCCTGTATCAAGTTTGAGAGTAGTGTAATTCCCAAGACCTCCAAAACAGCACATTTTTACAATGCCGTCAAAATCGCGTTTGAGAGTAGTGTAATTCCCAAGACCTCCAAAACCTCCTTTTTTTTGTTCTAACCACGCAACCAGTTTGAGAGTAGTGTAATTCCCAAGACCTCCAAAACAAGAGGTTATATTTTAATGGCGAATGAATTGTTTGAGAGTAGTGTAATTCCCAAGACCTCCAAAACAAACGCTTTACTTTTTAATGACTATGCTATGTTTGAGAGTAGTGTAATTCCCAAGACCTCCAAAACCGCTAACACTTTCTAATAAGTGGGTAGCAAGTTTGAGAGTAGTGTAATTCCCAAGACCTCCAAAACATTCAATTCCATTTTCATAATCTACAACTTGTTTGAGAGTAGTGTAATTCCCAAGACCTCCAAAACATAGAAGTAGCCACCGCCGCCCTACCGCCCGTTTGAGAGTAGTGTAATTCCCAAGACCTCCAAAACATCATTTGCCAAACCGAAACGGTTACAAGTGTTTGAGAGTAGTGTAATTCCCAAGACCTCCAAAACAACAAGAGTTTGAGAAAGAAGTATTGCCCTGTTTGAGAGTAGTGTAATTCCCAAGACCTCCAAAACAACTTTGTTGTTGTTGACGATAGCCCGACAGTTTGAGAGTAGTGTAATTCCCAAGACCTCCAAAACTTTGTTTTTAGGCTCTAACTCATACGCTTTGTTTGAGAGTAGTGTAATTCCCAAGACCTCCAAAACTTTGGACGATTTTATAAGCCTCGATAATGTGTTTGAGAGTAGTGTAATTCCCAAGACCTCCAAAACCACCCACAATTCCCTGTCTTATGCAAACAGGTTTGAGAGTAGTGTAATTCCCAAGACCTCCAAAACACGTTAAAAATTTAGGAGTTGATTTGCTGAGTTTGAGAGTAGTGTAATTCCCAAGACCTCCAAAACAAGCATGAATATTGCCGTGATAAACATACTGTTTGAGAGTAGTGTAATTCCCAAGACCTCCAAAACAATGCGATTAGCGCGGAAGTTCTTGCGGCAGTTTGAGAGTAGTGTAATTCCCAAGACCTCCAAAACATTCGGGCAAGACTTATACCTCTTCTTCTTGTTTGAGAGTAGTGTAATTCCCAAGACCTCCAAAACATTAAGCACACGAATAAATACGAGTATGGCGTTTGAGAGTAGTGTAATTCCCAAGACCTCCAAAACTACCCTAAATCAAAAGCCTTACGCAAACTGGTTTGAGAGTAGTGTAATTCCCAAGACCTCCAAAACTTTTCGTTGGTTTTACGCCTTGCGGCGTTGGTTTGAGAGTAGTGTAATTCCCAAGACCTCCAAAACTTGTTAAAATACGGCCATCGCAAAGTGTGTGTTTGAGAGTAGTGTAATTCCCAAGACCTCCAAAACAACCACATAGGGCTTTCGCTTAAAAAACATGTTTGAGAGTAGTGTAATTCCCAAGACCTCCAAAACCGCAAGCTATGGTACGCGGAGTATGACCGGTTTGAGAGTAGTGTAATTCCCAAGACCTCCAAAACCCGCTACCTCCGCAGCCCTCGCATAAGTGCGTTTGAGAGTAGTGTAATTCCCAAGACCTCCAAAACCCCGTCAATTTCGTGTTCAAAAACGTACCCGTTTGAGAGTAGTGTAATTCCCAAGACCTCCAAAACGACGGTCTACCAAAAATCGGCAGATTATTCGTTTGAGAGTAGTGTAATTCCCAAGACCTCCAAAACCTACACGATTCTTTCGATGCGGCTGCGTATGTTTGAGAGTAGTGTAATTCCCAAGACCTCCAAAACGGGGCAAGACGCGCTATGCGTAATGCTATGGTTTGAGAGTAGTGTAATTCCCAAGACCTCCAAAACTCGCGGACGCGTTGAGTAACGCAGCACAGAGTTTGAGAGTAGTGTAATTCCCAAGACCTCCAAAACTTGTTAAAATACGGCCATCGCAAAGTGTGTGTTTGAGAGTAGTGTAATTCCCAAGACCTCAAAAACTAAACCAAATTCGTTGCAATGT
>WRLT01000010.1 GCA_009777485.1 Bacillota bacterium
TTTGAACCCGAAAAGGGTTCTTTTACCTAATTTTTTTTGCTTTCTTTCCTATTCACTTTTCAATGTACAATGCTGCCAAAAACAACTGTTTTAAAGGACAGCCTATGTATAATACCACAACTATAAGACATTGTCAAGGGGTTTAAACAAAATATTTTGCAAAATTAGATTAAATCAGCATTAAAATTAAAATATTTAAAAAATTCTTACCAAATTGACGGCACGCCGTCCGCCCAGTGCCAAAAGCTGCCTGCCGTTGCGGGCTCGGTTGCGGAATAATAATAGCGGGCTGCGTTGATTAAGAAGTTATTGCCCGTTGTGGTAATGGATATTTCGCCCCAAGCGTCCGCGTCCGCTCCGCCGTAAAACACCGTTGTAAGGCTTGTGTTGACGAACGCGCTGCTGTTGATAGTTTCAACGCCTGCGGGGATTATTATACTGGTGATGGCGGTATCTCGAAACGCTGAGCCGCTGATAGTTTCCAGCGCGCTGTCCGATGTAAAGGTTATGTTGGTAAGCTTATCGCAGCCGTTAAACGCAGATATGCCGATTTCTTTAACGCTTGCGGGGATTATTATACTGGTTATAGCGGTGTTGCTAAATGCCGAGTTGCCGATAGTTTCAAGCAAAATGCCGCTTTCAAAAATTACGCTTGCTAGGCTTGTGACGCTAAACGCTTGTGCGCCGATTTCTTTAACGCTTGCGGGGATTACTATACTGGTTATAGCGGTGTTGTTAAATGCCGTGGCGCCGATAGTTTCAAGCGCACTGCCCGCTTCAAAGGTTACGCTTTCTAAACTTGCGCAGTTATTAAACGCGCTATTGCCGATTTCCGTTACGCCCGCGGGAATTAGTATGCTTGTTACAGCGGTGTTGACAAACGCCGCATCGCCTATGGCTTCAAGCGCGCCGCCCGTCTCGAAGGCTACGCTTGTAAGGCTAGCGCAGCCGCTAAACGCGTACATACCGATAGTTTTTACGCTTGCGGGAATGGTAATGCTTGTGATACTGCTGTTTGCAAATACAAAGCTGTCGATAGTTTCAAGCAAAATTCCGCTTTCAAAAATTACGCCCGTTAAGTTTGCGCAGCCGTTAAGTGCGGAACTGTTGATGGTTTTTACGCTTGCGGGAATGGTAATGTTTGTAATTGCGGTGTTTCGGAATGCGTTAACGCCGATGGTTTCAACTTGGCTGTCCGCCGCAAAAATTACGCCCGTTATGCCGCTTTGAAGCCAAAACGCATTGTCTGCGATTACCGTTACGGGCAGGTATTCATTGGAGTCGTTTTTACGGTATGCGGGAATAAATACGCTGCCCTCACTAACCTCGCCGCGCGAAACGCTGAACGCTTTATCCTCGTCGATAAGCGTATATTCTAACCCCGCTGTGCCCGTTGCGTACTCGCCGCTAAAACGGTTGCCGTCCGTGTGAGTGCTATCACGCGCACAAGTATGGGTTTCTACCCCGTCCGTCGTTTCGGTTGCGGCGGCGGTTACTACCCAAACCATATCGTGGCCGATAGGGTCAATGCCGCGTTTGTCGGTATGCGAACTATCCGTTTTACATACCCTTATTTCCTCGCCCTTTTCCGTGCAAGTCGGTGCGGTGGTTTCCGTCCAGTCGCCCCAGTCGTGGGTATGTTTTTTGCTGCACGCAACAAACGCAACCGCTAATGCTATAATACATGTCAGCATTATTGCCCATAAAATTTTCTTTTTCATGTATGTATCTATCTCCTTTTTGTGTGTCGGGAAAGGTTAAATCTGCAAGCTATTTTTCAACAGCTTGCAGATTTTAAACTATTTTTGTAATTTAGGTTTTATTGTTTCCAGCGGTAGTTAGAGTAGTATAATTGCTCTTCACGCTCTCTGCGGCGGCGCGCTTTATTAACGCCTAAGGCAACAAAGATAATGATTAATAACAATACGGGAATAGCAATAATTAAGAATAATCCTAACGCACTTCTTTGCGACGGTGTGAGATTAGAGTTTGCACCGCCCGCGCCGCTTGCGCCTGCGCCGCTGCCGCCAGAGTTACCGACGCTGCCGTTTGAACCGCCGCCCGCGCCGCCGACGCCGCTGCTGCCGCCGCTGCCGGGAACGGTAAGGCTGTTGCTGTCGGTAGTGTATTCGTAGCGCGTGCCGCTATCGGGCTCTATCACGCTGATTATTACGCGGTAATGCGTGCTATCCTCGTTTGAACCGATAACTAAGTATCCGGAGTTAGCACCCGGAATGTTTTGCCACGCGCCGCCCGAAAGCTTTTGCCATTGGAAAGCGTAGTCAAGACCGTCTATCAGGTTAGCAACTTTAAGGGTTTTGCTTCCCGATGCGGGGGTATCTTGATGCACCTCAACGCCGATAGCGGGTTGCTTGTACGTCCATCTTGCGGTTACGGTGAAGTTTTCGATAACGGTGTTAAAGGGTTTATCCCAACCGTTAAATTCGTATCCTGCACGCGTAAATTGCGGCGCTCTTGCGTTAGAACCGTAGTTTACGGTTACGGGTACAACGGGAAGTCCGCCTAAGCTTAAACCGCCTGCGCCGTCAAACGTTACCGTGCGCGTTTGGATAGTCCATCTTGCGGTTACGGTGGTGCTTTCGGTAAGGTTGTTAAACGATTTATCCCAGCCGATAAAGTTGTAGCCCTCGCGGGTGAATAAAGGTGCTGCGGGAGTTGTGCCGTGCTGTACGCTGAGGGTTACGCGCGCTAAGCCGCCCGAAACGCCGCCTGCGCCGTCAAATACTAAGCTAAGCATGATAGGGTTCCAAACCGCACGAACCGTCATGTTTTCGGTAACGCGGTCGCTCTGTCGAAGTGGCTGAACGTAAAGCCTACGCGGTCGAACGCGGGCGCAACGGCGGGGTCGCCGTAACGGATGTTCGTTTGCTGAATGAGGTGCGCGGTGTCGGGCCTTACCGTGCCGCCTGCGCCCTCAAACGTTACGGTTAAGAAACGCTCGTTCCAAAGCGCGCGAACCGTAAGATTGCCGTTGACTATACCAAAGCTTTGGTCCCAGCCCGCAAAATCGTAGCCTTGTCTTTCTAAAATAGGCTCGATTGCTGCGTGTCCGTGCGCGATATGCTGCAAGGTTTCGCCGCCGCCTACGCGCACGCCGCCGTTGGTATCAAAGACCACCGTATGCAAATCAGCCGCCCAAACCGCGCTGATAGAAGTGTTTTCGGTGATGCCGTTAAGCGGTGCGTCCCAACCTACGAAATAGAAGTTGGCTCTTTCAAATTCGGGCGCGGTAACCGTGCCGCCGTAGGGTATGGTTTGGCTTGTCAAGGATGAGGACGAACCAGGTTTTAATACGCCGCCGTTTCCGTTAAACGTAACGGTAACAAACCTTTCGTTCCAAATTGCCGTAACGGAAAGGTCTCCCGTTACTTGGCTGAAATCTACGTTCCAACCCGCAAACTCAAAGCCTAAGCGTTCAAACACGGGGGCAAGCGCGCCTTTTCCGTGCTCGACGGTTTGGGTGGTTAAGCCCTCGCGCAGTACGCCGCCGTTAGCGTTAAAGGTAACGGTGTAGGATTTGATTTGCCACAATGCGTTAATGGTAACGCTTTGGGTTAAGAATTGATTAGGTCTATCCCAACCTATAAAATCGTAGCCTGTTCTTTCGGTAATCGGAAGTTCTGCCGTTCCGCCGTATACGATGTTTTGGGAGATGTTTCCGCCGCCTTTAAGTACGCCGCCTGCCAAATTAAACGTAATAGTAGGGTTTTGTCCCCAAATAGCGGTGATATCTAAAATGTTTCCGTTAAACGCTCTTTCCCAGCCTACAAAGGTAAAGCCCGAACGCGCGTACACGGGATAATTAATGGTTTGACCGAATAAAATGGTTTGCGTTTCGTCGCCGCCGCCTGTCCACGTGCCACCGTTTGCATGGAAACGGACGGTAAACTGCGACGCTGCCCATAAGGCTCTTACGGTTATGGATTCGGTGATAAAGTTAAATTGCGTATCCCAACCGACAAACATATGTCCGTCTCTTTCTACCGTAGGCGCAACTGCGCTGCCGCCGAACTGAACCGATTGCGTTAGCGCGCCGCCGCCTGTGCGGAAGCCGCCGTTGGGGTCGAACGTAACCGATATGTCGCTGAGTGTCCATTGCGCGATAATCGTGCGGTTAGAGGTGATGTTTTGTAAGCTTGCACTCCATCCGCTGAATACATGCCCCGCTAATTCGTATACGGGAGGCGCGGTAATATTTCCGCCGAAGTAAACTTGCTGTACTTCTGCGCCGCCGCCCGTGCGCACGCCGCCGCCGCCTAAGAAGGTTACGGTGTGCGATACGGAGTGCGACTGCCCGCCCACGCCGCGTAATAACGGTGAGTGGCGTCCGTCCCACATGTACCAAATGTTATCAAAATCGTAGGAGGGGTAATTACTTCTTGAAATTAACTGCGCGTTGTTTCTTCTTCCGCTTACGTCGTTAGCGGGAATTCCGTAATTTGCCGCGCCTACAGGGTGCTCTGCACTGTCTCTGTAAAAGAGGCCGCCGCCGTTTACAAAACGTGCGTGGTTATCTACGCGTCCTACTAATCCGCCTACATGCGTAAAGCGGTTGTCGCGGATAGTAACCGTGCCGTAGCTGTATGAGTTGATAATGGTGCCTTCGATTAAGCGTCCGACTAAGCCGCCCGCCGCTAAGTTATTAGACGTTGCGGCGTTATTGACTACTAAGCCGATTACATGGCCGCCGTTATACGAATTGGTAAGTTGGCTTCTGCCTTGCAGCGTGCCTACTAAGCCGCCGACGATTTCGCCGTTGATTTGCCCGGTGTTGTAGCAGCGCGTAATAACGCTTTGGTTATCTGCCACACCGACAATGCCGCCCGGATCGGGAGGCGCGGGAGGAGGTAAAACCTGTAACAATTGGTTACCTACCTGTGCTTTGTTGTACGAAAACGAAATCGTTGCGTTGTTGGTGTATCCCGCGATGCCGCCCGTGCGGTCGCCGCCGATAATATCGCCGCTTTCGATACCCAAATTACGCACCGTGCCGTTAAAGATGCTGCCGAACAAGCCTTGATAATCGGTATTTAAACGGTAGCAGTGAATGTTGGTGATATGGAATCCGTTACCGTTAAAATGCCCGTTAAACGCTGTGTTAGCCGAAGCACCCGTTCCGATAGGAACCCAGTTAGAATAGTTAGCTAAGGATATGTTGTTGGTCATAATAAAATGCTTATTATTATGCGCCGTACCCAAATAACTCCTAACAGAGTTCAGCTGTTCTGCGGTTGAAATCCTCCACGGATTTGCCGCCGTACCGTCCCCGCCGCTAAACGTTGCGCTTGCTTCGCTGCGCGTGCGGGTTGCCATCAGTCCTGCGAATGCCGCAATTGCCAATAAAAAAACTAGCAAAAAGGCAGCGGACCTCTTTTTCATTGTCGCCATGATATGACTCTCCTCTCTTTTTTATATGCCTTGATTTGTCAATCTTCACTGTTCAAGCTTTAGCATACGGGGATATTATAGCCCGAAAAACTGGGCTTGTCAAGTGTTTTTACACATTTTTTTAATTTTTTTTAATCTAATTTTAATCTTACAGTTTTTTTTGATTTTTTTTGGCGGTTTTTTATCATAAAACAAGCTTGCATTTAAAAAAAACGCCGATTTTTACATCGGCGGCATTTTTAGGGTTTTAATGTGTTCGGAAACGCTGATTGAGGTACAGCGTTTCCGTTTACGGAACTTCTGCGGCCTCGCCGTCTAGCATCGGTACAGCCTTTGCGCGCTTTTTTTCGGCGGCGGCTTGTCTTTCTTTATGCTCTTTAATTTCTTGATAGAATACTTCTATCAGCTTGTCCATGCAATTATGCAAGCGGAAGTTTTTAGCGTAATCGATGTAATCCAGTTCTATTTCGGCTTTGCGCTGAGGGTTTTCGATAAACCAGTCGATGCGGTTTGCTAAATCCTGCGTATCACGGTTTTTAAACAGATTTTCGGGGTGCAAGGCAAATTGCTTAGTCGCACTAGTTTTTGAATCGGAAATGATAGGGGCTTTTCCGCACGAAAACGCTTCCATGCACGCAATTGCTTCGGATTCGATTTCGGAGGTATGCACGTATAAATCGCAGTAATTTATAGTGTCGATTAGCGATTCGCGGTCTAAGAATTTAATTTGTACGGGATTGGTTAATACCTTTGCGCTTAGCTTGGCAAGCTTTTTGGCGCACGGACCTTTTCCGCATAAAATAACTTGAATTTTGTCGTTATATTTAGACTTCCCTACCGCCTCTAACAAAACCTGCTGCATTTTTTCGTGGCCTAATCTGCCGCTCATCATAATCAGGTATTTATCGTTATATTCTTCGGGACGGACGGCGTCGCGCTTTATAAAAACGTCGTTGACGCCGTTAGAAATAGGATGAACGTTACAGGTATAGCCGTAGTCTTTGGTGATGATGTCGCGTATCATTTCGCTAGGGCTGTGTACATGGCCAAAACCAGAGAAAAATTTGCGCCAGCTTTTATACAGCTTTTTGGTAATAAACTTCATGCCTACGTTGTAGGAGATGTTTTCGGGCTGTAAATGAAAAGCCGCCGTTGAGGGTACGCCTAAACGGTCGGCAACTTTTTTGCCTTGTCTGGACAGCGCAAACGGCATAAAAAAATGTACTAAATCCGCACCCTTAATCGCGTCGGTAAGCACCTTTTTATTAGGCTTGCCCAACACCATGCCGTGCGAATTGATAAGACGTTTAAAAAATAAAAAGCTGCGCTCTTTAACTACATAGATATTGCCGTTTTCTTTTTGCGGTGGAACTGCGGTAACAATGCGGACTGTATGCCCTTGCATACGCAATCGTTCCGCTAAGTGATTCGCGGCATACGTTGTGCCGTTTGTAGGCAATCCGTATTGGTCCATAATCAACGTAATTATCATAAAATTTTTTCTAACACTTCCCGTTTTTTTGTGCGGCCCTTGTATAAGCCTTGCCGCGCATCTTTCTATTCCATGATAACCCGTTACAAAAAATATGTCAACGAAATTTACAAAGAAAGCCGAAAAAAACCCGTTTTCGGGGCAAAAAAGGGCAATTTTTATGAAAATTTTAGTTGGCGGTCAAGATTTTTTTTAAAAAACGTCCCGTGTGGCTTGCTGCTGCCGCAGCTACTTGTTCGGGCGTACCCGCAGCAACAACCGTTCCGCCGCCGTCTCCGCCTTCGGGACCGAGGTCTATAATGTAGTCTGCCGTTTTAATAACGTCTAGGTTATGCTCGATGACTACCGCCGTGTTTCCGCCCGCTACTAACCTTTGCAAAATTGCCAAAAGCTTTTCTACATCGTAGGCGTGCAGACCTGTGGTGGGCTCGTCTAAAATGTACAGCGTTTTGGTTGTGCCGCGTTTAGAAAGCTCGAAAGCAAGCTTTACGCGCTGCGCCTCTCCGCCCGAAAGCGTAGTGGCGGGTTGGCCCAGTTTAATGTACCCCAGCCCCACATCAAACAACGTGCTTACCTTGTTAAAAACGGACGGGATATTTTCAAAAAAGCTAAGCGCGTCCTCTACGGTCATATCCAAAACCTCAGAAATATTTTTATCCTTATATTTAATCGCCAGTGTTTCGCGGTTGTAGCGTTTGCCGCGACAGACCTCGCACGGAACGTACACATCGGGAAGAAAATTCATTTCTATTTTAATTACGCCGTCGCCCGCGCAATTTTCGCAGCGGCCGCCTTTAACGTTAAAGCTGAATCTGCCTGCGCGGTAGTCGCGTTCTTTTGCGTCGCGCGTTTTTGCAAACAGCTCCCGAATGGGTGCAAAAAGCCCCGTATAGGTTGCGGGATTTGAACGCGGCGTGCGCCCTATCGGGCTTTGGTCTATGTTAATCACCTTGTCGATTTGCTCTAAGCCGCTGATTTTTTTGTGCGCGCCTACGTTTAGGCGTGTGCGCAGCAGCGCGTTGGATACGGCGGGATATAAAACCTGATTGACTAAGCTGGATTTTCCACTGCCCGAAACGCCCGTTACGCAGGTAAGCAGCCCTAGCGGAAAGCTAACCGAAACGTTTTTTAAGTTGTTTTCGGAAGCTCCGATTACTTCGATACAGCCTTTTTCGGGTAGGCGGCGGGTTTTAGGCACGGCTATTTTGCGGCGGCCGCTTAAATAATCGCCCGTGATAGAAACGGGAGAAGCACAAATTTCTTGTGCCGTGCCTTGCGCGACGATTTCGCCGCCGTGAACGCCCGCGCCCGGCCCTACGTCTACAATGTGGCACGCGGCGCGCATGGTTTCTTCGTCGTGCTCGACAACTATCAGCGTATTGCCTAAATCGCGCAAGCTTTTAAGCGTTGCGATAAGCTTTTCGTTATCGCGTTGGTGCAGCCCGATGCTAGGCTCGTCTAAGATATACAAAACGCCTTGCAAGCCCGAACCGATTTGCGTAGCCAACCTAATCCGCTGCGCCTCGCCGCCCGAAAGCGTAGCCGCGCCGCGTGAAAGCGTAAGATAATCCAGCCCCACGTCTATTAAAAACTGAATGCGGGCATAAACCTCTTTTAAAATCGGCTTGGCTATCAGGCTTTGCGTTTCGTTCAAAGTTAGCGCGGCAAAAAATTCTTTTACGGCGCGTATGGGTAAATTAGTAATTTGGTAGATGTCCGCGCCGCCTATCTTTACCGAAAGTGCTTCTTTTTTTAGCCTTTTGCCGCCGCAGCCCGCGCACGGGCTAGTGCACATGTAGCGTTCGATTTCGGCTTTTACGTAGTCGGAGGTGGTTTCGCGGTAGCGGCGTTCTAAGTTGGTAATAACGCCCTCATACGCGCTTGCGTAGCTGCCCGCAAACGAAAACGAATTATACTCCATTTGCAGTTTTTCGCCGCCGTTGCCGTAGAGTAAAATTTGTTTGATATCGTCGGGTAATTCGCGGTACGGCGTAGTTAGCGAAAAGCCGTAGCGTTTAGCTAATGCGCGGAAATACATATCGGATATCGCGCCGCTATCCATATTCCATCCGCTTACGGTAAGCGCGCCGTCGGCAAGCGATTGTGTGCCGTCGCCGTAAATGAGTGCGGGGTCTATTTTTTGGTGGTAGCCTAATCCCGTACAATCGGGGCACGCGCCGAACGGACTGTTAAAAGAAAAAAGGCGCGGTTCGATTTCGGAAATGGATACACCGCAGTCCGAACAGGCGTAGTTGGTGTTGTAAAGCAGTTCGGCATTGTCGCAGTCTATAATCACGATGCCGTCGGCAAGCTTTAATGCCGTTTCGACACTGTCGGTAAGACGCTTTTCGATACCCGCTTTTATTACCAAACGGTCTACTACCACGCTGATGGAATGCTTGATTTGTTTGTCAAGCTTGATATCTTCCTCTAACGAACGCACCTGTCCGTCTATTTTGACGCGGCTGTACCCGCTTTTTCTAAAACCGTCTAAAAGCTTTTCAAATTCGCCTTTGCGTCCGCGCACGGCAGGAGCGGTAACCAAAATTTTTGCGTTTTCGGGAAAAAGCATAATTTTATCAACTATTTGGTCTACGGAAAGGCGCGAAATTTCTTTTTTGCAATCGTAGCAGTACGGCGTACCCGCCCGCGCATATAATAGGCGCAGATAGTCGTAGATTTCGGTAACCGTGCCGACGGTAGAACGCGGATTGTGCCCAGTGGTTTTTTGGTCTATGGAAATGGCGGGGCTTAGCCCGTCGATTTGTTCGACGTCGGGCTTTTGCATGCGTCCTAAAAACATCCGCGCATACGCGGAAAGGCTTTCTACATACCTACGCCGCCCTTCGGCAAACAGCGTATCAAACGCAAGCGAGGTTTTTCCTGAACCCGAAAGCCCTGTAAAAACAATCAGTTTGTTGCGCGGCAGCGTAAGGTTGATGTTTTTTAGGTTGTTTTCCTTAGCGCCTTTTATAATAATGCTATCCATGCTTTTGTAGTATACCCAAAGGTACTCCTTACTAGTTTTCGCTGCTTGGCGGCGGCAGTTTGGGGGGTGATTTGATTTTTTTTAGCGGATTTTTAAAAATTGTCCAAAGAATTTCTAATACTTGCAACGGTACGGCGATGATAAAAAACATATAATTGTAGTTGACGGGGACGCATAGGTACAACAGCCCCGCTACCGTCCAAATGATTCCTGAAATACATAAGGCCGATAGCAACGGCGTCCACCACAATGCACTGAATACCAAACATACCACAAGGGTTGCGGGGATAGCGCAATAAAACGCAAGCCACGCCCTTTGTACGCCTACCATAAGCAGTATGGCAAAGACGTTGGTGGCGATTAACCATACAAGACCTACCGACAGCATAGGGATAATGATTTTTTTTTGAAAAAACTTATGCGGGCGACGGATTTTTTTATTGCCGTGATTGCGCGTTAAATCGTCTAAGCCGATGCCGAACAGCTGCGCGATTTGTTTAAGTACAAACGTATCGGGCAAAGCTTCGGCGCGTTCCCACTTAGAAACTGCCTTGTCGGAATAGTTTAGCTTTTCCGCAAGTTCTAATTGCGTAAGCGATAAAGCCTTGCGGTACGCTGCAATGTTGCCCGCAACGGTTTCTTTAAAAGCCTGCTCGTCCATGTAGGTACAGTATAGTATAAAAAAAGTATTTTGGCAAGCGGTTGGGGCGCAGAAAGCTGTTATTTCCAGCCTGCGTATAAATGTAACTCTGCTGCCCATGCGGTTTCGGGTAAAGTGCCGCCCCATTCGGTTATACATTCGGGCTCTGCAAACCAGCCCGTAAAGGTATAGCCCGCTCTTATGGGCGGCTCAGGAAAAATATATAAGCCGTCTTTAACTATTAAATCTATCCAGTAATAGCCTTGATTGGGTGCATCCGCATAGTTATAATAGCAAATTAAATTGGGCGGTATAGCTCCTCTTTTATCGCGTTCAGGTAAACTGTCTATAAATTGCGGCAAACAAATCTTTAATTTGCCTTGCGGAGAATTGCCATATCGACCATTATAACTGGTCATTAAATTTACAGATTCTTCAAAATTTATTACACCGTCAAAAGCCCTCGGCAATATAGTATCTATTGTCCACGGTATATACATTTTTTTTAAATTTTTACTCTTTAACACACCTGCGTCCAAAGGCTCGCTGCTAAAAGGATTTTTCTCCCAACCTATCATGCTTACAGGTTTATCCATAATAAAAGGCGGAATGATTAAAATTTCTTGCCTTGCCCCACTTCGGGTTAAACCGACAATTTGTATATAGTCTTCACGCTCGATTATTTCAAAAGAACCGACACGCTGTAAATTACTCGTATAATAGCTACAGCCAGAAATTAAAAACAATGCCGACAGCATGACAGCCATGACGATAACGGATAACGTTTTTTTATAAAACCGCATAGACTGGCCCTCCTAATACTAAGTACAGTATAGAATAAAAAAGTTATTTTGGCAAGTGGTTGGGGCTATATCGGATAGGGGTTTTGCGCGAAAAGTGTATCTGTTTTGTATCTGTTTTGTATCCGTTTTAGGAATGGAAAATTGAGAATGGAAAATGGAAAATTGCGGTTGGGATTTTTATTAAAGCCCTATATTACTATTATACCATGCTTGTCAAGCCCCCCCTGCTTGCTTTTTTTCATTTTCCATTCTCCATTTTCCATTATAAAAAGGGTAATTCTACTGTGGGTAGAGAGGGTTTTTTAAACTCTACTGGTAAGGGTTTAAGTATTCTACCTGTTGTTTGATTAAGTAGGTTGTAATCGGGGGAAAACGCTTATATAGTTTAGGTAGGATACTAAGGAATTTTTAGGCGGTAAGCAGTGCGTAAAATTGCTGTGCGGGCGTTTAGGCAATGCGAAGATTTTTTTAGGCAAAGTAAAGTTATAGGAGGACGGTAAAAATGGAAAAAACGATTAGGCTGCCTTTGCAAAAAAAGGAGGCGGCGCGGTACACGAAGGGAGAGGAAATTTTTAATACGCTTACGCATGCGGCAGGCGCGGCGTTTGGCGTGTTTGTGTTGGTATTCGGGATATTGCGCGCGGTTTTGTCGGGCGCAAATGTGGGCGTTATCGCGGCGGCGGCGGTATACGGCGCGTGCATGATTGTAACGTATGTGGTGTCGGCGGTGTATCACGCGTTAAAGCCTAACACGGGTAAGCGTGTGCTGCGCGTAATCGACCACTGCGCGATATATCTGTTAATTATGGGCACGTATACAGGAATTGTGGTTGCGGGAATACTGCCCGTCTCCCCTGCCGCCGCGCTTGCTATTTTACTGATACAGTGGATTGCGGGTGCTTTGGCTATTACGCTTACAGCCGTAAACATGAAAAAATTTGTCGTGTTTTCGATGCTGTGTTATATCTTGTTGGGATGGTGTATCATTGCAATTCCGCACATTGTGCTTGCGGGTATAGGTCTAAAAGGCTTTCTTTGGCTGCTTTTTGGGGGCATTGCGTATACGGCAGGCTCGGTGCTGTACGTAATAGGGCGTAAAAAACGCTACGTACACGGCGTGTTTCATTTGTTTTGTCTTTTAGGCTCGGTACTGCAATTTATCTGCTTTGCGGTGTATTGCTTTTAAATAGTTTTTACTTTTTTAGTTTCTTTAATTTTTCTTGCATGCCTTTAAGCTCGGCAATTCGGTCGCGCAAGCGAATAGCGGTTTCGAAATCTAAGCCTTGTGAGGCAACGTTCATTAGGCTTTTTAGGCTGTCTATCATGCGCGGAATGTCTTGCTCGTTTAGCTTTTCGCCCGACGCCTTAGAGGTTATTTTAATGGTGTTTTTAATTTCTTTACGAATGGTTTTTGGGGTGATGTTGTGCAAAACATTGTATTCCGTTTGCTTGTTGCGGCGGCGGTCGGTTTCGCTTAGGGCGCGTTTCATAGAACCCGTAATAGTATCTGCATATAAAATTACCCTGCTGTCCGCGTTGCGGGCGGCGCGCCCTATGGTTTGGATTAGCGAAGTTTCGCTGCGCAAAAAGCCTTCTTTGTCTGCGTCTAAAATAGCAACTAGTTTAACCTCCGGGATATCTAAGCCCTCGCGCAAAAGGTTAATGCCGACAAGTACGTCAAACTCTTTACTTCGTAATCCGTTGATAATTTCGATGCGCTGCATGGTGTCGATTTCGGAATGCAGATAGCGCACGCTAAGACCGTTTTCTGCTAAAAATGCCGATAAGCTTTCGGACATTTTTTTGGTTAGGGTGGTTACTAGCACGCGCCCGTCCGCTTGAACGGTTTTTTTGATTTCGCCGATTAGGTTGTCTATTTGCCCCTCCGTTTTGCGGATTTCAACGGGCGGGTCGGTAAGCCCCGTAGGGCGGATAATCTGCTCGGCTACCCTATTGTTTACCAGCTTTAATTCGTATTCGGCGGGAGTGGCGGAAACGTAAATCAGCTGCCGCGCTTTTTCGTTAAATTCTTCAAACCTTAGCGGACGGTTGTCGTAGGCGGCAGGCAGCCGAAAGCCGTAATCTACTAATGAATTTTTGCGCGCTAAATCGCCGCGGTACATAGCGCGCAGCTGCGGAATAGTCATGTGGCTTTCGTCTATAAAAATAATAAAATCTTTGGGGAAATAATCTAGTAAGGTATAGGGCGGCTCGCCGACATTGCGGCCGTCGAAGTAGCGCGAATAGTTTTCGATGCCTGTGCAGTACCCTATTTCGCGCATCATTTCGATATCGTATTTGGTGCGTTGGTTAATGCGGTACGCCTCGATTGGCTTTTGCGCGTTGTTAAACAGGGCGACTTGTTTTTCTAAATCGCGTTCTATGTTGCCGATTGCCCTATCCATGTTTTCTTGCTCGAATGCGTAATGCGTGGCAGGAAATATTGCGGCGTGCGATAACGAATTTAGCTTTTTTCCTGTAATAATTTCAAACTCGCTTACGCTTTCTACCTCGTCACCGAAAAATTCTATGCGGATGCCGTGCTCGCCGCTGTGCGCCGCAAAAATCTCTGCCGTGTCGCCTTTTACGCGGAAGTTGGTGCGCACAAAGTCTACGTCGCTGCGTTTGTAGCCGATAGCCACTAAACGCGCAATCAACTCGTCGCGGTCTAGGGTGTCGCCAGGGCGCACGGAAAGTGCCATTTTATAGTAGGTTTCGGGCGCGCCTAAGCCGTAAATGCACGAAACGGACGATACTACAATGGTATCGCGGCGTTCTGAAAGCGAACAGGTGGCGGAGTGGCGCAGCTTATCAATTTCGTCGTTGATTTGTAAATCCTTTTCGATATAGGTATCGGTTTTGGCGATGTAGGCTTCGGGCTGATAGTAATCGTAGTACGAAACAAAAAACTCTACGCGGTTTTCGGGGAAAAATTCGCGCATTTCGTTGCACAGCTGCGCCGCAAGCGTTTTGTTGTGCGCCAAAATCAGCGCGGGGCGTTGTACGGCTTGAATGACGTTTGCCATAGTAAACGTTTTGCCGCTGCCCGTAACGCCTAGCAATACTTGATGACGCAATCCGTCTTGTACGCCTTCGGATAGCTGCTTTATAGCTTCGGGCTGGTCGCCCGTAGGCAAAAAGTTGGCATGGATTTTAAACTTGCGCATAAAGGCATTATAGCATAGATACTGATAATTGACAACTGACAATTGACAATTTCGGTTGGGGATTTTAAGTGTTGTATGAAGTTTTTTCTTTCTACCCCGTCTGATTGGGGGGCTAGGCTTTTCTTTCCACCCCGTCAGGCTTGCGCCTGCCACCCCTACAAGAGGGGAATTTTTTAGCGGTGTGTGTTTTTATTGTCCCCAGTGTACGGTGGCGGAGGAACCATTCCACGAATAATTCCACCCAGGGGGAGGGCTTGTATGACCTTGAACGTAGATGTCGGTGAGGTTTGTGCAATTTCTAAATTCATTCATACCTATCATGGTTACAGAACTGGGTATCGTGATAGCGGTTAAACCTGTGAGACCATTAAACACATTCAAATTAGGTCCGATACGCGTTATACTGTTAGGAATTACAACGTGTCCGCTAATAGCTCGCGGAATAAGAATAAATTCTGTTTTGGCTTTGTTGTATAAAATTCCGTCTTGACTGCTGTAATTGGGATTAAGGGGGTCTATCATGATAGAGGTTAAGTTTGTGCAACCGCTAAACGCACTTGTCTCGATACTTGTAACCGAATCGGGGATTTCGATTGAGGTTAAACTTGTGCGATTCTGAAACGCATTATTCACGATGTTCGTTATACCGTTAGGAATTACAATATGCCCGCTAATAGCTTGCGGAATAAGAATAAATTCTGTTTTAGCTTTGTTGTATAAAATTCCGTCTTGACTTGCATAGTTGGGGTTAAGAGGGTCTACCGTGATAGAGGTTAAGCCTGTGCAACCATAAAACGCACTTGTATTGATACTCGTTACCGAATTGGGAATAGTAATAGAGGTTAAGCTTGTGCGTCTACCAAACGCACTTGTATTGATACTCGTTACCGAATTGGGGATTACAAGGTGTCCGCTAAAAGCTAGCGGCACATAGAGAATTTGTGTTTTGGCTTTGTTGTATAAAATTCCGTCTTGACTGCTGTAATTGGGATTAAGAGGATCTACCGTGATAGAGGTTAAGCCTGTGCAACCACTAAACACACTCTCCCATGCCCACCACTCGATTTCCGCTACCGAACTGGATATGATAACATTGCTCTCATTTCCAATATAGGCAAGCAAGATATTACCTACCATTACTTTATTGTTGGTAATAGTTATTGCTGTATCTGCGCGTACTTTTCGGGCGTATGATGAGTCTGGCGATGCCTCTCTATATGCCGAAACAGCAGAAGCAGGAACAATTATTGCGATGGAATTCCCATAGAAAGATTCAGCGCTAGCCCCAAATTGCGGAGGTGTTCCTCCTTGCATAAAATATATTTTGGCTTGAATTCGAAAAATCCTTGTTACCGAAGCGGGTATGGTAACACTATGAAACTCCCATCCAGTATTTATAAACACACTGGTAACACCAACTGGTATTTCAATATTTTTTTCGTTTCCAAAATATGCGATTACTGCATTATTTACTATTATAAAATTGCTTTCAGTTATCATTGCTGTATCTGCGTGTATATTCTCTGGTGAATAAACAATAGCTCTATATGCCGAAATAGCAGAAGCAGGAACGAATAATTCTGTGCCATATAATATTTGAAGCAATACACCACTTGAATATGGATAATCAATTTGAGGAGGTGTTGTTCCTTGCATAATAATTGCACCTACCATACCAAAAGCATCATGGGCTATCCTTGTTACAGAAGCGGGTATGGTAATAGAGGCTAAAATACAACCAGTAAACGCTTGATATCCAATCCTATTACCACCTGTGATAACTACCGTATTAAGCGATGACGGTATTGGACTAGAATAAGGAGTTGCGGTAGCGGTAGTTGCCCCAAAAATCCATCCGAAATGCGTACCGCTGTTTCCGTTTAGAGTGTTTCCTACAAACGGGATTGTGATTGAGGTTAAATTTGTGCAACCGCTAAATGCTCCCAACCCGATTTCCGTTACCGAATTGGGTATGGTGATAGAGGTTAAGCCTGTACAACCGCTAAACGCACTACTCCCGATAGTTGTTACCGAATTGGGTATAGTGATAGACGTTAAATTTGTGCAACCGCTAAACGCGCCAACGTCTATTCTTGTTATTATACTTGGAACGATAAGCTCTGATTTGCTTTTGCCGATACTTGTAACTTCGATTAGTCTACGACCTTCTATAATAAAATCTTCGCCATTATAATCCCATCCTGCATAAGCGACAGAATTATACGAAACACTGTCGAAATTAAATAATTGCGTCCAATTATCATTTGTATACCAAGCGTTGAATGAAAAGGCGTTGTCGTAAGGCACGGGGTCGGACGGTCTTATTACCGATTGACCGCTTGCACTGTTATAAACAGCTACGGGGGGTTGGGCAAGGCCGTAGGTTTCAAAACGCACTACCCTGCCCGCCCACGCCCACCGTGTGCGGGTGGGGGTGTAGTTGCCGTTCCAGTTTGCTTGCCAGTCTTGCGGGGCGGCGGCTTGGCTTGTGTAGGTTTGTACAAAGATATCGGTTAAATCGTCGCAACCGCCAAAGGCAAAGGTGCCGATGGATTGTACGCTGTGCGGAATAAGTACTTGTGTTAGCCCGCTGTTAGCAAACGCCCATGACCCTATGTGTGTAACGTTGCCTAAATCTACGCTTTTTAGGCTTTGACGGTTGGCAAACAGGTTGTCGGCAAGGGTGGTTATGTGCGCGGGGAATGTTACGGTGCTTACATCTTGCACTACCTTGTAGGCAAGGGTGCCTATCAACACAACCGCATCGGGGTGCAACTCTAAAAACGGCGTTCCGTCAAATGCGTTTGTGTGTACGGAGGTTAGCCCGTGTGCATGCGTACAGTCTAGCACCGTAAGGGTAGAGTTTAAGAACGCATTAGATTCTATTACCCGCAAGCCCGCATTTAAGGTTAGGGTGTGCAGGTTTTTGTGGTTGTTAAATACGTACCATAGAATTACGCGCGCTTTTTCGTGCAGGGTAAAGTGCGTTGCTTTTTGCGCGGCGTAAATCGGGGTTGCGTGAAAATCGTCGTCGCCGTAAAAATCTGAAATGATGTGTTGGTACAAGATATTATCAAACACCGTAAAAAACGGATTGCCCTCTTTTAAGGTTAGCGATTCCATATTCGGGCTGCCGTTTAAAAAGTTTGTTCCTCCGCCTTGCAGTTCTTCTAGGTTGTCGGGCAGCGCAAAGGTTGTTAAGTTGGGCATAAAGCTAAACGCGGACGCGGAAACCTGCGTTAGCTGTGTAGCCGATAGGTCTACCTGCGTTAGCGCGGTGCTAGAAAACGCTTGTAAACCGATACTTTGCAAGGCTGAGTGAAAGGTTACATCGGCTAAGTTAGCGCAACCCGAAAACATGCTGTCCCCTATTTCGGTTACGGTTTCGGGCATGGTAAGGGCGGTAATGGAGGCGTTGTTTGCAAAGGTTGTGCCGCTGATTGCTTTTATGGGCAAATTGTTGTAGGTGTCGGGGATAAGTAAGTGTCCGTAGTTAAAGCTAGACGAACTGCCCCGCTGTACGCGGTAGCCGCTTTCGTCGGGCAGCAGTGTAAAGCTTAAATTGCCCGAATACCATTTGGCGTACAGCGTAACAATACCAGCGGGGCTTGTGGCAATTTGCGTAACGCGGCTGCCCGAAAAGTCGGGGGCTGAATAAAAGCCGTCAAAGGTATAGCTAGTACGTGTAGGGGCGGATAAGGTAAGAAAACCGCCACTAGCGCGGGTGTAGCTAACAAGGTTTTCGGCAGGATTTGTGCCGCCGTTTAGGTTGTACATAACGGCGTTAGGGTCGCTATTGTAAATAGCGGTAAAGCTTTTATTGCCTGTACTGCCCTTTGCGATTATGCCGTTATCTAAACTCCACCCTATAAAGATGTGGCCGTCGCGGACGGGGTCGGCTAGCGTAACGGTAGGGGTTTCTACGGTGTATGTAGAGGGGTTGCCCGCGCCGTTTACGCCGCCCGCGCCTACATTATAGCTTATGGAGTAGGTGATAATTTTCCAGTTAGCGTACAGCGTTAGATTTTCGGACACTACATAGCCGATAAAAGACCAGCGGTTTTCTTCGGTGAAGGACGTATTGCTTACGTACCATGCGTCAAACGTGTAGCCCGCGCGCTCGGGGTCGGCGGGGCGGTCTAGACGTTGGCCTGCGTCTACCCGAACAGAGGCAACCGCGCTGCCGCCTGCCGTATCAAAGGTAACGGTAAGGCGGTTGTCGTTGGTGGGGTTGTCGTTAATCGTAAAGCATGCGGTAAAGGCTAGTGCAAGGATGCTTACGAATAGTAAAGCGGTTGCGATTTTAGTAAATTTTTTCATCGGGGGGACTCTCCTTAGTACTTATATTTTTAAATTAAGTATAGTATATACCCCCCCCCCGCGTGTCAAGTGATTTACCTTGTTTTTTATTTTTTATTTTTTATTTATTCTTTTTTCTTTCTTTTCGTTCCATATGGGGGTATAGGGGTTTTTTTCTATACCGTCTGATTGGGGGCTAGGCTTTTCTTTCCACCCCGTCCGCTGACGCGTCCACCCCCTCAAAGAGGGGAATTTTTCTGCGGTGTGTTTCCGCATGACAATCAATGAGGGGAATTTTTTTGCGGGTTTTATTTTAAATTCTTAGCCGACATTTTCCATTCTCCATTTTCCATTCTCCATTAGTTATAATCCATTCTCCATTATTACAACAATATTTATTTTCTATTTTCCGTTAAATATGGTATACTAGGTTTATGGATCGGGTGATTTTGCATTGTGATTTGAATAATTTTTATGCTTCTGTGGAGTGTTTGTTAAATCCTGCGCTTAGGGATGTGCCGTTGATTGTGGCGGGAAATCCCGAAAACCGTCACGGCGTTGTGTTGGCAAAAAATGAAATTGCTAAAAAAGCGGGCGTAAAAACGGGCGATACGATTTGGGAGGCGCAGCAAAAAATACGCGGGCTTGTAAGTGTTGCTCCGCGTTTTGATACCTATATGGATTTTTCTAAAAAGGCAAAGGAAATTTATACGCGCTACACGCCGCTGGTAGAACCTTTCGGGGCGGACGAATGTTGGTTGGATTGTACGGGCTGTAAACAAGGCGGTAAGGAAATTGCGGACGAAATCCGCACCGTATTAAAAAAAGAATTGGGCTTAACCGCGTCGGCGGGCGTAAGCTTTAATAAGATTTTTGCAAAGCTTGGTTCGGATTTAAAAAAGCCCGACGCCACTACCGTAATCAGCACAGAAAACTTTAAGCGCGTGGTTTGGCCGCTTCCTGTGCGCGAATTGTTCAGCGTGGGAAAAAAGACGGCGGAAAAGCTAATCAAATTTAATATTGCTACGATTGGCGCGTTAGCGGCGGCGGACGATACGGTGTTAAAGCAAACTTTGGGCATTAACGGTTTGCGTCTTAAAAAATACGCACAGGGCTTAGACGATGACCCTGTGCGTGAGGCGGTAGTATCGCACGTAAATAAAAGCTACGGTCAAGGCATGACGGCTACGCGGGATATTGTGGACTTTGCCGATTTAAGCGCGCTGATTTACTATTTGGCAGACCGCGTTGCGGCAAGGATGCGCAACGATAACGTGCGCGGCTTTGGGGTTGCGGTGGATTTACGCAGTTTTGAATTAAAGCATGTTTCTAAGCAGTCGGTGCTTAAACTGCCCACGCGTGCCAGCGGCGATATTGCCGATGCCGCCATAAAGCTTAGCAAAAGTATTTGGAACGGCGCGCCGCCGCTTCGCACTGTAACGATTAGCGTATACGATTTGGTGCGCGGGCAAGAGGGGCAAATTTCGATGTTTGACGAACAAAGCCGAAAAAATCACGACCGCTTAGATTTGGCGGTAGAAAAAATACGCCGTAAATACGGCGCAGGCGCAATTATCCGTGCAGACTTAATCGAACGCGATTTTATCTACGACAAAACGGATGCAGAAGATTTTTTACCGTTCCAACGGTAGGATTGTTCAACCGCTTAATCCATAACCTTTGGCACGATAAAGTACTCCCCGTCTGTTTCGGGGGCGCGTTTTAGTAGGTCTTCGCGCGAATCGAATTTTACGTGAATATCTTCTCGCAGTACGTTTTGGGTGTGCGTTTGCGGGTAGATAAGCGGCTCTGCGTTTTGGGTGGGAATGTTGTTAAAGCTGTTAAGCCTTTCTAAAAAGCTGTTGGTGTCTGCAAGCATGGTTTTGGCTTCGGCATCGGTTAGCGAAAGCTTTGCGGCTTTTTCGTATTTTTTTAAGGTTTGTGCGTCCATGTATTTATTGTAGCCGTATTATTTTTACTTGTCAACAAAACGAAAGGCTTTTTAGACGGGATATTTTAGGGTTTTACTTTCCCACTCGCCTGTATCGGGGTTTTTTTCTACCTTTGCGCGCTCGGACGCTAACAATTTAGTAATGCCGAATAAGTCCACCCAAATTTCTCCGCTTCCCTTTTCTTGGCTTTCGTCAAAGATGATTTGCAGGCCCAAATGCAGGTGCGGCTTGCCCGATTTAAGGTTGACATTTTCCTTAGACGAATAGCCCGTTTGCCCTAAAAACCCTATCACCTGCCCTGCCTCTACCGTGTCGCCTTGCTTTAAGTCGGCGGGAAAAGGCTTATCTTTTTTTAAGTGCGCGTAGTAATAGTACCGCTTTTTGTCGTGTGAACGTATGCCGATTCGCCATCCGCCGTAGCGGTTCCATCCTAACTCGTTTACCGTGCCGCCCTCTAAGGCGATAATCGGCGTGCCTTGCGAACCCATAAAATCATGCCCTAAGTGGCGGCGTTTGTAGCCGTAGGTGCGCGAAGAACCGAAATCGTCGTAGTGTGTGTACCAAAAGCCGCCCGCAAGCGGAAAAAAGCCTTTTATGCCGTACTCGGTTTCGGCGTTTTCGCCGCGCTTAAATGCTCCTACTATGCCGCCGTATACCGCGTTAAAGCTTTCTACATAATATTTATAGTATTTATTATCGCCGTAGATATCCGATACCGCGCCGCCCTTATCTAAATGCGCGCGCAGTTTTTTTAGGTTAGCCTCGTCGGATTTAGGCGAAAATTTGTTGCCGTTTTTGGTTGCCAAATACGCTAAAACCTCGCAAAAATCAAGCTCTGTGCCGTTTTTGCGGTAGTCGCGGCAGCACTTTAAAACCGATTTTAAAATACTGCCGTCTGCATTGATATCAATCCAGCGGATAAAATCTTTATTAGGCTGTGTATCGGGCTGTTCTTCTTTATCGGGCTGTTCTTCTTGCTCTTTTTCTAGGGCGATAATGGCTGCGTTTTCGTTTTCTGCATACGCAAAAGCTGCTGCCGTGCGCAAGGGCGCAAAAATGCCGCCTAAAATTGCCGTTATGCCCAAAGCTATTGCCGCTATTGCTATACATGCTTTTTTTTGCATAGCAATAGGTTTTGCTTACGGGCTGATAATTATACCGCCGATGGTTGAACCGTCCCCGATAACTTGCGGAAGTTTGCCGTCCCACGTTTCAAGATAATTGATGTATTGCATGTATTCCATTAAAATTTTATATTGCGCCTCTGTTGCTTCGGACACGTCGATTTCGTATTCGTACCCTATGATTATGGTAACGGTATTGCCGTCTTCGTCCTCTTGCTGCTCGGTTATGGCTACTTCGGTAACGGGCAGCCCTAGCATACGCGCCGTTTCGACGTACTGAATTTTTAAGGCGCGCGCGGCACCCGAAGCGATAGCAACCTCTGCATCCGCCCTGCCCTTCGCCTCTGTTAAGGCGCGCTCTGCATTTAGCTTGGCAACTACCAAATCCGCTTCTGCGTTAATGCGCGCTACTTCGGCTTGCTCGCGGGCTTTGATTTCGGCCTGTTCTTTTGCGTATTCTGCCTCGAATTTCTTTTGCTCGGCAATCATTTTTTCTTCGACTGCTTTTTCAAAAGCAGAACTAAACGACATATCCGTAATGACTACGTTTTCTATCAGAATAAAAAACTGTTCTTGAACGGCCGCAATAGCCGATTGAATTGCCGGCGAAAGCGTAGAACGGATTTGAATAAGCGTCATTGCGTCGCTTTTAGAAAGCTCATTTTTTGCGCGCTCTATCGAAACATTGCGCAAGCGCGATTTTAAGGAGTCAATCGTGCCGTAGGTGGTAGCAATATCCACTACGCGTGCCGAATCGATTCTGAATTGTACAGCCATTTGAATATCTGCGGGCTGTGCGTCTAAGGTGTACACCTCGGTATCGATTTCTAACTGCTGAACCTTAGCGTCGTAAATATCCAGTTTGGTTGTAAATATGTTGATAAAATGAACGCCTGCCCCGCGCGATTCTCTTGCCTCGCCGAAAACCTTAATTACGCCTACTTCGCCCGCGTCAATTGTTTTTATCCCAAACGGAATGGTTATAAATAAAAATAAAAACGCAACCGCTAATATGCTTGTTGTAATAAGCCCTGCGCGGGTTTTTTTAACCCCGCGTTTTTTTCGTTTTATGTACAAAAACACGGTAAATGCCAAAGCACCCAGTAAAAGCAACATAAACAAAAATCCTAAGAAAATTGCCATAAATAATACCTCCAAAAAATTACTATACTCCTATCATACCGTATATCGGACAAATATGTCAATCGTTTACGTGCAATTTAGGGTTTAGACTTGTTTTTTTATCTATTTGCTAGGTTGGTGCAAAAAGGGGGTTCAGCCGCGCAACAGTTGGTTTTTTTGCGCGTTTGCTAAATAGTATATGGTGGCGCGCTAATGTAGAATGGCTTAAATTAGGGTAAGTTGTGCAACAGTTTTATTTGCGGTGAGGACGCTGTACTTTGTGTACGCAACGAACCGCAAATAAAAGCGTAGCGCAAATCGCCCTAATTTAAGCCATTCTACGTGCGGTAGTCGCCGTTGATTTTCACGTATTCATACGACAAATCACAGCCCCACGCTGAGGCGCAGGCGTTTCCGCTGTGTAGGTTTATATCGATGATGATTTCGTTGCATTGTAAAATTTGCAAGGCTTTTTTTTCGCAAAAATTTAAGCCCGCGCCGTTTGCGCATACGGCAATTTCGCCTGCTGAACTGCGCAGGGAAATAGAAACCTTATCGGGGTTGAACTGCGCGCCCGAATATCCTGCGGCGCATAAAATGCGTCCCCAGTTTGCGTCTTGCCCGAACATTGCGGATTTTACCAACGGCGAATTGATAATGCTGTCTGCCGCTTTTTCCGCCGCGCGGCGGTCTTGCGCGCCGCTTACCGTGCATTCGATAAGCTTAGTTGCGCCCTCTCCGTCTTTTGCCAGTAGCTTTGCCAAATGTACGCATACGGCGTTTAAGGCTTGTGTAAATGCGCTTAGGTGTTCGGGATTTTTATCGACTTGCACGCCGCTTTCGCCGTTTGCCAGTATAATCAGCATGTCGTTGGTGGAGGTGTCGCCGTCTATGCTGACGCGGTTGATACTTAGGTTTGCCGCATCGGTAAGCAAGGTGTGCAAGGTTGAACTTTCTATGCGGGCATCGGTAGTGATAAACGATAGCATGGTGGCAAGGCGCGGGTTCATCATGCCGCTGCCCTTAGCGGCTGCGCCGATACAGACGCTTTTGCCGCCGATATCCACGCGCACGGCGCATTCTTTGATAACCGTATCGGTAGTCATAATGGCTTGCGCCGCATCGGTGCCGCCGTTTGTGCTTAGTTGTGCCGTCAGCATGCTAACGCCTGTTTGTATAGGCTGTAAATCAAGCGACTGTCCGATAACGCCCGTTGACGCTACCAAAACATCTTGCGCGGAAATGCCCAAAGCGTCTGCGGTAAGCTTGCACATCGCGCGCGCTTTTTCTATGCCGTCTGATACGCAGGCGTTGGCAATGCCGCTGTTGCAGATGACGGCGCGGGCGCGTCCGTCGGCAAGGTGCTGCTGTGTAACGGTAATAGGCGCGGCTTTAACGATGTTGGTTGTATACACCGCCGCCGCGTTTGCCGAAACGTCCGACACGATTAAGGCTAAATCCTTTTTTACTTTGCCTTTGCGGATACCGCAATGAACGCCCGCCGCGCGAATGCCCTTCGGCGCACACACTCCGCCCGTAATAAACTCCATGAGGAACTCTCCTGTAATATTTAAACAAAGCTTAGTCTAAACTATATTCGGTAATCAGTTGTGCCAAACCCTCGCTTTGCACTTCTAGCTGACGTGCCATAGGCGAACAGCGTATGGTGTTTTTTAGCGCGATGTACATGGTGCGGATAGCTTTTTCCTGCCCTAACTGAACGGCTTGGGCAAAGCCCTCGCACACCAGTAAAATTTCTTCTCGCTCTTTAATCGGGATTTGTGAATCCCGCGCCGCAATACCGATAATCTCGCGCGCCGCCTCGCCTAACGACGTCAGCGCAAGCGAATTTAGCGCGCTTTGCGCGGGTGCGGGCTTTGATTCGGAAAAAGCATTTTCAAGAGGATTTGCGTTTTCGGGCTGACTTTGCATATGCGGGTAAGAAACGTGCCCGAAGGAATCTTGTTTAGGGGCGGAATTAGGCTCGTCCGCTTCGGCAAAGTACGCTTTTTTGACGTTTGCGTAAAAGGGTACGATGATTCTTTTACAAAAGTCCGAAAACTCTGAATTTGCGCCGTCGGGGTTGGCATAAAACGTATGCAGAAACTTTTTAAAGTCGGTTTGGTTGGTATCGAACGATAAAAGCAGACAAAAAACAAACGCGATTTGCTTTTTGCGGCTTGCGGGCAGCATAAGCCCGTTTTGGGTTTTGGCGTGCTTTAATTCGGCCGCGAAATCAAAATCCTGCATACACGCGCCGATTAGCGCGTATAGATTTTTGCTTTTGGCAATTACCTGCAGCAATGCGGAAATCTTTTTTTCTGCCAGAATGTACTTCGCGCTTGCAAGCTCTGCGCAGGCGCGCTCAAACTCGACGATACACTCGTCGGAGTCGTCCATAATATCGTAAAGCGATTGTGCCATAGTGCGTAATTTTCTCCAAATTTTTTTAACCGTCTTGGGTGATAAACTGTTTAAGCTCTGCTAATAAATCGTCGCAGTTATCGCTGTAAATTTCTAAGATGATGGGCTTGCTTAAATCCAGCGAAAAAATTCCTAATAAGGATTTTGCGTCGATAACAAATCTGCCGCTGCGCAAATCTATATCGTAGGGATATTTGCTTACGACATTAACAAAGTTTTTAACGCATTCCGCTAAGCTTAAAGATACTTTGACCGATTTCATAAAGGCTACTCCTTATTGGTTAAACAGGCTATGCCGGGCAATACAATGCCTTCTAGGTATTCTAAGCTTGCGCCGCCGCCTGTTGAAATGTGCGTTACCTTGTCGGCAAAGCCTAACTGCTCTACCGCCGCCGCGCTGTCGCCGCCGCCGATAATGGTGATGGCGTCTAGGTTGTCTGCAAGCGCTTGCGCTACTGCCTTAGTGCCTACCGCGAAACGCTCAAACTCGAAAACGCCCATAGGACCGTTCCAAATAACGGTTTTGGCGTCTTTGATAACGGCGGCAAATCTTTTAGCCGTTTCGGGCCCGATGTCTAAGCCTTGCCAGCCGTCGGGGATTTTCATGGATTCGGCAACCTTGCTTTGCGCGTCTGCGGCAAACTCTTGGGTAATCATGTTGTCGCACGGCAGATAAATTTGTACGCCCTTAGCTTTTGCTTTTGCCAGTAATTCTTTGGCAAGGTCTACCTTGTCGGCTTCTAGCTTGCTGTTGCCTATGCTGCCGCCCTGTGCTTTTAAAAAGGTGTACGCCATTGCGCCGCCGATAATAATGCTGTCTACCTTTTCTAATAGGTTGTTAATTACGCCGATTTTATCCGAAACCTTTGCGCCGCCTAAAATAGCGGTAAAGGGACGCTTAGGGTTTGCCAGTGCGCCGCCCATTACGTCTATTTCTTTTTGAATTAAAAAGCCGCATACGTTTTCGGGCAGATAATCCGCAACGCCCGCCGTAGACGCGTGGGCGCGGTGCGCCGTGCCGAATGCGTCGTTTACAAATATTTGCGCTAAGCCAGCCAGCTCTTTGGCAAAGGACGGATCATTTTTTTCTTCCTCGGGGTGAAAGCGGACGTTTTCTAATAATACTGCCTCGCCGTTTTTTAATGCGGCTACTTTAGCTTTTGCGTCCGCGCCGATAACGTCTGCCGCCAGGGTAACCTTGTTGTCTAGCAATTCGTTTAAACGCGCCGCTACGGGCTTTAAGCTGAATTTGGCGTCAAACCCACCCTTAGGGCGGCCTAAGTGCGAACACAATATAACCTTTGCGCCGTTGTCTAACAGATAGCGGATAGTGGGCAGTGCGCCGATGATGCGGTTTTCGTCTGTGATGCGCCCCGCCTCGTCTTGCGGTACGTTAAAATCGCAGCGAACTAATACCCTTTTGCCTTGCACGTTTACGTCTTTGACGGACTTTTTGTTCATAAAAAATAATACCTCTTTTAGATTTATTACGGTTTAATAATCGTATGGATATTATTTTATAATAAAAACAATTAAAAGTCAAACGCTTTAACTAAGGTTTGAAATTATAAATCTGTTGTACGGCTTTTATGTGAAATGCGTTTGACGTGAAATACGTTTTACGTCGGTTATAAAAAATATGAGTACGGCAATATGAAGCAGCATGGAGATTATGAAAAATAGGATATGCACAATCATTGCCGTGCTATTCGATAAAAATATATATTTGGCCATATCAAATACCCAAAACTCAAAAAAGGCGGCTAATCCGACGGACGCTAAGCCTGTTAGTATAAAAACAAAATTGAATGCGGCAGCTAGTTTTTTGGTTCGTTTTTTTAGTACGGCTGCATATAAGCCGATGCTTGCAAGTATCGGAAGCATAAGGGCAACCCAAACAAATATATCAAACACTAGTATAACGCGGGAGATAATACCCACTATTAAAATACCTATTGCATAAAGAATTGCAGAACTAAAAAAGAATAGTATTTTTAAGCGTGTTTTTTCTTTGATTGCAGGCATAAGGTTACTTGTATCCGCGTTTAAGCTTTCTTGCAGTTTTTTTCCGCAATATAGGCAAACCTTTGCAGAAGGTTCGTTTGTTTGCTTGCAATCTTTACACAGCATGTTAATTATTACTGCCCCCAGTGGTTTTTGTTTAGTTAAGTATAGCATTTACCCTCTGCTGTCGTCAAGTGATTAAAGGGGGGTGTCTTTCCACCCTATCTGCTTTCGTGTTTAGGCTTTTCTTTCCACCCCGTCCCTACGGGGCACCCCTCACAGTGTGTGAGGGGTATACCTAAATTATAGGGTTGATTTGATACATCTATAAATTATAGTGATTTGTTGGGTTTTTTGGTTGTCTTGGCGTTCGGGGTGCTTGATTTCGATGCGCTCTATAAGCTGATTAAGCATTTCGGCGGTCAGTTCGGTTTTGTCGGTGTAAGCGGCGGCGATGGCTTGCTTGTATTCCGTAAAGGCTTTTAGGATTTAGCAGCCTAAGCATTTGGTTGCAGACGGGCGGGGTTTTTGAAAAGCTGAAACGTAGCTTGAAAGTAATAAAGACAGCATTTTTTACAACGCCGTCTTTATCAATATGAATGGAGGATGATGAGAAGCAATTTTTAGGGCTTGGAATTTTTTTGGGACTTTTTAGCTTTTTTGCCTAGTAGAAAAGTTAGATAAATTCCAGTCGCCGATAATAAGAGTATGCCCGTTCCGTTTATGCCGCCGCCGCTGCCGCTGTTGATAAACCCGCCGCCGCAACTATTATTACCGTTGACGGGGTTATCGCTGACGGGCGGACGGTCGACGCCGTCGGGCGGCTCTTCGAATATGTCGAAAAGGTCTAGGGTAACTACCGCTTCTACCGTTAAGTATCCGTCTGCCATTATTAAAACCGTAAAGCTTTGTTCGCCGAAGTCAATGCCGCTGCCTATAACCGTTCCGTCTGAAAGAAGTCTAAATCCTCTGGGAAGCTCGCTGCCGGGCTTTACCGCGTAAAAAATAAACTCCGATCCGCCGTCGTTTAGGAGCGCATTAAGCTGTAACGCATAATCCTTGCCGATGATTAAATTATCAAACGTAACATCGCTCATTTCGATGCCGAATACCGTTGCCGAAAAGACATATTCTTGCGGCGGCGCGAGATTTGCTTGTGCGACTACCGTAAATTCGTGGTCGGTATACGCACGCCTAGGCGTGCCGATTATCATGCCTAAGCTTGAAAGCATAAGCCCCTCCGGCAGTTTGCTGCCGTCTTTAAGCGAATATCGGATAGTTAGATTGTCGTCGGAAGTTGCCGTGCCGATATTAACAGAGACGTTTTCCCCTACCTGCATATACTCTAATTCGATGCCTGAAAAGCTGATGCTGTATCCCCTAACTCTAACGATAAAGTGCAGCTCGGTGGGAAGTCTGCCGTCGTATTCGGCACGGATAGTAAAGAAATAACTGCCTGGCTCTGCCGTAGTAATGCCCCGAATAACGCCGTCTACAAGCTCTAAGCCCTCAGGAAGATAGTTGTTTGCAGCCAAGCTGTAACGGACATTAGTGCCCAGTCTTCCCTCTGCGTCAAAGACTACCGCACTTTTAATACTTCTTTCAAAATAAAAGCCATACGGAATTGTACCTAAACGGTCGTCCTCGTAGATAATCGTATCGGGAATTTGGTCTGCCCTGTATATGCGGATTCTAAATGTTTTGCGCCCTGTGAGGTACGGATAATAGGCATCGGTATCTTCGTCTGCTAAAAGCGTAAAGGTATAGTCGCCCGCTACCTGCGGTGCACCGCTCAGCGTTCCGTCCTCGGATAATTCCATGCCGTCCGGTAATTCGCTGTCTACCGCTACGTCGTAGCTCATTTTGGGATTGCCGCCTATTCTAAGGCGTGCCGTATCTACCGAAAGCGCGTTATCTACGCCTTGAACCGCGTACAGCGTATCAACGCCGCCGTATTCTATCATATCAAGCGGGTCGCCGCCTTGACCGTTAATCGCATTGAAGTTAGCCCTTACGTATAAGGCATTTTTGGCACTTTTGCGAATCATGGTGGCTTGGGTAGGCGTAAGGCTGGCAGAATCCGTTGCGGGGCGGTTCCATTCGCCCGGCATAATCATCATAGTATCGTTGCCGGCGCGGATAGACATATTGACCTCTTGTCTTAAAAGGTCGGTAATTACAAAGCCCTTAAAGCCCCATTCGTTACGGACAAGCCCCGTAAGCAGCGCCCAGCTATGCGCGTTGCGGCGGTCGCCGATAGCGTTGACGCCCGTCATAAGCCCTGGTAGATTTCCTTCTTTAATCGCGATTTCGTATACCTTGCCGTATATCTCGCGAATCGCCTGCTCGCTTG
The DNA here is from genome assembly GCA_009777485.1 of Bacillota bacterium. Classification (GTDB taxonomy): domain Bacteria; phylum Bacillota; class Clostridia; order Christensenellales; family Pumilibacteraceae; genus WRAP01. Next base: position 29,779 of record WRLT01000010.1, read on the forward strand.
CCCACGTTTGTATCGTATTGCGGTCGGTTTCTTGGTCGTTTAAAAGGATATGCTTGGCAATCAAATAGCAGCCCTTAGTTATGGCGCCGCGCGATTGGGCAGCACCTACTTTACCGCCTAAAAAGCCGTCCTCTGAGGGATATTCAAAGTTTCTTCCGCCAAAGGGAGAACGGTGGAAGTGAAGACCCGGCCCATAGGTTCCGCCGCGGTTGTGATCGCCTGAAAGCGCGGAGTTTCCAAAGCTAACCCCTTGTCGGTGCCACAATTCCTCGTTAAAGGTTTGGGTGGCTACGGGCGCACTGACCCATTGTATATCGGTAGAACCGCCGCGTCGGCCTAGCGGCCCGTCCGTATCGTGAACGACGGGCATATCTATCGACGCCAAACCCGCCCTATTTAAAAATGCGTTGCCTACTTGGTCCGACAGCTCACCGATAGTAAGCTGATTTAAAAATGCGTCCCATAAGGGGTCGTCGTAATCGCGGCCTTTTAAATGCCATAGCTTTATGGTGTTGGTTTGGCTGGTGCCCGGCTGCGCTGCCTGCACGGGCATATCCTCGGAATACCACGGCGAATTTAAATCGAATTCTTCGTTAATGGTATACGGCTGATGCCCTTGGCGCAGGCCGTTCATTTTTGCGGACGCGGGCGTAGGAAAGGTGCCCTCGAAATCGTCGCGCAGCATATAGCGGCGGACGCCCTTAAAGGTTGCGCCGTCGTTTACTCTGCCAGAGCCGGAAACGTCGTCGAACAGATTTGCAATCGGTGCGCCCGTAGTGGTATCCTCTGTGTAGCGGTAGCTGCTTGCCACTTGATAAACGGAGGTAAACTCTTCGGGCAGGCGCGCCGCCTCGTTGGCGTTGCGCGCGGCAATTATTTTATAGCTGCCTGCCTCTAATTCGTAGCCCTTAAAGCCGTTGTTGTTGGCGTCTGACCAGTCGTATGAGTACATATCCGAAACCTTTAATTCTATACTTACGGTTTGGGATTCGCCCGGCGCTAATAGGTCTGTTTTGGCAAAGCCGCCCAGCACAACATGGGCTTTGCTGATACCGCCCGCGTAATACGGCGTGCTGTAATAAAGCTGAACCACCTCTTTGCCGGGACGGGTACCCTCGTTGGTAACGGTTACATTAGTAGTGATAGTGCCGAATTTGTCTAGGTTTTCGCCGCCTGCGGAATTTACGCTAGATGCTAATTCCCAGTTAAAATCCGTATAGGATAGTCCGTATCCAAACGGGAACTGAACTTGTTCTTCGTACCATGTCCAGTTGTCGTTATGTCCGCCTTCGGTATATCCGCGCGTTTCGTAGTAACGGTAGCCTACATAAATGTCCTCGTCGTAGTGAACAAACGCCTCGCCCCAACGGTTGCCGCCGTTAGTGCCGTTAAGCCCTTGGTTTTGATACGTCGGGTCTTGCTTCATATCGCGCATCCAGGTGTTAACCAAACGCCCTGAGGGATTTACGGTGCCGTCTAAAATGCGCGGAATTTCATACGAGCCGTCGGTGCCTGTATAGCCTACAAACAGCGCGGCTCTAAGCCTTTGCATTTTTGCCTCTGCATCGGCAGAATTTGTAGTATAGTTGTTATCCGTAAAAAGATAGTGCGTAGGGTCGTCTAAGAAGCTAACCTCGACAGGGCCCGTAGAATTTAAAATGATAACCACGTTAGCAAAACGGTCCATTACCTCTTGAAGCATTTTAACTTCGTAAGCGTCTAGCTGCAAATAGTGGTCGTCCCAGTTGCGCGCGCTGTCTAATTTGTTTGAGTTGTCGTAGGCACTCCAGTTTTTTAAGCTGGTTTTAGGCATGTCGCTGCCCTCGCCTGCATAACGGCTGATAACAACAAACGCAGCGTCGTTATAAGAGGCAAAGCTGTCTATTTCGGTTGACCGATAGCTTGACCACGGCGTTTCCCACGTAGGAAGCCCCATGCGGTGGCTATCCATAGAGCCCCACGCCCCTTGGTTTCCCCCGTCCGTTAAAGGGTTTCCGCCAAAGCGGAAAGAACCCGACAAGGAAGTATTGTTATAAAAGCTCATAAGTGTCGGGTTAAGGGTAAACCTTGAACCGTTAAAGCTTTCGTACAGCGTTGCAGAGCGGCTGCCTTGCTCGCTAGACCCGAATGCCTTGTATAAAAAGTTGTTTCCTGAGTTTTTGCCGAACATGCTAACATTATAGTTGGGGTTAGTCATCGGCAATAATCCGTCATTTTTTAGCAGCACAAAGCCCTCGGAGGCGATTTCCCGATTAAGCGCAACTGCCGCGCTGCGCAAATCTGCATTGCTGGCAAAGTCGGACGTATAATACATATGCCCGTTTGTTGCGGATGCGGGAATAAAGCCTAACGGAATTTGAAATACTGCAAACGCCGTGCAAGCGCACATCAATACCGCCAAAATGGCGGCTGCCGCTTTTAGATGTTTTTTGGATTTGAGTCGCATAAGTTTTTCTCCTTACTATTGGTTTTGGGCAAAAACGCTTTGGCTGCTAGATGGTATACCATGCCTGGCCTCTTAAGCCGATTTCGCTGTTTAAAAACAAGGGTGATTCAGAAACTGCCTGACAGACGAAATAGAAGTTTTCAACGCCGTGGTAGGTTAAAAGCGGCTTTAACCAGTTGTGCGTGTTGCCGTCAGGCGTTGAGTAATTGCCGGGCCCTCCTGCTACTTGTACGGCAGCGGGCGCGGGATTGCCGTTTGCGTCGGTTAAATACGCGCTTCCGTCGGGATTTTTAACTAGGCGGAACGCAGGAATCGGCACGGGGTTGGTGTCGGTAACTACATAGTACATAATATAATCAACGCCCGTTACAAAGGCGGTTCCGCCAGACTGACGGTCGTAACGGATTTGACCGACCGCACCAGGGGGGTTAATGTTAATCATAGCGTTGTTGGTATTGTCGGGTGCAGGAAGCACTTGTATGTCTTCACCTACGGGTGCTACCATAAGCGTTACGTTACCCGTAACGGTGTGATAAAACGTTGCAAGCCCCGACAGCAATACGCCGCCTGAGGTGTAGCCGCCTTGCCCGTCGGGCAGTGCAGTAAACCAGCCGAAAATCTCTGCCCCTTCCTCTGTAAATGAGGGCGGAACGGTTAGCGTAAGCAGTACGCCGTACCCCGCCTCTACGGAGGTATATTGCCCGTCTATAAGCGCGCCTTCGGTTACCAACTCAACCGTAAATTTGCCCGCAGGTGCGGAGGCGTTTCTTTGATACATCCACGTGGATTTACCCGAAATAGCGCCGTCGTTAACCGTAAGCTCTATGCCGCCGTCGTAGGCAACGCCGCCTTGGGGCGCGGCTGCCTGCATAGCAAAGTAATAGGTGCCGCTGTCGGAATACTCGTAGCCTAGCGCGTGGCGCACGATACGCTCGAAGTCTGAAAACTGTGCGCCCTCTAAATAATAATTTTTCGTCTGTCCTTTAAAATTAGATTGAATGGTTTCGTCCGTTGACATAAACCAGCCCGCCTGTTGGGTGTCGGGAGGGGTTGCGGTATTTAACACCAGTTTGAAATGCCCTAGCGACACACTTGACGCCGAAGAATCGTAGATGTGTACGCGCACATGGTCTGCGCCGTCTAAAAAAATGCTAGGCATCGTCGCTACTCGGTCAAACGCTATCGCTTGTGCGTTTATGGTTTCGCGGTGAATCAAGCCGTTGGATGTGCCTGCCTGTATGGCGGGAAGCTGTATTTGGGTAGAGATTTCCTCGAAAACAGCCGTTAAGGTTTCGGCTTGCGTAACGCGGTGTACATAGGTAAAGGATGTGCTAAGTGTATCAGCACCCTGCGTCCAACGGCGGAAAGCGTTGCCGAAGCCAGGGGTGGCGTTGGGCGGGTTAATCGGCGTTACGGATACAAAATCGCCCTCGGCAACCTCTAAGGAGGAGGTTTCGGGGTTATCGCCGATATAGCCGTCCACCACGCTAAGCGTAAAATAGCGGGCGTAGCGGGCGAATATTTTTAGCGATTCTGCCAGTGTAAACGTATACTCGGGGCTTCTGGAAACCTCGGTTTCGTTTTCGTCCTCGTCTACGATATACCAGTAAAAGAAACGCTGTGAGGCATCCTCAAATTCGTCTGCCACAACGGTTACCTCACTTCCTGCGTCGAATAAATCGTAGGTTTTGCCGTTAACCGTGCCGTTTGAAACCACTAATAAAAGGATTTCGTCCAGGATTGCTTGTACGGTTGTATCTGCCGTTATAGCCAGCGTAAGCGGATTTTGCGTGGACTCGGTTGTGCCGTTAATAATCCATTTATTAAACCGCCGCGCCTGCGTTGCAGAGGCTGTAAGCGTTACGCTGTCGCCCGAATAGACGCTTGCGGAACGGACGGTGCGGTCTGTACCGATAAAGCCGTTGGTTACGGTAACGGTGTGCTGCGTGCGCGGGCCGGTAACCGCCGTAAGCGTTATGCTTTGCGTTACGTTAAAGGTATACGGATTTTGCGTGGATACCTCCTCTCCCTCACCGTCTGTCCATCGCACAAATTCCTCGCCGTCTGCAAGGGTTGCGGTTACGGTGCAGCTGGCGTTTTTGTTAAACGAACCGCCGCCCGTACCGCCTGATACCTCTACGGTAAAGGTTTCTGTTTTTCGACAGCCGACTGCCGTAAACACAACACTCAACATAAGCAGTACGGCAAAGAATATGCCTATTTTGCGTTTATTTATTTTCATTGTACACCTCGCTTTTAAATAGCGGCAACTTTTTAGCCAAGACGCCTGGCATCCCCGATAGCACTGATGTCGCTGTCGTTAAACAACGTCAGGTTTGCCGAAACAAGCCTTACCGCAAAGAAGTAATCGTTATTGCTGTTGTATCCGGGAATAAGGCCTCTGATGATGCCCCGTGCATTTGGATAGTTGCCCAAATCTCCTAGGTTTTGGCCTATCCAGCCGTTTACTTGTAACCTATTGCCATCCATTCTGAATATCGTTTGCGTAGCATTATCCATGGTTGAGAAGAACGCGCGCACCGTTTGAGTACCCGCAGCTCCGCCAGCTACCGTGCTAGGGAATTGCCCTTTGTTTTCTGTAATTTTAAAGGTGGCTACGAAATCGGTATCCTTGTCTGCGGTTTGAGAGGTATAGATAAAATACTGCACATACGCTATATTCGAATTAAACACCGTATCGGGATTAAAGAACCACGCGTCACCGTTGTTCTCGGCACTGTTCCACTGAATAAAGTTGTTTCCTGAGTTATCGGGCGTCTGCAGTTTTTCTTGCGCCACGTCATTTTCGTCTATAAATTCTGCTATGACGGTTATGTTGCGGACTGCCTCGAATGAAAATGTTAAGTTTGCCGATAAACGATTACCCTTAGTGATATCGCTGCCGCTTATGTCGGTTACCTCCCACCAGCCTGTAAAGATATAGCCAGGGTCTGCTGCGGGGGCAGTTAGGTGAACAAACGCGTTGTGGTTTGCCAAAATAGTTTCTAGTGTGTCGCCGTCGGCGTCGACTATGGTAACGGTATAAGGGCCTTGTTCGGGGCCATCGTTTTTGTTAAACTCGTGCGTGCCCAGCTCTGTAACAGCACTGTCGGTATATAAGGGATGCGCGGGGTCGGCTATAACCTGCGCCGCAAACCGATACAGCGTGCTTTCGCTGTACGTTTCGCCTACTGAGTACGCGATAAGTCTGTGTATCGCGATAAGCTCGTGGGCTTGGTTGACGTAATAGTTGGCAAAATTGCCTTGTATATTTGCCGTCCTTAAGCCGTCCATAGACTCAAACCAGCCGCTGTTGTTTGCCCGCGCTGCAAAGAAATTAAACGTACCTGCGGGATTTGAAGGGTAATCTGCCTCGTCCGCATAAATCAAGAACATGAGGTGGCTTGCGCCCTCTACCTCGACAAACGCGGATATTAGTTCGTTTCCTGGACCGCGCTGACGGTCAAACTCCCAGATGGTCGCGCTGGTTTTTCTAAACATTTGGTTGGCGTCGTTAGCGGGCGTTGCGATGGCTTGCTTTTGCACATCTTGACTAAATACTGCCTCTAAGATAATGTCGTCCGACACAATATAGTCAAGCGTTTCAAGCGCGGAAAGAAACGCAATGTGGGTGCCGTCTGCCTCAACCTCGTACCAGCCGCCGAAATCGAAGTCGGGGTCGGGCGATTCTGCCGTCAGCTTTAACAGCACACCGTAGTTGGCAGTAATTTGGGTTAAATCGCCGTTAATAAATCCGTTGCGTACTTCTACGGTAAATTCCCCTTTGGGGTCGCCCGCCTCGCGCACAAACGGGTTAACCGGTGCGCCACTTACGGAAATAGGGCTGTCTTGATACGTAACCGAATGGGTATAGCCGTTTACGGTTACCGAAACAGGGTTCTCTACCGCTATAATTTGCGCCGCAAAGTAATAGCTTTGCGTGGCGTTATAGGCAAGGCCCAGTTCGTGGCGCAGCATATCCATAAGCTTAGAAAATTCCATGAAAAATAGATTTGTTGAACCGCCGTTAACCGCTATAAACACCGTGCCGTCTGAGGTAGCTATTCTTCCGCTATTCATGGTGTTAATAATTTGACCTGTTTCTGCATTTAAAGCGTGGAAGGTTACCACTAGGTAACCTAGTGAAGGTACAATATCGGTATCAACGGTAGAATCTGTGTAGATGTGCAAACGGATTTCCTTAGTTATGTTGGGTATAAACAACGAAGGTGCGCCTGCAACGCGGTTGAATGCGGTTGCATCGGCGGTAGGGCCCTCGCGGAACATGATTCCGCTTGTACCAGACATGGCGTCTGCCGCGGCTCCGTTAACAGGCCTGTCGATTTGTTGGAATAGCTCTATAAACTGCGCCGTAACGGTTACGTTTGCTTCGGGCATTAAAAATTTGTTATCGGTAATGGTAACGCCGCCGCTTACAGTCCAACCCGTGAAACCGTGAACGGTATTGTCGTAATCGTCGGGCGAAACAGGCGGGGTTAAGGTTATTTCTGTGCCAGGGGCTGCGGTGGCATGGCTTGCCGTACCTTTGCCGTCCGTTACGGTTACGGTGTAGGTAATCACCTCGAAAACTGCCTCGATTTCTACGTTTTGCGTACCCATGACAAAATAGAATTTTTCTTCGGCAATATCCCATTCAACCGTAACGCCGCCTTGTATTACCGTCCACTCGACAAACTTTTCGCCTTGCGGAGGCGTGCCGACGGTAAGGTATACCATTTGGTTTTCAGCCGCTGTTTCCTCGCTTGCGGTGCCGCCCGTAACAGTGACGGTATAGCTATATACAAAGTTTGCGGTTAAGGAAAGGTCTTGGGTTAAAATAAATGTGCGCTCGGGGGTAACGGCAAATTCGGTATCGCCGTCGTCGTTAGTCCAGTTGGTAAATTCGGCTGTTGCGCCTTTATTATCTGCGGTGATGGTTACGCTAAGCTCTTGGTAATTTTCCCAGCCGTCACTGCCCTCCGTAAAGGTGTAAGAGATTTCGTTCTCAATATCCCCCGCAGAGAACGTGCCGTCTGTTACCGAAAGCGTAAAGCTGTATAATGCGCGGAAGTGCGCGGTAATTTCGACATCGGTATCGGATAGTACAAAGGTGTAGCCATCGGGGTTGTTTTCATTGTATTCGGTTGCGTCGCCCGTAATAATCCAGTGCGTAAATAGTTGGTTTTGGGGAATTTGCGGATATACGGTAACGGATTGACCCTCGATAAATCTAGCCGAATCGGTTTGTGTGCCGTTTATGAGGTAGCCGTCTACTACCGTTACTAAATAGGTATCGGCAACATGCGCGTACAGCGTTACATCGCCGTCTAAAATAAATTCGTAGGGGTTGTCGATGGAGGCGGTTTCGCCGTCGGCGTCGTCGTATGTCCATTTTACAAGCGCCTGATTTAAACCTAAATCCGCGTTTACGGTGATTAGCGTGCCCTCTAAGGCGGTGTATTCGGTTGTATCGGGCTCGTCTGTGTCTACCGTGCCGTTGACTACCGTAACGGTATAGTTTTCGGTAGGCGTGCGGTAATTGGCGTACAGCGCAGTGTCGGCGGTTACCGTAAAGGTGTACGGGTTTGCCGAAGAAATGTCCGCGCCGCCCGCAGCGGTGCCTGCCGTCCATTTATCAAATAAATCGCCGTCTACGGGCGGTGCGTCCGCTAAAACTATAACGGACGTGTTTTCTTCAAACTCGCCAGACGGTGCGGCCGTTTCGGGCGCAGCGTTTGCGGCGCGTACCGTACCGTTTGTTACGGTTACTGTAAATTGCTCGGGTTGGGGGTCTGGCACAGGGTTTACCGTTACGGTACATTCTGCCCATTTGGCGGTGTCGGCAACAGACGTTGCCCTTACCTTTGCCGTACCTGCGGCCTTTGCGGTAACCTTGCCCGCCGCAACCTCGACAAATGCCCCGCCCTCAGAAACCGACCAGGTTACCTGTTGGCTGGCGTCTGCCGGCAAAACGGCGGCTGTAAGCGTTTCGTCGCCGCCGACGGTTAGCGTAAGCGTAGTTTTGTTAAGCGTTACGCCTGTTACGGTTACCGTTGTATCGGCGGGGTCTGTACAGGCAAATAAGCCTACAGACGCGGTAAGCAGTACCAGTAGTACGGCTATAAATCCTACTTTCTTTTTCATTTTGTTTTCCTCCATAAAATTAAATTATTTTTTATTTATTTGTATACGGTGTTTGTATAGCGGCTCTTACGGTAGCGTATAAGCCCATGTGGATTTTTGTGAAATCGCACTGTCGGCGCGGTCTACCGTCCAAATTGATAGCTCTTCGTTGTAAACGGCGGGAAGTGATATGAGTTGAGCCGCGAAATAATATTCGGTTTGCGGTTCGTGCGCACTGCCAAGCGCAGTTTCTATAACCCTCTCAAAGGCGTTACCGCTGGGCACCCAATAATTTAAGTCGTGTCCGTGCACCTCTATACTGACGGAATCGTCCATAGTTCTAAGCCAGCCGCCGGGCGGACTATACGGAACATCCATGTACGGACGTCTGTCGCGGTTAGGAACCATCTTAAACATAGCAACGGGGATTTCGGCTTGATACGAATCGTAGATGTAGAATAAAATATAGTCGATAAACAAATGGTTATTACCCGTTGTTGCCATAAAAGAAGGATTTGTGCGGTCTAACTCGATTGCGTTAGGCCCTTGACGAATCAGACTGGGGCCGTTAGGCGTGTCTACGCTGGGCGGTGTGGGAAGCGGCGTTGAGCCTATAAATTGCGCGGTAAGCTCTAAATGCTCACCCAGCAAAAAGGTGCGGTGTTGATTTTGCGACCACATTTTTCCGTCGGGTGTTGTCCAACGTGTGAATTTTTGACCTAATACCACGCCCGCCGTAACCGTAACGCGCGTACCCGCAGCAAACGAGGCGGACGGTTTAGCCTCTGCCGCAGACTCGTCCGCGGCGCGCACCGTGCCGCCTGTTACGCTGACCGTGTAGACAAGTTCGTCTATATCGGGCACCGTGTCGGCAAAAACGGCGGTAACCACAGTATCCTTGCGGACGGTAAAGACGAAAACCGCATTGGTGGAAACGCCCTCGCCCGCTACCGTCCACATCATAAACTGCTTGCCGGGCGGGATTTGCGCCGTTACGGTAACGTTGGTGCCGTCGTAATAGTTTCCGCCGCCGCTGCCGCCCTCAACCGTTACCTTATAAATCGGCAGCTGCTCGCCGCCGCCGCCGTCGCCGCGGCACGCAGCCAACCCGAACATAACGCCGAAAAGCAATGCAGTGCAAATCAAAAAATTAACCGATTTTTTCATAAAACCTCCTCTGGGTCCGCACGGAACAAATTAAGTTTCGTGTACGATATCTTCTTTGTTATATTCCCATAAGGAATCCCACGAAAGAACAGCATCCGATTTGATTTTGATGTTGTTAACGCCAGGGCCGACAGACGGAAAGCCTGCAACGGCGTTGCCGAGTGTATTTTCTAAAATGATTAATTGAATTTCGTTTTCGCCCTCGTTTAGGTCAAACTTTTGCGAAATTTCGTGGTTGGCAAACGGCACGCGGTAGCCGATTTGTGCGGCACCCGTAACGGTAATAGGGTTGTAAGCAAGCTCTTCCCCGTTTACCACAATTTGCATAACTTCGGGGTTTAACAAAAGCGTTCCGTATTCTGAACCTAAACGTAGTGTTAGGCTGTTATCGGTAGACGCCTTATCCGCGCGTATATTAAACGTAAGCGCGGTGCCGCCCGTATTGAAGTAGCCGACAAAATGTCTGCCCTCGTTCGGTGCTACTCTTTCTATCGAATTGAGTACGTTTGCGCGCTCGCGGATGGATGCGGTATTTTCGCCCATAATCATTTGGGTTTCGGCTTTTTCGTCGGAATAGCCGCGCCCCGACAGACCCGTGAGGTCGATTCCTGCCGCCGCAAACGTGTAAACGCCCTCGCCGTCTACGGGGTCGTCATCTTCGGGCTCTTTGCATGCCGCAAAGGCGAATACGCACGCCGCTATCAACGCGGCACACAGCACCGAAACTAACAATCTTACTTTTTTCATGGTTTAAAATCTCCTTTTTTTATGTTTTTATTTGTTTTTTTATTGTGTACTAAATAACTATTCGGTATCCGTCTCGGGAAAGTCAGGTGGCGGCTCTTCCTGTAGCGGAGGTGAAACATCGGGAGTTTCGCTACTCAAAGTATCGGGTTCGGGTTCTGCGTCGTGTACCTGTATGGAGTCGATGCTTATAACCTCTGACGCTAAGCTGATTTTATGCTTTTTGTAGGTTTTTCTTATCGCAAAGAACGCCCAAACCCCAAGCGCGGCAATAAGCAGCGCGTCAACAACAATCAGCCACACCATCCATGCGGACATTCTGTATGCGTAAATAACGCCCTCGCCGTAGCCGTTCATTGCGTTAGAATTTGCCACTGTGTACAGGATGTTATGGGTTGCGTTGCGCAATGCGGTAACTTGGGTGGGCGTATCGGTAACGGACGGCCTTTTGTCTTGGGTTAGGTTTAAATCGCCGCCCGCGCGTATCATTTGGTCGGCGGGCATATGGGCATAGAGGTTATAATCCGTGATAACCATGCCCCTAAAACCCCACTCGTCTCTTAAAATTTCGGTTAAAAGCTCGTAGCTGCCGCCTGTCCAAACCGTGCCGATACGGTTAAACGCCGACATAATCGCGGTTGTATTGCCGTCCTTTACGGTAATTTCGAAAGCTCTGAAATATATTTCGCGCATCGACTGCTCGTTTGCCCAAGTTAAAAGCCCGTTTGTAGAACGGTTGGTTTCTTGGTCGTTAAGCGCGAAATGTTTAACGTAGGTGTATACACCTTTACTCATCGCGCCCCGAATAACCGCTGCTGCCATAACGCCGGAGAGAAAACCGTCCTCGGAATAGTATTCCCAGTTTCGTCCCGAAAACGGGCTGCGGTGAATATTAACCGCCGGCGCGTACCAGCCGCTGTACGGCGTTCCGTCGCCCTTTTCGTTGCCTATAATTCCTTCGTTTCCGACCATGATGCCCATAGCTTCGGCTAATTCTTTATTGTAGGTTGCGCCCACTACGCATCCGCTGGCATAAAAACCCGTGTCGTATACGCTAGGATCGCCCATAAACGTGGTAAAGCCGACAGGACCGTCGGGGTCAAGCGTTCGGGGCTTATAAATTGTATCAATCGCCATAGTGTTGTAATTGCCTGTGCCGATTAGCGTAGACATTTGCCTTACGGTTAGCTGATTTAATAAATCGTCCCAAAGTGGGTCGTCGTGTGCTTTGCCGATTAAATCATGCAGTTTAACTTTGGTGTTTCTGCCGCTTAGCGTATTTCTGCTTTGCGTGGGAGTTGTAAACGCCTCCCATTTTGCGCCCGCATCGTTTTGATTCCATTCTAACGCATTGAAAAAAGCGGTCGGCTTAGTTCTTTCTGCAACGGTAGGCGCTTCGGGCCATGTTGCAGCCCAGTCGGCACGGGATAAATAGGTGGTTATATAATCACTGACCTCATCGAAACGGTTTTCGATGGGGGTTTGGGTTGTCGGGTCATTTCCGATTTGAATTTCCGCAGCAACGTTAATCGTTAGCGTATCGTCTGCCATATTTGCATTTTTAGAAACTTTAAGCGCGTAATCGCCCGATTCGATTTTGTATCCTTTAAAGCCGTTAGTGCTTTGGGCGGCGTTGTTATAATCGTAAGAGGCAAAGTACAATACGGGAATGTCGATTTTTACCGTTTCATGCGCACCAGGGTCTAGCATCGGCGTTTTTTCGAAGCCTGCCAACACAACATGGGATTTTTCGATTCCGCCCGTCGTATACGGTGCGGTAAGATACACCTGCACCACGTCTTTGCCCGGAACCGTGCCTGTGTTGGTAACCTTAACTTCAACGGCTACACTGCCCTTTCCGTCGGAGGCTATCACCGTATCCTCTACCTCTTGACGGTTTTGTACTTCCCAGTCAAAGCTTGTGTAGCTTAAACCGTGCCCTATCGGATATACAACATGGTCGTTATACCAGTCCCAGTTGCCGTCTTTTTCGTATTCGGTAAATCCGCGTGTTTCCCAATAGCGGTAACCGACGTAAATACCCTCCTCGTATTCTACCTGGTAAAACAGTCTTGCCCTTCCGCTTGATGAATCAATGTATCGGTTTCCGTCCGTTGCGTTATTATTAGCAAAATTATGCCACGAGGGTTCGGCTTTAAAATCTCTTGCGTAGGTGTTGACGGTACGCCCTGACGGATTTACCGAGCCGTTCATAACCCGTCCCAAAGCCATTGCGCCTGTTAAGCCGGGGCTGCCCATCCACAAAGCGGCTTTAATTTTGGGCGAATATGCGTAGTGTGAAGGGTCGTCTAAAAATCCGACTTCTATCGCCTGTGAGGCATTGATAACGATAATGATTTTTTCGAAATGTGCTTCAACCTCGCGTATCAAATTAGTTTCGTTTTGGTCAAGCTGCAAATAATGGTCATCCATACTGCGTGCGCCGCTTATGGGAGTCGGATTATTGCCAAAGGTTGATTTCATGGAACGGGGTAAATCGTAGCCTTCGCCGCCGATTCTTGAAAAAACGATAACTGCCGCATCGTTAAAGCTTGTGTAGCTGTTGCGAACGGCAGAACTATAAGACGCTATCGGCGTTTCTCCGATTGCAAACCCCGCAGGAATCTGCCCCATGTCCGGGCTGCGCGGCCTGCCGTTACCCGAAGCACTGTTGTTAGTATAAAAATTTCTCAACGTAGAGTTGACGTTATACCCCGCCTCGGTTAGGCTTTCGTGTATCGTGGCCGCGCCGTCGGTGCTGCTTTCACCCGAACCAGAGCCGCCGTAAACTAGGTTGACGCTGTTTTTGCCGAATACGCTGATAGAGGGTCTGCCGAAACCGCCGCTTTCTTGCGTTGGTATCGGCAATGCGTTATCCTCGTTTTTAAGCAGAACGATACCCTCTTCTACCAGTAATTCGTTAAACAAATTGGCTGCGGCGAAAGTTTCTGCCTTGTTTTCGTAATCTGCGGCGTAGTATGTATATTGTAACGGGTCGCCGCTTTTTAAAACCCTGCGGGGACCGCCCCACATCGAATCCAGCGTGTTGCGCAAAAACAATACCTGTGTACCTACTAAGCTTATGGTAAGCATAAGCACCAAAAATATGCTGGTAACAATAAGCAAAATCTTTGTATGAAGCTTTTTCCACAAAATCTTGAACGCGGCGCGAAACCTCGACGCTTTTTTTGCCGAAACAGTTTCTAACTCTTGTTTTTGCGAAGAACTCATCTCTATCTCCTTAAACTGATACTAGTATTCCCGAATAGTATAAAATAGTTGCAGGTATATTTCAATACACACAACGTAATTTAGTGTTTTTAAAACGTAAATTTATATTAAGGGAGTTATTCTGCTTCGTTTATTGAAAAAAGAATGTTCAGATTAAATATGTCGTCATCTATAAAAACCGACATATCGCCGCCGTATTTTTCTACGATATATTGCATGCTTTTAAAGCCCCAGCCGTGAAACGCTTTGTTTTTTTTGGTGGTTACGGGAATGTCGTTAGAAAAGGTTAATTTCCCTGTAAAATAATTATCCATATGAATCGAAATAAACTTGCCCGTGCTTTTAACAACGATGCCTATTACCCTTTTATCTGGGTCGCTTATTTTTTGCACGGATTCTATCGCGTTTTCGACGGCGTTTCCAAACAGCGAATATATATCTGCGTCCGTCATAAAGCTTAGCTTGCTGCCGTCTGCTACGCAGGAAAGCTTGATGTTGTTTTGCAGACAAAACAAGCTTTTTTCGGCAAGCAGAATATCCAGTGTTTCGTTTCCGGTTTGAACGGACGTGTCATAAATATTTATGGCGTCTTCTATCTCGCTGAGCGCCTCCTTATCTAAGGAACTCTTTTCGCCTATCTGACGTATAAAATGCTTTAAATCGTGGCACTTCATATTGATTAGATTTATGTTTTTCTTTGACACTTGGTATTGCTCTTGCTCTTTAGCCCAAAGCTGGCGCATGATAACGATTTCGTCCTTTAATTTTTGTCTGTTTAAAAACCCGAACTGCAAAAGCAATACAAATAAACAGCACAGTATGCTGTATAGGAGAATGATGACTACATACAGCGTGTCGTAATGCTGCATAGCGTAATAGGTTATAACCGCGTTAAGCACTACAACCGTAAGTATTATGCCGCCTGAAAGCACCGTTAAACGGAAGTTATCTATTTTTAAGCTTTCTTTTTTGCTTATGGTGCTTGCGAAAAAAACGTATGCCAGCCAAAAAACAAGAGCGTAGGACACACAATAAACGAAAATTCCCCACGGATTTACCATATACGATATGATGCTGATTTCGCTTCCGTATTGGCCGAATGAGCCCATAGCACTGATGTTAAACGTAATAAGCAGCAGGCTTTCTGCCGCATAAGCGAAATGCTTTACGGTATACGCCGCAATCGCGCAAAAAATTAAATTTTTCCACGACTCGTTGTAGCAAAGTTTAAGCATGGGCAGCGTAACCGCAAACAAGGCTAAAAACATAATAGAACTGTATACCGCGCTGTAATTGAATATGGGGTAAAAAAACGCCGCCGCAAGGCAAACGCCTATGGCACCGAAAGCGCGCAGGGCAAAGTGTTTTTTCTTGCGCAATTTATGGGTAAAAAGAATCTCCGCCAAAATAAGCTCGAACATGAAAAGAATTTTATACCAAAATAACGGAGAAAGAAAATTAAACATTTTTTTATCTCCCACCGCCGTGATAATCGTTTAGGGCTTTCATAAACTCTTTCTTTTTAGGGGTGCTGATTTTAAGCCGATGCTTTCCTACAACCGCCACATTTTCTTTTACCTCCGCCACGTGGCGCAGATTGACTAAATAACAGCTGTTGCAGCGCACAAAATCGGAGTCGGATATAAGGCTTTCTACCTCTTTAAGGGTGCCGTACTTTTTGTAGGCCTTATCGCGGGTGTGAAATACTACATCGTGGTTCATTACCTCGACAAACAAAATATGCGACAGCTTTAAGCAAATGTGTCCGTTTGGCGCAACAAAGCTTATAGAACGCTCATGCCGCACGTTAAGCTGTCCTATCGCCCGCTTTAATTTAAGCGCGAAATCGTAATAGGAAACAGGTTTGACAATATAGTAAAAGGCTTGTACCTCGTATCCCTTTACGGCGTATTGCGCCATATTTGTAATAAAAACCAGCGTTACCACCGTGTCTATTTCGCGAAGTTTAAAGGCGGCGTCTAATCCGTTAAGCATCGGCATTTCTATATCCATAAAGACTAGGTCGAAAACGGGCTTGTAGTTGGTTAAAAAGCTGACGGCGTTTTGGTATTTGGTAACTTGAAATTCCACACAAGTTTCCTTTTCGTAGCGTTTTAAAAAAACTTCAAGCTGCTGTGCAGCCGCATCGTTGTCTTCTACAATGGCTATACGAAACATCACCGCCTCCTTTTGTAACTACTTAGGTTAATAAGATTTTCTTTATTCTTTTGCATAAAAGAATAAAACAGGGGTACCCCTGTTTGGAGTGTCTTAATATAAATTTAACATAACCTTAAAAAATTGTCAATAGTTATTTTTGCAAGGGTTATAAGCGGCACATACTATCAATTATAGACGCCGCTTTACCATATCCCCACCTTTTTAAGCAGTAATTTTAATTCGGATATAATTGCTTCAAAAGTAATATCTTTTGCATAGGCGAATTGTTTCGCGTAATTAAGCCAAGAGTGCTTAATTGAATCATCGGTTTCTATCAATTCAAGGTTTTTTGCAACATTATCAAAAATATACTCTGTTTTTCTTGTTTTTGCCGTATTTTTAAGAGCAGCTAACAGCGTTTCAAAATTGACCGAATCCGAATACATTTTAGAAAGCGTATAGCAATCATAAAAATCTTTCATGCGCGTATTGGCTACGCTTCGGGCAAGCGTACACTCTAATTTTTCGGCTAATATCGTTTCTATCGGATAAGCGGTAACGCCTATATTGCGATTTTCTAAAAGAAGTTTATACTTATAAACAATTTCTTTGGGAGTTATTGTGTCCCCTGCGGTAATATCAACTTGAATCATATTCCGTGTTTTGTCAAACACGACTTCTATCTTCGCCTTGAAACCCGTGTAGTCAAATTCTTCTCTAATAGGCAAAATCTCGACCAGCGTAAATTGTGTCGCATCGTCAATAGGTGTTGCAATAATTTCTTCTAAAATGTTTTTAATAGATGCTTCATTGAGCGGAAGGCTTTTTAGCGTAATATCCATATCCCTTGTCATTCGCGCATCAACACCCACAATAGCGGAAATCAGTATGCCGCCCTTTAAGACAAAGTTCTTTTTGTATTTGCTAAGCGAAATCCGCTCTAAAAATCGTTCCATAAAAAATCTCGTCAATAAAATTTGCGGATTAAGATTAGATTTTTTCGCCTTATTATTGATTAAGTCTTTTAATTGTTTGGACGTATTCATAACAGCACCTCAATTCTTTTTTTTAGTTCGTCATACACGCCGAGCACTTTTGCATATTCAAACAATTTAACTAAATTTTTAAAGGGCGGTTGCAAATAGTTCTTTAACGCTTCCACCTGCACAAATTTGTCGCCCGTGTACTTAGGGCTGAACAAATCGCAAATCGTTCTCTCAGCGTCGTGAAGCTTTACGGTATTTCCGAATGTTGTTTCGGCTTCGATTAGACCCAAGCCGTAAATCCCGGCTCTTTCCCTAACAATATTATGAAATTGAGATAATTTTGGGTTGTTGTAGCTTAACGGCGCAGAAAGAAAAAAGACATCGGAATCTCTTGTAGTTAAGCCCAGTAAAAAAGCGGAAGTATTAGCCGAAAAAATAAGCCTGCTATTTTTTAGCTGAAAGATATACAGCTTGTCCGCTATTTCATTGCTTAAAATATAAATACCATATGCGGCTTTTTCGATAACCTCATCGTTAATCGCATAACGCAAATAATCACGACCGATTCCGGCTGCGCCCAAATCCTTTGTGCGGATAACTCCGTTTTTCGCTAAGGCAAGAAGCCTTGAATAATCTTTCATACCATAATTGTACTGCATTGTGGTACAACTGTCAAATGATTTTATGCGAATTTTAAGTTATTTTAAAAACATTTTCTTTTTTTACCTTTCGGCTTTTTTGGGGTGCCAGAGGGTGCAAGCCCCTGTTGACAGGGGCAAGGACGAGATTTTTAGCGTGTACGGGATTGCAAATTGTGGGGATTTTAACGTAAACTTGCTTGCAAGGTTATAGGGGTTTTCCACGCTTTTTATTACTATGTTATTGAGCCCTCTGAGTTTTTTGGGGTAACCCCTCATACACCATGGCCCCTCAAAGAGGGGAATTTTTTAGCGGTTTTTATTTTAAAATTCTTAGCCGACATTTTCCATTTTCCATTTTCCATTCTCCATTAACAATAACGCCGCGCCGCGCTTTATTGGCCCCAGTGTATGGTGGCGGCGGTGCCTGCGTTCCAGTCAATATGCCAACCGTCGGGAGGGCTTAAATGGCCTTGCACATAAATGTCGGTGAGGTTTGGACAGTACCCAAACACCAGAAATCCGATAGTAGTTACCGAATTGGGAATTTCGATAGAGGTTAAATCTGCGCAAGCAAAAAACGCCCGTTCCCCGATTTCCGTTAGTTTACTACCGCTTTCAAATATTATGTTAGTTAAGCCTATGCAACTCATAAACGCCCATTCCCCGATAGTGGTTGCCGAATTGGGGATGGTGATAGAGGTTAAACCTATGCAATTCGTAAACGCTCTATACCCGATAGTCGTTAGTTTACTACCGCTTTCAAATAGTACGTTGGTTAAGCCTATGCAACCCTCAAACGCATTATCTCCGATACTCGTTACCGAATTGGAGATAACGTAAACACCTGTTTTTCCAGCGGGATACTTAAGAATAATTGACTTGTCCTTATTAAACAAAACGCCGTCTTGACTTGCATAATTTAGATTAAGCGGGTCTACTGTGATGTCCGTTAAACCTGTGCAATCGTTAAACGCAGTACTCCAGATTCTCATTACCGAATTGGGGATAGTTATAGAGATTAAGCCTCTGCAACCCCAAAACGCATAATCCCTGATAAATGTTAGTTGACTACCACTTTCAAATATTACGTTGGTTAAGCCTGTGCAACCCGCAAACGCACTTTCCCCGATACTCGTTACCGAATTGGGTATAACAATAGAAGTTAAGCCTGTATACGCAAACGCATGCCGCCCGATTTGCCTTACCGAATCGGGTATCTTAATACTAGTTAAGCCTGTGCAATTATGAAACGCACCATTTTCGATATTGCTGCCGCCTGTGATAATTACCGTTTGAAGTGAGGGCGGTATGAAAAGATATTGACCAAGATAGTCCGTTGCGCCGAAAATCCACCCGAAATGCGGATGATTGTTTTGGGCTGCGGAACGGATGTTTCCTACAAAAGGAATAGTAATAGAGGTTAAGCTTGTGCAACCCGCAAACGCACCGTTCCCGATAGAGGTTATCGAATTGGGAATGATAACCTCTGTAACCGTTTGGTTGTTTTTAAAAGCGTCCTCCGCTATGGCGGTAATATTGTATCCTAATATTCGGTTAGGAATCGTTAGCTTAGTTAAGGTTGCACCGTACTCGGTTAGGCCTGTAACGGTGTTTTCGTTAGCGGTAAAGATTGTGTTGGGAATATTGTCGATATTGGGGTTGTCTTCAATGCCGTTGTTGGGGTTGTCTGCATCGTTAAAGCACGCGGCAAAGGCTAGCATAAGTATGCCGATTAATAGTAATGCCGCAGCAATTCTGCTTAATTTTCTCATCGGGGTTCTCCTTAGTGATTAGTGTGCGGGGTTTGTTTAGATAAGTTAAGTATAGTATATACCTCTGCTGTCGTCAAGTGATTAAAGGGGAAATTTAAGTTGCCCATTTTTCGGTTTCTTTGTAGATTTCGTTTTTTAGTTTGGTTAGGGATTCGCCGTACAGCTTGCGCATTTCGGGCGGCTCGTCCACCGTAAAGCTTTTTTGCAAGGTCATGGGTTTATCGGAGTACACATAAATAACATCGCCTGTAAGCAGTGCCTCGTCTATGCTGTGCGTAACAAATAATACGGTGCGTTTGTCGGCGTTATACAAGCTTAAAAACGATTTAATTAAGCTTTCGCGGCGGGTTTTATCTAACGCCTTAAAGGGCTCGTCCATTAGTAAAATGTCGGAGGGATATGCGAATGCGCGGATAAGGGCAAGCCGTTGGCGCATGCCGCCGCTTAGCTCGTGCGGGTATAAATCCTTTGCGCTTTCTAAGCCTGTAAGCTGCAAAAACTGTGCGATTACCGCGTGCAGGCGCGCTTTATCTTTATACGCGCTTTTTAAAACCAGTTCTAAGTTTTGGCGCGCCGTTTTTTGCGGAATGAGTAAGTCCTCTTGAAACACATACGATACGTTTTGCGGCTTTGAAATTTCTCCGCTGTCTTGCAAAAGCGTGCCGCTTAAAAGGTTAAGCAGCGTAGTTTTGCCGCAGCCCGACGGCCCTAGAATGCAGTGGATTTTATGGCTTTGAAAATCGGCGGAAAAATCCTGTAAAACTACGGTGTCGCCGAAGGCTAAATTAACCTTGCGGAAGGTTATCATACGGGCGTATCCTCCTTATCGTCTTGCGCGGGCTGAGGGGCGGATTTAGCGCGCCGTTTAAATATTTTTGCAAACGCTTTTTTTACCAGTTTTAAATCGGGATATTTATACGGCATACACAGGCGGCGCACGATGCGCAGAATGCCCTCGCATACTAAGCTTAAAAAAACCGCTATCACCAGCCACGCAAACGCTACGCCCCACTCTAAGCCTGCGTTTGCGTTGCTAATTAAATAGCCTATCGACAGTGTGGGCAGCCCCAGTACTTCGGCGGAAATGACTACCTTGATGTTCAGCCCGAAGCCTGCTATCAGCGAAGAAAATACATACGGCAGCATGGCGGGTATATAGATGCCCGAAATTTGTCTTGCTTTGGGCATTTTAAAAACCTTTGCCATGTTTATCAGCTTAGGGTCTACCTCCGAAAATGCGGTGTGCATATGTTCATAACACAGCGGAAACACCACCAAAAACGAAACGACGGCGGGTAAAAGGCTGCTGCCTACCGTAAGCAGTAAGATTAGCACCAGCGCGACGGTGGGCACAGCGCGGCATATGGCGATAAAGGGGTTTAGTATTTTGCCGACAAATTTTTTATGGTGCGCCAGCAGTGCAAACACGGCGGCGGCGGCAAACGAAACTAAAAAGCTTAATAAAGACCTTAGCAGCGTACTGAAAATAGCTTTAAAAAAATCGGGCTTTTGCATTTGCTCGGCGGCGATTTGCAGGGTTTTAGGCGGCGAAGGAATAATGCCTGTTTGCTTAAAAGTGGTTTCGGCTAATATCCACCACACCGCTATCAGTATGCAAACTCCTAGCAGTGTAAACAAAAAATCATATTTACTTTTTTTCTTACGCAGTTTCATAATAATTATTTACAACTTACAACTGACAGCATAATTATTTACAACTTACAACTGACAACTGACAAATTTCGGCTAAAATAATTTATATAAAAAATAGCAATAATTCGTCAGTTGTCAGTTGTAAGTTGTCAGTTGTATTTCGTGATTTTCAATACAATTGTCAGTTGTCATTGTAATAAAAGTTTTCGGCGGGCATTTTTCCGCCTACTAAATTGGGGGCGTTATCGTAGATGATTTGTAAATACGCCTGTACGGCGGGCTTGGCTTGGGCTGCGCGGGTGAAATCTAAGGGTATGCGCCCCGCGTTTACGGCGGCTTCTACTAGCGTGCCGTTAGGAATCGCGGACGATTTAAGCGCGGATACGGCTAAATCGCCTGCGGATTTCGGGTTATGCTTGGCATATAAAGTAGAAAGCTCTGCCAGTGCGATAAATTTATCTACCAGTGCGGCATCGTTTTTAAGCAGCCTTTCGTGAAAAATTAAAGCCGCTTGCGGATAGTTTTGCCCGTCTGTATGCTTTGCCCATTCGGTTTGCAGGCTAATCTTAGCCGTAAACTGCCCGTGCGGAAGCGATGCGGTTGCGCCCGCGATTGCCGTTACGACAGGCTCTGCTAATAGTCCGAACTTAACGGTTCTGCCGCCTATCGAACCCGCAATAATGGCGTTGCGCACGTCGCTAGGCTCGGACAAATAGACTATATGCACGGTGTCGGCAGGAACGGTATAGTTAGCGGGTTGGTTTTCGGTGAATTTGATGCCGCTTTTTTCTAATACCGTGCGCAAGGTTATACCAGGCGTTCCGCTGCGGGCGTAGGCAAAAACGGTTTCGCCTTTAAGCTCGTCCGGCGAAGAAATGCTTTGGTTAGAAACTATGTGCATAATGCCCCAAATAGCAACCCCTGCCAAACGGTAGCCGCTTGAGTTTGCGTGCATCAGCGCGGCTATATTAGTCGGCGCGATAGCAAAATCGGGCTCTTGTTTTAGCAAGGAGGCAATTAAGGCATCCGAACCTAATACGGGCGGGTTGTAGCGTATAGCGTAGCCGTCCTCTACGGCAAAGCCGTCCGACGCCATTTTAGCTATGGTTAAAAGCGGCGCGCCGTCTACCGCCAGCACGTTGATTTCGATGGAATCTCCCCGTCGGTTTGCGCCGCCCGAACAGGCGGCAAATAATCCTGCTGCTAAGATACAGCACAGTGCAATCGTTACAAATTTTTTCATGACAGTACCTCCCCGCAACTAGTGTGTGCGTAAGGATAGTATATCATAAATGCAAAAATTTGTCAAGGGGGGAATTTTTTAGGGGGGTGTGTTTTTTGTTTTATTGTCCCCAGTGTACGGCGGCGGAGGAACCGTTCCACGCACTACTCCACTCACTGGGGCGGCTTATATGACCTTGAATGTAAATGTCGGTAAGAGATGTGCAACCCGAAAACGCATACATGTCGATATGCGTTACCGTACTGGGAATTACGATAGTGGTTAAGCCTGCGCAACCCGAAAACGCATTCTGCCCGATTTCCGTTAGTTTACTACCGCTTTCAAATATTACGTTGGTTAAGCCTGTGCAACCCCTAAACGCACCCTGCCCGATTTCCGTTACCGAATTGGGGATAGTGATAGAAGTTAAGCCTGTGCAATTCCAAAACGCCAATCCCCCGATACTCGTTACCAAATTGGGGATTTCGATAGAGGTTATACCTGTGCAACCCCTAAACGCACCATACCCGATTTCCATTACCGAATTGGGTATGGTAATAGAGGTTAAGCCTGTGCAATCCCCAAAAGCATAGTGTCCGATACTTGTTAGTTTACTACCGCTTTCAAATATTACGTTGGTTAAGCCTGTGCAACCCGAAAACGCACCATACCCGATTTCCATTACCGAATTGGGGATTTCGATAGAGGTTATACCTGTGCAATCCCCAAAAGCAAAGTGCCCGATACTCCATAGTTTACTACCGCTTTCAAATATTACGTTGGTTAAGCCTGTACAATCTTGAAACGCATAGTACCCGATACTCCTTACCGAATTGGGTATGGTAATAGCTTCTAGGCCTGTGCAACCATAAAACGCCATATTCCCGATACTCGTTACTGAATTAGGAATGTTCACCTCTTGCACTGTTTGGTTGACTCTAAAAGCGTAATTCGCTATGGACGTAATATTATTTGATGAAATCTGCGCAGGAATTACAAGGTTAGTTAAGGTAGTGCCTAAGTTAGTTAAGCCTGTAATGGAATTGCCGCTGTAAGTAAATACTTCTTCGTCTAGCGGTGTAGTTACTATTGTATCGGATATCGGCGCGCTTGCATTGTGGGTAGATGTTTCTTTAAGCCTTGCGTAAAAGGTGTAAGAAGTGTCGGCAAGTAGGTTTGTAAAGCTAGGTGAATCCTGCCATGTAGAATTGTTGCGTGAATATTCGTAAGCCGAACCTAAATCGGTAAGGGCAATTTGCGTTACGCTGTCTTGCAATACTGCGGTTAGTTGTACGTTATTAGGAATAGTTTGGTCGGCTTTATTAACCGTAAGGCTGATAGTGCCTGTTAGGTTTGTCCATGTAAAATTAAGTGTGTCTTGCGGGGTGAAAGTCCACGCGTAATTGTGTGTGCCTGCCTGTAAGGTTTGCCCTGCGTTTAGTGTAATGGTGCCGCCTACGGTTGTAGTAATTATTGCAGGTAAGGGGTCGCCGTAGGTAAGTGCTGCGTCTGAGTAGACGGGTTGCGCAACGGATACGTCGGCTTTATTAACCGTAAGGGTAAATGTATGCTCGGCGGTTTGATTGGATTGTAAGGCAGAAGCTATCAAAGTAAATGTATATGTGTCTGCGTTTGCCGTAACCGTGCCGCTGATTTGCCCTGTTGAGGAGTTAAGCGTAAGCCCTGCGGGTAAGGTACTGCCCTGTTTTACTGCGTAGGTAACGGTATCGCTGCCTGCGGTTGCGCCGTCTGCGTTGGCGGCATACGGCGTTTGAAAGGTGGCGTTTGCAAGCGTGCCAGGGTTGTAGGTTAGGGTGGTAGGGTTAGGCTTGGGGTTGTCGGAGTTGTCGGGGTTGTTGCACGCGGTAAAGGCTAGCGCAAATAGGCTTACGAATAGTAAAGCGGCTGCGATTTTAACAAATTTTCTCATCGGGGCCCTCCTTAGTGTTTAGTGTGCGGTGTTTGTTTAGTTAAGTATAGTATATCCCCTCTCCTGCCGTCAAGTGTTTAAAGGGGGGATTTTATTTGTGGGTTTTTTGCATCCCTTTTGCATCCTATTTGCATCCTTTTTTTTGTTGGATTTTATGTAAGTGTGTGGGTAGGGATTTTTAAAATAATGCCCTATATTACTATTATACCATGCTTGTCAAGCCCCCCTTGCTTTTCTTTCCACCCCGTCAGGCTTGCGCCTGCCACCCCTCAAGAGGGGAATTTTTTAATGGTTTTTATTTTTAATTCTTTGCCGACATTTTCCATTTTCCATTCTCCATTATCCATTATCCATTTTCCATTATCCATTACTTAAAGTTACTCGCAGCGGGCGCCTAGTGTGTCTATGATTTTGCCGTTTTGGAAAAGGTGGACTAGTTCGCAGCGGTTTTCGCAGCGTGTACATTCTTCGGCGCGCGTAATAAATCGGGCAGAGGGCAGAATAAATGTATAGCGGCTGTTGTGCGGTGCGGCTTTTGCTAAAATTGCCGCGCCTAACGCGCCGAATATGCGTGCCTTTTTGTGCGTTAGAACCGCCTCTCCCGTAAGCCGCGCAAACGCTTGAACTACGCCCGCGTTTTGCGAAACGCCGCCCGAAAACACTATCGGAGGCGTAATTTTTTTGCCCTTTGCCAAATTGTTTAAAAAGTTGCCTGCTACGGCGTTGCACAGCCCTGCCGCTATATCCTCTTTTTTTGCACCTGTTTGAATTTTATGCACTAAGTCCGATTCGGCAAATACCGTGCAGCGGGCAGCAATCCGCGCGGGCGTTTCGCTTTTTAACGCTAACGCGCCGAAGGATTCTAAGCGCGTGCCCAGCCTTGCGGCTTGCCCCGATAAAAACGCGCCTGTTCCTGCGGCGCACAGGGTGTTCATGGCGTAGTCGGATACGATGCCGTTTTCGATTAAAATGATTTTAGAATCTTGTCCGCCGATTTCAAAAATTGTGCGCACATCGGGAAACAGCGACAGCGCACCCGCCGCGTGCGCGGTAATTTCGTTTTTTACCGCTGCGGCTTTTAGCATTGCGCCCGCTAAACGCCTTGCCGAACCCGTTGTGCCTACTGCGGCAATGCGGTATTTATCTTTAAGCGCGTCGGTTAAGCCGTTTAATACCGTGCGCACCGCGCCTACGGGGTCGCCTTGCGTAAAAATATAGTTTTCGAACAATAGGTTGTTGTGTGCGTCGATTACCGCCGCTTTTGCCGATACCGAACCGATATCTACGCCTAAATATACCAAATTCACAGTATGCCCCCTTGTTTTTTCATTTTTAGCATATCTATAAAAGCCTCTACGCGGGTTTTCATGCCTAAGCTTGCCGCGTCTTGCGTATCAAACGATAAATACAATACGGGAATGCGGGTATCGCGTGAGAGGCTGTTTAGTGCGGGAACGGCATTTACCTCCGGCGCGCACGCAAACGGCTTTACATGAATTACGCCGTCGTAGCCGCCTTGCGCCAGTGCCGCGCAAGCTGCCACGCTTAGCGTTCCTTCTGCGCCGACAGGATATTTAAGGTACGGCGCGGCGTCTTGCAGCACCTTACGCGCCAGCTTCTTTTTTTGCGTTAATAGATAGGTGGCGTTTACAAAGCGCGTTACAACGGCGCGGTGTTTATATAGCTCGCGCTCTAAAAAGCGGTTGGCAAACGGCTCCATAACGTCGAATAATTCGCCTATTATGCCGATTTTAAGCGCGTTGTGCGGTACGGAGGTTTGGACGGAATTAAAAGTGCGTCTAAATTGCGCCGCCAGTTTATTTATGCCGCGCAAAGTGCGGACGTGCAGCAACGCGTTTTTAAAACTGCGCAAAAGGCTTTCGTGCGTGTTTTTATCCGACGTGAACGCCGCGCTTTCACGCGCGTAAAATTCTAACTCGTCTATCAGGCGGATAGATTTAATGGCTATCAGCAAGGCGTGGATAATGCGCGGATAGCTTAGCTTTGCGCCTGCTTCTAAGGCGGCGGCGCGCAGCTTTTTAAGGCTTAATCCGTCCGAACCGAACAGCTTAATCATGCGGAAGTTATAGCCTAAATCGCGCAAAATCTGCTCTTGCAAATCGGCGTAAAACCCAAAACGGCAGCCTCCGCCCGCTTGAAAAAGTACGTCTGCGCCTTGCTGCAAGGCTTCTATAAAATTGCCTACATTGTATTTAAAGGGTGCACATACAAAGTCGGGGCTGTGCCGTGCGCCTACGTGCAGCGTGCGCGGCGAAATAGCGGGCGGCGGCAGTACGCGCGCGGCAGGAAACAGCGTTTGCAGCAGCGTGGTTATCGGGATATGATAGGAGGCAAGGTGCGGAAAGGATATAGTCATTTTGCTAATCTCCTTGCGTGCAGAATATCCATAAAGCTTTCTAAGCGCGTAGAAAGACCCGTATCGCCTTGCGCCTCGTCTACTACGATATGGCAAGAGGGTACGCCTTTAAGACGCCGCAGGGCGAATTCGTGCGCTAAGGCGTCCACGCCGCACGGAAAGGCTGTAACGTATACCATGCCGTCTAGGTGCGGCTTATACGCCGCCGCCGCGCCGAAAAGTTCTTTGTTAAACGTCCAGTATAGGTTCGGTGCGTTAAACGCGGCGGTTTGGGCGGTAAGCGTGCTTGAAAGCTTATCGGCTTTTAGTACGCACGCGCCCAGCCGTTCTAAGCCGCGCGCTACCGCCGCGCCCGCACAGCGGTCGGATAACACGTAGCTATGCCCTATCAGTAAAATTTTAGGCGCGGATGAGGCAAGCTTTTTTAGCTGTGCCGCGTATTCTTTTTGCTGAACGTGCCGCGCAAAATCCGCCGCGCCGCGATACGCGCAAACGCTTTGGTGCGCAGAATGCGCCAGCGTTTTTCCTAGCTGAATAAAGGCGCGGACTTCGCTTTTTCCTTTTTCGGCGTCGATATTATAATCTAAGACGGGCGCGAACGGAAACGTATTGCGCACCACGTCGCACAGCGCGTTAAGCTTAACACAAACCTTTTCGTTTATGCCGAAATTATCTATGCGCGGAATTAGTATATAATCGCATTTGCCGATTAAATACTGTACATGGCCCAAAAAAATTTTTCCCGGCAGGCAGGATTCGTCTACCGAATACCAGATGCCTTGCGCCAGTATTTGCGGGTTGGTTTCGGGGCTGACTACAACCTCGTGCCCCAGTCGGCAGAAAAAATCTGTCCAAAGGTGTTGATAGCGATAATATAACAGCGCGCGCGGCAATCCGATTTTCATAGGACTAACGATTATTGCCAAATTGTTTTATTGTAAACTTAAAAAAATAGTAAGTGCGGCTTTATTCGTCAGACACTTTTTTCTAAGCCGTATTTTTGCTTTGCCCGTTCTAGAATTTTTAAAAACGGTTTGCCGAATACGGCGATAAAAATTACCGTTGCGCCTGCTAGAACCGCGTTTAGCGGCAAGCCTAAAAGCAGCGCGCCCCCTGCGGCGGCGGGGCTTAAACGGTTAAACGCTAAAATAAACCACGTATCCATAATTATGCCGAATAAAAAGCCTGCTATTAAGCCCCACACAGCCAGCACGGGAACCTTGCGCCCGAATTTTGTTTTTCCTAAAAAGCCGCTGATAAACCCTACTAGCCCTAGCGCGAACATCTGCCACGGCGTCCACGGGCCGTGCCCGAACAACAAATTAGAACACAGCATAGAAAGGCTGCCCGTTAAAAAGCCTGCGCCCGCGCCGAATGCCGCGCCCGTTAGCACAATCACCGCTACTATCGGCTTAAAACCGGGAACAACGTAAAACGCGGCGCGTCCTGCTACGGCGATTGCCGTCATAACGGCGACAGGTACTAGCGCGTCGGCGGAAAGCTTGCGGTTTTCTAATAATAAGAAAAACGGAATTAGCGCAAGCGCGACAATCACCGTTGCGTACACGGCGGCAAGCTCCGCGCCGAAAAAGTACGCGCATATCAACAGCATAGGAATTACGGCGAATATGACGGTACATGAAATTGTGATGCGTGCGGTTTTTATAAAACTTCTCCTTTTTTAAACAGGTTTATTTTGCAGAAAGGGAGTTGCGTGTCAGACGGTGAATTCTTTTCTGCGTAGTTTGGCGGCTAATTCTTCTACGCTTAATACCTCGTTAAAGCCCGCTGCCCTTGCGATGCGGTTTATTGCGGGCGTGTAAAAATAATTGCCTGCGAAAAACTCTTTTGCTGCTAGCGGCGCGGAAAGCTCTCCGTTAAAGCAAATGCAGCATTTATCCGCGTTTAGGGCAGCAAATTCGATGTCATGCGTGGCAAGTATAAGCGTTTTTCCTGCGTCTTTAAGCTGTTTCAGCACCGCGCCGAAAACTTGTTTATACCGCGAATCCAGGCCTTTAAGCGGCTCGTCCAACAAGTAAATTTGCGCATTGCATAATAAAACCTTAGCAAAGGCCAGTTTTTGACGCTCGCCGCCCGACAAATCCAACGGGTGCATAGGCAGTAAATCGGAGATTTCTAAAAGCTGTGCAATGCGTTGCGTCTCGCTTGTATCGCCGCCCATTTCTTCTAGCTCTAAGCGCGCCGTTTCCCGCGTGAAAAGCGTTTCGGGGTTTTGCGGCAGGCCTGCCAAAATGCCCTTATACAAACTGCCGCCTTTGTATGCTTTTATGTTTTTTTCCAGAATTTCAATCTTGCCGATATGCGGACAGTTTACGCCGCCCATAACGCCCAGAGCGGTAGATTTTCCGCTGCCGTTTCCGCCTAAAATGCACGTGATTTCACCGGGATATACTGTAAAATCCGCGCCGTTTAAAATATCTAAGCCCTTACTTTCGTAGCGGAAATATACGTTTTTTAACCGAACGGAGGGTTTTTGCGGCGGAGTTGTTGCGGGCTTAGGGGGGATTGCCGAGTGAATTTCCGCGCCGCTTTTAACAAAGGCTTGTACAAAGGCTCTGCCCTCGCGCACCGACAGCGGGCATTCTCCTTTTCCGCCTACTGCGCCGAACAGCCGCGCGGCTGCGGGAAACGCGGGATACATTTTATTAAGCTGCGGTTCGCGCATTAATTCGGCCGCTAATTCGCGCGGCGTACCCAGCGCGGCGATTTGACCCTTATCTAACAGCACTACTTGGTCGGCGTGCGCAAAAATTTGCTCTAAGCGGTGTTCGCATAGGATTACCGTTACGCCTAATTCGCGGTTGATACGCAAAAGCGCGGCGATAAAATCTGCCGATGCTACGGGGTCTAGCTGTGCGGTGGGCTCGTCTAATATAAGTACTTCGGGGCGCAAGGCAAGCGCGGCCGCTAAATTAACCAGTTGCTTTTGTCCGCCCGAAAGCGAATCTATTGCTTTATGCAGATAGCTTTCCATGCCGAAAAAGCCGACGGTTTCGGCAACGCGGCGATGCGCCTCCGCTGCGGAAAAGCCTAGATTTTCTAATCCAAAAAACAATTCGGAAAATACGTTGTCGGTAACGATTTGGTTGTCGGGGTTTTGCATGACCAGACCGAATTTTTGCGCCGCCTTTAAAGGCTCTAACTGAACAATTTCTGTATCGCCGTACCTAAGCGTGCCTGTGCGCTTGCCGTGCGGCGTTAGTTCTTTAACAAAATGGCGCAGCAGCGTAGATTTTCCTGAACCTGTTGCGCCGCAAAGCAAGGTAAGCGTGCCTTCGGCTGCGGTAAAGGAGATGTTGTGCAGTGCGTTTTGCGCCGCGCCCGCATAGGCAAAGCTTAGATTTTTAACAACGATGTCCGCCATCTTAACACCTCCTCTGTATGCAATATAACGGGTAATAAACAAAATAAGGCAAACGCGGCGAATACGGCGGCCGCAAAAAGGCTGTAATCGGCAGACGGCGGCAAGGAGGGATAAAAGGTAAAGCTGGCCGCGCCCGCTATAAAAGCGGCGGTAAGAAACGCGGCAAATGCGGTTAAAATACTCAGCACGGCAATATCGCTTGCGCGCATTTTTTTAAAGGTTAGGGGCTTGCGCGTTTTAAGCCCGTAGCCGCGCGCGCGCATGGACGCGGCGGTTTCTAGCCCGTCGCATAGGCTCCACGAAAGTAAGGCGGCTAGGTTGCGGTATCCTTTTTTTATTCCGCCACCCCCCTTTCCGATTAAAATTTGTGCTCGTTTTACTTCTTTTAGCCGCCGCTTATAGCGCGGAAACAGCCCTGCGGACATGGTTAATACTAAGGCGGTTTTGGGCAGTACGCGCCCGAATAGCCCTAAAAATCGGTGCGGCGAAATAACCGCGCCGTAGGCGTAAAACCATAGCAGTACCGCCGCTATAACTCCTCCTAACGTAAGCCCGTTTATAATGGATTCCAGCGTTACGGGGTTATATAGATAAAATAAAATGGTTACGCCGCTGCTTACGCTTAGCGCGTTGACTAGTGTAAAAAGGATTATTACGGGCAATGCGAACAACAAAAAGAATTTTACTGCCGCGCCTTTTTTAAGGATAATGCAATAAAAAAACGCGCCGATAAGCGAGACTGCCGCGTAGGCGGGATGCACCGTTACGGCGGTTAAAATGATTACGGCGGCAAAAAACATAAACGCCGCAGCCGCATGATACCGTTGTAAGCCGAATCCGCTGTTCATATACTTTACGCTCCAAATTCGGGCGCGGAAAGCACATAGCGCCATTCTATTACATCGTCTGCGCGTACCGCGTAGGAGCTTGCGCCGCTAGACGCCAGCGAACCGTTTATGTAATACACCCAGCCCGAAAACGGGCCGCATTGCTTTTCGTAGAGGTTATTGATTGCCCGAACATAGCCGCCCGAAATGTCAAATTGAATGCGCTGCTGTTGCAGGTTTTCGCGCAGCAGGGTTAGTACGGAGGTTTTTTTTGTGATTTCTATGCTTTCGTCGGAAAGAATCACGCCGTCGGCGGGCAAAAGCGCGCGCACCGTTTCGGGCAAATCTGCATGTCCGACTGCCGCTGTGCACGTTACCGACAGCGTAACCGAAAAGGGATGCTCGTATTCGGACTCACACGCGGCAAAAAACACAGCGGCGGTAAGCGCGGCGGTTACGGCACATAATGCGATAAATTTTTTTGCGGCTGTTTTACTCATTTTTTATAAACCTACCACCCGTGTCTTCTAAACGAATAGGCTAATACGCGCAGTACATCAACCGTGCTGAACACATCGGCAAAATCGGAGTTCGGCTCTGCCTTAAAGCCGCCTCCGTCCGCCTCAAACATTTCTATTAAAAGCTTTGCTGCGTCATCCAGAAAAAAATATGTTTCGTTCCAGTGCAGCGCAACCATCACCATAGCGGTGCTGGATGAACTGCTTTGCGCCCACGCCGATTGATAGGTGCCGTCTGCGTTTTTTTGCGTAGCTAAAAAACTTAGGCCTTGCTGTCTTGCCTGCAAGGCCTCCTGCTCGGAGAGCGGCAGTGATTCTGGATTGCTGTGGTCAAGATAGCTGTGCATAAATAAGTTAAGACCTGCTAGCACCGCCGCAGTTTCGTCCGTGTTAGATTTCGGAAAGGGCTGCCATGTTTCGGGATGATAGCCTACTCCCCAACCGCCGTCGTCATTTTGCGCGGCAATTGTTATATTAATTAAGTCCGTTCGCGATAGCGGCAAGTTAACTCCATCGTAGGGTTCTAGACGATGTGACGGCATCCACATCAAAAGCATCGCGCCTATATCGTACGCGCTAGGATTTTCAAAGGTGTTTAAAATGCTTATTGCTGCTTCCAAATTATAATTTTGGAAGTTAGTAATGCTTATGCTTAGGTTGTGCAGCATTTCGGCATATATGTATATTCGCGCGGGCGGGGCGACGCATAAAGCTTCAAACGTCGGGTATTGCTGTGTAAAATACGCAGTAAAGCGCGATAAAAAATGTTGGGTGTCTATTTCGTAACCAACACGCTGTGCATAAGCAACAACGCGCAGGGTATTAGGTGTAAGCGGCAGTTCTTCTAGGGTAAGCGTACTTTCTAAATCATTATCTTGAATGGTTTGCTGTACGTAAAAATTAATCGCCGCATGGGCAGAGATTCTCACGCTGTCATCGTAAATGACCTGGCATTTATTTCCGCAGCCCGAAAGGACGGCGGTGCATACAAGCAGTATGGCGGGTATTAAAAAGTATTTCTTGCGTACCATTTTTTCCTCCGCGAAAGAAAAGCCAATAAGAAAACACAATCGGCTTGTCCGTAAAATTTAGTATAGCTTAAAAATTAAAATTTGTCAAGTGTTTGGCTTAACCGTTGACAAGCTGCTGTTTCGTATGCTAAAATGTGCATATGGTTATACCAAAGCGCGCGGCGGGCGTACTTGCGCCGATGTTTTCTTTACCTGCTCCGCACGGAATCGGTACGTTTGGCGAATCGGCGTACAGCTTTGTCGATTTTTTAAAATCGGCGGGTCAAAGCTATTGGCAGGTGCTTCCCCAAAATCCGTTAAGCTACGGCGACAGCCCGTATGCGGGGCCGTCCGTTTTTGCGGGCAATCCGTACTTTATAGATTTAGATTTGTTGGTTAAAGAGGGATTGTTAAAAAAAGAGGACGTTAAGGAATATGAAACGGCTTCTGCGTGCGTAGATTACGCCGAATTGTACCGCACCCGTCCCGTAATTTTAAAAAAAGCGTATGCCAACTTTTTTGGGCATAACGCGTTTGAAACCTTTAAAAAGCAAAATGAGGCATGGCTATCCGACTACGGCTTGTTTTGCGCACTGAAAGAGGAAAAGCCGTCTGCGCTGTGGACAACATGGCCTGCAAAAATTAAGCGGCGCGACGAAAAAACGCTGACGGAATTAAAAGAACGTTACCGCAATGAAATAAATTATCACGCCTTTACGCAGTTCTTTTTTTATAAGCAATGGAACGCGCTTAAAAAATACGCAAACCAAAACGGCGTGCGTATTATAGGCGATATTCCGATATATACCGCGTTTGACAGCGCGGACGTTTGGGCAAGCCCCGTTTTGTTTGAATTGTGCAAGGATTTAAAGCCCGTGCGCGTTGCGGGCTGCCCGCCCGATGCGTTTGCGGCGGACGGTCAGAAATGGGGCAATCCGCTATATAATTGGGAGGCGCATAAAAAAACGGGCTACAAGTGGTGGATAGAACGGCTGGGGCATAATTTGGATATGTTTGACGTAGTGCGCATAGACCACTTTCGCGGCTTTGAAAGCTATTATGCCATTCCTGCCGAAGATAAAACCGCACGCAACGGCGTATGGGAAAAAGGCCCGTGCGAACATTTTATTTGGACGGTGAACGGCTGGTTTAATTTTCCTCCGATTATTGCCGAGGATTTAGGCTTTTTAACAAAGTCTGTACACGGATTGTTAAAGTTTTCGGGCTATCCCGGCATGCGCGTACTGCAATTCGGGTTTTGCGGCAAGGCGGGAAAATCCGAACATCTGCCCCACCACTATGCAGAAAACTGCGTCGCCTATACCGGAACGCACGATAACGACACGGCGCAAGGCTATTATGCAAGCGCGGCAGCAAAAGAAAAATCGGCGGCGCGTGCGTATTTGGGTATAGAAACCGAACCAAACGCCGCACACGGCTTTATCCGCGCCGTGCTGAACAGCGTAGCTAATTTAGCGGTTATTCCCCTTGCGGATTATTTGGCGTTAGGCAGTGAGGCGCGTATTAATATTCCCTCTACGTTGGGCGGCAGCAACTGGCGTTGGCGCGTATCCGAACTAGAACTTAATGAAAGCTTAGCCAAAAAAATGCGCCGCATGACAGAATTGTCGGGTCGGGGTTAAGTAACTTATTTATTCGGCTTTGGTGTTATCTTTAAACTGTAAGCCGCCGCCTGCTCCGCCGTTTGGGCCTATCCATTGGTTAAAAGCATGGGGGTCTTTATTAAACAAATTAGTATTATGGTTGATGCATTTTTTAAAGTCTTGCGTCGGACTGCCCGCAAGATCTACAATAGAATTGCACCCGCTGTAAAGATACGTTATCCACCTTTCTCTTGCCTCATTATCAAAATCCGCGCCGATAGCGTTAAAAATTTCTAACGCTTTTTCTATGTCCTCTATGTTGATAGTATAGCGGGCTTTATGATTTTCTAAAAAACCTGCTTTTTCGTATTTTTCTAGGTTTAAAATAATATCCTCTCGGGTTTTAAGGTCTATAAATGCCGTCTTGTTTAACCACGAAGGAACAAAAATCTTTGTTTCGCTTTTAAAATTAACATTAAGTGATAGGCACATTTTATACGGCGCGCCGGTTTTTTCAATCCAACGGTATATATCGGGCGTTACTTCGTTTTGCAAAAAATTGCAGTATTTCTGCATAACACTCTTATTCGCATAAGACTCATCGATATGAAAATCCTTACAAAAAACCCGCAGATAATCCCTCGGCCAGTGCGGGAAGTTAAAGCCGGGCTTATACAAAACCTCCATGTCGTATTTTTTGAATCGTTTTTTCCAAATTTCATACGCTTCTTTCGCGCTTTCAAGCGTTTTGGCGGCTGCAAAGCTTAGATTTCCTTTGTCGAACTCCATGTATTGGAACAAATTATAGCCGCTTTTTTTATCCAACGGGATTTCCTGCCCGTCTTTGTTTATTACAACACACTTATCCTGCCAAAAATCGCACATCAACTCACGGTAAGTCTGCGCGCATTTGTTTTCTAATTGAACAAAATTAAACTTAAGAATATTTTTATACATTCCGTATTTGGCTTTATATAAAACGGTTCGCGGAATTTGAACAAACGTAGAATAATCTCCGTACCGCTCGTTTTCGCCCGCTATAATGACCGTGCCTTCTGTTTTTTGAAGCTTTTCCAGATAGGCATCTAAGTCCTCGATAATGTCATCTTCCGTTAGGTCGTCATACGCCCCTAGCCATTGGTTTTTATGGATGGTTAAGCCCACATGCGAGGAATCCGTTTTTCCGTCTAAAAACCTAATATAACAAGATTCTATCAGGGCGGTTATTTTTCGGCTGCCAACCTGCATTTCTTCAAACGAATACCAATACCAATTCTGTGCCGTTTGTCCGTCATTCCACGCAATTTCGGATGACGGCTCTAACTCTCGAATGATATTTGCCTTGTCTAGCAATGTGCAAACCTCGTTGAAGGAAGTGTCTTTTTCTAGATTTTTTACTATCTCGCTTAAATTTCCTGAGTTTAGATACCTATTAATCGTTGAAGCTAAATCCTGTGCCTCCGCTAAGGCTTTTGTTGCGGCTTCGCTTGTATATGCCTGTTCTAAATTTTCATATTTATATAAATCGCTATGCCTTTTATGGTCAAATAAGCCGCCGTATATGCTTGATTTGCCGCTATCGTGTTTTTTTAGAAAGCTAAGCCCTAAAATATCTGCGATTTCTTTTTCGCAATCATCGGCTTGGTTTAACAAAATATATCCGCAATAACGGTTTTTGTTTTCTGCATAATATCGAAAAGCATTCATTAAAATCGCAAAAAGCCTTTTATGAATTTTTTGCGGCAAATATTCTTTATCAAAAACCGCCGTGTCAATCAGCAAATTATATAAGCCGCTTTCTGACGCTCTTTTTATGTCGCTAGGCTTTAATCCCTTTGTATCGATTTTGCACTCTAACAAGCGCATTATTGCGTCGTCCGTAAGCGGCAGCGCAAGAATAAACCCTATTACCCTATCCGTCATTCTGTCTACAAAAACAGAACAAAACTCAGAAACATACGTCAGCTTATTTACAAACAACTCCTTGTCGGGTAAATTGCTATGTCCGCTGTGCACTGCAAAATCGTAACACTGCTCGGCAAGCTCTTTATTTTTTATATTATTATCGGTTATTATTTTTAAATACGGCAGCTTAAATGCCGTTAACATTGCTTCGTCTATCATGCTATGATTATACAGCATAGAAAAAAAAAGTCAATTAAAACTAGATAATTTGCAAGCGGTTGCCTGTACGGTCGAACGGGCTTCACAAAAGCAGTAAGGCTTTTATGATGCAAGGGCAAAAAATTACTTTACATATGTGCATATATAGCGTATACTGTATGCTATGAAGGCACGAAAGAGGAGTATATCGGCGGCGGTAATTCTTATAGGATTATGCTTTTTTGCTGTGCTTATAGCGGGCATGGCGGGTTTACGCAGCGCAAGCGCGAATGAAGCGTCTGATATACTGTATCATTATTTTGAAAATTCCTCTGCGATTGCCGCCGACGGAAACGATGTGTATTTGGCGGACGGGCAAAAGGTTTATGTGTATTCGGTTCAAAACGGAACGCTAGGCTCTGACCCTTTATTTACGGCGCAAAACGATATTAAAGAAATAGCCGTTGCAGGCCGCGTAAGCATGGGCGGCTGGGCGTTTGTAATAGAGGGCGATACTCATGTATTAGCCGCGTATACGCTTTCGGGCGATACCCTCACCCGCCACGAATTAGGAGGCGGCACAAATGCACCGCTTAACGGATATTCGCACGTTGCGGTGCATATGGGCGCGGGCAGTTCGGGGCAAGTATATGCCGCGCACGGAAATGAGGTGCATATATTTTCGCTGCCGTCGCGCGCTTGGCACGCGGTAGTAGAAATTAGCGGCGCAAACCCCGACGCCGGCGGAATTGTAGCCTTAACCGCAGGCCCGCGCGAGGTTTTTATTGTATATTATTCCGCACAAAATTTAACGGTTGCGCGGCTTCTGACCGATAATAGTTTATCCGCCGCAACACTTACCATCGGGGCGCATGCGTTTACGGGCATGATTTATCTATCCGGCGAAAACGAAGTGGCTATTTGGTTAGACGACCGCATTCAAATTTATAACGCAGACCCTCTTTCTTTCCGTTTTGAAATTGACCGCCCCCGAATAGCAGGTACAAGTATCGTGCATATTGCGGCAGGTTCGGCGTATTATTTTACGTTTAACCGAAACTTTTCGGTATCGCGCTTTACGCCCGTTTTTAGCGAGGGGCGCGTGATTATTGCGTCGCGTTCCAGCGAGTGGGGCTTTTACGATACGCCCGTAGACGTTGCGTCCAGATTAGGGCGCGTGTTTGTTGCCGACCATTTAAACAACCGTGTTTCGGTTAAGCGCGGCAATGAGTTTTACGCTATAAACCTTGTGCGTCCTATTTCGGTAGCGGCCGATACCAGCGGATATTTATATGCCGCCTATCACGACAGCCGCAACCGCATTGATAAATACGATATTTCTCCCGGCTTTGAAATTCCGATAAATCAGTATATCTTTGCGCCCTACCCGAATGCAGTGATTTCGCTGCTGCGCGCGGATTCGTTTGATAACCTGTACGTGCTGACGGCTGCCCGTGAGGTATATTTTTTAGCGGCGGGAAGTAACGAATTTGTTCCGCTTGATACTAACGGGCTAAACGTGTACGGCATTGCGGCGGGATTAAACCGCCCCGGCTTTTATCTAGCCGCCGCCGCGTCTGATACAGACGACAAGGCGATTTTGCGCGTTACCTATACGGAGGACGGCGTTCCGATGGGTACGGAAAGCGCGGGATTTGCCGTAGAGGGCTTTATTGATTTTAGCGTAGACGCAGACGGCGCGTTATATTTTTTAGTAAACCGCGCCGATGTGTACTATATTATCCGCTACGACCTTATACAAGGTGTGTATGTAGAGGATGTCAACCATGTATACGACTTTTCGCACCATTTTCCGGGCAGGCTTGAACCTGTGCGCATATCGGTAAGCGCGATTGACGACACGGCAATTTTAAGCGAAGGCGGGGCTTCGGTTGTGCGGTACCGCGATATTTTAATAGCGGACGCGGGGCGGCATACGGTACGTTGGCTTTCGTGCAATTTTTTCGGCATTGATTACACCTCTTCCCTCCCGCCCGTTTTAACGGACAGCCCCGAAGTTACATTTGATACGCGCATTATCCGCACGCTGCTTTCAGACGCACCGCTGTTTGCGACAGGCGCGGACGTATTTCCTATCCGCCGCGTTCCGAATAACGCAACCTCTGCCCAAAACGTAGTATTGCCGCAAGGATTTAGCGTTATCGTTATTAATTTTTCCGCCGAATCCGATTACAGCATGGTGATTGCGGATAATACCGCTTTTGACAACGGCGGGGCTGAAAACCGCAGCATTTTAACGGGCTATATCAGAAACCGCTATTTAAGCGAACCGTTGGAATACTTCGAACCCGATGAGATTTCTTGCGTAGTGGCGTTTGATGCGGGCGCGGATATTTTTAAATACCCGTCGCTTCAAGCACCCGTATACACCCCTATCGGAAAGCTTGCCAAAGAAACGCCGCTTACGTTTTTAAATTTTGTGCGCACGGTTGTGCCCGAAGAGGACGAAGAAGAAGACGCGCCGCTGCGCTACGGCTATACGGACAACCGCAGTACCGTGTGGTACCGCGTGCGGTTTACGTTTCAAGGCGCGCCTTATGAGGGGTATGTTTCGGCGGATTTGGTTGCGCCTCCCGGTGCGCTGTTGGGCGGCACGGTGCACAGAAACGCCAAAATTATTGTTAATCCCGCGTTTAGAAATTTAACCTACGCCCCCGTGTTTGAAAAAGACGCAAACGGCGAAATAATTCCCCTATACAGAAAGGACGCCTACGGCACGGTACTGTTAGACGAAAATAATCAACCGATTATAGAAACGATGTTTAACGATTCGCTTGTAATCGGCACAAAGGTTCAGGTGGTGGAAACGCCCTTTAATTCTGCTGTGCCGTATACCTTGATTAGGTTTACGCACGCAGGCGGCGCGTTTGAGTTTTATGTGCGCACGGCTAACTTAGAATTTGACGGCTTTGATATAAAGCAGGTAATCGCCGTTGCAATCATTGTTTTAACCCTGATTTTAACGGGCGGCGTAGTTGCCCGCTATGTAAAAATCCGCAAGCATTTGCACCCCAAAGAAGAAGCGGTTTTTGCCGCGTAAAAGCAGTGCGGCAGCGAATGGTTTAATTCGCTGCCGCATTGTGGGTACTGCCCTATTCGTAAACCTCTTCTTCGTCGGCGGTTTCATTAAGGGATATTTTATTGATTGAAAGCTCGTATGCTACGCGGGTTTCGCTTTCGGTTTCGGATAATTTTTTAACGTATTCGCGGCTTTGAATTCTGCCCGAAACCGCTAGTTTTTGCCCTACCTCTACGGTATGTACAAAGCGTGCGTTTCTGCCCCATGCAATGCACGGTATGTAGTCGGATTTATTATAGGCGCGATTCACAGCCAGTAAAAGGTCGCAAATTTCGCGGTTAAAGGGCGTGGTGCGGTATATGGGGGGTTTGCAGATGTAGCCCGAAAGCTCGGCGCGGTTGGGGTTTTCGCCGCTTTCAGGGGTGCAAAAATCGCGCACGAATACGGTAAGCATCAGCTTGCTTTTATCGTCTACGATTTTATTAAAGCTTCTAAACTGCCCGTGCAAGGCAAGCGGCGCGCCGATAGATACGTTGCGCCCCGCCAGCAGCCTTTCCGAAACGGTTAGCGGCACAAAGTCATTTTGGTTAGAAAGACGCGGCACGCGCAACGATAATTCGTAAAAGCCCTCTCCGAACAGCTCGTGGCTGTAAGCAGGCTCGGTTTCAACTGTCCCCGAAAGGAAGACCTTGTTGTTTGCCGAAATCGTGTTTTTTTCCATATGTATGTTATCTCCTTGTGTTTCCTATCTGTTTGCCTGTGGGGTCAATCGCAAAGTTGTCTTTAAGCATTATATCATTTATGGTTAAAAATGTAAAGCCTTTATTTTTTAATCCTTCAATTACCGCGCCCAGTGCTTCTACCGTGTTTTTGCCGTCGCAGTGCATGAGTACTATGCTGCCAGGCTTTACGTCGGTTACGATGCGTTTTGTTATATCGTAGGACGAAGTATTTTGATTGTCGCGGCTGTCTACGTCCCATTGAATGGGGATTAAATTTTGGCTTTGCGCAACGGAAAGCAGCGCGTCGCTGTATTCGCCAAACGGGGCGCGGAACAGCGTTACATCTTTTTCGGTTACGTTTTTAATCAGCGATACAGATGTAGAAAGCTCTAATTCGGTTTGCCGTTTTGCTAATTTGGACAGGTTTGTATGTGTGTTGCCCAAAGTGCCAATATTTACGCGTCCCG
This sequence comes from Bacillota bacterium, assembly GCA_009777485.1. GTDB lineage: Bacteria > Bacillota > Clostridia > Christensenellales > Pumilibacteraceae > WRAP01. The sequence continues at coordinate 69,907 of WRLT01000010.1, forward strand.
AATCCGAAATAGCTTTTAGCTGTTCGGGGTTGCGCTCTGCCCATGCGCCCGTTACAAAAAAGGTTGCTTGCGCACCGTGCTTTTCTAACGTTTGCAGTAGGGCGGGAATGTTTGCCGCGCCGTCGATAGCATTAAAGGTTAAGGCTACTGTGTTATCGGAACGCTCTACCGAATGTATCGGCATGCTGCGCGTGCTTTGTCCGCTGAATACTTTTGCCGCGCCCGTAAGCGAAACACTGATTATGCACGCTAGTACCAGCACCGAAGCAATAATAATTTTTAACGCGCCGCGTTTTTTAATCACCAAAAACCGCATTTGTGATTACACTCCTATTTTACAATATTTTAAACGGCATATAAGTGTTTTTTGTGCCGTATTTTGTAAGATTATGTCGGCAAAATCGACACAACTAGGGCGCAAATACACAGATATACCCTATTTGTATGTGATAGGGATATAAAAAAGACCGAATTTTTAATAATGGAGTTTTAATAATGGAGAATGGAGAATTGCGGCTGAGGATTTAAAAATAAATAGCCGTAAAAAAATTCCCCTCTTGTAGGCGCGACGCGGCGGCGCAAGCCGCAAAAACACACCGTGTTTTTAGCCAAAGCGGGGAGTGAGGAACGAACGACCCATTGTAGGCATTAGCGGACGGGGTGGAAAGAAAAGTATATATACGAAATCAGACGGGGTGGAAAGAAAAACCCCTTTCCACCCCGTCAACTTCGTTGCCACCCCTCAAGAGGGGAATTTTTTAGTGGTTAATTTTTGTAGGACAATCATTGAGGGGAATTTTTTGGGGGTTATTTTATAAATTTTATTTTGGCTTTTATGTCTTTTATGTTTTTTATGTGCCATTTTGCAAAACATGCTTTTAAAGTCTTTTTATTAATGTAAATGGTTTGAAGATTTTTGCCAAACGCAAACTCCTCGATTTCCGTTACCGAATTGGGGATTGTAATAGAGGTTAGGCTTGTGCAACTCGAAAACGCAAACTGCCCGATTTTGGTTACCGAATTGGGGATAGTGATTGAGTTTAAGCTTTTGCAACTAGAAAACGCAAACTGCCCGATTTCCGTTACCGAATTGGGGATAGTGATAGAGGTTAAGCCTGTACAACCACTAAACGCATTCTCCCCGATACTCGTTACCGAATTGGGGATTTCGATAGAGGTTAAGCCTGTGCAATCCCTAAAGGTTCTTTTCTCGATTTTTGTTAGTTGACTACCGCTTTCAAATATTATGTTGGTTAAGCTTGTGCAATCCTTAAATATCCATTCCCCGATTTTCGTTACCGAATTGGGGATAAAGATAGAGGTTAAGCCTGTACAACCCCTAAACGCAAACTGCCCGATAGTCGTTACCGAATTGGGAATTGTGATAGAGGTTAAGTCTGTGCAATACTCAAACGCACCCTCCCCGATTTTCGTTACCGAATTGGGGATAGAGATAGAGGTTAAGCCTGTACAACCCCTAAACGCAAACTGCCCGATTTCCGTTACCGAATTTGGGATAACTACATAGCTGTCGTTGCCTCTGTGTTTTCTAAGAATATTGCCATCAAATCTCCATTTCCATTTTTCTACATCATATTTTTTGTAGATTTCTGCTTTTTGTTGTTCGTTAGCTACCTTTAAGGCTTTTTCTAGATATTCTCTATGGGAATCTCCTTCATAATCCGTAAAGTTATTTGTTTCGATTGCAACAAACCCAAACCACCCGCGATAGTCGGTGGGGTTAAGGTCTACGGCTTTTTGGAAGTTTTCTTCTGCTTTTTTCCATTCACCTAACGATAAAAATTCGTTGGCGATGCGGAGGTGGTCTTCGGCTTCGTTTTGTTCTTTGCCGATGATGGTTTTGTGGATGGTTTGTTGGGTGTGGTGGTTTGTAGTGTTGTGGGTAGTATTGTGGGTGGTGTTGTGGATGTGTGTGATGTCTTGGGTGATTAGGTTTTGTGTGCCGCAGTATT
>WRLT01000011.1 GCA_009777485.1 Bacillota bacterium
CCCAAGAGTTCACATCGACGGGGAGGTTTGGCACCTCGATGTCGGCTCGTCACATCCTGGGGCTGTAGCAGGTCCCAAGGGTTCGGCTGTTCGCCGATTAAAGTGGCACGCGAGCTGGGTTCAGAACGTCGCGAGACAGTTCGGTCCCTATCCATCGTGGGCGTAGGATATTTGAGAGGGCTTGCTCCTAGTACGAGAGGACCGGAGTGAACGTACCTACCGTGTACCTGTTGTCGCGCCAGCGGCATTGCAGGGTAGCGGCGTACGGAAGGGATAAACGCTGAAAGCATCTAAGCGTGAAGCCTGCCTCAAGATAAGATATCCCATACCTTTAAGGTAGTAAGACTCCTTGTAGACCACAAGGTTGATAGGCCGGAGGTGTAAGCGCAGCAATGCGTTCAGCTGACCGGTACTAATAAGTCGAGGTCTTAATCACATAAATAAGAATATATTTCATTCGAAATGTATCTTATTTACAGACGAAACAAAACCCTTTTTAATTGTCTGTGATATTACCCAAAAAGCAAGACAAATACAACTCTTTCAAAATATGACAGTTGCTTGTGATATAACAAAAACCCTCTTGCCCAAAAGCAAGAGGGTTTTATTAATGGAAAGAAACGTTTCCCCTAAATCGGAACGCTTACATTCATACATTCATAGTATAAGAGTATGAATTTAAGCGAGCTTTGTGAACTAACCCCTGCAATGCCGCAAGACGGCTTAAAGGGGAGTAAGGTATATTTTGGTACGGGGCTTGCCTCCTCCAAAGAAGAAAGCTTAGGGTTTGGGTTTGAATTTCTAAACATGGTGCTTTCTGCGCTAGTGCTAAAACAACAGCTTAACGCAGACGGCATACTCCACGATATTGCTACGGTCGGCTACAATATTTCCTGTATAAGCCGCTATAATCTAATAAAAGAGCAGCTGCGGATACTGCGCATTATGACGCACAACTTAAACGCGCAGGATTTTTACACCGTCAAGCTTTCGCACTGCTACCACGATTGCACGGTTTTTAAAAGCATACTGCAAAACGTGCGCTACCAAATGCGCGTGTTTTCCGACTTAACTAATTTTACAAAATTCGGCTTTTACACCACGCTGCAAATCGCGCAAATGAAGTATCTTTATCAAACCCAAAACGCCGTAGTAAAACTGGGCTGGACTATCGGAAACAAACAAGTTAGCGATACGCTCAGCAAGACCGCCGCCGCACAGCTTATACAAGAAGGAAAGCTTAGCGAACATTATTTTGATTCGCTGTACCGATATATATATCCGCAAGACCGCCTTTCCTTTGTGTACACTGCCGAAGGAACAGATATTGTAAACGGTAAACGCTGCGCGCCGTACACCGTTACAAAATCGCAAAACCGTCCGCTTTTAACCCAACCCATCGCGCAGTACCTGCAAGGCATTGCCGATTCGCCGCAAAAAAGAAAAACGCTGCGCATATACGAAAAAACGATTGTACATAAATGGGAGCTTTTATTCGGCGCAATCGAAACGTCGGATTTGATAGGAAAGCTACAGTATATTCAAGATAAGGTTTTAGCATACTAATACCGTTGTTTATGCAAAAAAAAACCGCGCATATATATCTATTAATTCCGCTGCTTGTGCTTATGTGTACGGCTTTTTTTTACTTTGCACGTCCGCATTCTCTTGTACAAGCTTTTAATTCGCACGCGTGCACCGATATCTTATCTACGGCAAGCACACCGCTTAAAAATAAGCTGCCCAACCGCATAGACAACCTACACAAGGCTTGCGCGGCTATCAACGGCACTACACTGGCGAGCGGCGGCACCTTTAGCTTTAACCGTAGCGTAGGCGAACGCACCGAAAAGCGCGGATACAAGCCCGCCCCGTCGTTTATAGCGGGCAAGGTTGCAGACAGCGTAGGCGGGGGAGTTTGTCAGCTTTCGTCTACCTTATACCACGCCTGCTTGCTTGCCGACTTACAAATTATAAAGCGCACCCACCATTCGTTCAGCCCCGATTATTTGGTTCAGGCAGGCCTTGACGCTACGGTAGATTTCGATGCGGAAATAGATTTTGTTTTTAAAAACAATACGCCGCACCCCTTGCAAATTTTTGCGCACTGTACCAACGAGGCGGTTTGCGTACAGCTTACAGGCACAAAAACCTCCGAAACCCTTGTGGAAATAGAAAGCAAAATCTTATATACTTTAACCGCTAAAACGCACTATAAAACCAACCCCAACCTTAAAGAGGGCGAAACTAAAATCATTCAGCCCGCCTTTAACGGCTGTCATGTTCAAACATACCGCATACTTAAAGACGCGCACGGCAACGAAATCAGCCGCCGTTTAGAGGCAAAGTGCATCTACAAAAAACTAGACGGCATCACCGAGCGCGGGGGTATGCAATCTGCTTAAAATTATTTCTGCCGCCCATGACGGGCTAACCGCAAAATAGCCTACATTGGCAAAACGTCGATAGACCGTTGTAATCCATTCACTTAAAGCATCTTTGTTTGGGTCTGTCAGCAAAAACTCCGCTATTTGTATAACGTCCCAGCCAAATTCCATATTCGGCGCTTGGAGATAATAAAAAGAAGATGAAAACGTAAGCGGATTCCATTCATCAACAACCTGCTGCACAACGGTACAAGCTTTAAAAAATTTGTCCTGCAACTCTTGCGTTTCAAGCTTTTGCATATACACTGTGGGGGCGGAAGTAATTTTATTAAGACAATCGCTTATAATTTTTGCAACGTTTTCTTTGTCTTGTAAATTTGGAAAATTTGCAAGCATGCCTTTCCGATTAGCTTTTAATTCGATATGTATTCCTTTCTTAGTTATATTGATTTGGCTTATATCTTTATACCATGTAAACGCATCCATATTCGAGCCTAGTACGTTTACCATGCGTAAATTAGTAACGATATATCTGCGGCGTTTATAATGCATAATATATGCGGGCATTAGTGCAAAGATTAGTCCTGCCGCAATAATTTGCAGCAGTACATATAGTTTCCAGCCGCCAAAAAAGCCAAACAAACAAAGCAGCGACAACATAACCAACATACCTATCATCATAGTACTCACTTCGTCAGCAATTATTGATTTTGTGGTTTTGCCTTTCCAAAGAATTTTTTCTGCGCCGTGTCCAAACGCATATTCGTCCTCTATATCTTTTAAAGTGCTTTTTATTTCAGGGTGTTTGGTAATCCACAGCCCTAATATATAGCATTTTTGACTTTCGTTTAATTCATTTGACCATGCAGTAAAGGTATAGCGGGGGTTGTCGAGAAGCTTTTTTTCTTTTTTTCTATAAGTAATTTCTTGCGTGTTTATACGGTCTATCGGTTGAGGCAGTAAAATTTCTTTCGAGGACATATGCGCATTTTCTTTACAAGGATACACTAAGATAACCGTTTGATTTTGCAGTACGCTTTTAACATTTTTATAGATACGCTTTACAAAGTTTCCAATATTAAAAACTTTGCAATAAAAATCGTTATAGCCGAAATACGCTTTAAACTCAAAATTCAGATAACATACGGTAACATACTGTTTATGAGGATTAAACGGCGCATTGTCTTCAAAAATATCATCGTTATCGTAATCTCTGTTTAACAAAATATCTATGGTGCGAAGCTTGTTAGTTTCGTTAACAATAGAAAGCTTATGCGAGCTTTTTCCGCTTAGTTGAGTTTCAACCAAGTCAAAACGTTCTTTAAAGCCGTCGCCTTGTAAGCGCGCATTTATGTTATCCATGATATCCGATAAGATTTTTAAAGATGCTTTTGGTTTTGCGTTGGTTTCCATTTTGTTATTATGACACAAGCAGTTTTACAAGTCAAGTAGATAATACAAAAAAACTAGACGGCATCATCGAGCGCGGGGGATAAGATATTTTCAGCGTTTTGGTTTTGTTTAAGTTCAAATAAACTGCAAAATACAGCAGCACCGACTAATAAAACACACACACCTATATACATAATTAGTCGATACGGTAATAAAGAAGTTAATATAGGATATATAATTATGCAGAGAATAAGCCATAAAATAACACTTCCCGCAATGGCGTATTTTGCAATTTTCAAACCCCTTTTTACATGAGTATTTTTACAAGTCTTTTGTAAAATTGCTAACACAAGTGCAATAAAGAAAGCTATAAATAAAAACAAATCTTCGGCAAGTGCTATAAAAAAATTATAACTAGCGGGATTTTCATAGCGTTCAGCTAATCTATTAATTTCTGACGCAGTGGTATATCTGTGAAAAACGGCAGCGGCACAAAACAATAATAATAAATAAGGAATAATAAAAGGCAATAATTTCTTTGCATGGATTTTCTTTGAGCCAAATTCATATTTTCCAGAAATTACCGCTATCGGAACAAGTAAAGCATACGCGCATAAGTACATATTCAGCCAAAGCGGAATCCATAAAATAAACGTATAAATAAGCAACATAAAAGCAAGCCAGCCAAGGCTAAAAACAGCAATTATATATTTGACAATTTTAAATGTTGCCGCTGCTTTGGTGCGCTTACAAACTACTTGCAAAATGGCTAAAATTATAGCAGCTAAAAGAACTGCAAATAAAAACAACTCATCAGAAAGAACCATAAAAGGCATAAAGCTTGCGGGTGCGGTATAATCCCGAGTACTTCTTATTTTTTCCATTTCAATTACCTGAGTATAACCACAAATAACCGTATAAGTGCAAAGCAATAATAATAAAAAAGGAATAATAAAAGGCAATAATTTTTTTGCGGTTGAATCCATTCAAATTCCTCCATAATTTACTTCAATTTTTGTCCGTGCGCTACGCGCTTGCAAAAAAACGTTCTTTAAGCTTTTTAGCTAATTCTGCGGTAAAAAGCTTATCGTTGTGCGAGGTGGACGAGCCAGAGCTAAGGCTTTGCCGCGCTTTGCAGCGAATCGTACCGCCAGACAGCAATAAAAAAAGCAGTTGATTATCTTCTGTGCTGATATCTTGAACTCTGTCAAGGCGAATGCGTTTTAATAGAGGTATTCCTAATATATCTAAGCCTAATACTTCCCAATATCTAATTTCTTTTTTGTTATAGTCTATTACTATTTTCCGTCCGCAAATGAGTACAAACAAATACAGTGCACTAAGCAAAAAACCTACGGTTGCTGCTATAATAAATCTAATATCCGTATGGATTAAAAAGCCGATTAAAAAGCCGACCGTTGCACCCACACAAAGCAGAATGATGTAAAAAAACATGATAGTCATGCCCAAACTATAAACTCTTATTTTTTCTTTCATTCGTTCATTCATTTAACTATTGTAGCATTATCCGCATAAAAATTCAACTAAATCGTTGTAATTTCACGTACAGACTTTTCGGGACATAAATACTTGACAATCATACTTAGGTATGATATAATACATATAATTTAGCATCATGAAGGTTCGGCATAAAAAAATAACTTACGCACTGTTTGCCCTTGCGTCGGTTATCATACTATTATGTAAGCCGCTTTTTTTAACTCCCATATACGGTGCGCCGCCCGCGCAGACCGTAAGCTTTTCGGTGTTTGCCATCGATGCAACGCAACTAATTCAACAGCATTGGCAAGATAGCTTTTATGCAAAAATAACCCTAACCGTAGGAGAGGACACCATGCGTATCGACGGCAGCGAGGTTGCCGTACAGCCTGCGGTAGTAAAAAGCGGGGAATTACTGCTACCCGTAGCCGATATTGCGGTTCATATCGGCGGCGAGGTACTGATTTGTGCCGAAACAGAAGAGGTTAGTATTATCTACGACGGCATAGAAACCGCATTAAACGCCCCCGCGCAATTTGGCCGCGCCCCGCGTTTGCTTGCGGCCGATGCGTTAAACGCCGAAATAGAAATCCGACAAAATACCGTAACCATAACCAACCCTTACCAAACCGCGCAACTAATTGTGCGCACAGACGGCAGCGCGCTTAACAACACATTCGGCGCGGCAGAGTATGTGAGGGGCGAAAACGGCTTATATCTGTTGCAATACGCCTCTCAGCGCAGTGCTAAGGCGGCAGAGCAGCTGCTTAGCGCGTTAACCAGCGTCGAATACGCCGTGCCTAACGTAGTTATCGCACCGCCCGAGCAAGCCTTAAATTCGACGGACGAAAACGGCACATTTTTCTCTCTTACCGACCGATGGGGTTCGGTACGCATCGGCGCGGACGAATATAAAGACTTTTTACGGCAAAACGAAAAAACCGACGAAATTTTGGTTGCGGTGGTAGATACGGGCATAATCGAAAACCATCCGTTTTTTGCAGACAGACTGCGCATGGATTTGGCGTACAACCACTTTAACGGAAGTACCGACGTCCACGATGTAACTACGGGAAACGCGGCGTTCCACGGCACGCACATAACGGGCACGATTGTAGACTGCACGCCCGACAACGTAAAAATTTTTCCGCTTAAAATATTCGGTTCGGGCACGGGCACGGGCTTAGGCGCAAACTTTGCCGTGCGCGACGCAGCGGACAGAGGCGCGGCGGCAATCAATATCAGTTGGGGATATCCAGGCGTTTATTATCCGCCCTTTCACGAGGCGATTAACTACGCAACGGCACAAGGCGCGGTATGTATCGTTGCCGCAGGAAACGAAAACGAGGATACGCAAACTGAGTTCGGCAACGCATCTAACGCCGTAGTGGTGGCGGCGTCTGACAAGCAGGATAATCGGGCAAGCTTTTCTAATTTCGGAAACGCAGTAGATATAGCCGCGCCAGGCGTGCTTATCCAAAGCACCACGTCAAGCGGCAATTTCGCCTATATGAGCGGCACTTCGATGGCTGCGCCGCACGTTACCGCCGCCGCTGCAATGCTGCAAGTAAATCAGCCGCTAACCCCGCAAGAGGTAAAACAAACGCTTAAAAGCGCAACAGAGGGCTTAGGCGAAACATGGAATAAATACACGGGCGCGGGAGTTTTGGATTTGCGCCAATTGCCGCTAGAAGATTTAGAGCCGCCACAGCCCGTAAAGGAAGAAATTCCGACGGCGGCTATCAGCTTTACGGCCGAACTGCTTACGGGGCTAATCGTCGGCGGCGTATACAGCTTTAACAACGGCGCGCCCGTACAGGCTTTTAACACCGCGCACCCGCTATCGGCGGAGTGGTTCGGCACGGAAATCTCTATTGTTAAGCTAGGCAACGGCGATACCACCCTAGACAGCGATGCGCAAATTTTAGATGTTCCTGCGCGTCCGCTTGCGCCGCAGCTAAGCGCGTTGCATTGCACAACGCCGCAAAACAACAACGGCGCAATACTAGGCGTAACCGCCGCTATGGAGTACCGCAAAAGCGGCGAGGCGCGTTGGACGCAAATTCGGACAGGAACGCTTACCGAGCTTTCGGACGGAACGTATTACGTGCGCCTTAGCGCAACACCCGTTTCATTTACGGGCGAAACCGCCGAAGTGATTATAGAGGAGTTTGTGCACACAGACGAAAACGGCGGCGAAGAAGACCCCGACCCCGAACCCGACCCCGACCCCGAACCCGAGCCAGAGCCAGTGCCCGAACCAGAGCCCGAACCCGAAGAAGAACCCGACCCCGAAGTCGATATGCCAGAAAACAACGACCCCGACCCCGAGCCCGAAGAAGAACCCGAAAACGACCCCGACCCCGAACCCGAAGAAGAAATCAACCCCGAAGAAAAACCCGACCCCGAAAGCGGGGAGGGCACAGATAACAACGAAAGCAACGAAAGCAACAGTGAAAACTCCAACGAAAACAGCAGCGCAGACAATAACCAAAACGACAGCAGCAACCCAAACAACGGCACTCCAAAGCCTCCGCCGTCCCCCTTTTTAATAGCGGCAATCGCCGCCGCCGTCTTAGCCGCAATAATTTTTATCACCCTAATAATCAATAAAAAGAAACGCACCTCCCGCAAACGGTAAGCGCAACACTATGTGATTTATTAAAACCAAACCGTTAAAAAATTCCCCTCTTGAGGGGTGGACGCCGACAGGCGGACGGGGTGGAAAGAAAAAGAAAAACAAGCTTACTACAACAAAGCATTTACTACATAATCCGCCGCATCAAAGGCTATTTTGTATCCGTTGCACGCTATCGGATATACGTGCGGTTCTAGGGTTTCGGTTATAACGTTGCCCTTAGCCGCTACGCACGCGTCGTTTATAGCGCATTTTTCACAGCCCTTAGCCAGCCCTAAATTATTGATTTTATGCAACAGCGGCTGATTGATTCCGCTTTGCACATTGCCCAAACATAAAGCCTCTTTGCCCACAGCCGACGCATACGGGTACACATCGCCGTTGGCTGCAATCGAATACACCAAATCCCGCCGCACCCGCATATTGCTTAGCTTAAATTTGCCCAAGTACGCCCGTACCATGTCGTCTATTTTGCCGATTTGTACTTTATTTCCTTCTTTTGCCCATTGTACATAGGTTTCGGCAATTTTAAAAAATTCTTTGCGCATAATGTCAACATGTTCAGATTTCCATTTCGACGAATAATCAATAAAAAAGCCCATAGATTTAAAGCCCAAATTTCTTAAATGCAACACGTTGTCGTGCCAAATACCCACATTGTTTACATCGATTACGCTTGCAGAGGTTATGCGGTATTTTTCGATAGCAGCCTTGTGTTTGGCTATATCCAACAAAGGCTTTTTTTCCTCATTAACTCGGTTAGCGTCGTTTAGCAAGCCGTCATACGATAGGCTTATTTGAATATTGTTTTGATGTGCGTACTCAAAAAATTCGTCCGTAAGCAGCGTTCCGTTGGTAGTAATATCTAATTTAACCAGACGGGAGGTTTTTTTATGTATGTAGTCGGTAATGTGCCGAATTAAATCAAACTCTAACAGCGGTTCGCCGCCAAAAAAGGTAACCTTTGCATACTTCCCGCAATTTTCCAGCAAATAATCCACTGCAGCCTCAGCCGTAGCGGCAGACATATTTTGGGTGCCGTGCGTCATAAAACAGTATTTACACCGCATATTGCATCGTTCTGTCAGGTGCAAAACAATGCTGTTGATTTCTACGCGCTTACTCATCTTTATCCGACTCTATCAAAATGCTTTCATACCATGCGCCCGCACCGCCCAAAATTAAACCTTCCGTTTCTTCTTCGTTTTCTTCTACGGTGTTTTCATCTTCTTCAATGGTGCTTTCATACCAAGAGCCCGCACCGCCCGCAGGAAGTTCTTCTTTTACTTCGCAGCTATCGCAACCCGTCAAACCAAACAAGCCCAGCGCAACCATAATCGCGCCGCCCAATTTTACCCGTTTGGATACAGAACGCTTTTTAGCCGCTGCTTTTTCTGCATCATAGCTTTCAACCTTTAATTCGTCCATATACCACCACTTCCTTTTATAAAAATCTTTGCTAACATTTTCTTAATAGCCTAAAAAACACTGCCATTCTAATTTAAAGTGTAACACAAGCCAAAAGGGAAGTCAAGGAAAATTTCTTCACCCAAAGGGTTGAATGTGTAGTTTTTTATTAGACAAACAGTCTCATTTTTTGTATAATAAATATAGGTTATTTAACCCAAAAGAGGTTAGTATGGATTACGAGACAATGACAAAAGAGCAATTCAAAAAACTTAATGCAGACGAGTTGCATGACCCTGTATTGATTTGGACAAGTAAATTTAACCCTTACATGGATTTAGATGCCTTCAATAGTGCGCATGACTCAATAAAGGTTGCTGTGATAGTAATGATGATGCACGGCGAGGTGTTAAACGGCGGTTTCAATCAGTTCATTTGCAACGGTATGCATGACTTAGGTTTCGAGCTATACAAAGAGGTTTATGGGATTATCGGTTGCGCCGAAGTTGTAGCATTGATAAAGCAGCTTGAACAAATATACAAGGCTAACAAGGGCAATTTGTTAAATGATAGGAGTGCTTTTGAAAGTGAACAAGCATCTATTGAGGCATTTTCAAAATCCTATGAAAATGACCCATTTGAGGAAATAACAGAAAAGTATGCAGAAATACAATGCGAAATAGAGGAGAAACTATTTGCGTATATTATGGAAAACATCGAACATTTTGGCGACTAAAAGTAGTTGACAAAAAAAACACAAAGAGACTTTTTGGCACTTCATTGCAAAAGAGTTGCTTAATTATTTAATGATATTGAAACTATGTTTCAATGATATTACTTCGTAATGATATTTTCCTTGCGGAAAATGATATTATATTTGCCCCAAGCCGACATTCGCGCAGCGAATTTCATTGCGGCAGCAATATACTTCGTGCTTCGTTCATTAGCGTAGCTAATATACTTCGTGCTTCGTTCACTTGCCCGCAAGGGCAAATATAATTGCAAAAGAGTTGCTTAGTTATTTAATGATATTGAAACTATGTTTCAATGATATTACTTCGTAATGATATTTTTCTACGAAAAATGATATTATATTTGCCCCAAGCCGACATTCGCGCAGCGAATATCATTGCCGCAGGCAATATCATTACGAAGTAATATCACTTGCCCGTAAGGGCAAATATAATTGCAAAAGAGTTGCTTAAAAAGCAACTCTTTTGCATGGCGGAGTGGGAGGGATTTGAACCCTCGCACCGTGTTACCGATCTACTCCCTTAGCAGGGGAGCCCCTTGAGCCGCTTGGGTACCACTCCAAAGTTATGCCGCATAAAAAAGACGGCTTGTATATTGTACGCTATTGCGGGGCGGTTGTCAAGTTAAAATAGCCTATTTAATCAATAGATTTTAGCGAGGCGTTCATATCTACGCCCGTAATTTTTTTGTATAAAAGCGCGGAAGTTATCAGCGTAAATATAAACGTCATGGCGATAGAAACAATCCACGACCACCAGTTTATAGCTAAGCTTACGCCCGCGTCCATAAACACCAAAATAAAATCCGAAAAGAAGTAGCCCAATGGCAAGCCGATTAAAACCCCAAACAGCGTCAGTATAAAAATCTCGCGGTAGATATAGCCCGCAACCTCGCCGTTTTTGTAGCCTAAAACCTTTAACGTAGCAAGCTCCCGCTTTCGTTCCTCTACGTTAATATTAGTTAGATTATATGTTACAATTATGCTTAGTGCGCCTGCGGTAACGATTAGCATAAGCACCACATAACTCATCGCCGTTTGCAGATTGACAAAGCCCTCGCCGTCCCAGCCCGCGTTTTGGATAGAATCAAATATCCCGAACGCCGCAAACACCAATACAAAGCACCCCGCCACCGAAATTACCGTCATAAGCAGATGCTTTACGTAGCGGAATATGTTACGCAGGGTAGACTTCCACTTAAATTTAATGCGTTTCCACAAAAACGCCATGCGCTCTAATAAAATTTTTCTGCCCGGCTTAGGTGCTTTATGGTTTAACAGCGCGGCGGGGCGTTCTTTTAGATATTTGGTGGCGGCATAAATCGTAACCAGTGTTACAACCGCCGTCATAAAAGCGGCCGTCCCGATGCCGAACCAATAATAAAAGCCGTTAGAAAGCGGCGGAAAAACAAACATTATTTTAAATACGTTGGTAATAATAATCGGCAACGTGCGAAAGCCCGCAAAAAAGCCCAGTGCCGAACCTATCACGCAAGCAATAACTGCAAACGCAATGTAGCGCGACAGTATTTTTTTGTTGGAATAGCCCAGCGATTTATAACAGCCTATCAGCGCGCGTTCTTTTTCTACCAGCCGCATCATGGTAGAAAGCACCACCAAGCATGCCACCAGCCCGAAAAACAGCGGAAACACAAAGCTGATAGCCGACAGCATTTCATCGTAGGCCTTTAATTCCATAACGCCGCGATTGCCGTTGGTTAGCGTGCCGTTTACCTCATAGCCGCGCAGGGTTAAAAAGGTTAAATCCGCACTGCTGTTAATTTCCGATTGCAAGGCGGTTACGGCGTCGTTAATTAAAGCAGTATAGCCGTTTCTAAATATATTAAGCGCGGCTGCACCTTGCACCGTTAAATACGCCTGCGTATAATCGGGCGCGAACATCTCCATAAACGTGCCGTGCAGCGGAGTTTGCAAATATGCCGAATCAAAATAATACACATAATCAAGCGCGAAGCGGTGCGTGTATTCGGTACCGTTTTCGCGTGTGCGCCTTTCACTAAACCGTGAGGATTCTTGCTCTTGCGAAAAGTACAGCGGATTAGCCGCTATCCCGACTACCGTAGCCGAAACAGTAATTTCTGCGCCGTCTAAGCCGCGCAAAGCCTCGCCGTTTTCGCCGCGCAAGGGCAGGGTAAGCTGTTCGCCTAACGCAACGGCGCGCATATTTTTATTGTTGCGCTCAGCAACTACTTCGTTTGCGTTTTGCGGCCAAATGCCCTCTATTAAATCTAAACGGTTAATCGCGCGGTTTTGCAATTCCATATGATACGCCCGCGCATATTCCGTGCGCGTAACCTGTTCGCCGTTGCGGTTTTCACGCTGCGTCTCAAAAAAATAATCGTCCGAATAAAAACCGTCCGCGCCCGAAATTAAAGGGTGCGCGTCTAATGCGTCCAACTGCTCTTGCGAGAGATTGCCTCGTACTATAATGTCGGGCGCGTTTGCCGCTCTAAAATGGTCGTCAATTGTACCGCACATATTAGGGGCGGTAGCACCCAGCCCCGCGCTAAACCCAACGCCCAGCGCGATAATGCCAATCATGGCGATAAATTGCCCGAACTGCGACCGCACGGTGCGCAATACAGATTTAGAAAACGCCTTCACGCATACCAGTATACCGCATTTAAAAAAAAATCACAACAATTTGGGTGGCTTTAATTATGGGAATTTTTACGGGGGTGCGTATGTAATAAGTATAATGTGATAGTGGTAAATTTTTAGTAACAATTATATTGTTTTGTTTACAAAAAAACATTGCGTAATATATTACTCAATGTTGACATTATTTAACTACAATGATATAATATAAAATAAGGAAGTTTTGATTTGTTAAATCGTCAAATTTTAGGGCGATAGTCTGACAAAAAAGAGAGGTTCAAAATGGGCAAAAAACTAATTGGAATAGCGGTCATTATACTAATGCTATTTGGCGTAGTGGGGCTAACAGCTTGTGCGCCAGAGGAGGAAAAAGTGGAATTAAAGCAAGGGTTTTATAATACAGAGGATGGGATTGGAAGCATTCGACTTTATGGCGATAATTTATTCAGCTTCAGCATTATTTATATAAGCAACCTTTCAACAGGGAACTACAGCGTTAATAATGACAAATTAGTGCTTAAATATTCTACGGATAGCGAATTGCACTTTGAAATTGGGGATGACCAAGTAACTTTTATAGGTGCAATGGAAGAGGGGCTTTTTGTAGAGGAGGGACCCGTAAGCGTGGGAAAAGAATTCAAATTTGTAGGAAGCACTACCCAAGAGTTGCGACAAGGTGTTTATTCCACTGATGATGGATTATCAAGCATTACGCTATACGGAGAAAACGAGTATATTTTCAACAGACATATCGCAACCAGTTATAGACCAACAGGGAACTATTCGGTTACAAACGGCAAACTGCTTCTTCACGTTGCAGACGATGAACCATTTATTTTTAATATTGAAAAAGAGGAACTAAGGTTTGCCAACGAAACAGAGCCACTTGTTCCATCGGGAACACTATTTAGGCTGACCAATCAGCTACCATAAACATTCAATCAAAAATACAAAATTTAAATAAAGAGGATAATTACCTATGAAAACTAAATCTTTTAGAAGCTTACTGTTCGTTTTGTCGTTGCTTTGTGTAGCCGTCTTTGCAGTTTTATTCTCTGCTACGGAAATAGGATTTGCCGTATCAGAGGCAAAATCGCCGTCGCTATCATCGTCAAATTTGCTCTCGGAAATGACGGACAGAGAGAGCGTAGAATTCATTGTGGACAACGGAATAAAAATTCCAGACGAATTGGCAATTGAGCCAGATTTCGGCAGCTACGTAAAAATTCTTATCGAAACGGTGGAAGCCAATCCATACTACACTCCTGCTGTAAGTTGGGATGTAGCACATAACTTTGTTGAAAGCGTAAAAGAACTTGTAAACAATCATTACAGCAGAGTGGAAGAGCGTTCCTCGCAATCGCCAAGCCCAACAAGATATACACTTTCAGACAATTGGGTTCAAAACAGCAGTGGGCAATGGGTAAGTAGTGGTGGTGCTTGGAATTCGAGTTGGATCAACTACAATTGCTATGCTTATGGCATTCAAAGAACGGAATACCCACCTCAATATTCAACAGGTTTTCAATATCAGCCAGGGGATTTTGCGGGCACGGGAGTATTTACTAATTCAATTTCAATATACAATTTAGCATTGATAGTAAAGGATGATTTAGAATTTTTGGGAAACACAGTGTCGGTTTCACTTAACCAACCTACTTCTCTTGGAACAGACGAACAATTAATAGCAATTCGCAGAACGAATAATTCGCCTCATGATTATCATTTTATGAGATATAACCAAGCAGATGGATGGTGGTACCACAAACCTGGAAACACAGCAATATTAAGATACAAGCATCATCCCAGCGCGCAAAATTGGTCAAATGAATATAGTTGGTATGGTACTGAGGACTCGGGTAGCATAGTATATAATAGTGCTGTATATTACATAACTTTTAGCCAAAATCCATTTACCACAAGTTTGTCAAACGGAAACATTACGATAACAGGCGTTAAGCAAGGCACTATACTAACAGGAAACGTAACCATTCCTTCAAGCATGGTTATTAACGGTACAAGCTATCCAGTAACAGCAATCGCCCCCTCCGCCTTTGCTAACCAAACCTCACGGATTCCAATTACTATCCCCTCCACAGTAACATCGATTGGGGATGGGAATTTAATTCGCGCTACGGATAACGGAGAGGTTTCTACAATGGCGGGAGGTGCGCCTGTAAGGGTTTCTGCGTGGGACAATGTGCCGACCGCACCATATATTAATGTTACAAGGGCTTTTGTAGATAATCTTCCCAAGTATCCGCTTGACGGCACTACGGTTCATGACCATTTGGGGCATGTGTTTATCTTTGCGGGCGGCGCGCCGATACACGTAGATAACTGGGCAAATATCGGCGGAAGCAGGCCGTTTATCCGCGTAGACGGCGTTGCCCTAAGAACGCATGATGAGACGGGTCCGTTTAAACATGTCAGAGCGCACCCAGCGGACGGAACCGTTGTAAGAGTGCTCAGCGGCAGTGCGTTTTCGTTTCTTGGCGGAGTTGCGTTGCCGTTAATCGGCAGTGCGCCCAATGCTACTTTGGTAGATTTTGCGAGTATTCCGCACTATACGGTGAGTCAAGTATCTGCAAGTCTACGCACAGCAAGTATAACGGGGATAACAAATTTGCCAAGAGTGCCCGTGGCGCCGTTGAGCGAGATTAGTATTCCCGTTGTGATTTATCATAACGGGCAGTTGCATGTAGTTACGGAGATAGGAAATTCCGCCTTTGCTAACCAACCCCAATTGTCCCAAATTACTATCCCTAGCAGTGTAACCGGCATAGGAGTAAATGCTTTTAACGGAACCAATTTATCTGTCATTAAAAAGTCGTCAAGCATGGTACATAGTACAGGAGGGTTGGGTACGAGTTTTTCAAATTGGCAGACGCTTGAAATACTGCCTTCCGTTAATTATTCCGCATTGTACGGTATGGGTAGAAGAACTCTTGATGTTACCTATTCGGCGGATTTTGCCGTTTTTGGAACGGTAGAATATCAGTTTAGATTGGTTGATGTGGCAAATAATGTTGTACATTCCACAGCATCGATTGTTGCCCCGAACAACGGACAAGACCACACGCGGATAGAAGTGTTTAATACGGTTATGCTTGCCAATATTGCTAATAACTCAAATTTACAGATACAAATAAAATATAGAAAAACCCAAGTACTTTGGGGCGGGCATTTCACGGTAAGCGGAAATTCATTAACCATGAATTTTAGTAATTAAACAAAAGTTAAATTACAATTTTTTAATCTGTATTTAATGACAACTAAATTGACAAAGCTAAAAATTTCCGTTATACTGAATATATATGAGAAGCAGTTTTTATATGTCAACCGATAAAAAGCCCTACGCACTGCGGCGGGCGTGTGCGGCGGCACTGCTGGCAGTGCTGCTGTTTACGCTTTTGCTTTCGGGTTTCGGCGCGGCGGCTAGCGTTTTTGCCGTGCAAGAAAATCCGCAAATCAGCGTAAGCGAGGTAAATCCCGAATACCTGCAATATGTGGACGACCTTGAAAACGGCGTAGACATTTATGCAAAATACGGCGGAATAATGCCGTCTCCGCGCATGTCCGCGCCCGCGCAAGCTGTTACTTCTGCCGCCGTGCGCACCAACGCCTCCGTAT
The DNA here is from genome assembly GCA_009777485.1 of Bacillota bacterium. GTDB lineage: Bacteria > Bacillota > Clostridia > Christensenellales > Pumilibacteraceae > WRAP01. Next base: position 16,328 of record WRLT01000011.1, read on the forward strand.
CGGCGGTTAGCTACGACCCGCGCACCTATAACCTTACCACCCCCGTTAAAGACCAAGACCGCAACGGCGTATGCTGGGCGTTTGCCGCAATCGGCGCGGCGGAAACGTACATAAAAGTAAACTTGGGGCGTACCTTAACGTTTTCTGAGGAACATTTACGCTTTTTATATTCCGCAAGCAATCCCGACAGCGTATTTCGCCGCCATGCCGACGGAGGCGGAAACTTTGAAATCGCGGCATCGTATTTTATGAACCGCGACGGCGTAGTGTTGGAAAGCGATGTTCCGTATCGCGGGCAAACAGGGCAGCTTTATCCTATTGGGCTGATAGACGAAGCCGAAACGCGCTATTTTATTAGCGGAACGATTGAAATCGCGCCCGATATTCAAAGCATGAAAACAGCCGTATCGCGGTACGGTTCGGTATCGGTAACCCTCTGGGCAGGAGACGGCGTAAATCCTAATTCTATGACCGAATACTATAATTCCGCAACGGCCGCGCAATATTATTCGGGCAGCGACGAACCTAACCATGCCGTGCTGATAGTAGGGTGGGACGATAACTTTTCGCGCGATAACTTTTTATCCTCTGTATCGCGCCCCGTTTCAAACGGCGCGTGGCTTGCCAAAAACAGTTGGGGCAGCGACTGGGGCGATGACGGGTACTTTTGGGTTTCTTACGAGGATAATTCGCTGCTTAATCCTAGCGGCAGCAATTGGGCGGTTAGCGGTGTAGAAAATGCAAACGACGATAAAAAATCCTTATCGTATGCCGAAAGTACGCCGTGGGGCAGTATCATTATCGATAACCGCGCACTAATGGCAAACGTATTTACTATCAACTCTGCGGACGCGCAAAATTATCTGCTTACCGACGTTACGTTTTTTGCCGCTACGGAAGGCCCGTCGCATGCAGGCTATACCTACGGAATTTATGTTGTTCCGTTTTCGGGTTCGGCCTCTTCTATACCTAACATTTCGCAGCTTTCGAGCCATACGCCCAAAGCCGAAGGAAGTATAGTCGCGCAAGGCTGGTACACGATTGCACTGGACGAGCCGCTTTCGTTTACAGAGGGGCAGTACGCTGTAATTATAGACCTGCGTGCTTCCGGTTCGAGAGTAGACCTTTCCTACGAATGGGGCGACTTAGGCGTTAACCCTACGTTTAGCCCTACCTTTACGGCAGGCCGCAGTTTTTATTTAAGCGGCAGTTCTTGGACTGCGCTTACACACTCCGGCAGCCACGCCAACTGCGGAAATTTTGCTATAAAAGCAAATCTAACGCGCAAAGCAGCCCACTCACTGCACACGCAGCCCTCCGCGCCCGAAACCGTTTTCCGCAACGACAGCGCGGCATTGCCCATCGCACTTTTGCCTAACGGCACACTTTTTAATTATTTGGTTAATGAGGCAGGTAAGCCGCTGCTGCAAGGCGCAGACTACACCGTAAACGCAGACTCCACCGTGCTTACCTTATCGGCGGCATTTTTAGCAGAACTGCCGATAAATTATAGCGTATACATACGGGCGCATTTTTCGTTTGGAGAGCCTGTCGAATTTACTTTGCACCCGCGAATCCCCACCATAATATCGGTAAACATTATAGGCTTTCCGCGCATAGGCAACACGCTAAACGCAGAGGCAGTGTTTAACTACGAGCCGTTTGTTCCGCCCGATATAAGCATTTCGTGGCAAATATCCTCTAACGGAACGGTGTGGTTAGATTATGATACGCCGTACGAATCGGTTCAGCTTACCGAAGAACATTTGGGCAAATTTTTCCGCGCACGCGCCGAATCCGATAACGAAACGGCTAGGGGAGACGTATTTAGCGCAAGTACGGGCGCGGTAACGTTTCCGCTTACCGCAATCAGCTTTACCCAAACTCCGCCCGAATCGCTAAGGCTGGGGCAAAGCCACACATTCAGCATACAAGAAAATAACGGCTTTCCGATTTCGGCGCAAGAGTTAAAAATAACCGTTTCGCACGGGACGGTGGAAAACGGCGTTTATTTTGTAGGCGGCAGTATCGAAAACGGCACACAAGTAACCGTTATGCTTATACTGATAGAAGACGAAACCCTTTTTGTAGAATGGATTTTTACCGTCTTTACTACTACGTTTAACGATTCGTGGATTACGCTGCCGCCGCCGCCCGAAGAGGGTATCCCGTTCACTTTTGCCCCCACCGTTACGTTTGAACTGCCCGAAACAGGCGGATTTGATACCGTGCTGATAAACGGCACGGCTATCGACGGCCTTACCTTTACGCCCGAAGAAAGCGGCGTCTACGAAATCCGCTTTTTTAACTCTCAAACGGGCGAAATTACGGAGGCGTTTACGTGGGAGGTGTCCTTCGAAATCCCTCCGCCGCCCACCCTTTGGGAACAAATTATCAACTTTATGACAGACAACCTGATGTGGATTGTTATCGGCGTAGCCGCATTTATAGTATTAATCGTTTTGTTTAGCGTTATTAAGCGCATCCGCCGCCAAAAAAGAAGTACGCCCACCCGCAGGCCGCCCCCCAGATAAAAATCCACTTTTTACCATAAAAAATTTGTAAAATAAGACTTGACAAAATCGCATAAGATATACTATAATATTAGGTAAGTCCATATTTTTTTAAAAGAGGCTAGCCTCTTTTACTTAATTGCCTTGCGGCAATTAAGTAAATAAGAAAAAGTCTTATTAAGAAATATTTTTTAAATGGAGAGGAGATTTTAATGATGAAAAAGAAAAGCAGTATTTTTACGGTAGTATTATGCTTGATTTTGGCGTTCGGCGTTTTTTTAACCGCTTGCCGCAAGCCGTTGCGCGAGCCGCCGCCCCACGTAACGGGCATAACCGTTAAAACACCTCCCGACAAAGTTAGCTATAATTCGGGCGAAACCTTTGCGCCCGCAGGTTTAGTAATAACCGCCGCACTAAGCGACGGCACGTCAAAAGACGTTGCCTACGCAGCGGAGGCATCCGCCTTTACGTTTACGCCTAGCCTTTCTACAATATTAACGTCGGCTACGCAAAACGTAACCATAACATACGGCGGCCAATCCGTTCAGCAAGCCATAACGGTTACAGCACCGCCTACAACATCGCTTGCGTCTATTGCAATCAATCAGCCGCACCCTCAAACCGTTTACGCAGAGGGCGAATTCTTTAACCCCGCTAATTTAGAAATTACCGCAACCATGTCTAACAGCACCACGCAGGTTTTCACCTACGCGGCGAACGCGGCAGGCTTTTCATTCAACCCCAATCTCACTACGGCACTTACTCCTCTAAACGATAAAATCACCGTTACCTACACGCACAACGGCACGGCACGCAGTGCGGATTTGCCTATCACGGTAAACGCCGAAAGCGCACAGCTTTCCTCTATTACAGTAAGCGGCGATTTCGAAACCGAATATTTCGAGGGCGCTGCCTTTAACCCGTCAGGCTTAGTAGTTACGGCGCATTACGAGGGCGGCGCAACCCAAGACGTTACGGCGCAAGCAACGCTTTCTAATAACGTAATGCCCGCGTTTAACCCCTCCTTAGCCGTAGAAGATACGGACGGTATAGAAAAAATGCCGCACAACGTAACCGTTACGTATCAAGAGGGCGGCGTAACCGAAACCGCCAACATTGCGGTTAAGGTGTTAGAACTAGATGCAGATGCCATTGCAGGCTTTGATATGTTCTCCGAATTCGCAGACGGCTATGTTTCGGCCCTTACGCTGCAAATCGGCGGCACAGACGGTTTGGCTACGGGCGCAGGACATCAAATCACCGATATGCTAGTGGCAGAACCGCACAACAAAGCCAACCAACCTGTTACCGACAACTTAGTTTGGGATTGGGAATCCTCCGACCCGACCATAGTTGCCCTCAGTGAAGAGGACGCGGGCGGCGGCATAATCGTTGCCAATCTTACCGCCCTTAAAGCAGGCACGGCAATCATTACCGTTACGGCAGAAAACGGCGTTTCGGCGCAGGTAGAAGTTACCGTGCGTGTAATGGTATTAAGCGTTGCGCTTACCAACGCAGGCCCGATTGCCCTAAGTATAGATAAAGACGGCGTTGCCCAAACCGAACAGCTTAACTACGAATTTACCACCGCATCCAATCTAACCCCCAGCGACAACAACGTTACTTTCAGCGTAACGACGGGTACGGCAGTTTCTGTCAGCGATACGGGACTTATTACAGCCGCAGCAGACGGCGCGGCAACCGTCCGCATTACCGCCGCTAATCACGGACACCCCAAAACCGCCGACATTACCGTAAACGTAACGGTAGCCGCAACGGGCGTAACGCTTACGGGCGGCAATGCCACTTTACACGTCAATCCCATCTCCCCGCAAATCGATACGCACACCCTTACGGCACAGGTTTCTAACCACGCCGCCGCCTCCAATACAAACATCGTTTGGACAGTTCGCAACGCACAAGACGAGGACGTAACGAACATCGCCGCCGTTATCGGCTTTACTATCAACAACGGCACGGTTGAAATTACCGCTAAAACCGTAGGCGTATTTACGGTACGCGCTGCGGCCGCCGACGACAGCACGGTGTACGAAGAAGTAACCATCACCGTACCGTATATCCCCGTAAGCAGTGTTTCTATAACCCCGCTTACCCTTAACTTTGACCTTACAGACAACTTTGCACCCGTACAAGCGCTTGCCCATGTAGTGCCCGCTAACGCATCCGACTATATCTTTGCATGGACTATACACGATTCCTCCGTTGCAAACGTAATCGAAATAGGCGACACCCTCACGGGCGATGTTATCAGCGGTGGCACAGACGGCAGCAGCGTATACGTTAAACCGCTAAACGCAGGCAGTGCAGTACTGCGCCTTACCGTAACCTGCGCCGAAAATAGCACGGTGCACGAATATAACCGCACGGTAAACGTAGCCGCCGCGCCTATTTTGGTAGACGATATATCTATCCGCGATGCGCTTGAAGCCCCCCTTACAGCAGGCTTAACCCTCTACGCCGATGCAAACGGGCGCACGGCAGAAAACAATACGGCACAATTTACCTACGTGCTAGACCCCGCAGACGCAACGCAATTAAATATTGTATGGAGCACCAGCAATGCGGCAGTTATTACAGTAGACCAAGACGGCTTAGTAACCGTCGTAGGCGTAGGCACGGCTAACGTAATCGTTACCGACACCGTAAGCGGAGAATACGACGAATACGAAATCACCGTTGCGGCGGTTGCCGTTGCGTCCATTGCCTTTGCGGCGTTCCCCGATAACGTATACACCGAGGGCAATGTCCTTAACACCCAAAACCTCCGCCTAACCGTTACCTTTAACGACGGTTCGGTTGATAACAATGTAGCCGTTGACAGCTTTACGGGCGAGGGGCGCAATATATCCTTGCGTCTTGCCGACAACACCGAAGTTAATAGCAGCTATCAGCTTAAAATAGGCGACACCCAAATTTTTGCGGTGCATAACTACGGATTAAGCGGTGCGATATCCTCCGCCGCCCAAGCCCTAACCGTAAACTATAAAGAAGTAGCGTCTATCGAACTGCTTGCAAGCCCTAATGTAGAATACTACGCGGGCAACCTCTTTAATCCCGAAGGCTTAGAAATTAAGGTTGTGTATAATAACGGCGACGAAGAAATTATCGAAATCACCGACAAAGACGTTCTGCAAGGCGTTTCGTTCCGCTTTGGCGGCGCGGCTTTCGCCTTAACTACACCCCTTGCCTTAGCGCACGGCGGCACCGAAGAAGTAGGCGGTATCCAAGTAGGCAAGTTTATCGTGCGTTTCACTACCGATAACACTACCGATACCTATGCAGAACTGCGCTTAACGCTTACAGTAAAAGTACCCGTAGAAGAAATAGAGTTGGGCAGTGCAGACGGCGGAATTTGGGCAAACAACACCCTGCGCCTTGCCGCAAACGGCAGTGCCATGTTTAAAGAAGCAACCGTTTCCGCTACTGTTCTACCAGCTGCGGCAGCGCAAGGAGTAGTATGGTCTACGGATGCACTTGCATCGATGGCAACCATAGACCCCGCAACAGGAAAAATCACCCTAGCCGATACAGCAGCGGCAACAGATACCTTTACCGTTACCGTTACGGCTGCGGACACTATTAATAATCCGCTGTACGGCGCAGGCGCAATTACCGCCTTCTTCTCCGTAGAAGTGTTTGACTTTGCCGTAAGCGATGATGTTCAAATCCATAACAGCCTAAATGCAGACATCACCGCCCAAACCCTCTACGGCGACATCGGCGACACCTTTACCTTTGCCGCATTTATAGACGGCACAGACGTAAACCGCTACGCAAGCATTTTATGGGAGGCAGACGGAGCAGCGGTTACCGTTTCTAGCCCTAACCTCACAGGCGAAAGCCTTTCCGTTGAGGCCGAGTCAAGCGGCACCGTAACCGTGCGCCTAACCGTAAAAACGCTAGAACACGGCGCGGACGCAGGCTTTGTAAAAGAAGTAACGCTGATTATCAACACCCGCATAACCGCCAGCCCCTTAACGGGCGTAATAACCCCGATAGGCAACGCGGCACCCTCTACCGATATCGACAACGGCACAGGCTTTACTGCCGCCTTAGTGTGGGAGGGTAACCCCGCAACGTTTGATTACTCAACCGCCTACACGGCAGAAATCACCCTTACAGCAGCCACAGGCTACACCTTTAAAGGCGTGTTTGCCGATACCGCCGCAATCGCAGGCTTTACCGTAAACGGCAATGCACCCGAATTTGTATCCAACAGCGGCACACAGCTTGTCTTTACCGTAACATTCCCCGAAACCTCTAACGATGTGCAACCCGTAGATGCCGCGCCGATAACAGGCGTGGTTGCCCCTGCGGTACACGCCGCGCCCTCTACCGCTATTAACAACGGCACAGGCTTTACCGCCGCCCTAGCATGGACAGACGGCGCGTTTACAGGCGGCGGAAACTTCGGCTTTGATACCGCCTACACCGCAACCATAACCCTCACAGCGGCAGCAACCGGTATTATAGACCGCACATTTGCCTCCTACACCGATACTGCCTCTATCGCAGGCTTTACGGTACACGGCATTGCGCCCGTGTGGGTTTCTAACAATGCCGGCACCTTAGTCTTTACCGTAACATTCCCTCTAACAGACGCGGCAATCAACGCCGCCGCGCCCGAAATAACTACACACCCCCTTAGTGGTTCGGTAGACTTAGGCGGCACGCGCGTACTAACGGTAGAAGCAACTTCGCCCGACGGGGGAGAGCTAAGCTATCAATGGTACTCTAATACTTCTGCCTCTAACAGCGGCGGCGCGCCTATCGCAGACGCAACAAGCAATACGTACAGCGTACCCGCCAACGCAGACAACACCTATTACTATTATGTAGAAGTAACCAACACCAACACCAATCCTCCTATAAACAACATCACCATCGCCACTACCCCTAGCAACGTAGCCACCGTCACGGTGGTAGATCCCAACCAAGCGGCGTCTATCCGTTGGACATGGCTAAGCCACTGGTTAAGAACAGGCAATCTGCTAGGTTCGGACGATTCTCAAACAGGCGAAACGGCCGATAACGATAACAGAACCGCCGCAAACTACACACTTACAGGCCACGCAGACGCCTCCGCCACTGCGGGTACTCCGTTTGCGCCTGCTGATCGTGCTTTGGTCGGCGCATTCAATGGGGGTGGCTTTGAAATCCGTAATCTTAACGCAACAGGCGGGCTTTTCGCAAACATGAATAATGCGAATTCACGCGTAGAAAACTTAACCTTTGTAAATCCCGTTATCAACGCAACGGGTACTGCGGGATTAATCTCAAATTTCGGCAGAAACGGACAAATCAACAACATTACAGTAAAAAACCTTATCTTTACCACTACCGCTGCTGTTAATGCGGGCGCGCTTATCGGCTGGAACGATGACGCTGTTATGTCGTTTACAAATTGTAACGTAGAGGTGGTGTTCGAGTCCACTGGTAGCAGCGACAACACTGGCGTCGGCGGTTTTGTCGGGTTAGTGTACCGTCGCTTAGACTTTACCGATTGCACGATAGATGTTACGTTTAAAGACAGCGGAACCAATCGTGGCGGACTGGCGGGACGGGTTCTTGGCGGCACGGGTATCGAAATGTCAGGCGGCAAAATCATTACACGATGGGAGGCGGCTGGCGGCAGCAACATTGGCGGAGTAATAGGCTTGCATACGCAACCGCTAAATAATACTTTTACTAACGTTGATATCGAATTCCACTACGCCAATACCGTAGATAGGATGGGCGGTATTTTCGGCAGAACGGAGTCAAATCACCAAAATACGTTTACCCTCGTTACGCTGTTGCTTAACGAAACGGGTAACGGCTATTTAGCAGACCAACGTGCAATTGTAGGTGACTTTACCAATGAAATCGGACTTAACGGTGTCAATTATAGTCACGGCAACCTTATCGCCACAGGGGACGGCGGTATTGCCCAAAGCACCATTCAGCTTAGCCGCCGCAAAAACGGCGTAACGGGTGCAACGGTTAATGCGGGCAGTACACACGCCGTAACCTACTTCGCAACCCAAAACTTTAACCCCGCAGGACTTGTGCTAGACGTAACATATGCGGCAGGTATGACGGGCCCCGCTACGGTAGCATACACGGGCAACGAAGGCGACTTTACCTTTACCCCCGCGCTTAACGTAAGCCTAACCCCCGCCGTTACGCAAATTACGGTATCGTATCATTACCAAACCATTATTATCCCTATCACAGTAACCCCTATATCGGTTACAAGTATTGCCATAACCTCTATGCCTACTAAGCTAGACTACTTCGAAAACGAGGCCTTTGACCTAACTGGCCTAGTTATTCAGCCGGACCTTAACTTCGGTTCGGTAAGCGCAGTAACCTATAATTCGGATATAGCAGACCAATTTACCGTATCGCTTTCTTCTGGCGGTGCGCCGCTAGCAGGTCTGCCGTCCGATACAACGGCTGTATGGGTAGGCTATCAAGGCGCGTGGGCGCAAATCACAGGCATAACCGTAGAAACGCCTATCCCTGTAACGGGCATTACCGTAACGGGCGATGAGGTAACGGGCGGCGCGTTAGAGCTGCCGCAAGGTAGAACCGCACAGCTTAGTGCAGAGGTTGCCCCGATAGACGCAGATATCAAAACGGTTACATGGGTTTCAAGCAACCCTAGTTTTGCCACTGTCAGCGCGGACGGACTGGTTACGGCAGTAGCCGAAGGTACAACAGTAATTACCGCAACCACCGTAGGCTTAGCCTCAGACGGCCAACCCCGCACCGCAACGGTAACGGTAACCGTAACCGCCCGCGCCGATGAGCCTATACCCGATGACGGCCGTACCGTTGCAGAGGTAAGCACGTGGGCGGAATTTAGAGCCGCGCTAAATGTAAATCAACACGTTTACTTGCTTAACGACATCACCATGCCGAGCGAAGAGCCTGCGTGGACAGCCGCAAACTTCGAGTTTACCCACATTTTAGAGGGCAACAACAAAAGCCTTATAGACTTCCGCTTAGACGGCGGCACAGGCAACAACGGCTTATTTACCAATTTAGGAGTTCAAAGCGGTGCTAAGGCGATTGACCGCGTAGGCAGAGTGCAAAATCTTACGCTTCTCAGACCTGTTATGACGGCTGGAAACGGAACTAATGTCGGCTTTATAGCGGGTAGAATATGGCAAGGTGAACGAATGGGTTATATCAATAATGTTCACATGAAGGACGCAGTAATCCACTCAACAGCAAACGGACCGAAAGGCGGTTTTGTAGGGTTTATGAACGATAGAGGCGAACTGATTTTAGACAACTCTTCGTTTGAAGGCACGATATACGGCAATGGTAATTTCCAAAACTTCGGCGGCGCAATCGGTCTAAACACTAGCGGTTATTTATTGTCAAGGAACTTTGTGTTAGACATAACGCTAAATGACTCAGCGGCAGAACGCTGGGGCGGACTTATCGGAAGCGTACAAGGGGATAGCAATATTATAATAATCGAAAACCTAAATGCCACAGTACGCATTACAGGTACGGCAGGAAACAATCGTCAAGGCGGGCTTTTTGGTGAGATTACCCAAGCTCCTAACCAAGCTAATATGACGCAATCTGCGCCGCAAGCTACCTATGATGCGTTAAACTCCGGCAGAACCCGAGTTGTAAACGGCACTATCCAAGTAACGGCGGTAGTGGATATCGAAATTACCAACACAAATTGGAACAATAACGACCGCGGAGGAATTGTCGGTTGGACGATTGCCAGTTACGGTACTCTTTCCGGTTCCGAAGGCTTTATGACCATTACAGGCACTGTATACGGAGGGCGCGAGAATCAACGTTTTGCAGGCAACCCCTCAAATATCCCCGGCACGGTAAACGTTACAGACCTAAACTGGGCGGCAACCCGACCCTAATCCACCCCCAAAAATTCACTAACCAAACCCAAAAAAGGCTTGCAAGGGCAACCCCCGCGCAAGTCTTTTTAAATACATTGCAACAGTTGCTAATCTGCTTTTGCAGTTTTTTCTATAAATCAATCCGCAACTGTGCCGCAAGGCACAATTTCATTGCCATAGGCAATTTCACTTGTGCCTTTTGGCACAAATTTCACTTTTCCCGATAGGGAAAAATTTAATTGAAAAACCCCGCAAAAATTTTTATTTTTACGGGTTTTTTCATGCCCCCGCGCAAGCCTTTTTTTTAAACATTGCAACACAAAACAGCAAAAAAATATTAAATTTCAAAAAAAATGTTGCAAAGGGTTAAATAATCTGCTATACTATACATATCCTATACAGCGGAGGTAAAAAAATGTCTAACACAGGAACCGTTCACGCAAGAATTGATGCGCAGTTAAAAGCAAACGCCGAATCGGTGCTAAGTGATTTGGGAATTTCGCCCACAGATGCCATAAATATCTATTATCGTCAGATTGTTTTCAACCAAGGCATTCCCTTTAAGTTAGCTAGACCAAGATACAACGCCGAGACCGAGGCGGCTCTTTTACAGGCAAGACAAATGCTTGCAGACCCCAACCTAAAAACCTTTTCTAATGTAGACGATATGTTTGCGGAGCTTGACAAATGAAATATCAAGTAATTTTTTCTAACCAGTTTGAAAAAGATTATCAAAAACTTAAAAAGCGCGGCAAGGATATGGTTAAGCTGCAAACTATTATCAAGCTGCTTGCAGAGGGCAAACAGTTAGATAAAAAGCACCGTGAGCATACGTTAAAAGGAAAATATGCAGGAGTTCAAGAATGTCATATAGAGCCCGACTGGCTGCTTTGTTGGATAGTTGACAAAGGAAGACTTATTTTATTATTTACCAGAACAGGCACACATTCCGATTTGTTTTAAAAAATTCTCCAAAAAGGCTTGCAAGGCACCCTCCGCGCAAGCCTTTTTAATACATTAAATTAATTTGCTTGATTTTAAATTTAGAAAATGTTATAATCTAAACAATCTGATTATTGAGGTGTCTAAATGGGATTTTTTGACCTTTTCAAAAGGAAAAAGAAAGAAGCGGATACTAAATGTGAGTTATGCGGTAAATCTACAACAAACACAATTTCTTTCAATGACGAAAGTCCTAATAGGTTTTTTTGTATGGAATGCGTAAAGAGTGGTGCAATGATAAAATTTGTTACAAGAGATTTAAAACCGTCTGCCCCCAAAAAAACCATTGAGGAATTATACAAAGAGGCATTGCAAGACCCAAACCCTTATTTGCTAAAAGATATAGAATATCCGTCCGAATACCCGACATTTAAGTTTTTTCCTAACCCACTAAGAACGCCATCGGTTGTTGAGAGTTCTGTGCCTTGTGAGTGTTGCGGGAAAGTTGACAAATATAGTTATATAGCAGGGATAGACGGATATATGGACGCAAAAGGAGATTTTGCCGATATAAACAATTTATGCCTTTATTGTATTGCAAATGGCGAAGCTATAAAAAAATTCGGCGGTGCGTTTACGGACAAAAGTTCTATTGCAAACAGAACAGCTGACAAGGCAATAACCGAAGAGATTATGTATAGAACCCCGTCTTTTACGACTATTCAAGAAAAAGAGTGGCTATCGCATTGTAAAACGCCTTGTATGTATATTGGACAAGTTTATATTGCAGATTTAATGAAAATGGGTATTTATAAACAGGTTAGAACCGACTTATCAAAAACATTTTACTACAAGCAAATGCCTATGACCATAGAAGAAATTGATAATATGTTAATTCAAATGACAGAAAACTCTTCACTTGAAGGACATTTATTCAAATGTACAGTTTGCGGAAAGTATAGGTTACATACGGATTTAGACTAAATTCGTTTTAACACTCACTGAGTGGGTTGGGTGGAAAAAACATAATAGCAAATCTTTTAGATTTTTCAATAAGCTGACTTTTTTCCATGCTGTAATTATAGTTGCAATCTTGTGAAAAGTAAAGTGAAATTGCCTATGGCATTGAAATTCTCACTTGCGTTCGAGTGAAATTGATTGCCTTGACGGCAATCAGTGAAATTAAATTTTTCCTATAATCTATCCGTAACTGTGCCGCAAGGCACAATTTCATTGCCATAGGCAATTTCACTTGTGCCTTTTGGCACAAATTTCACTTTTCCCGATAGGGAAAAATTTAATTGAAAACCCCGTAAAAATTTTATTTTTACGGGGTTTTCATGGTGCGGAGGATGGGACTTGAACCCACACGAGAATTAACCACTAGCGTCTGAGACTAGCGCGTCTGCCATTCCGCCACCTCCGCAAACGACAGCCCGAAGTTTAGTATATTACAAATCGGGTTGGTTTGTCAACAATTTTTTAAACGCGGCGGGTAGGGCAACCTTTGCGGGATTTTCCCATAAAAAAAAGCCTTCTTGCTTTTGGCAAGAATAATAATACACGCGCATGTCCCAAATTTTATGCGTAAAAATATGCGAAGCGGTTTTTTCTCCGCACAAACATAGGTTAGTAAGCCCTGCGGCATTTAAGGCCTTTATTGCCGCGCTTTCGCTTAAATGACCGTCAAAATTTATAAATTCGTAAAGCCCTGCAAGCAACCCGTGCGCGCCGCGTTTGCGCAGTGCGTAAGTGTGTCCGCATTGTACGATGCAAACGGTAAGGTTATGGCGCGTTTTTTTGTTTTTGGCAGATTTTATGGGAAAGCTTTGACTTGCATCTAATGCGTACGCTTTGCAAATTTTTAGTAGAGGGCACGCGCCGCATTTCGGCTTCGGCGTGCAAATCAGCGCGCCTAATTCCATCATGGCTTGCAACAGTTCGCCGCGATTTTGCGCGGTTTCGTAAAGCGGGCGCAAAGCGGCGGCAATAACGCGCTTAGTTTTGGGGTCTGCAATATCCGCCTCACTGGCGCATACGCGGGTAATCACGCGCAAAACATTGCCGTCTACGGCTGCTGCGGGCATATTAAAACAAATTGCGCATAGTGCGGCGGCGGTGTAATCGCCTATGCCTTTTAATCGGCGGATTGCGTTATAATCTGCGGGCAGCTGTCCGCCGTATTCAGCTGCAACAGTTTCAGCCGCCCGCTTTAAATTGCGTGCGCGGCTGTAATAGCCTAAACCTTCCCACAGCTTTAAAACCTCACCCTCATCGGCGGCGGCTAAACTTGCAATGTCCGTAAAGCGTTTTGTAAACCGTTCAAAATAACCTATTGCTTGATGTACGCGCGTTTGTTGCAGCATAATCTCCGACACCCACACACGGTAGGGGTTAGCGGGTGTTTCGCGCCACGGCAAAGCCCGTGCGTTTTGCTTGTACCAGTCCGTCAGCAGCGGTACAAAAACGGGTGCGATTGTAAACTCATCCTGCATGGCATACAGTATAGCGCAATTTTTTTCTTAGGTCAAATAGAAATTTCCGCGCCGCCAAAACCCGCAAAAAACACTTGACTTTACGCCAAACTTTTTGTATACTTTCGGATATGTACAGAACAAAAAATTGTAATGAATTAACATCCGTCCACGTAGGCGAAACCGTTGTATTAGCAGGCTGGATAGACACCGTGCGCGACCACGGCGGCGTTACGTTTGTAGATTTGCGCGACCATTACGGCGTTACGCAGGTAGTGTTCAGCGATGAAAACGTAAATTTACCGTCCAAAGAAAGCGTTATTTCGGTTACGGGTACCGTGCGCGAACGCACTTCCGATACCGTCAACCCTAAGCTTGCAACGGGCAGGGTAGAGTTAAAGGCGCAAAGCATAGAGGTTTTAAGCCCCGCGCCCGCTAAGCTGCCGTTTGAGGTAGGCGCAAGCGATGCCACGCGTGAGGATTTGCGCCTAAAATACCGTTTTTTAGATTTAAGAAACCCCCGCGTTCACGCAAACATGGTGCTGCGCAGCCGCATAACCTCATTTATCCGCAGTCAAATGGAACGCATGGGATTTTTAGAAATTCAAACGCCTATCCTAACCGCATCGTCGCCCGAAGGCGCAAGAGATTATCTAGTGCCCAGCCGCAAGCATCACGGAAAATTTTACGCACTTCCGCAAGCCCCGCAGCAGTTTAAGCAGCTGCTTATGACGTCGGGCTTTGATAAATATTTTCAAATCGCGCCGTGCTTCCGCGACGAGGACGCGCGTGCCGACCGCAGCCCAGGCGAATTTTATCAGGTAGATTTTGAAATGGCGTTCGCTACGCAAGAGGACGTTTTAAAAGTAGGCGAAACGTTGTTAAGCAAGGTGTTTAAAAAGTTCGGCGCGGGCAAAAAGATATCTAAAACGCCTTTCCGCCGCATTCCGTACGCCGAAAGCATGCTTACTTACGGAACGGACAAGCCCGACTTACGTAACCCGCTGCTTATCCGCGACCTTTCCGACTTTTTTAAATCGGTGGATTTCGCGCCGTTCAAGAGTAAGCCCGTGCGCGGAATTGCTGTTGCGGACTGCGCCTTGCAAAGCAAATCGTTTTTTGAAAAAATGTTAGAATTCGCGCTGTCTATCGGCATGAAAGGCTTAGGCTATATCGCGCGGCACAACGATGGCTTAAAAGGGCCGATTGTCAAGTTTTTATCCGAGCCGCAGCAGCAAGAATTGTTAAAGCGGTTTAATTTAAAGCCCAACGGCGTACTGTTTTTTATCAGCGACGGCGCGGACACGGTAGACAAGCTGGCGGGGCAAATCCGCACCGAGCTTGCGCAAAGATTAAATCTTATAGATACGTCGCGTTTTGAATTTTGCTATATTGTAGATTACCCGATGTACGGGCTAAACCCCGAAACGGGGCAGATAGAGTTTACGCACAACCCCTTTTCTATGCCGCAAGGCGAGCTTAGCGCGCTGTGGGATAAAGACCCTCTGCAAATTTTGGCATATCAGTACGACATCGTATGCAACGGCGTAGAGCTTTCTAGCGGCGCGGTGCGCAACCACAAACCCGATGTTATGAAAAAAGCGTTTCAGCTTGCAGGCTATACCGAAGACGATTTGCGTCAAAAATTTCCCGCATTGTACGAGGCATTTCATTACGGCGCACCGCCGCACGCAGGCATGGCACCCGGCTTAGACCGCATAGTTATGCTGCTATCAAGCCAAGAAAATATCCGCGAGGTAATTGCTTTTCCGTTTAATGCTAACGCGCAAGACTTATTGTTGGGCGCGCCCGGCGAAGTTTCTGAGCAGCAGCTTAGAGAAGCGCACATTAAAATCCGCTAATAAAAGCTTATCCATCGCCGCATTTGCGTTTGCGTCTACCGCGCCGCCTCAGTTGTGTACATCTAGGCACACTCCTTGTTTTTTCGATTGCATTTTTTTAGAAAAATTTATATATTTTCCGCACAACTTAGCCCTTTATACATACTATGAAATAGGATATATCTGTTTACCTGCGGGGCGCAAATGAACCGGGGCTGACAACAGCCTCTCGGCGCACACAAGAAAAAAACGCACGTTTTGCCGTGTATTAAAAAACAAGGCAGCGGCGTGGCGGCGGCTGCAACCGTTTCTAGCGGACGGAGAAACGGTTGGCAGCAGCATTTATTTTTGGGTGCGCCAGAATTATTTAAAGGAGGAAAAAACCATGTTCCGAAATGATTGCGGATGCAACGGCGGCTTTGACTGGTGGTGGATTATCATTCTGTTATGCTGCTGCGGCGGTGGCGGCGGCGGATTCGGGTTCGGCCACGGTCGCAAAGACTGCGGAAACGATTGCTGCGAAATTTTCTTATTACTTATTCTGCTAAGCTGTTTCTGCGGCGGCGGCAAAGAAGTCTGCTGCAAATAAACCACTTTCATACTGGGCTACGGCCCGACCCCGCCTTAATCTAATGGCGGGGTTTTTTTATGCCAACACAGGGGGACCAACACAGGGGGACGGAGTAATGTGCTATTATAGAAAATAGCACATTACTCCGTCCCCCTGTGTTGTTTGTATACGCTTGACGCAATCCATACACCTATGCTATAATAATTTTGACGGGAACGGATTTTTTTTCGAACCGTACAGTATAGTAAAATTTCAAGCAAGAGGCGACCCCTCAAAAAATTCGGGCGTCTACACGGAGAAAAGCATTATGAAAATTAAATCCAAAGATATTACGGTTTGCGCCGTAGCCGTCGCGCTGATGTTTGCGCTGGCGTGGATGCCCGTAGCGGCGTTTTTAATTCCTGTACTTTTTGTGGCGTGTTCATACCGATACAAGCACGGGCTTATCGTGGGCGTATTTGCAGGGTGCGTATGCTTAATGTATTCAATGCTGTTAGGCGGCCACTCCTTAGAAATTTTTGCCGTGCTTTCGGCCATTATGATACTTCCGCGCATACTGGTAGGCTTGTTTGCCTCATTGGCCTTTTGGGGTGCTAAAAAACTTTTTAAGGGCAGCGGAAGGGTAAGCAGAGTTTTGCCGTACAACATCGCGGCAACCGTAGGGGTGTTAACCAACTCTGTATTAGTAATTACCGCGCTGGTGTTGTTTTTGCCCTCTTTCCCGATAGGAGAAACTACCGCAATCGCGGCAGTGCCTTTGCTAATCGGTATGGGTGCGGCGGAATTAGTAGCAGTAAATCTATTGATTCCTACGCTTTGTTTAACCGCAGGAAAGGCGTTAAAAATAGGCGGCTTTGCCCCCAAATTAACGCAAATTCCCGATACGCAAGACGACGAAGAACAAGACCCCGACACACAAGACCCGCCTCAACAAGGCCTTGACCCTCAAAACAATAACCCGCAAAACAACAACACACAAGACCCACCTCAACAAGACCCCGAACAAAAGGAGGCAAAACCGCATGAATCTGGTTTTTGATATCGGCAACACCAACATAAAGGTAGGGCTGTTTTCGCAGGATAAGCTGCTAGACAGCATGCGTCTTTCGTCTAGCAAGTCTAAAACGGGCGACGAATACTGGATGCTGCTGCGCAGTATTATGTTTGCCGCGCAAAAAATCACCCCCAAAGACATTACGGGCGTTATTATCAGTTCGGTCAATCCCAACCTTATCTATACCATCGAGCATATGATAACGCACTACACGCACCGTAAGCCCCTCATTGTGGGCAGCGGCATAAAGTGCGGGCTTAACATAAAGTACGATAACCCCAAAGAGGTAGGCGCAGACAGGATAGTAGGCAGCGTGGCGGCGTACTACACCTACGGCGGGCCGTGCATTTTAGTAGATTGCGGCACGGCAACCACCTTTAACGTAATTACCGAAAAGGGCGAATTTTTAGGCGGGCCTATCAGCTTCGGGCTTAAAAACGCCAGCGAGGCGCTTTCTACTACGGCGGCGCGTCTGCCCAAAGTAGAGCTTACCTTTCCGCCCGCCGTGGTTAATAAAAACACCATACTTAATATGCAGTCGGGTATTTTATACGGCTACGTCGGGGTAATCGAATACCTTATCCAAAAAATTAAAGCCGAAACAGGCGAGGCAAAGGTAATAGCAACCGGCGGTTTATCCGAGCTTGTAGGCCAACGTTCGGCCATTATAAATGAATACGACCGCACACTAACCTTGCGCGGCTTAAATATTATTTATAATCTTAACAACGCATAGCAGAATAGGGGGTTAAAAGATGGATATAGAAACGAAAAAAACATTCAAAAATATGTTATTCTTGCGTTAAAAGTGTTGCTTGGTTTTATCGGAATATTTCTTTTAACGATTTATGTTACGCACATGCGCACGGAGCTTGCGCCTTTATTGTTGTGGGTATGGCTGCCCGCAACGGTATGTGCCGCATTGTATGTTGTTGCGGTATGTATAAAATATAAACGCGTAAAGCCGTACCTTATCAGCGTGGTTTTGTGCGGGCTAATAGGCGTAACCCCGTTCGCGCTTTGGTATTATAGCATGTACATATCGCATCCGCTTGTAATAAGCGCGTTTTGTTTCCATATCGCGGCCGTAATTTTTTTCACGGCGGATTCTATTTTACTGCTAATTAAATTTTCCGAAAGAAAAAATGCCGTTGCAACCAACAAAACAACCTCTAAAAGGGCTTTGATATTAAAAAGCAGCGCGGCGGCCGCGTTGACTATAATCGCTTTAACTTGGCTGATTGTGCATTTTATAGTCGGGCTTTGGATAGATATTTTACCGATTCTTGCATTAGCTGCCGCCGTATGCGCGGTTACTCCTTCTTTATGTGTACTATGCAAAAAATACGGCGCGCAATACGCATGGCATATTACGTTTTTGATAATTAGCATCTTTTATACAGCGGTCAGCTTTATAAATTTTTTAGCATTACTTTTAGTGCTTGTTCTTTTAGGCTGGTATATTTGGGCTATTTGGCTTTTCGGTTTGATTTTAACGGTATCGCTTACATCGCTGATATTGCTAATAAAACATTTCAAAAAAACCGTAAAGAAAAATGTGTCCGCACCCATATAAAAATTGAGGTGCAACTAAACATAATTTTAAAAACCGTATGCGTTTAAGTTGACGGCGCGGCGCATATTTGTTTATAATGTATGGGTGACGGAATTATCCTTGCATATTTTGGATATCGCCAACAATTCTACGCGTGCGCTTGCTAAAACCGTTACGCTGGAAGTTACGGCAGATTTTGTGCGCGATGTATTAACCGTTGCCATAACCGACGACGGACACGGCATGGACGAAGAACTTTTAAAAAGGCTGTCCGACCCGTTTGCCACCACGCGCACCACGCGCAGAGTAGGCATGGGCATTCCGCTGTACCGCATGGCTGCCGAAAACAGCGGCGGCAGCTTGCAGATAGAAAGTAAGCTAGGCAAAGGCACGCGCGTAACCGCCACATTTAAAATATCGCACATCGACCGTCCGCCGTTAGGCGACATGGCCGAAACGGTGATAACCATGATAGGCGGCGCACCCGAAACCGATTTTACCTTTATCTACCGCACCGACGCGGGCGCATACGAGTTTTGCACGAAAGCCGTAAAAGACGCGCTGGGCGAGGACGATTTGTCGGATGTAACCGTCTTACTGTACCTTAAAGACTTAATTGACGAAAACGTAAAAAACCTTAACGGAGGAAACCATATATGAAAAGCTTAGAAGAATTACAAGCAATCCGCGAGCGCATGAAATCGCAAATTCAAAGCCGCGAACAAGCAGGCGGCAACGATATCCGCGTGGTGGTAGGCATGGCAACGTGCGGTATTGCTGCGGGCGCGCGCGCCGTGTTAGCCGCCTTAACAGAGGAAACGGCAAAATCGGGGCTTAGCAACGTAAAAGCGGGGCAGACGGGCTGCGTAGGCATTTGCGCGTACGAACCGATTGTAGAGGTGTTTTTCCCCGGAAAAGAAAAGGTTACCTATGTTCTGATGGACCCCGATAAAATGCGCGCGGTATTTAAAAGCCACGTGCTAAGCGGACAACCTATTCAGGAATATACCTACACCTACGCTATTGCCGACAAGGGGGAAAAATAAATGCGGGAAAGAGCGCATATTTTGGTTTGCGGCGGAACGGGCTGTGTAAGCGGTCAGTCTAAGCTAATCATGGACGAATTTAAAAAAGAAGCGGCAGCTTTGGGCATCGAGCAAGAAATCAAGCTGATTTTTACGGGTTGTTTCGGGCTTTGCGCCAAAGGCCCGATTGTAGTTATTTATCCCGAAGGCGCGTTTTACGGCCCCGTATCGGTGTCGGACGTTAAAGAAATTGTGTCCGAGCATATTTTAAAGGGGCGCATTGTTACGCGTCTTTTAGGCACGGATACCTGCGAAAAGGGCGTGAATAAATCCATAGCCGAATCGGCATTCTATAAAAGTCAGCAGCGCATTGTTTTAAAAAACTGCGGACTGATAGACCCCGAAGACATCGATGAATACCTTGCCTACGACGGATACAGCGCGTACGAAAAGGCCGTAACGCAAATGATGCGCCAACAGGTAATCGACTGCATTAAGGCGTCAGGCTTGCGCGGACGCGGCGGCGGCGGCTTTTTAACGGGGCTTAAATGGCAGTTTTGCTTAGAGGCTAAGGGCAAGCAAAAATATGTAGTCTGCAACGCCGACGAGGGCGACCCCGGCGCGTTTATGGACCGTTCGATATTAGAGGGCGACCCGCAGTCTATTATCGAGGCCATGATGATAGCGGGCTACGCGGTAGGTTCGGATAAAGGCTATGTATATGTACGCGCAGAATATCCGATTGCGGTAAGCCGTTTAGATATTGCTATTAAGCAAGCGCGCGCATACGGAATTTTAGGCAAAAACGCGATGGGCTTAGGCCACGCTTTCGATATAGAAATCCGCTTAGGCGCGGGCGCATTCGTCTGCGGCGAAGAAACAGCCCTTTTGCGCAGTATCGAGGGCAAACGCGGAGAGCCGCGCCAACGTCCTCCTTTTCCTGCCGTTAAAGGCTTATTCGATAAGCCTACCCTAATTAACAACGTAGAAACCTTAGGCAACATTCCGCAAATCATCTTAAACGGCGCAGAGTGGTTTGCCGCGATAGGCACCGAAAAAAGCAGAGGCACTAAGGTTTTCGCACTAGGCGGAAAAATCAATAATACGGGCTTAGTAGAAATTCCTATGGGAACTACACTGCGCACGGTAATCGAAGAAATCGGCGGCGGAATCCCTAACGGCAAAAAGTTTAAGGCCGCGCAGACGGGAGGCCCTAGCGGCGGCTGTATTCCCGCAAGCCATATCGACACCCCCATAGACTACGACAACCTTATTGCCTTAGGCAGCATGATGGGTTCGGGCGGCTTGATTGTTATGGACGAGGAAAACTGTATGGTAGATATCGCTAAATTCTACTTAGAGTTTACCGAAGAAGAATCGTGCGGCAAATGTACGCCGTGCCGAATCGGAAACAAACGCTTATACGAAATATTAGAGCGCATCAGCGAGGGCAAGGGCGAGCTGTCCGACTTAGATAAACTAGAACAACTCAGCCACTACATTAAAGATAATTCGCTGTGCGGACTGGGGCAAACCGCGCCCAACCCCGTGCTTTCTACGCTAAAATATTTCCGCGACGAATACGTTGCGCACGTGCGCGACAAAAAATGTCCCGCAGGCGTATGTAAGGCGTTAGTCAGCTATACTATTATTCCCGAAAAATGTATCGGCTGTACGCTGTGCAAGCGCGTATGCCCCGTAGACGCCATTATAGGCGAGCTTAAAGGCAAGCACGTCATCGATACGGCTAAGTGTATTAAGTGCGACGCATGCGTAGGCGCGTGCAAAAAAGGCGCGATTTCTAAATAAAATCCAACCGCCGATTAAGGAGATACAAGCTTTATGAAAAATATTACATTAACCATTAACAACACGCCCGTAACGGTGGCAGAGGGCGCAACCATTTTAGAGGCAGCCAAAGCGGCGGGCTTTAACATTCCTACGCTGTGCTATTTAAAGGACGTCTGTCAAGACAGTTCTTGCCGCGTATGCGTGGTAGAGGTAAAAGGCGCGCGCAGCTTAGTAACCGCGTGTTCCGCCGTTGCAACAGACGGAATGGAGGTAACAACCAACACGCAAAAAATTCGCGCCTCCCGCAAAACCACGGTAGAATTGATACTTTCTAACCACGATAAAAAATGTCTTTCGTGCGTGCGCAGCGGCAATTGCGAGCTGCAAAATTTAAGCAAAGAATTCAACTGCGACGAAACCGCCTACGAGGGCGCGATGTTAAAATTCGAGGTAGAGGATAACAATCCCTACATCGTGCGCGACAACAACAAATGCGTGCTGTGCCGCCGTTGTATCGGCGCGTGCCACGAAATTCAAAGCGTAGGCGTAATCGGCGCAAGCAGCCGCGGCTTTAATACCTACGTTGGCTGTGCGTTTGATAAGCCGTTGGGCGAAACGCCGTGTGTGGCTTGCGGACAATGTATCACGGTTTGTCCGACAGGCGCGCTTTCCGAAAAAGACGATACGCAAAAGGTTTTAGAATATATCGCAGACCCCGATTTAACCGTAATCGTAGGCACGGCCCCCAGCGTCCGCGTTACTTTAGGCGAGGAATTCGGCGGACAAATCGGCGCGGACAGCGAGGGCAAAATGGTTGCCGCGCTTAAAATGCTAGGCTTTTCTAAGGTATTCGATATCGACATGACGGCAGATTTAACCATCATGGAGGAGGGCGCGGAGCTGCTTGAACGGCTAAAAGACACTACCGCCAAGCTGCCCATGATTACCAGTTGCAGCCCCGGTTGGGTGCGTTTTATAGAATTTAATTACCCCGCGCTGCTAGGGCACCTTTCGTCGTGCAAGTCGCCGCAGCAAATGTTCGGCGCGGTTATGAAAACGTATTATGCCGAAAAAACTAAAACCGACCCTTCCAAAATCCGCGTAGTTTCTATTATGCCGTGTACGGCAAAAAAGTACGAGCGCATGCGCGCTAACCAAGCCGCCTCCGGCTTTGCGGATATCGATGCGGTACTCACCACGCGTGAGCTTGCGCGGCTAATCAAGTCCGCAGGCATAGATTTTAAAGCCATAAAATCCGCGCCTTTCGATTCTCCCGTAGGAGAGGGCAGTACGGCGGGGTTAATTTTCGGCGCGTCTGGCGGCGTAATGGAGGCCGCACTGCGCACATTAAGCGAAACCGTTTCGGGAAAACCGCTTGCAAACGTAGATTTTAAAGCGGTGCGCGGTACAAAGGGCATTAAAGAGGCCGCCGTTAAATTAGGCGAAACAGAGGTTAAGGTGTGCGTAGTTTCGGGGCTTGCCAACGCACGCATCATCATGGACGAAATTAAGGCAGGTAAATCCAACTACCATATGATAGAAGTTATGGCTTGTCCCGGCGGCTGTGTCAACGGCGGCGGACAGCCTATTCAATCCGCCAATGTGCGCAACCAAACTGATTTGCGCATCGAGCGCGCTAAAACGATATACAATAAAGATAAAAGAGCCAACTTGCGCAAAAGCCACGAAAATCCCGTAATCAAAGCCCTCTATAAAGATTACTTCGGCAAACCCGGCAGCCACAAAGCACACGACATTCTCCACACCACCTACATCAAGCGCAAAAAATTCACCTAAAAAATCTGTTAAAGTAAAATAATACTTTTGTACGATAAAATTCGAAAAAAAACTTTGCAATTTTTGCTTGCTTTTTAAATTTTTTTGCCGTATAATATTAGTTAGGTTGCAAACTAAAATTTAAACGACAACCAAAAAGGAGAATGATTTATGAAAAAAATTGCAAGAGTTTTGTTTCCGCTAATGCTTGTTATAGCGTTTGCGTTGTCGGCTGCCGCGTGCTTCACCACTTCGGAGGTAGTAGAGCTTGAAGTAAGCGGCAATTTTAAAACCGCATACGCAATCGGGCAAACGTTTGACAAAGCCGGCATGGTGGTTACCGGCACGTTAGAAGACGGTACTACCCGAAAGGTAACCTCTTTTACCGTCAGTCCGTCCCGCGCTTTAACGGCAGCGGACGAAAAAATTACCGTATCGCACAGCGGCATTTCGGTTGAAATTCCTATCGCGGTTAAATCGGAAAACCAAACCGTTTTAGACGCATACGTCAAAGCAGGCTACGTCTTAAATATTGAAACAGCAGAAACGCGTATAGCTGCTGAATATTTTGATCAGTTTTTACTATTAGGCTACGACTTCGACTTTATCCTAGGCCCTGCCAATGCAAGCCCGCGCAGAATATTTGTTTTGGTCGATGCGCCGTCCGCCCAGCTTGCCAATGCGTTTGTTATAGGGCTTTTTGAAGAGTTTGACGAATATTTTGATTTTAGAATTTATGGCGCAAACGCTATAATTTGTTTGATAGGTTGGGATTTTGTCCCTTGGAAATATGTATTCGGCCCCGAAAGCGCAAACAGCCGCAACGTAGAAATTTTGCGTGCGTATCAAGCGGCGGGTTATTATCTTAATCCTCATTCGGTAAATACAGACCCCATTACAGACATTTTAGCAGAGCTTGAAGACTTTGGCATAGATTACGAATACATTATTGCAAGCAACCGATTCTTTATTTTATTTGATTGCCCCGACATTGCTACGGCGCAGGATGTCGCAACATGGTATGGTGCAAACTATACTGTGCAAAGAAACGGAGTTGACGTTATCGTGTTTGTTTTAGGTCAAGACCTTGCCCCTTGGAGCTTTGTTTTTTAATTAAGCAGAGCTTGTATCCTTAAGCTATAGGTAAACCATTTTTAAACAGCTGTTTTTGTCTAATCCTAAAACAGCTGTTTTCTTTTTAGAAATGCTTGCAAAAAAAACTTTTTTGTTGTATTATAGAGTAGGGAAGTGCTGATTAGTCGGCAGCACTTCGATTAGGCGGAGCATGTTTTGAAAGGCGCGTTACTCTTTAACAAGTATTATACAGACGAAGGCCAAGATTATGTGCAAGCCCGTCTTACCGAGTGCTTTTCTAAGCGCGGCGTTTGTTTGCACAGCCCTGTTGTATATGCGCAGTTCGGCGGCGCACCCAAACTGCCCGAAATCGATTTTGTTATCTTTTGGGATAAAGACGTTGTTTTGGCAAAATGCTTAGAGCAAAGCGGCGTGCGCGTGTTTAATAATTCATTCGCGTTAGAACACTGCGACGATAAAAGCAAAACCTACGTGCTTTTATCCCAAGCACATATTCCGCTAATCCCAACCGTTTTTGCCCCGCTTAAATATGCAGCAGCCGCGCCGTGTGCCGATAAAAACTTATTAAGCCTTGTAGAAAATGCGTTCGGCTATCCGCTGATTGTTAAGCAAAACATAGGAAGTTTGGGCAAACAAGTATCGCTTATAAAAACCCGCGCACAGCTAGAAACCGCGCATAAACGCCTGCTGTATATCCCGCACCAGTATCAAAAGCTTATCGGCAAGCGCGGCGAGGATATACGCGTGTATACCGTAGGCGGCAAGGCGATAGCGGCGTTTAAGCGCACCAACACTGCCTCGTTTACGGCGAATGCGGCGACAGGCGGCAAAACCGAAATTACCGCCCTTACTGAAAGCCTTAAACACTTATCCGAAACCGCCGCAAAAGCCCTCCGATTGGATTTCGGCGCAATCGACTTTTTAGAAGAAAACGGGCAGTATTATTTTTTAGAGGCCAACTCAAACGCGTATTTTAAAGCCGCCGAAGCTGCGGGAATAGAAATCGCGGACAAAATAGTAAACCATATCATTTTATCGGTAAATTCCCCTAGCGGGTAAGGAGCAAAAAAAGGCTTGACGCAGATACAAGAAAATATTAAACTAATTAAGCAAAACATTGCGCGCGCTTGCATGCAGGCAAGCCGCCCTGTTGATTCGGTTGCCGTTTTAGCCGCCACTAAATCCGTAAACGCCGAATACATCAATCAAGCGGCTCAGTGCGGGATTACTTTGGCAGGCGAGAACCGCGTGCAGGAATTTTTAAGCAAAGCAGACGGGGTGTGCGGCGTTACGTGGCACTTTATTGGAAGCTTGCAAACCAACAAGGTTAAAAGCCTTATCGGAAAAACCGCCCTAATTCATTCCGTAGACCGAATTGCGCTTGCGGACGAGATAGAAAAGCAAAGCGCAAAGTTAGGGGTGCAAACCAACATTCTTATCGAAATCAACGCAGGCTGCGAGGATACTAAAAGCGGCGTATTGCCGCAGCAAGTCGAGGCGTTGTATACCTACTGCAAGCAGCTGCCGCATATCCGTATAAACGGCTTTATGCCCGTGCTGCCCATAAACGCGCCCGAAAAGCTGTACGCGCAAATGAACGGAATTTTCAGCGCGTACAAAGCCCGCGACCCGCACATTACCCAGCTTTCTATGGGCATGAGCGGCGATTACGAAACCGCGATACGCTACGGCGCAACTATTGTGCGATTAGGCAGCTGCCTATTCGGCAGCCGCTTAGAGAAAGAATTCATCCCGTGATACACACTACGTTTGATAAAAATCCTCAGTCGTGAAGACGAACTTCTACTTCCTTCGGATTTTTATCAACTGTTGTGTGTCTGACGGGCGAATTCTTTCTCTAAGTATCAACTACCTACTAAATACTTACCGTAAAACAAAAGGAGAAAAGGTCTATGAGCAGTGATTGGAGCGATTGGTTAAACGGGGCGGCAAACTTCGACCCCAAAAAAGACAAAGCGCCCGAATTTTACGAGGACGCGCACCGCGACGGACGCTATAAAGGGCGCGCCGCCGCAGCGGATTCTATGCCGCTGCCCGATAATAAGCAAAGCGTCATGCCGCGCCAGTACCAAAATTTTGTAGTGTATAAGCCCAAAAACCCCGAAGACGTGCAGCGGCTGATAGACTATTTAAAAAGGCGCGAGCCCGCTATTATCAACCTAGACGATACCGCCGAGGATGTAGCGCAGCGCATTTTAGATTTTGTTTCGGGCGCGACTTACGCACTAAGCGGCAGCGTACACCGCATTGTAGGCAACATATTCCTGCTTTCTCCCGAAGGCGTAGAAATTACCGTACCGTACGAAAACGATAGGGATTAATACATGAGCGTAAAACAAAAACTGCAAACCGCCGCAAAAAAAACGTGGACGTATATGAAAGCTGCACGCGTAGAACTAATTGTTTTAGCGTCCCTTTTGGCGTTTGATTTACTTACTAAGGGCATAATTTCCTCTACCATGCGCGAGGGGCAAAGCATAACCATCATTCCTAAATTCTTAAACTTTAATTATGTCGTAAACCCCGCCGCCGCTATGGGCTTTACGTTTTGGCTAGACAGAATTTTAAGCCAAAACGGGGTGCGTATCGTATTTTTAGTGGTAACGCTGTGTGCGATTGCAGGATTTTTCTACTTTATGATTTATTTCCGTTCGCAGCGCAAGCTTGCGCGCATTTCGTTTGCCATGATTATCGCGGGCGCATTCGGCAACTTTTTTGACAGGCTGTTTTTTAAATCCGTCAGCGGCTACTTCGGCGTGCGCGACTTTATCGAGATTGAATTTTTCGGGCTTTCTATTTTCGGGTACGAAAGCTTTTTTATCTTTAACATTGCCGACGTTGCGCTTACTACGGGCGTAATTATCTTTGCGGTATTTTTTATATTTATGTATAAGCCGCCCAAGCCCGAAATTTGCGGTCCCGTATTTCAACCCGACTACAAGCCCGAAGAAACCGCCGCAATTCAGCCCGAACCTACAAGCGGTTCTGCCGACGAACCGCAAGCCGAACCGCAAGAGGCTGCCGCTGCACAAGCGTCCGCGCCGACTGCCCGTCAAACTAAAAGCGATAACGGGGGATTAGCGGGTGAATAAGCTTACCCTGTATCCCGATGCGTCCGATGCGCGTCTTCGCTTAGATGTTTTTTTAGCCGAAGAGCTTGCTCAAACGCGTTCGGCGGTAAGTAATCTTTTGCGCAACGGGCTAATTACGGTAAACGGCGAAAAACAAAAAAGCGGCTATGCGGTAAAGCCGTCCGACTGCATAGAGGTTACTTCTGTCTGCGCCCAAACCGACATTATACCCCAAGATATTCCGTTAGATATTTTATATCAAGACCATGCTGTTGCCGTACTGAATAAGCCCGCAGGCATGACGGTTCACCCAGGCGGCGGCTGTAATACGGGCACACTTGCCAACGCGCTGTTATACCGCTTTCCGCAGCTGCTAAACACCTGCCAAACACGTCCCGGCATCGTGCACCGCTTAGACAAAGACACCTCAGGCGTTATGGTTGCCGCCCTAACGGCGTCCGCGCACCAAAATTTAAGCGCGCAGTTTGCTGCCCGCAGTGTAAATAAAATATATGTCGCGCTGTTAGAGGGCAATCTAAAATCCGACCGGGGCGAGATAATTACGCTAATCGGGCGCGACCCGCAAAACCGCAAGCTTATGCGTGTAGTACCGCGCGACGGCCGCGAGGCGGTTACGCATTACAAGGTACTGCAACGCTTTACTGCACATTGCTTAACACAGTTTCAAATCCTTACGGGGCGCACGCACCAAATCCGCGTACACGCAAAGCACTTAGGCCACCCCGTTGTAGGCGATGCCGCCTACGGATACAAAAAACAACGCTTTACGGTAAGCGGACAGCTGCTGCACGCGCAATCGTTATCGTTTACGCACCCCGAATCGGCACAAAATCTAACCTTTACCGCGCCGATTCCGCCGCAGTTTGAAAGAATTTTGGAGGTAATAAAATGAAATTTAAAGCCCAAGTAATGGACGAAATGCAGGTGCGCCGCGCCGTTATCCGCATGAGCCACGAAATTATCGAGCATAATCGCGGTGTCGAAAACGTACTGCTGATAGGCATTCAGCGCAGAGGGCTGCCGATTGCCAAAGAAATCGCCTCCGTTATCCGCGCCGTAGAGGGCAAGGATATTCCCGTAGGCGCGATAGACATTACGCTGTACCGCGATGATTTTTCGCAATTGACGGATTTACCGCAAATCAAAGATACGCATTTGCCGTTTTCTATCGAAAATGCCAACATCATTTTAGTAGACGATGTATTGTATACGGGGCGCACCACACGCGCCGCCTTAGAGGTTCTAACCCAAGCGGGGCGGCCTAAAACCGTACAGTTGGCAGTTTTGGTAGACAGAGGTTACCGCGAGCTGCCCATCGGCGCAAACTATGTAGGTAAATCCGTGCCGTCCTTGCGCGACGAATTAGTAAGCGTCAGCGTACCCGAAATAGACGGGAAGTCTTGCGTGGAGATATACATTATATGAAAACAATTTTTTCCGATAACTCCGTAATGTTTAAAGATAAGCCGTGCGGAGAATATACCGTACTGAAAGGCTTTACCGCGCCCTTTACCGCCCGCGCTGTGCAAAATTTAATGCAGGCAGGGTATATGGTACAACCGCTTGCCGAGCCGCTTGCGCCGCTGTCGCTGCACAACGATTACGTTGGTAAAATCCGCGCCCGCGATATCCAAGCGGGGCGCGTCTACCTGTACCCCTCTTACGGAAGCGTTTCGCGCAGCGGGTTATTGCCTAGCGTGCCGTCTATGGACCAAATCGGTGTTTCCGCGCCCGACGCGCAGCAAGCCTATGCGGTATTTAATGATATGCGCGAAAAAACCGACCAAAATTCTGCCCCGCCGCAAAACCGCGCCGTTAAAGCGGACGCTTTTAAAACCGATTTGCCCGTGCAGGAAGTGTTCGACGTATTAGCCACCGCAGAGCTTGCATTCAGCCTTTCGCGCTACGACGGCGTAAAATTCGGCTATCGCGCCCCGCAATATAAAAATCTAGAAGAGCTGTATGTTAACTCACGCACACAAGGCTTTACCTACGAGGTAAAGCGGCAAATAATTTGGGGCAACCTGGTGTTATCGGGCGAAAACTACTTGCCGTATTACGATAAAGCCATGCGCTTGCGCCGCCTTATCCAAAATCAGCTTTTATCCGCCTTTAATGCCGCCGATATCGTACACATACACGGTTGCACCGCACCCGATTTCACGCTTTCTCCGCTTACGGGCTGCCCGTCAATAACCTTTTTAAAAGAAGGCCGCGCCGTAACCGCGCTGGCAAAACCCTGTTGCGAGGCGGATTTATTTGTATACGCGCAAAGAGAGGGGGTATAGCGGAATGAATTACGAAATGGTTATGGGCTTAGAGGTTCATGTGGAGTTAGCGGCGCAAACCAAGCTGTTTTGCGCGTGTTCGGCATTATTCGGTGCAGAGCCTAACCAAAATGTTTGCCCCGCGTGCTGCGGAATGCCCGGAAGTCCGCCCGTGTTAAATAAACGCGCCGTAGAGTTGGGGATTATCGCCGCTACGCTGGTAAACGGCACCGTTCCGCCCGTCATGACGTTTGATAAAAAGAATTATTTTTATCCTGACTTGCCCGCAGGCTACCAAATCACGCAAAACACCGCGCCCGTATGCACAGGCGGCAGCGTAGAAATCCCTACTGCACAAGGCACAAAAACCATCACCCTTAAACAAATCCACATCGAGGAAGACGCGGGCAAGCTGTCGCACGAGCCGCGCCGCAGCCGTTCAAAAGCCGACTACAACCGCGCGGGCGTTCCGCTAATCGAAATCGTATCCAATCCCGATTTCCGCACGGCGGATGAGGTTATCAGCTATCTGCAAAAGCTGCAAAAGCTGCTTTCGTTTGCAGGCGTATCCGATTGCAAAATGCAAGAAGGTTCTATGCGCTGCGACGTTAATATTTCGGTGCGGAAATCAGGCGCTAAGCAGTTAGGCGTGCGCGTAGAAATAAAAAACATGAATTCGTTTAAAGCAATCGAGCGCGCCATCGCCTACGAAAGCCGCCGCCACATAGACGCTCTGCAAGTAGGCGCGCCGCTTTTTCAAGAAACACGCGGTTGGGACGACGGGCTAGGCGAGACGTTTGCCATGCGCGAAAAGGCAGACGCGCACGACTACCGTTATTTTCCTAATCCCGAAATTCCTCCCGTAATCCTAGACGAAAAGTGGAAAAATAAAATCTTAAAAAGCATTCCCGAATCGGCTCAAGAAATTTTTAACCGCTACCGTTCAGTCTACAAGCTTTCCGATTACGAGGCAGAAATCCTAACCCAATCTAAACGTATCAGCGAAATTTTTCAGCAAACCGCCGACAGGGGCGTAGCACCAAAGGACGCGGCGGGTTGGATAATTACCGAATTGTTAGGCGCGGCAAGGCAAGAAAAAATCGATATAGAACAAATCGCTTTCAACGCGGATACCTTTGCGCACATCATAAAGTTGGTTAAAGCCGACAAAATCAACCGCAATGCAGGCAAAGCGTTGTTGGTACTGCTTATTAAAGACGATACCTTAAACGCAGACCAATACCTAACGCAAAACAACCTCTACATCGGCATGGATTCGGGCGAATTAGACGGCATTATCGCCGCGATTGTACGCGATAACCCCCAATCTGTTGCCGAATACAAAGCGGGCAACGAAAAGGTGCTAACCTTTTTTATGGGGCAAATTATGAAAGCAACGCGCGGCAAGGCCGACCATAAAACCGTTCAAGCCATACTGCTTAAAATACTTTCCGCACAATAATTATATTCCTATACTTTTAAGGCATTTTATCTTCGGACAAGCATATATATAATTATGCTACTAAAAAACTGGAGGTACAACAAAATGCCGAGAATCAGGGAATATTCGGGGTACGGAGGACAAAGAAGCACGTCCGCCGATGAGGACGAAACGCGGGAAAGGTCATACAGTATGCCCGAATCCGAACCGTCCGCGCCCGACGCGCCCGAAACCAACGAAGAAAAATCCGAAACCGCAAAAGCTGAAACCGCGTCCGCACAATCCTATGCGGGTGTTCACGCATCTAATGCAACATCGGCTGCGGCACGCGGTTCAATCGAAAAAATCGTAAAGTACGAAAAAGACCTTTCGCCTAAATACAGCCGCACCAAAGACGCGGTTGCGTCTATTATAGAGGAAGGCGTTTTTTACGAGGATTACCTGCGCGCGCACAAAGCGGATTTATTTGAAAGTAAAGACTTTTTGCTAACCGCAATCGCGCAAAGCCCTAGCCGTTACTTTGCGCCCGAAACGCCCAAGCCCGCCGAATGGATAGACGAGCAATACCTTACCGAACGCTTTTCCGACTTTTTTACACAAACCAAAGAAAGCGTTAAAGCCGAAGAAAGCGAAGAGCTTGCTAAGGATTTAATGGTTTATTTGCGCAAATTTGCTTTTGGCAGCGAGGCATACGGAGTAGTAAGCGAAACCTTAAAGCGCGTAGCTAAGGTAAACGCGGCAGCAATCACCTCCGCCGAAGACGGCGAGCGTATGCGCGCATCGCTTGTACGTTTTAACGAAAGCGTCAACAGCGCGCTAAACACGGTAAAAGAAAAGCATGCCGCCCTGTTAGCCGCGCAAGCTGCCCGCGCCGAAAAGCTAGAAAGCGACAAAAAAGAATTAGCCTCCATAATCGATAATATGGAGTTTGAGTTTTAGCACTTCACCTTAAACCAATCCTTAGACCGCCGCCCGAAAAAGTAGGGGGCGGTTTTTCTTTTGGCTACTACGCCCTCTAAGCCGTTTTGTTTAGCCGTTTCAAACAACCTAATTCCGTGCGTTTCAATGTAGTCTACTATCGAAAGCGTACCGCACGGCGTAACGTTATCGCGCAAAATTTCCTTTCTTTGCATAAGCGGACACGCGG
Organism: Bacillota bacterium; assembly: GCA_009777485.1. Classification (GTDB taxonomy): domain Bacteria; phylum Bacillota; class Clostridia; order Christensenellales; family Pumilibacteraceae; genus WRAP01. The sequence goes on from WRLT01000011.1 coordinate 48,822, forward strand.
TTAAATCTTTACCGTTTAGGTACAGTATATCAAAAGCGGCGTACTGCATAGGATATTTTGCCGCCGTCGCTTTGGCCTTAAACGGGCTTAAAATATTGCCGCGCTTTAAATATTTCTTAAAGTCGGGGATACCGTCCGTTGTGCAGTAAATTTCGCCGTCTAAAATACATTTTCCGCGCACGCACCCGCGCAGCGCGTCAAATTCGGGGAATAGGGCAGTTAAATCGTTTTGGTTGCGCGACATTGCCGTAAAATGACTTTCGCTTACATACAAAAGCGCGCGCGCCCCGTCATACTTAAATTCAAAAATAAAATCCTTATGGTCAAACGGAGCCGATTTAGAAAGCAGCATCGGCGTTAATTTTTTATTACTAAATAAATCCGACCGCAATTCTCCATTCTCCATTAGCTATACGCCTCTACACTTGCCCGCAACGCCTCCATTAAATCGGTGATTTTTACCGCGCTTTCCTTTGGCGCGGTTATTTCCTTGCCCGCAATTTTAGCCTCTATGGCCTCCATAACCCGCGCGGCGTATTCGTCTTTATAGCGCATAGGCTCAAAACTGTCCGTCATGCCGTCTAGCAGCAGCTTTGCCATGTCAATTTCCGCTTTATTTAAAGCCTCTTGCGTTTCGCTAACAGGGTTTTTGCGTATTTCCGCGTAAAAGTGCAGCGCGTTTAAAATCATGGCGCCGCCGTGTACGCGCAAGGCAAGCAGTCGTTCCTTTTGCCCTAAAACGCTTTTGGCAATGCCCACCTTATTTTCCTTTTCCAAAACATGCCGCAATAGGGCATACGCCTTTTCACCGCCTGTCGGCACTACATAATAAGACGTATCGTAATATACAGGGTCAATTTCGTCTAATTGCACAAAGCGTTCTATAATAATGCTTTTATCTTTTTTAGTCTTAATTTTTTCAAAATCCGCATCCTCCATTAAAACATAGCGGTCGCCCTCATAACGGTAACCCTTAACAATATCCTTGTTATCCACCTCACGTCCGTCACATTCGCGGCAGCTTTTTTTATACACAATGCGCGACATCGTATTGCGGTCTAGCTGATTAAACGCAATTTCGCGCGGACGCACACACTTTTCAAGCTTTACAGGAATGTACACCAACCCAAAATTTATAGAACCCTTATAACTATACGCCATACATTATATAATGCGCAATTTTTGCAAATTATATTTTACTAAAAAAAATGGCTTAAAAAATGGAAAATGTCGGCTTTCAGCAATGGAGAATGGAAAATGGAAAATGGAGAATTTCGGCTAAGAATTTTAAAAAATAACCTTTAAAAAATTCCCCTCTTGAGGGGTGCCCCTTTAGGGGCGGGGTGGAAAGAAAAAAATTCCCCTCGTGCAGGCGCGACGCGGCGGCGATAGCCGCAAAAACACACCGAAGAAAAATTCCCCTCTTGAGGGGTGGACGCGTTAGCGGACGGGGTGGAAAGAAAAGCCCTTACAAGAAATCAGACGGGGTGGAAAGAAAAGCCCCTACAAGAAATCAGACGGTCTGAAAACAAAAGCCCATACCCTCAATCAGACAAAGCAAAAACAAACTTTACAAAAAAACACTTGACACATAATAAAACATAATGCTACACTAAAAATATACCCCAAAACTAAAAAAAGGAGCCATTTATCACCATGAAAAAAAGAACTATACTAGCGGTAGTACTGTCGCTAATGTTAGCGTGCGCGTTTGTTTTAACGGCGTGTAACGACCCCGCACCTACCGACACCACCACCGTACCCAGTGCACCCACAAGCTTTACCGCAGTAGCAGGCGATGCGCAAGCCGTACTTTCGTGGGCAGCACCTGCCTCTAACGGCGGCTCAGAAATTACCAAATATCAAGTAACACACTCCGATACATGGGTAGACGTTTCAAGCGGCACTACCCACACCTTTACAGGCCTAACCAACGGCAATCAGTACGAGTTTAAGGTACGCGCCGTAAATTCAAAAGGAGCGGGCGAGGCGGCCGTTACACATGCAACCCCCTTAAAACCTATCCAACAAGCTGCCTTTACAGGCGTTACCGCCAACGGCGAAGCATGGGTAGAGGACACCACCATCCTAACGCTTACCTTTGATGTAGACGTCCCCCTCACAGCGGCAGACATCACTCTAACGGGCGCGGCAAAAGGCGCGCTTACGGGCAGCGGCAAAACGTTTACGCTAGCAATATCCAACATCACTTCGCTAATCGTAACGGTGCAAATCGCAAACCCCGAAGGCTACAACATAACCCCCGCGTCCCGAACGGTTTCCGTACATACCGCAATGGACGAAAACGCATGGGAAATGTTTTTCGGCATACAACCCGACTATTTTGATTATTCGCTTGACGGCATAACCGACGAAATTTATTGGTTTTGGGTGGGCGAAGATTATTTTGACGCGCTAAGCCAAACACTTAAAAATTTAGGCTATAAGCAGGTTTCCTTACAGACGTGGGATAACGGCCCCATTGACGGCTTCGACTACACCGATGCGCGCTTACAGTTTAACGCCGAAAGCTTATTTACCATATTCTACGCCGACGGCACAGGCTTTGCAAAAGAATACGGCTTTTTGCTGCTTGAAGGCGAAGCACTTGACGCCTACAATTTCTTCGGCGCGGAAAACAACGAATCCCTTGTGTATTTCTTCTACGATAACGAGGACAATATCGAGTGGGAATGGGAAGATTCCGCGCTGCTACCTATTGTACGCGGCGTAGTAGAGGGCTTAGGCTATACGCAAGTAGAATTTCAAGAATATGTAGTAGACGAATTCGATTATCTGTACGGCACTCCCGCATATACGTTAGTAGGCTTTCATAACAACACATTTTACATAGAGGCGTTTAACGGCGAAACCATGTACTACTCATACTTTATGTTGCTAGAAGGCGAAGTGCTTGCCGCGTACAACCTTTTCGGCACCCCCCCCGACAGCTTTGATTACGGCGATTACGGCAATAGATTGAGTATTGCATGGAGGTGGCACGGAACAGAGGGCGATTTATCCGCGCTGTTCGATACGCTGTTTGATACGCTTACCGATATGGGCATGCACCATACGGACACCTATGTTTCCAACTGGGGAGGGGGAGCAGGTATCCCGTTAGTCGATATTTATTTTTCCGCAGAACACGGATTCGGCATGTATTACTTAAGCTTTTACGACGGCGATACGTTCACCGAAGAAACTTTTTTTACGCCCGGAATGTTTGCCATTTTTACGCGCTTTGGTATTGCCCCCGATGATTTTTACTTTTATGAACCTTTGGATATAGAATGGGTTTGGTACGATGCGGACGCGTCTGTTATAGCCGCGCTTGCAGACTATTTTCAAGATTTCCCGATTTATAATGAATATGACTGGTCTATGAGCGGCAATCCCTATATCGCAGTTAACTTCATGGGCCTTTGGTACACAGTAGAAATTTTCGACGGGACGGATGCGGTATACACCGAATATCTGGCTGTAGATTATTTACAAGCCTTAATCGCGTCCGACAGCTTTGCGCTAGAAGAAGGCGAGTTAGGCTTAGCGGCTGTTTACACCTTTAACGGCGTTCAGGTTGATGCCGTGCTGGAAGAGCTTTTAAACGCTGTCGACTTTTGGCCCGACCCGTTCAATACCGAAACCTTTACGCTTTTGGGCTTAGCGGAATGGCTTGTAGATGATTTTATGGGGCAAGACCCTTCCTTTTTAGCCGATTTTAGCGAAGAAGACCTGTATGAGTTTTTTGAAGAAAACTTTTTCGGTATTAATCTGCGAAACGATGTGGTATACGCACTGAATTTGATAAGCATGAATGAGACAATAGTCGTAATCGTCTCCGACGGCGCGGGCAATGTTACCGTGATAATGAACGCATACTACCGCTACTTTGATGCGTATATAGACGAATTCGGGTTTGCCCACTGGGATTATGACGATAACTTTGATTTCTATATAGATATATACGATGCTTCAAATCCTCATGGGCAATATCTGTATTATGCCTTAGTTTACGGCACTTCCGTCTATGATTTAAACGCCTTTGACCTTACAGACGGCGCATATTTTATGGTTATCGAATTAAGCGGGAACGATATGTATCAGTCTATGCCTATATACTTTGATGTCATAGACGATGTAATCATCCCCCAATAAACCAACCCCCAAAACCACCCCCAAGCCGCGCTTGCCCCAAAAGCAAGCGCGGCTTTTCACAAAAAATCTTTCCACCCTTTAAAACACCGCATTTACTTAAATAATTTAACCTTTAAAAAATCCCCCTCTTTGATTGTCTTACGGAAAAAGACCGCAAAAAAATTCCCCTCTTGAGGGGTGGCAACGAAGTTGACGGGGTGGAAAGAAAAGCCCCTACAAGAAATCAGACAGGCTGAAAAGAAAAGCCCCTACAAGAAATCAGACAGGCTGAAAAGAAAAGCCCATACCCTCAAAAACAAAAGCAAAAACAAACTTTACAAAAAAACACTTGACACATAATAAAATATAATGCTACACTAAAAATATCCCCCAAAACTAAAAAGGAGCCATTTATCACCATGAAAAAAAGAACCCTTCTAGCGGTAGTACTGTCGCTTATGTTAGCGTGCGCGTTTGTTTTAACAGCGTGTAACAACCCCACGCCCGACACAACCACCGTACCCGGCACGCCTACAAGCTTTACAGCTTTGGCAGGCGACGCACAAGCCGTACTTTCGTGGGCAGCACCTGCCTCTAACGGCGGCGCAGAAATTACCAAATATCAAGTAACACACTCCGATACATGGGTAGACGTTTCAAGCGGCACTACCCACACCTTTACAGGCCTAACCAATGGCAATCAGTACGAGTTTAAGGTACGCGCCGTAAATTCAAAAGGAGCAGGAGAGGCGGCCGTTACACACGCAACGCCCTTAAAACCTATCCAACAAGTTGCCTTTACGGGCGTTACCGCCAACGGCGAAATTTGGGTAGAGGACACCACCGTTTTAACGCTTTCCTTTGATGTAGACGTACCCCTCACAGCGGCAGACATCACTCTAACGGGCGCGGCAAAAGGCGCGCTTACAGGCAGCGGCAAAACGTTTACGTTAGCAATATCCAACATAACCTCCTTAATCGTAACGGTGCAAATCGCAAACCCCGAGGGCTTTAACATAACCCCCGCATCCCAAACGGTTGCCGTACATACCGCAATGGAAGAGGGCGATTGGGAAATGCTGTTCGGCATAGCCCCGTCCGAGTTCGATTTTGGCGACATCGACGATATTATATGGGTTTGGCTAGACGCAGACCATTTTGACACTCTCAGCCAAGTGCTTACTAATTTAGGCTATGTAAGGCTGAGTTTTTACGAAGACGATAACACCTTCGGCCCTGATTATGAGTTAACGCAGGCATATAAACATACCCATCCGTCTTTTGACGAGATTTTTATGATTGGCTACTCTAACGGCGTAGACCAAACCTTAGATGCCTATTACGCCTTATTATCGCCCGAGCAATATGCGCTGTATAACCTCTTCGGCGCAACCCCCGTATATTTTGGGGATTATGGCGATGCGGTACAATGGGGCTTTAACACCGATATATTAGACGATGTGCGCGATGTACTGCTAGAAAAAGACTATTTGCAAACATTCTTCATATTCGAAGAAATCGACACAAACCACCCAGTATACGGCGCGCCTATGTATACCAACGTAGACTACGATGCCGATATTGACGCATATTTCATAGAATTTTTTGACGGCGTTGACAGCCTGTCTATCTTTACCTTTGAAAAGCTGACAGGGGAGCAATTGGTTTTATACAAATTGTTTCAAGAATCTCCCGACTTATTCATGCTTATCGACATTGACTATGTATTATGGATGTGGAACGACGAAAACCATTTCGACCTAATCAGCCAAATTTTAATGGATTTAGGCTATACTAGGATTATATATTCCGAAGAGGTTGCGATTGGCCCTGGCTATGATGCAACCCAAGTAATGAAGTATGTACATCCGCCCTATGCCGAAGCCGTCTATATGGTGAACTACATCGACGCCTCAGATAATATGACGCAAGCATTCTTTGCACTGCTTTCGCCCGAGGAATCGGCATTATTCAACCTCTTCGATCTTACCCCCGACAACTTTAATATGTCCGACAGCTTTATTGAATGGCAGTTTAATTCCGAAATTGCACTAGACGCAGTTCGCGCTATACTGCTAGACAACGGCTATCTGCAAACGTATTTCGAGCAGCCCGCACACGGGATACAAGGTCCCGCTTATACCACTATATTCTACGATGCCGACCGTGACCTGTATTTTATATCCATGTTTGACGGCGTAGACACCCTAACCAATATAGAGTTTAGCGTCTTAACAGACTTCGTGCTAGAAATGTACAACCTTTTCGGCATAGCCCCCGATAGCTTTATTGCTGAGTACGACCGCGGCGAGTATATAGAATGGAAATGGTTCGGCGCAGACCTTCAAAATGTATACAACACGGTAACCGCCGCAATAAACAGCATAGCCAACGATAACGGCTTGCTTATCGGCTACAAAGATTTTGGCACAGAGCCCTATTATGATACTCTGCCGTCCGTTTTGGTCATTTTAGCGGACGAGTGGTTTTGTATAGAATATTATGACGGTACTACGTTGCAAGTGGAAGACTTTTGGCTGCTAACGCCCGAAATGCACGAGTTTTTCTACCTTTTCGGCGTTGCCCCCAACTACTTTTACTATGACTACTATGAAGATTTTGTAGAGTGGAGCTTTTTCCCTCCCGAACAGTCATTATTAGACGAAATTGACAACTTTTTTGACAGTGACAGCTTTGTGCTTGTAGATTTTGGCGATTACACAGATTATAGCGACCCTGCGGTAGAAATTCACTATTTTGGCGGATTTTTTAGGGTTTATATCTATAACGGAACGCAGATGTTTTGGTCTGAATACATAGACAGTTCATACTACGAAAGCTTGTTTCCCTCAGACACCTTTACTATGGAGGAGCATGACGAGCATGGCTTAGCAGGAATTTGGTCGTGGCAAAACGGCGACGAAAATATAATGCTAAGCGTAATACAAGATTTCGAGGATGTGTTTGGCCTAGAAATAGGCGATTCCGAGGACTACTCGCTTGCAGATTTTGCCGCCATTATTGCAGAGCAATTTGCCTTTGACGATACCTTCGACGCCGCCGTCCTTAACGACGCCGAATTGTATCAGTATATCAGCGAGCATTTATTCGGTATCGACCTTAGCGACGAGTCGGTTCATGTAATAGGGCTGTGGGAGTTAGAAATCTTTCTACTGATTTATTCCGACGGCAACGGAAATATTTTTATGCTGAATGCCTTTTTCGTCTACGACGACTACTACGATTTTGATGCTTGGATAGTCGGCGATAGTATTTATTGGGATTATACCGCACAGGACAATTCGTTTTATGTAGATATATTTGATTCTGAGGTTGACAGGGTAGACTTTGCCCTAGTCGATAACGCAAACAGTTATGATTTAACCTTATTCAATCTCGACGACGGCGAGTATTTTGCCCAAATTCTTGTAATAGATTCTGACCCTACCGAAACTTCTATATTTGTATATTTCTCTGTACTAAACGGCGAAATCACCGCCCATTAAACCAACCCCAAAACCACCCCCAAGCCGCGCTTGCCCAAAAAGCAGGCGCGGCTTTTTGAAAGTAGTGTAATGCGCTAATAAACCGCAGAAAAATTCCCCTCTTTGAGGGGTGGACGCGAAGCGGACGGGGTGGAAAGAAAACCCCATACACGAAATTAGACAGTAAGTAAAGAAAAATCCTGTAAAGAAAAACAAAGGAGACACTCTAATGACCGCTATAATCGGCGCAATGGAAATCGAAGTAGCCGCCCTGCGCACTCAATTACAAAACGCAAAAAACCTTACATGCGGAAACCTCACGGTTACGCAAGGCACACTGCACGACAAACTCGTAGCGGTATGCCGCTGCGGAATAGGCAAAGCCGCGTCCGCCGCCGCCGCCGCCTTTATTATCAGCCGCTTTAAAAATGTACGGCTGCTTATCAGCTTAGGAGTAGCGGGCGGCGTTTGCCCCGAATTGCGGCAAGGGGATTTTGTACTAGCGTCCGCGTCTGTTCAGCACGATTACGACCAAACCCCCGACGGCTTAGCAATAGGGCAGATGGCGGATTATCCTAGCCGCGAGTTTCCTTCTTGTCCGCAGGCAGTTAGTAAAATGAGCCGTGTGCTTTTCGATATGGGCGCGCGCTATAAAACGGGCGTGATTGCAAGCGGCGACCAATTTATCCAAAGTAAACAAAAAGCCGCATGGCTGCATACCGAATTTTCCGCCCTTGCCTGCGACATGGAAACTGCCGCAATCGCCCAAGTGTGCGCAATGTTCGGCAAAAAATTTGTAGGCTTGCGCGCAATCTCCGACAACGCAGACGGCAGCGCAGTAGAGGATTTTTACGCCTTTGCAAAAAAAGCCGCCGCCCTCAGCCTCACCGCTGTAATTAACTTTATTAATTTAATGGATAATGGTATTGAAAATCACAAAGTATAATGGAAAATGGAAAATGTCGGCTAAGATTTTAAAATAAATAGCCATTAAAAAATTCCCCTCTTTGAGGGGTGCCCCGTAGGGGCGGGGTGGAAAGAAAAGTCTATTCACAAAATTAGACGGTAAGGAAAGAAAAAGCATAAAACCTCTTTCCTTGCACATACTACCCCCATGCTACTGATATTTTTAAAATCCACCATTATATTTTTAGTGGTGCTGGCGGTATTGCGCATCATGGGCAAGCGGCAAATCGGCGAAATGGCGCCGTTTGAGCTGGTTATAACGCTAATTTTAGCCGAAGTTGCCTGTATCCCTATGTCAGACCCCTTTATTCCGCTGTATTACGGGCTGGTACCCATTATAACGCTAGGCACGCTGCATTTGCTTTTATCGTTTATTTCGCGCAAAAGCATGGCGCTACGCAAGCTTTTTTCGGGCAACAGCGTTATCGTAATCGATAAGGGCTGTATCCAATACAACGCGCTTAAAAAAACCAACCTCAACCTAGACGATCTTTTAGAATCGGTGCGTTCGGCAGGCTATCCCGACTTTAACAAAATCGAGTACGCGATTTTTGAAACCAACGGAAAATTCTGCGTTATAGAAAAAGCGTCCGACCCTACCAAACCTACGCCGCCGCTTTTACCTATCACGCTTTTTTCAGACGGCACATGGGACGCGCAAAACCTAAAAGCTGCGGGCTTACAGCAATCGGATATCGAGGGCTTGTTTGCCCGCAACGGATATCAAAAGCCCAAAGATATTCTATACGCCGATATCCGTCAAGACGGTTTGGTGTACGTCAGCCCTAAGTACGGTAAATTTTTTACCGAAACCGTATCCATCGAAGGGGGAGCAGGCTGGTGAAAAAGCTTATAACCATGCTAGTAATTTTTGCGGTAATGCTGGTGTTTGCAGGCGTAGAACTTTGGTATACGTCTAACTTTTACTCTAAAACGCACAATAATTTAGTTGCCGCAAATGAAAGCATAGAGGTCAACAAGGATAAACTGGATAACCCCGAAACCATTCGCTTAGTCGACGAGGCAAACACCCAATGGGAGAAAGGCAAAAGAGGCTTACTAATGATGGCAAACCACCACGTTATCCGTTATGTAGACGAAAAGTTTGTTTCGCTTATGGAGCAGGTGCGCTGTAACAACAAAGACGACGCCAGCGTAACGGTTAAGGTGCTAATCAGCTTTATAAAAGACTTGCGCGCCGATATCCGCCCCAAAGCCGGAAACATCTTTTAAAAAATTTGACAACCCTCCGCATTGTATAGTACAATATCCTTAATGAAATTTTCGCAGCTAAAAGCGCATTTAAATACGCAGCAATTTAAGCCCGCTTACCTAGTTTCTGGAGGGGACGCTTTTTTACTGCATTCTGCAGCAAGGCTGTTCGAGCGGCTAATTGCGCAAAACCCCGAATTTAATATTTCGGTATTTTCCGAAAACGCGTCCGCACAAGAAATTGTAGAGGCGTGCTATGCACTGCCGCTGTGTTCTCCGTTGCGGCTGGTGCTATGTTACGATTTTAAAGGTGAGGCCGACCCGATTATACGCTACCTTGCTAATCCAAGCCCCGACTGTGTGCTAGTATTTATTGCCGCAAAGCTTTCCGACAGCTTTACTAAGCTTGCCGCACTCTTAGAGGTAGTGGATTGTGCGCGCTTAGACGAGGAACACATTGTTAAATGGGTTCGGGCAAAGCTTGCCGAAACAAACGCCTCTATCGAGGATTCCGCGCTAAGGCTGCTGTTAGACTATACCAACCGTGTAATGACGCGGCTTGCGTCCGAAACCGAAAAACTGGGCGCATACAAGCCAAACGGTCAAATAACCCATCAAGATGTTGCCGCATTGGTTACGCCCGACGAAGCGTATAAAATTTTTGAGCTAAGCGAGGCGGCGGCGCAAAAAAATCCGTCCGCCGCCGCATCTGTACTAAAAAGCCTACTGCAAAGCGGCACGCCTTGTACGGTGCTGTTGGGCATGCTGTACGCGCATTTCCGCAGACTTTTATATTGTGCCGTAAATCCGCACGATACGTCCTTAGCCCGAAAACTAGGCGTTAAGGATTACGCCATAACAAAAGCCGCGCAGCAAGCCAAGAGTTTTGGCGCGGCGCGGCTTAAAAAGATTTGCGATACTTTCCATCAAACCGACTTTGCTATCAAAAGCGGCGAAATAGGCGATAGGGCAGCTTTGGAAACCTTTATATTAAAAATTCTTAGCTAAGTTTTTTTTCTTACTAGCTGTTTCAAATTGAGTGCAAGTTGCGCAACAGTTAGCTTTTTTACGACTGCCGCGTACCTAGATGTACGCAAAGGAGTAAAAAAGCTAAGCGTAGCGCAAATCGCGCCAATTTGGAACAGCTAGTTTCCGCAGCCGCTAAATAAGCCGCTAAACCATCCGCCTACCATTTGAAAGAAATCGTAAATTTTAAATTCTTGCATCATACTTCTAAAAATAACGCCTAAGTTAAATCTATCCACATAAAAAATGGCGATTACGGCAAACACGGCAATAATTGTCAGCACTACCAAAAACAATATGTTTAACAAACAGCCCTTAACCGATAGGGGACTTTTAAGCTTTCTAAGGCGCATAGAAGGGTTTTGGCTTTCTTTAATGGCCTCTTCCATTTGCATCTGCTGCAGCTGTTCGGGAGACATCTGCGCCATAAGCTCTTCTTGCATAGCAGTAGGCTTAGGAATCGCAACCGAGATGTCCTTATCTTTTTTGCCTTTCTTGGCTTTTTTGCCCGGCATGGTATTGGGCATGGTATTAGGCATACCCGTAGGCGGCATACCTGCGGCAGAGGTGGGGGGCATCATGCCCGGCTGACTGTACGCTGGCTGGCTGTACATCATGGTGTTCGGCATTGGTGCGGCCGTCGCTGTTGATTTGTCTTTCTTACCCATAAAGTGGCTCCCTGTTGTGGTTCATAAATTATTCATATTATATTTATAGTTTGTTCTCATTTTACCACATTTTTTTTATTTTGGCAAGTCTTTTTCAAAAATATTTTCAACAAAAAGCGTTAATAACTTGATAATTTTTCGTTCTCGGTATATAATTAGTTGAAAACCCCGCATTTTTGGCGGTTTTTAGGATTTTTACTATGTTTAACAATTTTTTTCTTACCGCACAAAGTGTAGACTTTTTCCAAAATATCTTGGAACAGTTCACATCTGGTCCTGAGCGCATCGTAATCGGTATCGTAGATGTACTGCTTTTTTCTGTACTCATGTTTATCCTTTTTAAGTTTTTAAAGAAAAACCACGCGCAGCGGCTGATATTGGTTATTATTCCTGTACTCTTGGTATCGGTAGTACTATCTTCGTCCGCGCTGGGCTTTCCTATCATGGGGCGTATTTTCCCTTATACCGTATTATTTGCAGTATTAGCCGTAATTATTTTATTTCCGTCCGAAATCAGAAGGGGATTATGGAAAATATCTTCACCGCGCGAACTGCGCGAAACATTTAACACCGCATACAATGTATCAGACGAAGATATCAAAGACGCGATAGACGAAATGGTGCGCGCAATCATCAACATGGCTAAAAAAAATATAGGCGCATTAATGATTGTTGCGCCCGAAAAGCTGCCCACCCACATTTTAGAAAGCGGAACGTCCGTAGACGGAAAAATTTCGTCCTCATTGATAGAAACTATTTTTCATGTCAAAACGCCCCTGCATGACGGCGCGATGTGCATTTTTGGAAACCGCATTATCGCGGCGGGCTGCTTTTTGCCGCTATCGCAAAACAACGCCCTAGATAAAGAGTTGGGTACGCGCCACCGCGCGGCTTTGGGCATAACCGAAATTTACAACGTATTTGCCGTAATCGTATCGGAGGAAACGGGTGTAATTTCTACCGCACGCGACGGACTGCTTACGCGCTACTACGATTCGGTTATGCTAACCGATGCCTTTATGCAGGTATACGGGCTTAAAGTTACGCCCGCATCAAGCGGTAAAAGAGCAGGCAGAGCCGCCAAAAAAAGAAAGCCGTAAAATATACGTAAAGCATATCCGCGCCGAACACCGCACCTAAATAAAATAAATTATAATTAAAGAGGTCTGTTATGGAAGAAAAATCCGCCGCACGCGAATATCCCCCCCGCGAGTCTAAGCCCGAACCGAAAAAGCAAAACGGCTTTATCAGGTTTTTAAAGTTTGTATTTGTTAAAGACATTGCGCTTAAAGCCGCCGCATTATTGACGGGCGCGGCTTTGTGGCTGCTGATAATCGGCTTAAGCTAGGCTGACTCAAATTTGAAACAGCCCGACTGCTATAGTTTAAGATTTAAAAAAAAGGAAAAAAAATTATTATGAATATACCTTGTAAGGCGGCGCAGTTTTTGCTGCCTGAAAAAAAAGTTGATTTACAAAAATGGGCGGTAATCGCGTGCGATCAGCACACATCCGACTTATCGTACTGGCAAAAGCTTACTGCCTACGTCGGCGGCGCGCCCAGTACGCTTAACTTAATTTTTCCCGAAGCGTATTTAGCAGAAGGGAAAGACGCAGGCGAAAACCGTGCTAAAAAAATCGCCGCACAGATGAACGATTATTTAAACAGCGGCATATTTTGTGCATATGAGGGCATGGTTTTAGTAGAGCGGTTGGTTTCTAACGGCAAAACGCGCACAGGCATTTTACTGGCGGTAGACTTAGAGCAGTACGAGTATAAGGCGGGCACTAAGCCGCTTATCCGCGCCAGCGAAGGAACCGTTTTAGAGCGCATACCGCCGCGCACCGCTGTGCGCCGCCGTTGTCCGTTAGAACTTCCGCACATCATGCTGCTATACGATGACCCTAACGGCACCGTTTTAGCGGCGGCGCGGCAAGCAAAGCCCAAACCCGTCTTATACGATTTCACCCTAAATTTCGGCGGCGGAAAGATTCGCGGAACGCACCTTAAAAATACCGCGCCCGTATTAAGCGCGTTTGAGGCATTGCAAAGCAGTTCACGCGCACGCTGCGGCGAAGAGCTTTTGTTTGCGGTAGGCGACGGCAACCATTCGTTAGCGGCGGCAAAACAATGCTATGAAGAAGCCAAAGCGCAAGGACACGGAGAGGAATGTCGCTTTGCACTGTGCGAGGCAGTAAACCTATACGACGACGCGTTACAGTTCGAGCCGATTCACCGTTTGGTATTTACCGATAACCCTGCGCAGTTTGCGGCGGAAATCGCTAAAAATATGCCCGTTGACCCGATAGAGGCCGTTGCGTATACAGACGCATACATTAGTAAGGCGGGCTTAGAGGCGGATTACATTCACGGCGAGGAAAACCTATTAAAGCTTGCCGCCCAACAAAATGCCGCGCCCGTATTATTAAAACCGATGGATAAAGCAGGCTTTTTTCCGTACATAGTACAAAACGGCAGCTTGCCTAAAAAAACCTTTTCTATGGGCGAGGCAGAGGATAAGCGTTATTATATAGAGGCCGCTACGATAAATGGATAAAAAATCCCCTTGTAGGCGCGACGCGGCGGCGATAGCCGCAAAAACACACCGTGTTTTAGCCAAAGCGGGGAGTGAGGAACGAACGACCCATTGCTGCCGACAGGCAGACGGGGTGGAAAGAAAACTAATTTCGGAGAATATATGAAAGTATTAAAATTCGGCGGCACAAGTATGGCAAACGCCGAAACCATAAAAAAAGTAGCAAAAATTATCAATCAAGACGAAAAGAATAACCGCTTTATCGTAGTGTCCGCGCCAGGAAAGCGCGAAAAATCCGACACAAAGGTTACAGACCTTTTGTATGCGGCGTATAAGGATATCCATGTTTTTCCCGCAATTGAAAAACGCTTTAACGAACTTATCGCGGGGCTTGATTTAACGCTATTAAACTTATCCGAAGAATACAATATAATTAAAGCTAATATCGAGGGCGGCGCGTCCGCAGAGTATTTGGCGTCGCGCGGCGAATACCTTTCGGCTAAAATTTTAGCGGCGTATTTGGGCATAGAGTTTATCGACGCGGCCGAATTGATTAAATTTGACGCAGACGGAAAATTCGATGCAGTTCAAACGCAGGCAGCCGCATCTAAACGCCTAAAAAAATCCGTGCGCGCAATTATTCCGGGTTTTTACGGAAAAGACACATCGGGCGAAATTAAAACCTTTTCGCGCGGAGGTTCGGATATCAGCGGCGCGATTATCGCCCGCGCCGTTTCCGCCGATATTTACGAAAACTGGACAGACGTAGACGGCTTTATGGTGTGCGACCCCCGTACCGTGCCGAACGCAGAAATTATCGATGTACTTACCTATAAAGAGTTGCGCGAGCTTTCATACATGGGCGCAAGCGTACTGCACTCCGAATCAATTTTTCCCGTGCGCGAGGCGGATATTCCCATTCATATCCGCAACACGTTTAACCCCGCCGCCAAAGGTACGCTGATAGTACCTACCAAAAAATATTTTGACGGTTTATACGCGCGTTCCTCCCGCACGGTAACGGGCATCGCGGGCGAAAAAGGCTTTATTGCCCTAACGCTGGAAAAGTCTATGATGAATGTCGAGGTAGGCTTTGCTAAACGGGTATTAGAGGTGCTGGAAAAACACGGTATTTCTATCGAGCATATGCCTACGGGGATTGACACGCTTACGGTAATCATCGACGGAGAGGGCATAGATAAACAGCTTTTATTCGATGTAAAAAAAGACCTTAATTCGGCGTGTAGCCCAAACCGCTATACCGTAGAGCAAAACCTTTCTATGATTGCGGTAGTAGGGCATAACATGAGCCGCAAAACGGGTACGGCTGCTAGATTATTCAGCGCACTATCCAAAGCCTCAGTCAATATCCGTATGATAGACCAAGGTTCTAGCGAGCTTAATATCATAGTAGGCGTGGAGGATAACGATTACGAAACCGCTATCCGCGCCTTGTACGAAGAATTTAAAAACGATTAAGGGGCTGTCGCAAATTTGAAACAGCCCCATCGTATTTAAAATCCGTGAGAACTTATAAAAATATAAACGGTGCAATATATACCGATTGATGCAAAACAAACTGAGCAATGATTACTACAATCGCTGCCACAATCGCGGCGATATTTAGTATGAAAGCAAACATAGAGCTTAAATAGCGGTTTCGCAGCAGCTGTGCCGCCGAACAAAACGTGCCCGCCGCTAACAATACCGCCAAAGGATAAAACGTCCAAATCCATGCTGCGGCAGAAACATCTTCGTTAATAAAAAACAGGGTAAGGCAAAGCAATAAAATCGCGCTTGCCGCAATTCCGCACGAAAGCCCGACCCAATTAAAAACCTTATCGGACGGCGTTTGCTTTTGGTCTAAGAAAACCTTCTTACTCATTATACCCTCAGTATACCCTATATATATAGTAAAGTCAAGCCTTTTTAAAAATACCTTGCGCAATTTAAAGGGCTGTCTTAAACTTTAAGACAGCCCTTACTTTTTCACTATTCAGCTTTTGTTTCTTCCGCTTTTGTTTCTTCCGCTTTTGTTACATCTTCTTTTGCGGTTTCTTTTTTAGGAGCGGCCTTTTTTGCTGCGGGCTTTTTTTCCGCTGCGGGCTTTTTCTCCGCCGCGCCGTCCTTAACTGTTTCCGCCGCAGTTTCCTTTTTAGCGGCGGGAGCTTTCGCCGCAGCTGCGGGGACGTGCGTCTTTTTCATCTTTAACTTTTCGGTTAAAGAAAGCGTTTTAGGTTCATCACCGGTTTTAGCCGCCGCAGGCTTTGCGGGTTCTTTTTTGCCTTTCGCGGCGGGTGCGGCCTTTCCGCCTGATTTTGCCGTTTTTTCGGCAGCGGCAGCGGCAGCTTTTTCTTTGCGTTCTGCGGCTTGCCGTTGGTATTCGGCCTTTGCCGCATCTCTGGCGGCTTGCGCGGCTTTCGCTTTTTCGGCGGCAATCGTCTTGTTATCTTTTTTGATTACAATTTCTAATTTGCCCGACTTAACGTCAAACAGCCTTTTAGCTAAAGCGGATTTTTTATTCGCCGCATTGTTAGCATGAATAACACCTTTTTTACAGGTTACATCAATAATCGAATACGTTTCAGGCAAAAGCTTTTCTGCCTCATCGATACGGTTTGTATCAATCGCATCGTTAAACTTGCGGATAGCCGTTTTTAAGGCGGACATCTGCGAGCGGTTTTGCAGATTCTTTTTCTTGATTACCAATACGCGTTTCTTCGCGGATTTAATGTTGGGCACGTTTCACCTCTGTAATGTATTTGTTTTTTTAGACAACCATAACATTCTACCACATCTTTTTTATAAATGCAAGTAATTAAAACCACATTTTTTAGGGAACAATTAAAAGTATGAAAAAATTTATGGCAGGTAAACAAACCGATTTAGCATTAGAATTTGATTCTCCCATCACCACCGAAGCCGAAAACAAATTTTTAAAGCGCACGGTAGTAAACGTAGACGAGGCATACGCAAAAAAAATCGGCAAGGCGGCAGGGCAGTACATCACCGTCGAAACCAAAGCAGTGCGCGAGGGAAGCAAAAGCGGCTACGGGCGCGTATCGGCAGAAATCGCCCAAGCTATTGTTAAGCTTGCCGATTGCAAAAGCTGCATGGTAGTAGGCTTAGGAAACCCCAACCTAACGGCGGACGCATTAGGCAAGTACGTTACAGACCGCATTTTAATCACACGGCACATTCAGCAAAAAGGGATTCCTGCCGTCAGCGCGGTTTGCCCCAACGTTTTGGGCGTTACGGGCATAGAAAGCTTTGACGTTGTAAAAGGCGTTGTTCAGCGCGTCAAGCCCGAGTGCATTATCGCGGTAGACAGCTTAGCGGGCGCGGCGGCAGAACGGATTGCTTCGGCGTTTCAAATCTCTAACGCAGGCATAACCCCTGGCAGCGGCGTAAGCAACCACCGCGCGCGGCTGGATAAACAAAGCTTAGGCTGCACCGTAATTTCGTTGGGCGTACCGCTTGTAGTGTATGCCTCTACCTTAATAGAGGACGCATTCGCAGGAAAAGCAGGACGCTACGACCCCAACATCGGCGCAATGCTGGTAACGCCCAAAGACGTAGACCTCTACGTTACCGATTGCGCCGACATCATTGCCCGCGCAATCAATTTGGCGTTTTTCGGAAATGCTACTCCTATATAGCTTTATTTTTGCACACCTTGTTAAAAAAAACAATATAATGCACAGTGAACGCTGCGCCCATCGGCATATTTGATAGCGGGGCGGGCGGGCTGACTACACTGTCCGCCTGCCGCCGGATTTTGCCGTTCGAAAATTTTATTTACTTATCCGACCAAGAATTTGCCCCTTACGGAAACAAATCCGATTCTCAAATCGCCGAGCGCGTATTTGCGTGTTCGCAGCGGCTGTTAGATTTAGGATGCAAGGCGGTGGTAGTGGCATGCAATACCGCCACCAACGTAGGTATAAAACTGCTGCGCACACATTTTGCACGCCCGTTTGTAGGCTTAGAGCCCGCCGTAAAGCCCGCGTGCGAATACGCGCAGCAGCTAGACCGCCCGCAAATTGTGCTGTTTTGCACCCAAGCTACGGCACGACAAGAAAAGTTTTTAGCATTGTATCAAAAATACTGCGCCTATCCGTCCGCCGTAGTTTCGCCGCAAAAGGATTTAGCCCGCCTAATCGAAAACCATCTATTATGCCCCGAAAAAATTCGCGGCGAGGTATACAAAATCCTAACGCCGTATAAAAATGCCGACATCATTATTTTAGGCTGTACGCATTATATTTTAATACAACATCTATTTCAAGATTTTTATCTGTCGCAAGGGCGTCCCGTCCGCGTTTTTCACGGCAATCTAGGTGCGGCAAACCGCCTTAAATATTTACTTACCCAAGATTCTATGCTTACGCCGAGCCAAAAGCCCGGAAAAGTTTGTTTTATGTAACCCGCATATGCCGTCGCGCCCGTGAACTTTAACCCGCCGAAAGGCAGGTGGGCAAGCCGATAGAAGCGTCTGCCTTCCCCTGTTCGTTTCCGAAACCGCCTTGCGGCGGCGGGGCCCGGCATATTCTTCCATACAAGCAATCCCGAAAATGTTCTGTGGTTAAAAAATACGGGACGCGACGTGCATCGCAGGAAAAACTTATACAAACAGTATACACCTATTCAACCCAAAAATCAATACTCCGCAAAAAAATTTTATGAAAAAAATTTTGTAAAAAGTGATTGACAAAATAAAAAACCTATGATACAGCGCGTAAAAAAAGCCAACTCCCAAACCTCATCTAACCCTTTTTTGCGCGTGCAGTTCTTTGCGGATAACCTTGCGCATATACTTTATTGTCGAATTATGTCGTATTACCGCAAAATCTACTGGAACCGCATCGCCGTATTTTTAATAGTGCTTTCGCTTTTAGGCTGCGGTGCAATTTTGTACTTTGTATACAGCCGCCCAAGCGCGGCGCACATTACCGTTGCGCCGCGTTCGTACCACTACGTTGTAACGGGCGCGTTCGATACACAGCAAGAAGCAGCCTTTCAAGGCACGCAGCTTAGAAACGGCGGCGGGGCAGGGTATGTGTTGGGCGGCAGCGAAACATTTTTATTAGCGGCGGCCGTTTACTTAACGCCGCTTGATGCAAACACGGTAGCGGCGCGGTTAAGCGCGGACGGAATTTCCGCCGATACGCATGTACTGCACGCGCCGCAGCTGCGCATGCAAACCCGTCTGCCGCAAGCCGACGCCGAAGCATTTGCAGATTTTTTTTACGCGCCGCACGACTGGCTGCAATCTCTGTACCGAATGACTCTAGACCTAGACCAAAACCGTATAGCCGAAAACCACGCGCTTGTATCGCTGCAAGCCCTGCAAACCCGCATACAAACCACCGCCTCCGCGCTTGTGCCTTACGCTAATCAGCCTGCCGCGCCGCGCCTGCAAGCCGCCTATGCAGACATTTTGCACGCCTTTTCAAACGCGTCCGACAGGGTATTCGGCACAACCCTTTCCGTAAATTTAAAATACCTCCTATGCGCCGCCGCCGAAATCCACATAAACCTCTTAGTAATGGAAAATGGATAATGGAAAATGGAAAATGTCGGCTAAGAATTTAAAATAAAAACCGCAGAAAAACTCCCCTCTGATTGATGCGCGCTAACAGACCGCAGAAAAATTCCCCTCTTGTAGGGGTGGCTGCCGACAGGCAGACGGGGTGGAAAGAAAAGCCTATACTTCCGCATGGAATGGAAAGAAAGAAAAAAGAAAAAATAATAAATAAAATATAAAAAACAATGTAAATCACTTGACCGAGTCGGGGGGGGGTGTATACTTTTTTTAACACAAAAAAAAGGACGGATTACACCCCATGAAAGTACAAACGCTAAAATGCAGTAGCTGCGGCCACAATTTAGAAGCCGAAGAAAACATGCAAAAAATCTTTTGCAAATACTGCGGC
>WRLT01000012.1 GCA_009777485.1 Bacillota bacterium
CCTAATAGGATGAGTGATTTTTCTTCGTCGGTGCAAAGGTTGATAAATTTTTTGCCGCCGCAAAAGGGACAATCGTAAAAACTGCCGCTTGCTTGCTGCAACGCGCCTCCGCAAGTATCGCATAAAAACGAAGTAATTTTCACCATAGTTCTCCTGTGTCGAAGTTTGTAGAATTATGGCTTAATTGTAGCACGGCAAAAGGATTGCGTCAATAGGATTTTGTGCGCAGAAGGGATTTTTAATAGGATTTTAATAATTTAAACCATCCATGCGGGCCAGGTGGAAATGTCGGGGCCGCCTTTAAAGAGTAGAACTGTTGTCCATTCCCATACTTCGTTGGGGGAGGCTGCTAAAATAAAGTTTTCTGCTAGGGGTTGTGTAATAGCGGCAATGCCTCCTGCTACGGATTCTACGTATTGTACGGTAGCTTCGTCGATTTGGTCGCCTATCGGTGTTCCGCCCGCTTGACCGTTGTCTGTACCTACCCAACTATCTATCGCCGCTTTTGCCGCCGCCGCCGTGTCCGCCGCAAAAGGCGTTACAAATATCGAATCGTCCACCTTTACCGTAGCGCGGTGGCGGTTGCTTGCGTCGCCGCCCGTCCAGTTGGTATCCCGCGTAGGACTACTTGCCGTACCCATCAACGCTCTTGCGCCGCTAGATTCGTGCGATGCCGAAATATCTACCACACTGCGGCTTATGGTAAGGATAAGGTTTCCTCTGTTATGCTGTCTCGGGTTTCCGATAATTCCGCCGCGCCTTGTTTGTGTGTTGCCGACAGCAAATTCAGCCGTGATTAAGCAGTCTGTGACAGTAATGGTTTGCGGGGCGTCTCCTGCGTTTGTTCCGCCCACAACGCCGCCTTGATTGTTGCCGTTTGCCGTGAATTTTGCGTTTACCTCTACACGGTTTAGCGTTAGCACGTTGTTTACATTATTTGAAAATCTACCTACTATGCCGCCGTTGTTGTCTGCGGTTGCGGCACTTTCGTACTGAACGGAAGAATCGTTTACCGTTACCCTTCCACCGCCTTCTATGCCGCCGATTAATCCTGCCTTTCCTGCTCCGGCGGCTGCGGTATAGCGTACATCAAAGCGGCTATTGTCTACATTTACTACACTGTTGTTTAAAAGCCAACCGTATACCGCGCCGACGTATTGACGCACCGTAGCGGATACTACGGTAATATCGCAATCGATAACGGTAAGCGTAGTTGTGCCAGATGCTCTGCCAAACAACGCGCCGTAATATTCGCCGTTGGTTACTTGGTCTGTCATGGTAAGCGACATTTTTACATTTTCTACCGTTACCGTCCCTGCGGTTGCGCCTGCAAGAAACCCGTGTCCTGTTGCGCCGCCGACGGCGAATTGTGCGTTTGTGAAATTAAGGTTTTGGAATTTCGCGCCGTTGGCTACGGTTTGGAATAATCCGCCGCGGTCATTAACCCGCGCCGCAGCGGCAGAGAGGTTACGGATTTCAAACCCGCCGCCGTCGAACGTGCCGTTAAATGCTGTGCGGTTGCCCGTAAACGGCAAGTCTAGACCGCCTTGTGCAACGGGAAGGGTTTCTATGGCGTCTACGGGACCGTCTAGGGTAAAGTCGGCTTGAGCCGTGCCGCCCGTATATTCGGTTCTGTCTTCGTTCCATGTGCCGCCTACCGTTCCGTTAAATAACCATCCGCGCAAGTCCAACCAACGCGCTTGTGCGGCTTCGGTAGCGGGATTGACCACCTCAACCGTACAAGTAGTAGATAGGTTTGCGGCAATGTGCGTAACGGTAATGGTTGCGCTGCCCTCACCTATGGGGGTTACTACGCCGTTTGCAACCGTTGCTGCGTCTGTATTATCCGAAGCCCAACTAAACGCTGCCGCGTCTACACTGCTGAGAACGGTTACGCCTAAAACCTCTGCCTCGGCAATCAGTGTAACGGGGTTCATATCGCCTGGATCGGATTCGAAGGGCATGGTAAAGGTAAGTGCGGTTTCGCTTAGGCTGATAGAGTTATTAGTTACCGTTAGAGTGGCGTATGCTTTTAGTTCGCCGCTGACGGTAGTTACGGTAATCAGCGCAAAGCCAGAGGAAAGCGCGGTTATTTCGCCGCCCTGCGTAACGGAGGCTACGTTTTGGGTGCCTAATCCGACAAGCTGTGTCGGGTCGGGATTAAGAATATCCGCAACGTCTTCGATTGCCCACGTTACCGCTTTATTTTCGGCAATGAAAGGCAGAACGGTTGCCGAAAGAGTTTCGATATCGCCGGGGTCTAAAACCAGATTATCTTTATTTAAGGAAACTTCTTCTACCTCGATATAGCGGTACGGCCCTAAAACGGGTAATTCGGTTACGCCCAGCTCTGCGCCGCGCCAGTACATAGCGGGCAGCGCGCTGAAATCGATGGTGGCGATGTCGTCCAACATAAATACATGGCTGTTTACGATAGCGGCGTTTGTGTTGGGCTGACTGCCGCTGATACGCTGCTGGTCTAACAGATCGCCTACCACAAACGTATCGTATATCCGTGCGTTCCAACCGACTACGCCGCCCGATGCCGCACTGGTTACACTGCCGTTAGAAATGCTGGTTTTTACTAAGCCTCGGTCTTGCTCATTCGCGCCGACAATTACGCCGCTGTTTGACCAATCCGGACTGGTTGCGGTAACTGTTGCCTCTACATATACGTTTTCGATAAGGCCGCGGTTTTCACCTGCTATCGCACCTGAAACCGCTTCTCCGGTTACGGATGCCCCGATAATGTTGAGGTTTCTTACCCAACCGTTGGTGCCTGCCTCTGCCATAGCTGCGTTGGTGCCTGCCTCTGCGCCAAGCCGCGGGAATAAGCCTGTGCGTCCGCTGGAATTAATGGTGTAATTTTTAAGCGCGTAACCGCCGCCGTCTAAAATTCCTCTAAACGCGCCTGCATCGTTGTTAGCACCGATAGCGGCAAGCTCTCCGCCGATGTCGATATCGTTTACTAATAGATATCTGCCGTCTAATTTTAGGCGGATTAAATCTAAGTCCTCCGCCGCCGACAGCCTGATAAAGCCGTTTAAGTCTGCGTTATAATCGTCGTAATCGTTTACGTTGATTATGCACTCGTCATAAAGGTCGGGGTTGCTTAGTACATGTGCCTTAACGGTTGCCGTGCCTGTGCCGTGCGCGGTAACTACGCCGAAATTATCTACCGTAATAATCGAAGTGCCGCCGCCTACAACCTCCCAAACAACGGTGTCGGTGTGGAATTCGGGGTCGGAAATGTAGTTAAGGGTAAGCGTGCTGAAAGATTCGCTGTTTGCCCCGTCTACGTTAAGCGTTAAGAATGCGGTATTTCTGGCAAACTCAAATGCGGTAATCGGGTTTTGGTCGTCGGTGAGGGTGATTACGCATTGCGCCGTTACGTCGGTGTTATCTAATGCGCGGACGGTAATGGTAACCGTTCCTGCCGCTGCCGAAAGTACGGTTACCCTGCCCGTGTGGTCTACGATAGCGGCAAGCTCGTTGCTAGACAGCCACTCCACCGTAGTAAAGCTTGCGTTTTGCGGGGCAATCTCGCTGACTAGCGATTGCGAAACGCCTACATTTAGGGTTAGCTCGTATTGCCCTGTTTGGCTGTTAAAGGTTACGCCGTTTCCTGTTTCTATCGATATGCTTTCTACTGCGGTGTACGCATTGCGGAAAATCGGGTAAAAGCCTTGCTTAATTAGCCAATGCTCGGCGGTAAGCGCGTCAAAGTTAACGGTGTGGGCGTCTCTTGCCAAAAATACATGATTAGAGGCGTCTTGATTGAATGCCCCGCTGTTGGACGCAACCGCAAGCACATCGACAATCACCATGTTATCTACAATAGCAAAGTTGTTTATGCCTTTGCCGAAGTTGCTGGTAATCGGGTAAACGTTGTTGCCTGCCGTACCTACCGATACGGAGTTTTTAATAAAGCCCAAAGCCGCGCTTCCTTCGCCTGCGATTATGCCGCCTAATTGCCACGGGCCGCCGCCCGCCGCCGTTACCGCTCCTTGCACAAAGCAATCGCGGATTAAGCCGTAGTTGTTGCCAGCAACGGTGCCGTTATGGCCAGGCGCGCCGTACACGACGCTGTTTACAAACGCTAAGTTTTGCACTAAGCCATTCTCGCCTGCTTCTGATTCTGCGGCGGTTGCGTTGCTAAGACCGATTTGACGGAATAAGCCGTTTTTACCTTCGGCAGTAGAGTTAATCAGCATGTTTTGTATGACAAAGCCTTTGCCGTCTAAAACTCCTGTAAAGGCGTTAGCGTCATTGGTTTCCGCGCCTATCGGGTCAAACGCAATGCCTTGCATGTCTATGCTGTTGGCAAGGATAAAGTAGCCCGCTAAATTGCTGCGGATTAAATCAAAGTCGGCTACGGAAGTAATTGCTACTGCAACGTTTACCGTAGCGGTTGCCGTTTTGGTTGCATCGATTACAGACCTTGCCATAACGGTAAGCGTAGAGGCGGTTTCGCCCGCCGCTATTGTAAGTACGCCCGCCGCACTGATTTGCGTATCGGGGCTTGTGTTGTCCGAAACCGTCCATTCAACGGCTTGGCTAGGGTTGTTAGTGCCTGTTACCACTGCCGTGAAGGTTTGCGTGCCACCTGCGGCTAAAAGCAATTCTGTGGGTGAAACGGTTACGGAGTCTACGGTAGGAATCACTACACTGACAGACGCAGTTGCGGATTTAGCGGTATCTAGGGCACTGGTTGCGCGGACGGTAAGCGAAAGGGCGGTTTCTAAAACCGATACCGTAAGTACGCCCGCCGAACTGATTTCCGTGCCGGGGTCTTCAAAGCCCTCTACCGTCCACGTAACGGTTTGGCTGGGGTTGTTAGTGCCCAGTACCTCTGCGGTAAAGGCTTGGGTGTTGCCCGTTGAAACGGTAGCGGTAGACGGTGAAACCGTTACCGACGTAACCGTTGCAATTAACGCGCTTACCGTAATGGATTGGGTTGCGGTTTTGGTAACGCCGCGTTCGGTATACGAAACGGTTACGGCGGTGTGTGTTACCGCCAGTGCGCCGCTGGGCGAAACGGTGTAGTTGGTAACCGCCGCCGTAGTGTCGTCGTCGTAAGAGGCGGTAACCACCATGCCTGCTGCGGCAAAGGATTCGCCCTCGATGTACGCCGTTTTGGTAGGCGGCGCGGTAATTGCGATGCTGGTTAAGGCTTTTTCTGTCGGCTGGGGGTCGGGCGGATTATTACATGCGGCAAAAATCGCCGCACCCAAAACCAGTGCCAACAATACCTTAATTAGCAAACCTAGCTGCTTCTTTTTCATCTTTTTTCTCCTCCAAAAATTTTTTTATCTATTAAGTCTTTCCTATTATCTTACTCTCAAAGAGAATAAGATAATACAAGAGGGTACCCTCTTGTGCTGCTTATATTGGGTACATTTTACCATATAATATTAGGCTTGTCAATAGGCAAAATAAAAAAAAATAAAAATTTATATATGCACATATACTAGGTAATATGGAGAGGATTGTATTAACCGGCGGCGGGACTGCCGGACATATTGTACCTAATCTTGCGCTTTTGCCGCATCTGCACGATTTTGAATTGCATTATATCGGACAAAAGGCTTCTATGGAGGAGGAGTTGGTTAAACAAACCGACCCGCGCATTATTTTTCATCCGTTGGAATGTGTAAAATTTAACCGTAAGCTTTCGCTGAAACTGCTTGCCCTGCCGTTTAAGCTTTTGGCGTCAAAAAATCGCGCAAAACAAATCTTGCGCGAAATTAAGCCCAAAGTAATATTCTCCAAAGGCGGTTTTGTTTCGCTGCCCGTAATGCTTGCCGCAGGCAAAACGCCGCTGATTTTGCATGAGTCGGATTTTTCTATGGGGCTTGCCAACCGCATGGGCGCGAAAAAAAGCGCGGTGGTTTGCACCTCGTTTGCGCCGCTTGCCGCTAAAACAAAAAACGGACTCTGTACGGGTGCGCCGCTGCGCGCCGAAATTTACACGGGCAGCCGCTTTCGCGCCGAACAGCAAAGCGGGCTGCGCGGACGGAAAAGCTTGCTGATTATGGGCGGTTCTAGCGGCGCAAAGGCTATTAACGACGCCGTAGCGGCAGTTTTAGAGGCTTTGTGCGAGCGGTTTGATGTGGTACATATAACGGGTAAAAATTATACGCCCTCCGCCGTGCATCCGCGCTACTACCCTATCCCGTTTACTACGCAAATTGCCGACTACTTTGCGTGGGCGGATTTTTGCGTAACACGCGGCGGCGCGAACGCGCTGTTTGAGTTAGCCGCGCTGGCAATCCCCTCGATTGTGGTGCCGCTGCCCAAAGGAATTTCGCGCGGTGACCAAATAGAAAATGCGGCGTATTTTGAAAGCAAGGGCTGTATGCGGGTGTTAGACCAGCTTACGCTTACTAAAAATCCCGCTGCCCTATTAAGCGCGCTGGATATTTTAACCGAAAATCGAGCAGCTTACCGCGCCGCATGTAAAAAAGCCGCGCACATAGACGGAACGGCTATGATTGCGCAGCTTATTAGGGATATGGTTATTGACAACTGTATTGAAAATCACGAAGTACAACTTACAACTGACGAATTTCGGAATATCATTGACAACTGACAACTGACGAATTTCGGCTAAGTATTTTAATAGTATTTTAGCAATAATTTGTCAATTGTACTTCGTGATTTTCAATACAGTTGTCAGTTGTCAGTAGTATTTTGTCAATTTTCTGCCGTGTTGCGCACTAATTGCTGCGGTTCGGGGGCAGCGGTTTCTACGGGATATACGTTTTTGTAGGCTTTCATGCCGGTACCTGCGGGGATTAGCTTACCGATAATAACGTTTTCTTTAAGCCCCAACAGCGGGTCTATTTTGTTTTTAATGGCTGCGTCCGTCAACACCCTTGCGGTTTCTTGGAAGGATGAGGCGGATAAAAAGCTATCGGTTGCCAGCGCGGCTTTTGTAATGCCTAGCAGCGTATGCTTTGCGGAGGCGGGGCGCGATAAATCGGCAATCGCTTTTTGGTTTGCCTCCTCAAACGACGCAAGCTCGGAAAGCTCGCCCGGCAAAAGCGTCGTATCGCCGCCGTCCTCTACGCGTACCTTTTTTAACATTTGGCGGATAATAACCTCGATATGCTTATCGTTAATCGAAACGCCCTGACTGCGGTAAACAGACTGAACCTCTTTTAAGATATATTCTTGAACATCGCGCTTGCCTTTGGTGCGTAAAATGTCTTGCGGGTAAATCGGGCCTTCGGTAAGCGGGTCGCCCGCCGTAACGATTGCGCCTTTTTCTACGTTGGATTTTAAATGCGCCGAAAACGGAATAACGTATTTATCTTCTTTGCCGTTATCTTGCTTGATAAAAATGTAGCGCGCGCCGTCTTTTTCTTCGATGCGCACCTTGCCGCCGTACTCGGCGATTACCGCCGCGCCTTTGGGGTTGCGCGCCTCGAATAAGTCTTCTACGCGGGGCAAGCCTCTGGTAATATCGTCCGCCGACGCAACGCCGCCCGTGTGGAACGTACGCATGGTTAATTGTGTGCCGGGCTCGCCGATACTTTGTGCGGCGATAATGCCTACTGCCTCGCCTATTTTTACGCGCTCGCTAGACGCCATGTCTTTGCCGTAGCACATTGCGCAAACGCCGTAACGGCTTTTGCACGTTAGCACGGTGCGGATAGCAACCTCTTTAATGCCCGCCTCTACTATGCTTTTTGCGATTTCTTCGGTAATCATTTCGTTTACGCCGACTAAGATTTCTTTTTTGGCGGTTTTGATTTCTTCGGCGGCGTATCTGCCGATAATGCGGTCGGTAAGCGACTCGATAACTTGACCGCTTTCGGTAATCGCACCGATTTTTACGCCTTTGGGGTCTGTGCCGTCAAAGCAATCGTTTTCGCGCACAATAACATCCTGCGCTACGTCTACTAAGCGGCGCGTTAAATAGCCTGACTCGGCGGTTTTAAGCGCAGTATCTGCTAAGCCCTTGCGGCCGCCGTGGCTGGATATAAAGTATTCCAGTACGCTAAGGCCCTCGCGGAAGGACGAACGAACGGGTGTTTCCAGTGTTTCGCCTTGCGGGTTGGTCATAAGCCCGCGCATACCCGACAGCTGCGCAATTTGTTTCATGCTGCCGCGCGCGCCCGATACGGCCATCATGTTAATCGGGTTGAATTTGCTAAGCGTTTTTTTAAGCGCGTCCGTTACCTCGTTGTTTGCCTTAGACCATTCGGAAACTACCAGCGTGTATTTTTCGCGGTGGGTCATGTGGCCGTACTTATATAATTCTTCAAAGCGCACCACGTTTTGTTCGGCTTTATCTAGTATATCTTTCTTTTCGGTGGGAATGTGCATATCAAATACCGAAGTAGTAACTGCGCCGATGGTAGAGTATTTAAAGCCTAGCGACTTAATTTTATCTAACACGATACACGTTTGCGTAGAACCCTTCGTTCTAAAAACCGCCTCTACAACGCGCTGTAATCTAGATTTATCTACGGTTTCGTTTACCTCTAAATCAAACATGGTTTGGGGGTTTGTGCGGTCTACAAAGCCTAAGTCCTGCGGGATAGCGTCGTTAAACAGTATGCGCCCTACCGTAGTAATCACGGATTTATGCAGCCGCTTACCGTTTACCTCGCGGTATAGGCGTACCTTAATACGGGTTTGTAATTCGATTTCGCGGTTCGCATAAGCCATTTTCGCCTCGTCCGCGTCGGAATAAATGCCTGCAAAATTTCCTTTTGCCTCTTCGCCCTTATATTCGCCTTTCGCGCCGGGCTTTTCGATTGTTAAATAATAGCAGCCGATAACCATATCTTGCGTAGGCGAACAAACGGGACGGCCGTCGGAAAGCTTTAAAATGTTGTTAGACGCCAACATGAGTACGCGCGCTTCCGTTTGCGCCTCAATCGAAAGCGGAACGTGAACCGCCATTTGGTCGCCGTCGAAGTCTGCGTTAAACGCGCCGCACGCTAGCGGGTGCAGTTTGATTGCGCGTCCCTCTACCAAAACGGGCTCGAACGCTTGAATACCTAAACGGTGCAGCGTGGGCGCACGGTTTAATAAAACGGGATGTTCTTTAATAACGTCTTCTAAAATTCCCCAAACGTCTGTGCCGCCGCGCTCTACAATGCGCTTGGCGGATTTAATGTTGTGCGTTTTGCCGCGCTGAACCAACTCGCGCATAACAAACGGCTTAAATAATTCCAGTGCCATTTCTTTGGGCAGGCCGCATTGATACATTTTTAATTCCGGCCCTACCACGATAACGGAACGGCCCGAATAGTCCACGCGCTTGCCTAAAAGATTTTGGCGGAAACGGCCTTGTTTGCCGCGCAGTAATCCGCTTAATGCTTTCAATTCGCGGTTGCCTGCGCCCGAAACGGCTTTGCCTCTGCGCCCATTGTCTATCAATGCGTCTACCGCTTCTTGCAGCATACGCTTTTCGTTGCGAACAATAATATCGGGTGCGCCTAATTCCATAAGCTTTTTAAGGCGGTTGTTGCGGTTAATAACGCGGCGGTACAAATCGTTTAAGTCGCTGGTGGCAAAGCGTCCGCCGTCTAACTGAACCATAGGGCGTATTTCGGGCGGCAGTACGGGCAGCACTTCGGTAACCATCCATTCGGGTGAATTGGTGGTGGATAGAAACGAATCTAAAATATCCAGCCGTTTAATCGCCTTTACTTTTTTAGAACCTGTGGACGTTTCGACGGTTTTTTTGGCTTCTTCGTATTCTTTTTTTAGGTCGATATGCGATAAAAGCTCGCGTATCGCCTCTGCGCCCATTGCAACCTTAAACGAATTGCCGTGCTTTTCTTTGGCTTCGATATACTGCGCGTCTGTAAGGATTTGCTTGTATTCTAAATCGGAGTCGCCGGGGTCGGTAACGATATAATGCACAAAATATACCACGTGCTCTAATGCTTTGGGCGGCATATCTAATAATAGCCCTATCCGCGACGGAACGCCCCTGAAATACCAAATATGCGTTACGGGCGCGGCAAGTTCTATATGCCCCATGCGCTCGCGGCGCACCTTGCAGCGCGTGATTTCTACGCCGCATTTATCGCAAATTACGCCCTTATAGCGGATGCGCTTATATTTGCCGCAATGACATTCCCAGTCCTTAGTCGGCCCGAAAATACGCTCGCAGAACAGCCCGTCTTTTTCGGGTTTTTGCGTGCGGTAGTTAATGGTTTCGGGTTTAGTTACCTCGCCGTATGACCATTCGCGGATTTTGTCGGGACCCGCTATGGCAATTTGAATTGAGTCGAAGTTATTTAATTCAAACATGTGCTATGTTTCTCCTAAAAATTTCTTACTTGTGATTTTTTTGCAAACTTACTTTTTCTTAGCTTTGGACGGCTTGGTCTTTTTATCTTTTTCTTCTAACTCGTCGTCTAACAAGTCTTCGTCGGATAAAATACGGTCGGCAAACGGGTCTGCAAAATCGAAGTCCTCGTCGTCGAATAAGCCCGATGCGGGTGCATCGCCGCCGGCAGCCGCGCCGCCCTCTAAATCGTCGTCAAAAATATTGTCGCCGAAATCCACCTCGTCCTCGCTGTGAATCTTTCCGTCCTCGAAGTGTTTTTTGCGGCGCACGGTTTCTTCTTGCTCGCCCTCATCCTCAATCAGCTCTTTAATGCCGATTTCCTGCTTGCCGTCGGTTAATACCTTAACGTCTAACGAAAGCGCTTGCAATTCTTTAATTAAAACCTTAAACGATTCCGGCACGCCCGGCTCGGAGATATTAAGCCCTTTTACGATAGACTCGTATGTTTTTACACGCCCTACTACGTCGTCGGACTTTACGGTCATAATTTCTTGCAGGATATTTGCCGCGCCGTATGCGTACAGTGCCCAAACCTCCATTTCGCCGAAACGCTGTCCGCCGAATTGCGCCTTTCCGCCTAACGGCTGCTGCGTTACCAACGAATATGGGCCCGTAGAACGCGCATGGATTTTATCGTCTACTAAGTGAATCAGTTTAATCATGTACATTTGCCCGACAGTGGCGCGGTTTTCAAACGGCTCGCCCGTGCGCCCGTCGTACATCTGAACCTTGCCGTCTACCTTGCCTTCGGAATTGGTAAAGCCGTTTTCTAACAATAGCTTTTTAATGTCTGCCTCGTTTGCGCCGTCGAATACAGGGGTAGCGATTTTCCAGCCTAAGGCTTTGGCTACAAGCCCTAAGTGAACCTCTAAAACTTGTCCGATATTCATACGCGACGGAACGCCTAACGGATTAAGCACGATATCAAGCGGCGTACCGTCCGCCATAAACGGCATATCCTCTTCGGGCAGAATACGCGAAATAACACCCTTGTTTCCGTGCCGTCCCGCCATCTTGTCGCCTACGGAGATTTTACGTTTTTGCGCGATATATACGCGCACCAGTTTATTAACGCCGGGACTCATTTCGTCTTTATTTGCCCGCGTAAATACTTTTACGTCTACAACAATACCGCCCTCGCCGTTCGGAACGCGCAACGACGTATCGCGCACCTCGCGCGCCTTTTCACCGAAAATCGCGCGCAATAAGCGTTCTTCCGGCGTTAATTCCGTTTCGCCCTTAGGGGTAACCTTGCCTACTAAAATATCGCCCGATTTAACCTCTGCGCCCACCAGTACAACGCCGTCTGCGTCTAGGTTGCGCAAAGCGTCCTCGCCGATGTTGGGGATATCGCGCGTAATTTCTTCTTCGCCCAACTTGGTATCGCGGGCTTCCATTTCGTGTTCTTCGATATGGATAGAGGTAAACACGTCATTTTTAACCATTTTTTCGTTTACTAAAATGGCGTCCTCGTAGTTGTAGCCCTCCCAACTCATAAAGCCGATAAGCACGTTTCTGCCTAGCGCAAGTTCGGCGTTTTCGGTAGAATGTCCGTCCGCTAAAACCTGTCCTGCTTTAACCTTATCGCCCTTAGACACAATAGGATGCTGATTGACGCACGTGCCTTGGTTAGAACCGATAAACTTTTTAAGGCTGTACTGCATTTTTTTGCCGTCGTGTTCTTTAATAATGATAGTGTCTGCATCTACGTAGCTAACCGTACCGTCTGCGCGCGCTAACACCATAACGCCCGAATCGTAGGCGATTTTATGTTCGATGCCCGTGCCGACAATCGGTGCTTCGGGGCATAAAAGCGGAACGGCTTGCCGCTGCATGTTAGAACCCATTAGCGCGCGGTTGGTATCGTCGTTTTCTAAAAACGGTATCAGCGCGGTAGCAACCGAAATCATTTGGCGCGGGCTTACGTCGATATAGTCTATTTCGTTGCGCGGACGCTCGGAGATGTCGTCCCAGTGGCGCATTAAAATACGTTCATTTTTTAAGCAGCCGTTTTCGTCTAGCGGCTCGCTTGCTTGGGCAACGGCGTAGCGGTCTTCTTCGTCTGCCGATAAGTAGTGAACCTCGCCCGTTACCTTGCCCGTATCCTTGTCCACCTTGCGGTAAGGAGCTTCGATAAAGCCGTATTCGTTGATACGCGCAAAGCTAGAAAGCGAACTGATAAGCCCGATGTTTTGACCTTCGGGTGTTTCAATCGGACAAAGGCGCGAATAGTGCGTATAGTGAACGTCGCGCACTTCAAAGCTTGCGCGCTCGCGGTTTAAGCCGCCCGGCCCTAACGCGGACAGCTTGCGCTTATGCGTTAAGTCGGCAATCGGGTTGGTTTCGTCCATAAACTGCGACAGCTGACTCGAACCGAAAAATTCTTTAATCGCGCTGCTTATGGGGCGGATATTCATAAGGCTTTGCGGCGTAACCTCTGCCTCGTTTTGAATTTGCATGCGCTCGCGGATAACGCGCTCTAAGCGGGCAATACCGATGCGAAACTGATTTTGCAGCAATTCGCCCACGCTGCGCACACGGCGGTTGCCTAAGTGGTCTATGTTGTCGCAGCGTCCTACGCCGCAACGCAAGCCTAATATATAGTTAATGGTTGCGATAACGTCTTCGATGAGTAAATGGCGCGAAATAAGCTTGTCGCGGTTATCGGTTATCAGCTTTTCTAATTTTACTTTGTCGCTGCCTGCTTTTTCAATGAGTTGTTTTAACAGCGGATAATAAACCTTTTCGTTAATGCCCAGCGATTTAGGCTCGGCGGAAATAAAGCCGCGAATATCTACGTGCGCGTTTCCGATAATGGTATGCACGCGCGTCTCGCCCGCTCCCGCGTCTGCTTGCACGGGTACCTCGTTAATGCCCGCGTTTTGAATTTGTATCGCCAAAGGCTCTTCTATGAGGCTGCCCTCTTTGGCGTGCACAACGCCGTCCGCGTCTACGATGTCGGCGGCGGCAACTTTGCCCGTAAGCCTTGCGGCTAAGCTTAGCTTTTTGTTGTACTTGTAACGTCCCACGCGGGAGAGGTCGTATTTGCGGCGGTCGAAGAAAAGATTTTCTAAGTAGGTTTTTATGGATTCGATGTGCGGAACTTCACCGGGACGCAGCTTTCGGTTAAGCTCGATAATGCCGTCGTCGGAGGTTTTGTTTACGTCTTTATCCAATGTAGACTTAATTAAAGGGTCTTGATGAAAAACAGCGGCAAGGCTTTCGTCGGACGAAAAATCAAAGCCGGGATTTATCCATGCGCGTTTTTCGTTGGCTAAAAACTTAGGGTCGCTTACAATTCCCGAAAGGGCGCGCATAAGCACGCTAGCTTGAATTTTGCGCGTGCGGTCTACTTGCACCCACAAAATATTTTTGTCGTCTTCGTTAAATTCTAACCACGCGCCGCGCGAAGGAATGTTGGTGGCGGTATAGCGCGGCTGACCGGTTTTCATATCGTGCGTGAAATCAAAATACACGCCGGGCGAACGAACCAGCTGGCTAACCACTACGCGCTCGGCGCCGTTTATAATAAACGAACCGTTAGGCGTCATAAGCGGAAAATCGCCCATGTAAACCTCTTGGTCGATAACCTCGCCCGTTTCGGTTTTGATTTGCCGCACGTTTACGCGCAGCGGCGCGGCGTAGGTTGCGTCGCGGTCTTTACATTCTTTTTCGGTATACTTGGGCTTGTCTTCAAGCCTGTAATCTAAAAAATGCAGCTCGATACGGTTTGAAAAATCCGTTATCGGGGAAAAATCACGAAACACCTCTCCGATTCCGTTTTCGATAAAATCGCGGTAGCTGGATTTTTGCACCTCGATTAAAAACGGGATATCAATAATTTCTTCGGTTTTTCCGAATGAAATACGTTCTGTGTTCCCGTATTTAACCTTCTTCGTTACTCTCTCGGCCATACTAAAACTATTACTCCTTGGGGTTTAGGTTTAAATTGAAATTTATTTAAATACGCAAAAAAACTCCCGCCATAAAACGCAGCTTTTCGCGAATTTTGTCGGGGTTAAATTTTCACTCGTGCAGAATGTCGCATTTTAGCATTCTATCATAATTAGTCAAGCCGTGTCAACAGTTTTAACACAGCTTTTTAAAAAAATATTCCTAAAATATAAAAAAATTTTTCGGGAATTTTTTAAGTTAATCCTCCTCCTCCCCTAATAAATAATCGGTGCTTACGCCGAAATACCTTGCAAGCTGAACCAAATAATCGCTGGTGATATCCGCTTTGCCGTTTTCCCACCTGCTGATTGAAACGCCGCTTACATTAATTATCTTACCTAGACTATTTAAGGATATTTCTTTTTCTGACCTTAATTCTTTTAGACGTTCACAAAACTTTCTCATATATAATTATATTATGCAACTTATAAGTTGCATAATTCTTGACTTTACTTATAAGTAAAGGTATAATTAGGTATATGGACGTTATCAACGCAGTTATACAATCTATAAAAAAGACGCGTCCTTGCTTGTGGCTTTTAGAACGTACAGGACAGTATCCTGTTTTATTAAGCACCGACGATGTGAAAGACGATATGCTTTATTTTTTAACATGCTTTGCGCAAGATGTATTGTGCATTGCAAACTCTAAGGAGTCCGACTGCAAAAACATGGCACGCTTGCGCACCTTAATAAAAAAAGTAGGCTTTGAGGGCGTTACTTAACTGTTCGGTTAAATAGCAATGTAAGCAGTTAAGTTGTAAAACATGATAGTATTTAAAGCAATGAAAAACTTTGCAAATAAGTTGACAATAGATAGAAATTACTTGTATAATGTAGGTAGCAAGTTTATTTGTGTACTTAAAATTTAATTATTCGGAGGTTGAGACTTATGCGTAAAAGGATTATGGTGGTAGTAACGATTGTGGCGTTATGCTTTTGTATTTTTGCATTTAGCGGGTGTAAAGAAGGCGAAATTTTTGAAGACTTGCTAGAAAAACATAAAGAAACAACTAAGCGGGAGTTATCTGCTTATCCCGTTTATTCAGGACAACGGCATTACGGTGAGGCAGTATGGGCAGCGATTGAAAGCATTATTGCAGAGGGAAAAAATAAAATTGATACGGCCGTTAATGTAGAGGAAATAGCTTCTGCTTTGCTTTGGGCAAAAAACGGCATAGACGATTTGCCGTTGGTGATTGAACCGTTGGGTGAAATTGATTTTTCTATTAGCTTTATAAATGCCGCGCACGGAAATCATTTAAGCACACATTGCTTGCTAACTACCTTACAATCCCCCGAAGAATTGAATGTAGTACTTGAAGGCAGACAAAACACAGAGCGCGTAGCCCGAAAATATACCAAAGAGTTTTTTAACGACAATGCGTTAATTTTTTATGCTTTTTACGTTGATATAAAGTTTTATTGGTTCAATTCTATCACGATTCAAAAAACCGAAAACAATTTATTTATTAAGTCGGAATTCTTTCTTACCGTATCAAGTCCAGCAGAGACGTACCCTGTTGTCATCATGGAGATTAATAAATCGGTTTTAGAAGATATCGAAACGCTTACGACAGAACATGAATTTGCACCGCAAATTTGGCTTCCATAATTTTTGAAAATTATATCAAAGGAGTTAATCTCATGAAAAAAAGATTTTTATGTATAGTTACGGCGGTTGTGCTAGTTTTTTTAGCTTTTGCGTTTAGCGGATGCGATGCGCTTTCGGCCTATAAAGAAGACGCTATACAGCAGTTAAATGCCTATCCGTCAAGCAGTGAGCAATGGCATTATAGAACAACAGATTGGCTGCATATTCAAAACCTTATAGCGGACGGACAAACGCAAATCGACGCGGCTAAAAACAAAGCTGCTGTAGATACCGCGTTGCTTGCGTCTAAAAATCAAATTGACGCAGTTCCGCTTAATATTCAAAGAGCGGGCGAAGTAGATTTTATAGTCGGCTTTGTTAATGTTGGATTTATAAATGAACTTGCAAATAGCTTGCAAGCCTTAATAAATACCACGCAAGAATTAGACGCAACACTTAAAGGCAGACAAAACATAGAGCGTGCGACACGGAAATACTCTGCGCAGTTTTTTGTAGAAAATGCGCTAGTTTTTTGTGCATTTACATCGGGCAACCAATTACAGGGTATTAATGCGGTTGCCCTTACTATCAATCAAACTGAATTAATCGTTACTGTTGATGTAAACAGCACCATGTTAACTGTAGTGGATTATGGCACAATCTTGATAGAGGTAAAAAAATCGGACGTATCAGAGATTACAAGTTTACGTCTAGAAAATCCATTTGAATTTATTAGGTAGAAATTTTTAATTAAACAGGAGGATAAAACAATGAAAAAACGGGTTTCAGTAGGGTTGTCAATTTTGATGGTGTTGTTTATGTGCATGGCGCAAGGCGTTTCCATAGCGGACAAGTCAAGCGCGGAAGCTACGCAAGAAGAAAGCTTTTTTGAAGAAAAGTTTTACAGCCGTGCAACGTTAGAGGACGAATTTGCGGACGATAGGGTTTTGCTGGTACTAAACAAGCAAGAAACGCAGCTTTTTAGAAATAATTTTTCCGCGCGGGATTTTGTAGAAGCAGGCGTAGCAGAAGTAAAAGAGTTAACGCAAGCCGCAAGAGAAACATTGCAAGAGCAAATACAGACACGGCAGGCAGATGTTGTACCGCCGCAAGAAACGGGCGGCATGGAAATAAATGAGGATAGTTTTAGAACTATTTTAAGCCTTACGCTACATACACGCGGCAAAGAAAATGTATTAGAAGCTATAAAAAAATTAGAGCGGCGCAGCGATGTACTCAGCGCAGAGCCAGACTATGCACTACAACTAACTTCGGAAAATCCAAATGATTTTTGTTTTCGCGCAGGAATTCAATGGGGTTTGAACGGCGCGTTTGGCATAAACGCGCCTGCTGCGTGGGGAATAACAACGGGTTCGTCCGACATTAGAGTAGGGGTTATTGATACGGGGATACAAGCTAACCACCCCGATTTAATCAATCGTATGGATACAAACTTAAGTAGAGATTTCATATTGCCTGCGCCGCATATTCCGAATGCCGTTGCAGATTTAAATGGACACGGGACTCATGTTGCGGGAATAATAGGGGCGCAGGGTAATAATGTTATCGGTATTTCTGGTGTTGCCCAAAATGTGCGCTTAGTTTCATTAAATGTATTTACAGGAGTTCCTACTCATGGCGGAGCAGACCTATACGCATCGGGCGTTGTTTTAGCAATTAGTCATGCAACTGCGCATAAAATTCCTATTTTAAATAACAGCAATGGAAATAGAGATTACTTTTTTTCAGACAGTACAATATTTGCATTAGAAACCTCAATAAAAAACTATCCTGGTTTATTTGTAACTACTGCGGGCAATGATAACAGCAATAATGACAGTGCCGTACAAATTCCTGCAAATTATCGGTTACCCAACTTAATTTCGGTAGGCGCAATAAAACAAAACGGCGATAAATGGGAGAAGTCAAATTTTGGCGCGCGTACCGTAGACCTTTTTGCACCAGGCGATGGAATTATTAGCACTTTTCCTGAAACTTTTTTTGGAAGTACTGATACTCAAATTTTACCAGGCTATGCCCTTACATCTGGTACATCTATGGCTGCACCACACGTTTCGGGGGTAGCTGCCCTTTTGCTATCAGAATATCCTCGCTTAACAGCAACAGACTTAAAACAAATAATCCTAGCAAGCGTTACTAAGGATTCGCGGCTTACTAATTTATGTGTTTCGGGCGGTAGATTAAATGCGCACGCCGCGCTAACGCTTGCCGCTGAATGGTTGCCTCCGCAAGAAAGCTATCTAAGAGAAACGCGCAGTAGCGGAACATATAATTACCTCTTTGCTATGGGTGGGCAAAAATCTATCCGCTTAATAGAATTGGGGCTTTTGCATAGCATTCAGATTACTAGAATGCCTTCGGGTACATCGTTGGGAAATTTAACCACCGCAAATCCTCTGCTAAACTTTACCGTTGCGGCGGGCGAACGGATTCGCGTTAGAATAATTGGGCTGTCTAGCAGAGAATCTACCTACGCTATCATGCAATCCCCTACCTTAGTTACGCAGAATAATCCCTCCGAAATTTTTGTGCAAGGGGGGTTCCGCTACGAAACTACCGTTGAGTATCACTCGGGCGGAATAGATTCGTATGTTACGTTTTTAACGGGCGGAAGTAAGACGGTTCAGCAAACCAGCCCGCTTATCATGCAAGGCGGTTCACTTTTGGTAGTGCTGAGAATAAATCCAAACGGCACAGTAACGCGGGTGGGAGATACGGCTAATATAAACGGCAGAGTAAATTTTACTGCTGTTGCGGGCGAACGCTACCGCATAAATCCACAGAACGCTTTATCGTTTGCTATACTGCAAAGCCCGTTGCAGATTGCGTCTTTTGAGCCGCGCGGGGTAACGGTGTACCCTGGCTATTCGCACGAAATCAGTGCGCAGTTTAAGCAAAATGCTAACGGCAGTTGGAGTGGTTTTAGTATATATATTACCTTTACTACGGGCGGCACAAAAAGCATAACCTTACCGCCTGTGCCGTTTTCGTTTATGCTGTACCGCATTAACTCTGCGACGGGCGCGGAAACGGTAGTAGCTCCTATGCAAGGCGCAACGTTTACCGCCTCTCCGATGGAGGAGTTTAGATTACACCGCGCCAACAGCACTCCGCTGGCTACTACCGCAACGGCAATTATTTGGGGATAGAGTATGCGGATTCGTAGACGTATTTAAGTTCGTCTGCGTCGCGCTTGGTTTTTAGTGCGATGTCAACTAACCGCGCGCATAAATCGGCAAAACTTAGGGCGTTGCTGCCTTTGTCAAACAAATAATGCGACAGCGCGCCGGGGATGGTGTTGATTTCGTTTACGTACAGCTGTTTGCCGTCGTATAAAAAGTCGATGCGGGCAACGCCCTCTGCACCGATTGCGCTAAATGCGCGGCGGGCTAAGCTTTTAACCTTTTCTGCTAACTCTTGGGGGATGTCCGCAGGAAACACGCGGCCGGGATTTCCTTTATACTTACCTTTGCGCTCGTATTTGTCGGCGTAGGATAAAAATTCTTTAAAATCTACGGGCTGCTCAATCTCGCTTGCGGTTATCTCCGCGCCGCTGCCTAAAACGGCGCAGTTCAGCTCGGTAAAATCGGTAAGCGCGTTTTCTACCACTACGGCGTTAGACCACATAAACCCCGCCGCAACCGCCTCGAACAGTTGCGGATATTCGTGCGCTACCGCTATCCCGATGCTGCTGCCGCCTGAGGCGGGCTTTACTATCATAGGAAAGCGCAGGTTTTTTTTGATTTGTTCTACTACCGCGTAAAGCCCGTCGTTGTATTCGGCGCGGGTAAAGCCTACATACGGCAGTACGGGCAAAGACGCTTGGGTAAAAAGCTTTTTCATAAGCGTTTTATCCATGCCTACGGCGGACGCGGCTACCCCGCTTCCTGTAAACGGAATTCCGCACAGCGTTAAAAGCCCTTGTATGCAGCCGTCCTCGCCGCCGAACCCGTGCGTGGCTAAAATCGCTGCATCCAACGTATGGATTACTTTTCCCTTTGTGTCGTACAAGCACGGCGCGGGCGGCATGAGTGCGACGCGCGTTTTTTTTACGTGCGCGCTTTTTTTAAACGCCTCCATAGTGTCAAAGCGTCCCGTCCAAAACGCGCCGCTAGGGTCGATAAAAACGGGAATTGCTTCAAAGCGTCCGCGCAGTGCGCGCAAGGTCTGTACGCCCGTAATAACGCTGATGTTATGCTCGCACGACTTTCCGCCGAAAAAAACCGCAACCTTCATACTTCATGGTATGCAAAGGATTGCGTTTTGGAGAATGGAAAATATAAAATTATCCCTTTGTAAGCCCGAACCCTGTTTTTTGGATGCAATCGGATTCGGCTTTTGCTAAAAACAGCATATAGTAAAGGGTGGTAGTCGGCATAAACCAAACAATATCTAAAATGGAATGTAAAAAGATTAACGCGGCGGGAATTAGTAAAAAAATGCGCTGCTCGTTAGGCTTTCTAAAAGCCGTCATGCCTGCAAACACCAAATGCGCCAAAAGACCTAACAGCCCAAATACCCCGCTCCACAGCATAAATTGCAGTACGGTGTTATGCACCAAATAAATGCCTACGTTCATTTGTCCTAAGCGGTAAGCTACACCCGCCCCGAAAAACGGATACTGTAAAAATGCCTCTATCGCCTCGCTGAATAATACGTTGCGCCCGCGGTCTGACGTTCCCGCAGTAATATAAAAGTTAATGTATCCGGAAAACTGCTGCCAAAATACCGTTAGAATAACGCCGCCCAACAGCGCGGTTACAGCGGCTGCCGCAACTAGCTGTTTGCGTTCGCGCCCGCGGCTGCGCAGCAGCGCCCAAACCAGTAAGGCAACCGCCGCAGGGATTGCAAAAATAATCATCGCGCGCGAAAGACAAAATATTATTGCCAGCATTTGCAGACAAAACACGATAAAATGAAACCACGGACGTTTGCAGACCGCCATATAATATGCGGTAAAGGGCAGCCCGATTGCAATCATCGGCGCAATACTGTTAGATATCCCCCACCCCAGCGAAACGCTGTTTTTGGGCAGTGAACCGCCTTGGAAAATACCTAAATTTAAAAAACGCGCCGTTAGCTGATACAAGATAATAAGGGTGGATACAATTACCGTTTTAGCGATATAGTCAAAGCTGACCTGCGGTGCGATAAATGCGCAGAATATAAAAAATACAATAAAGTACGCGGCAAAGCTTAACCCGCCCGCTAAATTAAGAACGGTGTAGTTTTCGGAAAAAAAGCCGCCCACTACCATGCTTGCACCCATGATTGAAACGCCGATTAATCCGTATGTAACGCGAAATTTTAACTTGCGCTTATACATTCCGTAAACCGCCGCAGCTATAACCACCGCGCCTAGACTTCCTAAATACCACGCATTACGGAAAAAGAACGCGCCGTCTAGTTCATTAGGAACAAGGCTTGAAACACCGTTATGTAAAGAAACTATATATAACAAAAATAAAAGCGGCGGCAAACAAGCGCGAATCGGTGCTTTTGAAAAAAACACAAATAACAAGTAAGCGGCTAAAAAAGTAAAGCCTGCAAGATCGAAACCAAACGTATGAAAAAATATAACGGCAAGCGCAAGCGGCGCAAGGGCATACTCCGAGCCTATAAATTTTTCGGCGCGTCTCAGCAGCCGTTTACAATTAAGTTTTTCTTGTATGATTGCTTCCATGTTTTTAGATTAATTGCCCAGTAAAAAATTATACACAAACGAAAATATACTTACCGCTAAAAGATACAGCGCAAACCATTTATAATTAGCCTTTGCTATCACGCGCAGCATAAGCTTAATAGCAAAAAAGCCTGTAATGCCCGCGGTTATCATTCCTGCTAGATACGCATACCACGAAACGGCAGGCATAACAACCCCTGCACTTGCGCGGGTGGCGTATTGGTACGCCACTAACACCAGTGACCCCAGTATAATCGGGATACTCATTAAAAACGAAAATTTTGCGATGTCTTCGCGCTTGCCCTTAGTTACCGTTCCACCGAACAGCGTACTTCCGCTGCGGGTAACGCCTGGAAATAATGCAAGCGATTGCATAAGTCCCATTGCCGCCGCTGTTTTAACCGTTAATCCTTTTAGCGGCGCGGCGGATTTTTGCTTAGACCCGTCATCGGGCTGTGCCTGTTCGGGCTGCGGGCTTTCGTCAGACGGTTTATTGGGTTCTAAAGCGGGGTTAGCGGCGTTTTCAACCTTTTCCGCAGCTTGCCGCGCTTTTTTTGCAAATTTTTTAGCAATGATTTCTGCACTAAGCATAAGTGCGGCGGATAATAAAAAGAAAATCCAAATAAATCTCGCGCTGTCAAAAATTTCGTCTGGCCCGAAACGCATTACCAAAAAGCCGACCAGTACGGCGGGAATAGAAACTAGCAGAATTATGCCGAAAATTTTAAACGGCGGTTTCCAAAGCTTTATAATATCCTTAAAAAATACGGTGCACACGGCTATTAGGGTGGCGCAATGCACCAGCACGTCAAAGAGTAAAAATTCGCCGTTTATGCCCATTACACTGCGCGCCAGCAATAAATGCCCGCTTGAACTTACGGGAATAAATTCTGTCGCGCCTTGTATAAAGCCTAAAACTATTGCTTGCCAAATGTTCATATCCGTTATGCTTGCTCCCTATATAAATTTGGAACGATTTTAAAAATAAACTCGGCGGTTTTTTGGTTGTCCTCCGAAAGAGCGGTTTTTTCAAGCTGAACAAGGCTTTCGCGAAACGATTGTACATTCGGCTTTTCCGGTTTGGTTACAAAAATGCCCTCATGCGCCGTTATATCTACGCTCTCTTGGTCGTAGTTAAGCTCTTCAAACATTTTTTCGCCCGGCCGTAATCCCGTTTCGCGGATTTCTATATCCTTTTCCGGTATAAGCCCGTTTATGCGGCACAGTGTGCAGGCTAAATCGTAAATCAATACCGGCTCGCCCATATCTAAAACAAAAATCTCTCCGCCTTTTGCCAGACTTCCCGCTTGCAATACCAAACGCACGGCTTCGGGGATTGTCATAAAATAACGGCGGATATCGCGGTGCGTTAGGGTAATCGGGCCGCCGTCTTTTATTTGGCGCAAGAATATGGGGATTACGCTGCCGTTAGACCCCAGCACGTTTCCGAACCGCACCGCCGCCATGTGCATTTTAGAGGTTTTTCCGATTTCCTGCACCGCAAGTTCGGCTATCCTTTTTGACGCGCCCATAACGTTTGCGGGGTTCACCGCTTTATCGGTAGAAATAAAGATAAAGCGCGCGCAGCCCGCCTTTTCGGCGGCGCGGATTACGTTGAGTGTACCGAATACATTGTTTTTAACCGCCTCGGCGGCAGAATGCTCCATCATCGGCACATGCTTATAGGCGGCTGCGTGAAAGACGATATCCGGTTTAAAATGTAAAAACACTTCTTCCAATTTTTGCTTTTCGCGCACCGAACCTATAATAAGGGAGTATTTTTGCGTGTCGTATTTTTCTTTAAATTCTTCGCCGATTTCAAACATTCCGTTTTCGTGGTTGTCGAAAATAATTAAATGCGTACAGCCGAATTCAAGTGCTTGCCGGCAAAGCTCTGAGCCTATACTGCCCGCCCCGCCCGTAACTAAAACGGTTTTATCCTTAACCGCGCCGTCTAACAGTGTTTTATTTACCTTAAACTCCTCGCGCCCTAAAAGCTCTTCTATTTTAATATCTCTAAGCGTTAGCGTTTGATGGGTAAGCTCGCCCGGCCCCGGATCTATTAAATCAGATAAAATTTTTACGGGAAGATTAAAAGCGGAACATGTAAAAAACAATTCTTTAAGCTCTGGCTTTGTAAGCGATGTAACGGCAATAACAATGGCTTGGGCGCGGAACCGCTCCACCGTTTCGCTAAGCTTTTGCCTGCCGCCCGTTACGGGTACACCGTGAATTTTTTTGTTATGTTTTTCGGGGTCGTCGTCGATAAAGGCTATCGGAAAGTATCCGTCTTCGGGGTTATTAACTAAGCGGTTTACAAATGCCGTTCCTGTATAGCCCGCGCCGATTACCACCGTCCGCAAGGCTACCCTCCCGACGGATGCGCCGCGCTTTAACGAACGGTTGCGCACCGACAAATGGCGCACATAGTTGCGGATTCCGTAATTAAACCGCATGCCCGCGCTAAGCGTAAAGCTGAACATCGAATAGGCTAATACCATGGTTATAGGTACACGGATGTTAAAATACGGTATGCGCAAAACGCCCGCTAAAAGCAGCGACGACGCCAGTGCGGTAAAATACGCCAAAAACACCTTAAAAAACGCAACTCTGCCTGCGTATCTCCACACGCTGTTGTAGCAGTCAAAGAAAATCAGCATGGCAACCGTTAGTAAGACCAACACGCCCGCAACAGCGTATTCAAAAACTCTGTACCGCGCGTAAGGGCCGTCAAGCGGCGTGTCGGCAAAAAAAATCAGGCGGGCAAAGCAAAAGGAGGCAACGGCAAAGCCTATATCAAAAAAAAGTA
The DNA here is from genome assembly GCA_009777485.1 of Bacillota bacterium. GTDB lineage: Bacteria > Bacillota > Clostridia > Christensenellales > Pumilibacteraceae > WRAP01. The sequence continues at coordinate 24,380 of WRLT01000012.1, forward strand.
TCAATAAAATTTTGGTATATTTTCCGGCTAAAAATTTTTTAAAGCCGCTAGCTTTTCGTTGGTTTTTATCCATGAAACCTCATTCGATGCGCCAAAAAATTTTAATTAGGAGTGCCGTAAGCAAATCCTGCCCGCAGTTTTTCATCCGAACCGACGGTTTTTGTGTATGCTTTACTAATATTTTTACTTTTGGCAAGGGTTTTATTAAATAAGCAAACCGCCGCATCGCATAAGCTTGCCGCTGCCGTCAGCGCGCCGCTTTGATTAAGCCCGCACATAAACAACACCTTATCATAGGCTTTGTCTAATTCGGCAAAACGTTCTTTTTTGGCTAAAAGGCTAGTAAAATCCTTAGTGCTGCTTAACCGCATAACGTCTATTCCGTCTACAACCTCTACGCAGTCGGTAATTTTTGCCCCTGTAAGGTACGCGCTGAATTTTCCGTCCGATAAGGAAACGCCGTCAATCAATAATACCTTGTAGCCTGCGCGGGATAAAAACGCGGCTAACTTTTGCGTAAAGTTTACCAGCTCTGCGCCGTCAGCTTCTGTAATGCAAACGCGCCGCGCGCCGTCCAGCTTTACGCTTAAAGCGGAAATTTCTGCGTCTAAAAATTCTTTTTGCGGGCTTTCGCCTAAAACAGGAAAGCCTAAGCGTCCCGCCTCGTTTAAGCTTTTAATTTTCGGGTCGGCAAAATACAGTATAATCCATAAAACTAATGCCGCTATTAAGCCTAACAATAAGCCGTTAAAGGCGGCGGAAACTATTCCGCGCGGCGGCGGCGGTAAACGGTCTACTAAATCTGCGCGTATATGCACAATTGCCTCTATCCCTGCCTCGTCCCGCATGCGCCTGAATGTACTGCCCGGTCCGCTGTCGGTTAAAGAATCATACGCCCGTTCTATTACAAACGCAACATACAGGTTTAAAAATTCCTGCACATCCGCTTCATACTCCTCGTCATCCTCGTCATTAATTTCCAACGCAACGTTCACGCTGCGCGATGTTCCTCTAAAAATAAGCTTTTCCTCTAAAAACCTCCGCGGGTTTTTTTCCGCTACTCTTTCTATAAGTTCTGCGTGCGCCTCATCCAACGTATCCAAAAAAGCAAAAATATTTTTTTCGGTTTCATCAGGAGAATTGCCCAGTAAATCCGTTACTCTGCGGGAATCCTCGTTGTACGCAAAAACCAACCATTCGGGCTCCGGGCTGATGCCTTGTTGTAATTCAAAAAACCTTGCGTACTCGATAGGTCCGACAATTTCGGCAGTAGCTTCAAAACGCAAAACATCACTTGAACCACCCATAAACGTCAAGCCTATCGCGCCTACGGCAAACAATGCGGCAAATATTACAGCGTAAAACCATCTGTATATGCAATAAAAGAAAAAATCCTTAAAACTAAATTCTTTGGTCATATCGTAATTCTCCGAAAAAAATATGTTGCGCAAACGTTAAGCTGCGTCAAACACTCCTTAGTATATGCCTTTTTATACATTAAGTCAAGGCTATTTTCTATATTTTAAGTTTTCAAATAATTTTTGCAGCTTCGTCCAACAATCGCACTTATTATCTTGTCTGTCTAAATCCCCTAACGCAGTCTTGTAATCAGCTTTTTAAAGGCGGATAGGGTTTCGTCTACGAGTGCGGCGTCTGCGCTTTCGGCCATAACGCGGATTTTAGGCTCTGTGCCCGACATACGCACGATTAATCGGCCGCTGCCGACTAATTTTGTGTTGTACACATCTATCAATTCTAATAATTCTTTGTTGTACATAATGCCCGGCTCGGCGTACTCCGCAATCGCTTTTTGCGGCGTTAGCTTTAATTTTGCGGGCGCGGAAAGCTTTCCGTTTTTAAAAATTGCTTTGCAAAAAAATACGCCGCTTAAAATTCCGTCGCCGGTGGTTGCCTCTGGATACACGATAAAGTGTCCGCTTTGCTCGCCGCCTAAGTTATAGCCCTTTTTAAACATTAAATCGCAGATATATTTATCGCCCACAGGCGTACGGATTAGCCGCTTGCCTTCCTCTGCCAGCTTTTTTTCTAGGCTGAAATTAGACAACACCGTGCCTACCACCACGCCGCCCGAAAGCGGACGGATTTTGCTGATGTTATACAGTACGCTGTCGCCGTCAATCATTTCGCCGTTATAAACCACGCTAAGCCTGTCTGCGTCGCCGTCGAACGAAAACCCTAAGCTGGTGTCGGTGCCTTTCATGCTGTTAAGCACATAGTCGGGATGCAGCGCGCCGCAGCCCGCGTTTATTTTTTCGCCGCGCAGCTTAAAGTTTTCTACCGTTACGTCCGCGCCCAGCTTTACAAAGATATCCTTTGCCACCGTGCTTGCCGCGCCGTAGCCGCAATCCAACCACACCTTTAAGCCTTTTAAGTCGGTGTCGGCGGTTTTAACAATAAAGTCTATATATTCGGCGGCGGCGGATTTTAATTGCCTTACCGCGCCTTTTTGATTGGCTGCGGGCGCAAGGTTATCTATATAATATTCAACACTGCCTTCTTGCTCTTCGTTAAGCTTAACGCCGCTGCCGTCGAAAATTTTAATGCCGTTATATTCGGCGGGATTGTGCGAAGCAGAAATCATAACAGCCGCTAAGCCCTTATGCTTTTTTGCCAAATGCGCTACGGCGGGCGTAGGGATTATGCCGCACAAAACCGCCGAACCGCCGCCGTCGCAAATGCCGCTTGACAGCGCGTTTTCGATTTGCGGGCCCGATACACGCGTATCCCGCGCGATATATATTTCGCCCTTGCCGAAATATTCCGCAAGCGCCATCCCTGTTTTATACGCAAGCCCCGCGTCTAAATTATCGCCGTACTTGCCTCTGATACCGTCCGTTCCGAAATATTTACCCATTTGCTTCACCTTTTTATTGTGTTAGTTTTAACGCCTAATTAATCCGACTGAACTTTTTAAGCTTTTAGCAAGGCAGTTTTATCTATTATTTAACTAGCCCGCTAATTTATTTTACTTTATTTTTACTTCTGCTGTCAATTAAAATTGACAAATCAACGCATAATCGGTAATATATATATGTAGATATGGGCTTTGAGGTGAAAAAAGATATACCGCGCTACCACCCGCCGCACGGCGACGGGCTTTTCGGCGCACAGGTTGAGGCGCGCAAAAACGCAGGGCTTATTAATGCTGCGCAAAAAAGCGCGGCCAAAAGCAACGCCGCTATTTTTAAAGACAATGTTTTAACGCTGTTTAATTTGTTTAATTTGCTTATCGCCGTTGCGCTAGCGGCCGTCCGCGCGTGGACTAACTTATTTTTTATGCTGATTATCCTTATTAACATCGGCATAGGCATTGTGCAAGAGGTGCGCGGCAGAAGATTGGTAAACAAGCTTACCTTAATCACCGCGCAACAGATAAAGGTGGTTCGCGAGGGGCGCGAGACAGAAATCGCCGTAAACGAAATAGTATTAGACGACGTAATGCTGTTGGAGGCAGGCGGGCAAATCTGTGCGGACTCTACGGTTTTATTTGGAGAAATTGAAGTAGACGAATCGCTGCTTACGGGCGAATCCGACCCCGTTATAAAGACGGCGGGCGCAGAATTGTTGTCGGGCAGCTTTGTAATAAGCGGAAAGGCGTGGGCAAAGGCCGAACGTGTGGGCGCGGACAATTTTGCCGCGCGTGTTGCCCGCGAGGCAAAAAAACATAAAAAGGTAAAGTCTGAATTATTAGACTCTATGCGCACCGTAACCAAATTTACGGGGTTTTGCATACTGCCTATCGGAATTATTTTATTTTTGCAAGCATTCTTTTTGCGCCAAGAGGGCTTTGACGGGTCGGTGATTGCCTCTGCCGCCGCACTGTTGGGCATGCTGCCCAAAGGACTGGTACTGCTGATTAGCATCGCACTGGCAACGGGCGTAATTAAACTGGCGAAGAAAAAGGTGTTGGTGCAACAACCCTACGCCATCGAGACGCTTGCGCGCGCGGACGTGCTGTGTTTGGATAAAACGGGTACGATTACCGAAGGAAAAATGCGCGTAACGGATGCCGTATACGAAAATGCCTCCGTTCTGCCCTATGAACCGCAGCGTCTTTTACAGCGGTTTGCCGCCGCCGCCCTGGATAACAACGCCACCAGCGAGGCATTAAAGCAGTATTTTTTGGAAAAGGCTGCCGCCGAAGCCGTTACGGCGCTTTCCCAAACGCCGTTTTCGTCCGCGCGTAAATTCAGTGCGGTAACGTTTAGCGAGGGGACGGTTTTAGTGGGTGCGCCCGAACGTTTAGCCGAAAAGCATATAGGGGTATTGCCCGAAAAATTCTCCCGCGCCGAAGCAAGCGGAAAACGCGTATTGTTTGCCGCATTCTCGGCGCAGCCCGTATCAGACGGCACTCTGCCTCCGCTAACCGTTTTTGCCGCTATCGAATTAAGCGACCCCGTGCGCAAAAACGCGCCCGCCGCACTGCAATATTTTAAAGACGAGGGCGTAGCGGTAAAAATTATTTCGGGCGATAATCCGCTAACCGTTTCGCACGCCGCGCGCGAGGCAGGGCTTAGCGCATACGAAAGCTACATCGACATGACAGGCATTGAGGGCGGCGCGCTTACGCAAGCGGCGGCAACTTATTCCATTTTCGGCAGAGTAAGCCCCGAACAAAAAAAGCAGTTGGTACTTGCGTTTAAAGCGCAAAAGCATACCGTAGCATTCGCGGGCGACGGCGTAAACGATGTGCTTGCCCTAAAAGAGGCCGATTGCGGCATCGCGCCCGCCTCAGGTTCGGCGGCGGCGCGGCAAGTAGCGCAGCTGGTTTTAACAAACTCCGACTTTACCGCACTGCCCGATGTAGTAGCGGAGGGACGGCGCGTAGTAAACAACGTTACGCGCGTTTCGGGCATCTTCTTTATTAAAACCATTTATTCGGTGCTGCTTTCGGTGCTGTTTATGATTTTAAATCAGCCTTTCCCCTTTTTGCCGATACAAATTACCCTAATTGATTTGGCAATCGAGGGATACCCCGCGCTGTTTATGTCGTTTGAAAGAGATACAAAACGCATTAAAACCTCTTTTTTAAATGCGTCTATTATGAACGCCCTGCCGTTTGGCTTAGTGATTTTGGTCTGCGTTTCCGCGCTGAGTATTGTGGGCTGGCTGAGTGCCGTTCCCGCCGCGCAAATTACTGCCCTCATGTACCTTGCCGTAGGATTTATAAGCCTTGCCGCCCTGTTTAAGGCGTGTTTGCGCTTTAATAAGCTACGCATATTTTTATTTATTACCTCCGCCTTAGGATTCTTTTTTGCGGTTTGGTTTTTAACCGATATTCTGCCGCTGTTGCACTTAACGCTGCCCGAACCGAAATACCTGTGGATTGCGGCGGTTACAGCTGCCGCCAGCATACCGCTAATCTTTTTACTAACGCGCTTTATAAAGCCCTCCGATAAGCTAAAAAATCTAACAGATAAGGAAAAGCTATGAAAAAAAACCACAAATACGTTATTATACTGGGCGACGGAATGAGCGACTATGCAGACGAAAACGGGCAAACTCCGCTTACCCTTGCCCTAAAGCCTGCTATGGATATGTTAGCGGCAAAAGCGGAGGTAGGCTTAGTGCAGACTATTCCGTGCGGCATGAATCCAGGGTCTGATACCGCTAATTTGGCTGTTATGGGCTTTAACCCGCAGCAGTATTATTCGGGGCGTTCTCCGTTAGAAGCGCTTGCTATGGGCGTTACGCTTTCGCCGCACGACGTGTCGTACCGCCTTAATTTGGTAACGCTGTCCGATGAAGCCGATTACGCGCAAAAAACCATGCTAGATTATTCGGCAGGAGAAATTGCTACTAAGGACGCGGCTAAGCTGATAGAATTATTGCGGCCGCATGTGCCGCAGCAGTACGAATTGTTTGCGGGCGTATCGTACCGCCATTGTATGGTAAAGCGCAACTCTTGCGCGCCCGACCTAAGCGAAACGTTTACGCCGCCGCACGATATTACGGGCAAAAAAATTGCAGACTTTTTGCCGCAAGGCGAAATTCGCGCGTTTATGGAAAAATCCGCCGAAGTTCTTACCTCTTCTGCAAATCCTACCCGCGCAAACTCCGCGTGGATTTGGGGCGCGGGAACTAAACCTGCCCTGCCTGACTTTAAAGCAGCGCACGGGGTAAAGGGCGCGGTAATTTCGGCGGTAGATTTAATTAAAGGGATAGGAACAGCCGCAGGGCTTACCGTACTAAACGTAGAGGGCGCAACGGGTACGCTGCACACCAACTGGGACGGCAAATGCGCCGCCGCGCTAGACGCACTGCACGCGCATGATTTTGTGTTTATCCATATAGAGGCGGCGGACGAGTGCGGCCACCAAGGCGATAAAAAAGGAAAAATTCAAGCTATCGAGCTGCTTGATAAAAAAATTGTTTCCCCTATTTATAACGCCTTAACACAGCAAGACGCGCCGTTTTCTATACTGCTGCTGCCCGACCACGCCACGCCGCTATCCTTAAAAACGCACACCTGCGACCCCGTGCCGTATATATTGTATCATTCAAATGTACCTTTTACTAGCGGCGTTTCGGTATATAGCGAAGCGTCCGCCCAAAAAACAGGCGTTTTAGTTAAACACGGCCACACCTTAATAAATCGGCTTTTGGGTGAAAAAGTTGACAATTCTTAAAAATGAATGTATACTAGCGGCATGCAAGGTGTAAGCAAATTTAAACAAAAGCTTGTTTTTATTGTGGCGGCGGCTGCGCTGATACTAAGCTGCTTAGTATTTTTCTCATGCGGTTTTGTAAAGGACGTTTCACACATTAAAGACGGTTTATGGATGTACAGCGGAAATACGCGCATGCGCACCAACGGGACTGAACAAGAAAACATTTTACAGGATGTTTCATCTTCCTCCGCAACCTATTTTCAAGATTATATATTTTTTACTTCGGAAAACCGCCTTATTAAATACCATATAAAAAATAAAACGTCCGCCGCAATCTATGAGGCTGATACTTTTTTTAGTATACGGGCAGTTTTTGAAGGACGTGTCATTCTTAGCAATCTTGATACCGTAGATTTTAACGGTACGCGTTTAGAAACCGTTTGCGAAAAAGCTACTATTTTTACCCCTTCTTTTATAGGGTATATCGAGAAAGACTCAACGCAATATTCGGGTATAATAATTATTCGTTCTAAACGCTACGCAGACAGCGAGTGGCAGCAAGCGCAGCTTAGCCTTCGTTGGTCAGATGCGGAGCACTTTAACCAAAATCATCACTTAATAACCGCAGGAGATTATTTTGATATTCGTTTTTATATAAATAACAGTAGGGGTTATTACTTTTGGCGGTACGACCCGAAAATTAACACGCTTGCACATTTTAATGTTGAGTTTTTTGAGCATATATTTTTTACGGATGACCCTATTCCTAAGCAATACAACAAAGGATTGTTTATGTTTTATTCTAAAAGCGACTATTTTGTTTTAACTAAAAAATTAAATTTTTCAAACAACACACCCCCTAGCGAAAGGATTGATTTATATACAAAAATTTATAAATATGCAAACGGACAATTCGAGGAAATCTTTGAGGTAAACGCTAAATGGAGAATTCATAACGTTTCGTTTTGGAATGATAAAGCCTATATTACTATAAGCAAGCGCAAAAACGAAAAGAATACAAAAATATACCGCTTTGATTATGCAACCAAAAGCTTTAACAAAGCCAAAAGCCGCCGCAAAGACCCGCACGCCCACATGCCGAGAAATTATGAAACCGGTGATGCCGTTCGATGCAATGATTATCTTTTTTATACGTCCGTTAATAATAACACGTGGTACGACTATATTATTCGCTACGACATAAAAAAAGGAGAGGGCGGCTGGGTACAACAGCGACATGTTCGGGCACCCGATCCTAACTCTAAGGAACTAAGTTTTAATACGGTAAAAGCCTATTAAAATATTTTTCTTAATCATATTTTAATGAGTTTCTGCTTGTTTTCTAATACTATGTATTGTATAGTATTAGGTATAACGATGTATGCAAAACGCGGTACATCGTCAAGGAGAAACATTTTATGAAAGCAGCAAAATTACTAACGGTTATACTGGCGGCATTGTTGTTGTGCGCGTTTACCGCGCCCGCGCAAGCCGCCTCCCCTACGCTAAGCGGCACAAATAAGGATATCGCAAGCTATATAGCCGAATCCGCGCAAAAAAGCGACGTGCCTGGGATTGCGGCGGGCATTTTAACCGAAAGCGAAACCGAATTTTATACTTACGGCTATGCCGACCGCAAAAATCAAATCCCCGTAAGCGATACCACGTATTTTGAATTAGGTTCGGTTAGCAAATCGTATACGGCTTTGGCAATACTGCTGTTAGACGAACGCGGCGCATTAAGCTTATCCGACCCTATAACTAAGTATATTCCGTGGCTAAGCTTTACCTTTGAGGGCAGCCCCGTAGATATGGAAAAGCTAACCGTTGCAAGTATCCTCTACCATACAAGCGGCTTAACCAATCAATCGCACATTAAACTGGTTTTATTAGAGGGCAGCGGCAATATGCACGAGAAAAACGTGCGCGCGCTAAACGGCGCGGAGTTAGATTTTGAACCGCTGTCGCGCTACGAATACGGAACAGCCAACTACAACATACTGGGCTATTTAATTGAGGTTGTATCTAAACAAAGCTATGAGGAATTTTTAAAAACCCAAATTTTAATTCCGTTGGGGCTAGACAAAAATACGTTTGTGCAAAAAGAGGATATCCCCGTAGGACAAATGTCTGTGGGACATAAGCCCTCATTTTTAAAATCGCGCTCCTTTAAAACTCCGCAAGCTATGTATGAGGGTAACAAGCCCGCAGGGCATATCATTGCTAGCGCACAGGGCGTTATAGAGTGGCTTAAAATTCAATTAGGCATTACCTATATATCGGATGAGTGGAGTGCGCTGATTGCAAAATCGCAAGCCCCCGACAAAAGTGTTGCGGCGGTAGACGGCTTTTATTACGCGGCGGGCTGGCTGGTTAGCGAGGACGGAAAAATGCTGTACCACGACGGCGAAATCCCTAACTTTACGGCGCGGGTGTCGTTCTTCCCCGATACGCAAACGGCTGTGTGCGTGCTGCTTAACAGCACCTCTGCGGATTTTATCGCGCTTTCTAACGGCATAGCAGCCATTTTAGACGGCGGCGCACCCGCGCTTGCGGGCGGTTCGCTGTACGCGCTGTTAGATAAAATAGCCGTTTACGCAAGCATCGTTTTAGCGATTGTATTATTGATACTGCTGATAATGCTTGTTAAACGCATTAAAAAAATTCGGCGCGGCGCGGCTAAAATAAAAAAGCCGTCTATCAAGGGCTTTATCCTTTTAGCGGCTATGCTAGGGCTTGCGGCGGCAGCAATATTTGCAACGATAATCTTCCCCTCGCTGTTCGGCTTATACTGGGGCGGCTTATTCAACGCGTTTGTTTCGCCCGCCGTACCCACCGCACTTGCCCTACTATGCGGCGTTAGCGTAGTGCTATTTGCGCATACATTAACGGCGGTTTCGTCTAAAAAAATCTAATTCCAACACAAATAATAAGCAATATTACCTAATACTATCAACGATATATTCGAAGATAATCGACAAACTAAGCACGCCTATTCCAATTAGCACCCAAGCTACAATACGGACTGGGCCCTCATCGTTATAAAGCAACAATATACCTCCGACTACTGCGGCAATGACTCCGACACAAATTGAAATAATAAGCAATATTATCCTTTTTTTACGTCGCATACTCCTGGTTCCTTTTCCGTTTGTTCTTGAATAAACGCAGTAAATTCTTCCGCCGTTAATACTTTTTGACGGCGGCTTTTTCTGTATGCGCGCACGCGGCTGTCGGATTTGTTTTTGATATCCGTATGCGCCGCAACGATAAAAAACGCCGCCTCTGCTACTTCAAAGCAAATGCGTCCGCCGTTTTGCACAATACCATCTAACAGCGGTTCTAGTTTTTCGCTTCTTTCTACCGATTTAGAAAACGCAACGCCCCTGCCGTTTAAAACGCCGTCCTTACATAATCCCGCATATGCCTCAGAGTAATACTGCTGTATGGTGATGGGCTTGTTTTTGGCGTCGCGTATGCGTTTAGGCCTAAAATCGAATTTTTCAAACGGCAAGCCCATCTGCCGCACCACCGTGCGCAGCAGCGTGATTTTAGGGTCGGCGGTAAGCAATAGATTGTTGGTTACCACAAACTCTGCCGAATACGGCGTAGACGCAAACGAACAGCCCCTTTGTATAAGCGCGTCTAAAAGCGGCGATAAATCCTGTTCGGCTAAAATATTAGGCTCGAAATAATAGCGGCTTGCAGGCTCGGTGATAGCGCGCCCTTTAAAAAACGCTAAGTTGTATAAATCGGTTTTGCGCTTTTTTTCTTGCGGGCTGTCAGCCGTCGCACCTTTATACATCAGTCCGTTTTCTACGCGTGAGGGCTCTATGCCGTGCTGAACTAAAAATCCGCAGATATCCCCTTGCGTGATTTTATTAGCCGCCTCCATAGCGGCGCGCGCGTCTTCTAGGGGGTCGTGCGCGGTAAACTCTATGCCAAATTCGTCTGCTATCTTAGTTAAACTGCGCTGACCGCCCCCGTGCGCTGCGTTATATAAAAGGTTGGTATCTACATAATCAAACGGCGGTGCTTTGATACGGTAGCGGTGGCACGCGTCAATTAACATTTTAGCGTCGTTATCAAACGCATGCCCTATAACCAGCGTGTCGGCGTCTAGCAGACATAATAGCTTATCGGCAACGTCCCCGAACAGCTTTTCTTGCCTGATTTCTGCGCCGCTGAACGGAAACTTTATATCGCGCCCGATAAATCGGTGGCGGATTACGGGATTCACGCGGATATCAAAAGCGGTAATCGGTGCAAAGTGCGCATCGGTAACTACAACACCCGCCCAGCAAATACTCCAATAGTACATCGTGTTGTACAATTCAAAGTCTAACGAAACGATTTTTTTGTATTTTTTAATCTCTGCATCCATATAAACGCCCGACGCTTACCGTATAAAGCAAGCCGTCCGTTGGTACAAGTATACCGCATAATCGGATAAAAGGCAAATGTTTTTGCGGTTATGACATGGAGGTGCTTTTACCGCGTGTTTTACAGCGGCAAATCTTTTTTCTTAAAATACCATATTCCTGCGGTATAGCAGCCCGCCCCCACTGCAAATAAGATGATAAACTGCCAAATTAAATTCGTACTGTACGCCATAATATCGGAAACGCTGAACAAGGTATTAAGCGACAGGTATTTGAATAATTCCATAAATTCCGCCATTCCCGAAAAGCCCGCCAGCATATTAAACAGAAAAAACAATACGGGAATGCCCGCGCCCATCAATAACGATTTAGACGATACATTAAATAAACAAGAGGCTAAAAACGAAATACCGCTTATGCTTAGGAAAAATAAAACGATTCCTAAGTTTAGCAGCATAAAGCCGCCGATTGCTATGTTTAGGCCCGTTGCGCCGATTACGGCAAGCCCGACACCCATAACCACGCTAAACATAGCGGCTATCGAACCGAATAAATACACCGCCTGCGTTACGGATACTTGATTTCGTTTAACGGGCCTGGACATAAGCACCGCCATAGACCCGTTATCTATTTGTGCGGCGATTAGCTTGTTGGCTGTAATGATTACATAAATCATGCCCAGCAGCATAGCAAACATCGTATAAAATTGCTCTAATACCAAATTGATGCTCATACCGCCCCCGCCGCCGCCGTTTGGACGGCCGCCGATATCGGGGTTATTTATAACGCTGTTGGTCATAACCAGCAGCAGTACCAGCATGACGGTTAAGGCCGCCGTAATGCCCAGCCAAAGCTTATAGTTGTCTTTTATGGTTTTTTTAAATAACGGTTTAGAAAACATTATACTGCACCTCCGCTGCTTTGGGTAGAATAAAATTTCATAAAGTGCTGTTCTAGGGTAAGCTTAGTTTCGGATAGATATTCGATTTCATAAGCCGAAAGAGTTTTTAATAAGCCCTTTATTTGAGCATCAAGAACGGTTATCCGCACTCTGTTTTTTTCGTGGTTGATTTCGGCAAAGTTTAGCTTTTCGTTTGCTATGCGGCGGCTTTCGCCGTCTTTTGAAAACTTAACCTTAAAGGTTTTAAATTTAGGACGCTTAATTTCGTCCATATGAAAAGAGGTTACTATTTCGCCTTGCTTGATAATCGCTACCCTGTCGCAGGTTTTTTCTACCTCCGAAAATATGTGTGAGGATAGCAGTATGGTTTTGCCCTCCGCTTTTTGCCGCCTAAGCAATTCGGTAAAGGTATCCTGCATAAGCGGGTCTAAACCGCTGGACGGCTCGTCTAAAATTAAAATTTTGGGGTCGTGCAGAAACGCGCAAGCGATGCCGATTTTTTGCTTCATGCCTTTGGACATTCTTTTTACATTAGCGGCGGCGTTTTTAAGCTGTAACAAGTCCAGCACTTCTTTGGCTTTATCCAAATTTTTCGCGCCGCTTAATTCGCCCAGCCATTTAATAATATCCATGCCCGTCATTTTTTCGGGAAAGGCGATTTCACCAGGAATATAGCCTATGTCGCGGTTTGTGTTGTGCGCGTTGCCCCACGTTTCTATTCCGTTGACATAGGTCTTTCCGCTGTCGGGCTTAATAAAGCCCAGTATATGACGGATGGTGGTGGTTTTGCCCGCCCCGTTAGGGCCTAAAAAACCAAACACCTCGCCTTGATTAATCTCAAACGACACACCGAACACGCCGCGCCTGTCGCCGTAATCCTTAGTTAAATTTTCTACTTGTATAACGGACACTGGTTTTCTCCTTTTAACTTTATTTAGCTTTGTGTGTTGATATACTTTTACTACAAGGTAATCGGGTAATTTTTACGGCCGCAATTTTGGCAGCCGTTAAGGAAACACGGAATACATTTTTTAGTTATTTAGTTGCAGCATGGCATCGGCAATTTTTCCCATAATGCGGGTGTATTCTTTTGCGTCCTGCTCTCCTAACAAAGTAAGCATGTTTGTGATGTCGGCTAAAATTTTGTTTATTTGCTGCTGCGCGGCTTCTTTTCCTTTTTGGGTCAGCTTAACTAAAATTCTGCGTCGGTCGCTTACGTCTATTGAACGGCTTATCAAGGCTTTTTTTTCTAGGCTGTTTAGGGTTAAGGCTATCCGTGAGGTGCTAATGCCCGTAGCCGCGCTTAACTCGCTAGGCAGCACCTCTCCCGTGCTTTTTTGGTTGATATAATACAGTACAAAAACCTCTCCCCTGATATCGTCTTCTATATTTTTAATATGCTTAGCCTTATGTATCGAAACCATTTTTTGCATCAATTCGTGCGCAAGCTTTTGATAATCCAATTGTCTAACCTCCGTTAATTACTTGTACTAAAAGCAATATAACACACAGCCCTAAACCGTGTCAAGCATTTTTAACAAAGTTTTTTAAAAAATTTTTCAGCGTTTATGTAAGTACTTACAAAGCTATATAATCCGCGTAATTTCTTGAGTTGCCCAAAGCATGGTCATTAAGTCCGTCTGTTTTCTTTCGGAATAAAAGCAAATATAAGCCTGTACCAAATAATACTCTGTATCGCTGTTTTCTAATTCAAAATGCTCCCACCACAACATGGAGTCGTCTATGGTAAAGCTGTCTGTTCTAGAATACCGTGCGCCCGCAGGCATCGTAAAGTTCCGCCAGTAGGGGTCGTCTGGGTGGACGTTGGGAACAATGCGTCCACCAAGTCCACTCCAAGTAGTTCCGTTTGTATCTTTGCCAGTCGGAATCAGTGCAGTTTCTACAATTCTGTCAAGCGGATTTGCAGGAAGGCTTTGGCCGCCCCAACCCCATAAATAATCCCACATATCTATACGTTTATCGGAAATATTTTCTAACGTTACGGTAACTTGCACCGTATCGCCAAGCCCCAGTTCGTCTTTATCCACGCTGACGGTAAGAATAAGGGCGTCTTTTGGATTAATTTTTGGCCCGTCTTTTTCGCAAGCAGAAAAAACCGCTACACTCAACATAAGCAAAACTAACACTAAGCACCATTTTTTTATGGTTTTCATAATATCCTTTTCCTCCGTATAAAAATTTTTCTTACAAACGGCAAACACTGTCCGCTAAAAAAACGGCAAAAAAGCACTGTCAGGCGGGCAACAGTTTAATTTTTTACACGTGCCGCGTACCTAAATGTACGCAAGCGTGTAAAAAATTAAAGCGTAGCCCGCATCACGGTGCTTTTTTGCCGTTTTTTTAGCGGCGCATTGCGCTGGACATGGCCTTAATCAACATTACTTGTGCCTCCGAAAGCTTTTTCTGCGTTTCGGGGGTTTTATTTTCGGGCTTGGCGCGCTCTTGCTGTAATTGCAGGGCAAGCTCTTTCATGGCGGAAAGCGGCATACCCTCGCCCACCTTTTCGATTTTTTTAATCAGCTCATCCGCAGAACCCGAAACACCTTGCGGCGGAGGGGGCGGAGGCGGAGGAGGCGGAGGAGGCGCAAACACAGGCTCGGGTTCGGGCGGAGGAGGCGGAGGGGGCGCAAATACAGGCTCTTCTTGCACAGGCTCATACGCCGCGTATACAGGCTCTGCCGCAGGCTCTAACTCGGGCTCGACGGTTTGAACAAATTCAGGTTCGGGCGCAACTTCGGTATATTCTTGTGCTTGCGCCGCGCCGTATCCTTGATATTCGGGTACGTAGGGTTGAGAGGAGGTATCCCCGCTTTCGGACGCGGGCGCGTATTCGGCGTAGCTTTCTTGGCTAGGCTCGGACGCCGCCGCTCTTTCAGCTTTGGGCTCTTCTAACGAAACATGGTCAAACCCACCGCCCTTGCTTAACGTGTCTAATGCGGAGATATATTTATCGTAAGCTTTTACCGCACCTTTATAAAATGAGGACGAACAAACAAACGCCAGCACCGTAAACAAAAGCCCTACTACGGATACAACAGCGGCGGAGGTGAAAGCGGTAGTAAGCCCGTCGGCGGCGTTTTGCGCCGCCCAAACATACCCGCCGCCCGCCGCTAACAGTGCGGCAAACAAAGATATAAACAGCATAAGGGTAGGAAATTTAGGCGCGACGGACAATTGATACGGTGCGTTTATTGCCGCGTCAATGCCGATTACATCGCCCGGTTTTTCGCCGGTTGCTTTGGCGCGCTTATATAGCTTAGTTACCTTTACGGGGCAAGCCTTAGCGCAGCGGATGGCCGATTGCGCATCGGGGCTTTTTAATAAAATCTTAACCGCCTTTTTAAATTTAACCACATCGCCCGTTAGCAACATCATAATCAGTACGGCAAAAAACACCGCTCCGATTATGCCCAGTGCGATATACAGCCAAATATCCGCGGATATTCCTCCGATTAGGTCTTTAAGTATCTGAATCATAGTAATTCTCCTTACAGTCTAGTGTATTTCAATAACCCGAATTTTATTAAAAATTCCGTACTCTTGGGCATAAATCCCCGTGTAGTAATACTCCCATACCTAACAGTATATCATAGCTTTTTAAGAAAGGCTATCCTTTTTAAACAAAAAATTGCCGACAATTCGTGATTTTTCATTAAAATTTGCTTAAAATGCCTTAAAGTTCTATAAAAATGGCATCCGAAACCGAAAAAATGCTTTTAGAAACTACGCGTTTGCCCAGTGCGGCTTGGGCGGCTTCGGCATAGAGAGAAACTTGTTTTTGATATATTTTATGTAAGGCTGCGGAAATTTTGCCTGTTTTGTATTCGACGATTTCTATGCCCTGCTCTTGCTCTATCAACAAATCCGCAACGCCTTGAATAAGCGCGCCTTGCGCATTTCGGTATAAAAAGGCGCGTTCGCGGTAAAACGGACGCCCCGCGATACGTTCGCGGATTTTTTCGGCGGCGGCGCGCGCAACGGCAGCCTTTATAAGGGGCGCGTACAGAGGTTCGGTGCTTTTAAAGTTTTTTAGGTTTTGTTCAAACGATTCGACAAAATCGTACGTTTCTAAAAACCTGTGGTATGCCGCACCCGTTTCTGCCCCGCGCGTCTCCGTAGGAAAAGCGTATACGCGGGGCTCGTCGTCAAAAGCGGCGCGGCTGAGTGAAGTAACGGTAAGCTTTAAGGGCGCGGATGTACGCGGATAGGAATATTCCATAGCGGCGCGCAAGGTATTTATATGTTCGGGCGCATCTGCTTGGGCGTAGATAAATGTACGCGGCGGATGAGAAGGCAATACGCATTCGGCGGCAGAATAGCTTACGGCGCGCTCTTTGGCGGCGCGGTACAAAAAGTCTAGCGGACGGTCGGCAAAAATTCCTGCTTTGGGCACATAGCCTTCTTTAACGTAAGCAAACAATGCCGTTTGGTATATGCCGCGCGTTAAAGCGACGTATAAAATGCGCAGCTCTTCCTCTAACTGCGCGTGCCGCGCTAAGATGCGCGCGCGGGCGTACAGGCTTGAAAGCGGCTTAGTTTTTAACACCGCGCCTAAATCGGGGTGCAGCAAGCAATCCGCTGAAAGGTCAGAAAAATTATACTGCTTATTTAATTGCGGCAGCAGCACAAACGGAAACTCTAAACCCTTTGCGGAGTGAACCGTCATAATTTTAACCGCGTCTGCCGACGCAGCGGACGTAAGCTTAACCGCGCCTTTTTCTACCGCATACAGCGATTCGGCTAAGCTGAATTCTTTGGGAAGTTTACACAGCGCGGATAAAAATTCGTTTAAGCCCTCTGCCGTATTTTTGCCGTCCGCCGCCGCTAACGCGTACTTAAAAAAATCAAAATCAGCGCACACGGCAGAGGCAAGCTCGCCAAAAGGCACACAGCGCGCTAAGCCCGCGTAACGGTTTAGCCGCGTTTGCAGGCCGTTGAGTTTTTCACTGTTTAAAGGGGCTTCTAGGCAAGCATGAAACGGCTTTTCGTGCGGGAGGGCGGTTCGGATATCCACTAGCTCTGCGTCCGTAAAAAAGCCGCCGAAAACCGACTTCATAACCGCTGCCAACACAATATCGTCGCGGCGGTTATTCAGCAGCCGCAAAAAGTTCATCAGCATAGCAACCGCCGTGTTTTCTTCGGCGTTTACTTCGCGGAGTGTTGTGTGGGGAATATTCAGCCTGGTTAGTTTTTCGGCAAGCATTGCAGGAAATTTTGCGTCCATCGAACGCAGCAGCACCGCGATATCGCCGTACCGAACCGCACGGGAAATGCCGTTTTCGGTAATGCGCTGCGTTTTTAGCCCCGCTATGTGCTGCGCGGCAAGGTTTGCCTCCGCTTCGGATTTGTCTAAGCTTTCCTCGTCGTAGGCGTGGTTGCGCACACTGTACACCGTATCAAAAGAAGGCGGCGGTTCGGAGGATTGGGGCGCGGGGGCTTCGGTAATAAAATTGCATACAACCGACGGCTCGAACAGCGTACCTCTGCCCGACACAAAGCCCGACTTTTCCGCATAGGTAACGCCGCCGAAATTTTCGGTCATAAGCTCTTCAAAAACGCGGTTGCAAAAGGTTAAAATTCCGCTGTCCGAACGGAAGTTTGCGTTAAGCGAAATTTCGCGCGTGTCGGGCTTTTCCCCGCCGCGCCGCGCTTTTTCGGCAAATATACTCGGACGGCTGCCGCGAAAACCGTAAATAGATTGCTTAACGTCCCCCACATAAAACCGCCGCGCCGTTAGCAAGTTGAAAACCGCGTCTTGCAAGGGGTTTACGTCTTGAAATTCGTCCACAAATAAATAGCGGAATTTTGCATTGATTTCAGCGGAGGCGGACGGGTCGGATAAAATGCGCAGCGCGTAGTGAGACAGGTCGCAAAAATCCGCAAGCGTTTTTTTATGTTTTTTTGCCGCATAGATTTTTAACGTTTCGCGCGCAAAGTCGGTTAGCGTTTTTATATGATGCGCAAAATCGGCAGGATTGGCGGCGGATAAATCGTCCTCCCGCGTAGTGCAAAAAGTTTTATAACGGCTCGGCGTTAAGCTTTCTGTAATCTGCGGCGGCAAACTTTTATAGTATTCGCGGATTGCGTCTATATGTTCTTCGTGCTTTAAATGGTTTTGCGCGGCCGCGTCTAAAAACGCCTCTGGGTCGGGATTCAGCCGTGCAAAATTGATTAATCTTTCTGCCGTTTTAAAAAGCGGCGTTTCGTTTCTAAACGGTACTAAAATTTCATACAGCGCGGTAAAGAAAGGGTCTTGCGCCTCAAAACGCGCGGCGGCAGCCTCCTCTAAACTCTTATGTAAGAGTGCAGCGGCGGCGGGGCTTTCCATAACCTCGAAAGACGGGTCTATGCCCGCGCAATAAAAATACGAACGCGCCAAATATGCACAGAAACTGTCGATGGTGGAAATTTGCGCCAAATTCAGCGCGGAAAGCGCGGCGGCGGCGTAAGGCGTGTTTTCGCTTTCTAACCGTTTAAACAGCTTTTCGCGAATGTCGGCGGCGGCGGCGTTGGTAAAGGTACAGACAACCATAGAGGTAATGGGCGCGCCTTGTGCAAGCAGCCTTAAAATCCGCTCTACCATAACGGTAGTTTTACCGCTGCCCGCAGACGCAGAAACTAAAATTTCCGCGCTTTCGTCGTTTATTGCCGCATTTTGCGCGGGTGTGAATTTTTCGTTACGCGCCATATTAACTCTCCGAAAGTGAGGGCTGCGCCTTAGCGTACACGCGCCTTTTACCCGTTTGCTTATCAAATCCGCATACCGCTCCGTAATCGCAGCGTTCGCACGCGTTTTCGTTGGGGGCGGCGGCAATATAGCCCTCGTGCAGCTCGCACAGCGCGTTTTCAACCGCACGCTCTGCATAATCCGCCAGCGCATCTAAATCTGCTTGCGTAAGCGCGTACGTGCTCTTGCGGATAGGAATGCTTCCGTCCTTAGCCGCTTTTACATTGCGCTGCGCGGCGATTACACTGCTTTTATATCCCGCCCCGCTTAGCCCGATGTCGGCGGCAAGCAGCACTTCTTCGGCGCGGTTGTATACGCCGTTTAACACATAGCGCGAAGTGTTTTGGGCGCGGCGCAGCGAAAGCGGAAAGTAAAAAGCACCGGCAGGCAAAAACCCGTTTTGGCGTAAAACACGCAGATACAGCGGCAACTGCAAGCCCACCCCGTAGTATACACTGCGGGAATTTAAGCTAGCCGCCGCACCGCTTTTATAGTCGATAACTCTTGCGTATTTACCGTACACGTCAACGCGGTCCATTTTTCCGCGCAAAGTAATAGCCGACTGCGCGGCATCGGGGACGCTGAACGATACGGTTTGCAAATCGTTTTTGTCGTTAAAACCAAACCGCAGCTCCGCGCCGTAATTTTTGAATTGCCCTTTGGTAAAAGAATCCGCTATGCGGGCTGAAAGCTGCGTTGCTTCACTAACCAGTGCCTGCGCCGTGCGTTGATTTTTATCGGCTAACAGCTTAAATTCGCCGTCTAGCAAGGCTTGTGCAATTTGGCGCATGCTTAGCTGCGCGTTTTCAAAGCTTCCCTCTTTTACAAATAATTCGGCGGCGCGGTGTAAAAAGCTTCCTGCCTCAGGAGGCGTCAGCTCGCCCGTATCGCGCTTACTAAGCCCCAGTGCGTTTTGGGCAAAGCATTTATACGGACACTCAAAATAGCGCGTGATACGGCTTACCGAAACCGCGCGGCTGCGGAAAAACAACGCGCCCGCGCCGCGCAAATTTTGTATACCAACCAACCCCGAACCCAAAAACCGTGCCGTATCCGCTCCGCCTGCCGCCGCTAATATGCTTGCCGCCATCGGTAAAGCAGGACGCTGCGCGCGCACCTCGCTTTGCGATACAATCAGCATTTCCAACGCGTTAGCCTTTGTTGAAATGTGCCGCGCCGCACGCGCAAAGTACGCGGCATCGTTTTGCGCGCGCGCCGTTTGACAGGCATCTGCATCGTACAACCATGCGTTTTCTTGCACGGCAGAATTCTGTGCTATGCTTTTCGCGCCGCTGCGAACGGTACGCGCAAGGTGCGAAACGCGGTTTGGCCCGTGCGCTAAAAACAGCTTGTCCGATAAACTAAAAAGCCGAATTACCTCGTCGCGCGCTAAACGGTTGCGCTCGGCGGCGGTCAAAAAACCGCTTGCGCCGTCTGCGTCTAAACAAGCTGCATCCGCGTCGGCAATCAGCCCCGTGTCCTCTATCAGCGGCGGAACACTTCCCTCGCTGAAATCAAGCACGAATACGCAAGCAAATTTTCCGCCGCGAAACGTTTCCGCACCGCCTACCGTAACCGCGTCCGCAACAGGCGGCAGCAGCGTTATTTCGGTGCTGCGCGCACCTTGACAAAACAATTCAAAGTATTCGGACGGGCGGGAGGATTCGGACGCGGTTTTTGTTAACAGCCGCGCCGTTTCTAAAAGCTTGCGGTTTATTTGGCTTAAATCTACGCCTGCAAATTCGGATAATTCCGCCGTTTTCGCCGCCGCGTCTGCGGAGGAAAGAACCGCTTGCAAAAAGGCGTAAAATTTTTCGGGGCTGTTCGCGTGGTTAAATTCCTGACCGAAAAGCGATACAAGCTTAATGATGCGCGCGCGCACCGATTCGGCAATTTTTTCGGCCTCTGCATCTGTTTCGTAAATACGCTCAAACGGGCGTGAAAAGCGCGCAAAATTTACTGCGTGCGCATGAACATAGTTTTCAAAAATTTCGCTTTCGGCAGCGGAAATGCCCGCATAATGATTTTTAGCCAACGCGGTAAGCGTTTCGCGGCGCAGACTTTGCGCGGCAAAGCAAAGCTCTATGTATCTAAAAAGCTCGCTTTCGGAAGCCTTCATTTTTTTATCTATGTAAAACGGAATTTCAAATTCGGTAAAAATGCGCGATAAGGGCGCGTAAAGCTGCTCATCCGAAGTTAAAACGCAAAAATCACTAAGCCGCGCGCCGCTTTTTAAGCCGTGCCGAATACGCTTAGCGGCCGCTTTAAGCCGCTCTGAATATGACGCCGCCTCGTAAAACTCGACATCACCGAATTCGGCGCGGGCAGGCTCGGCTTCGTAAAGGCGAAACGATGCGGCGCGGTGCGACAGAATATTTAAAATGTCTTGCTCTGTTTTGTTAAAGCGGTCAAAGCCCGCCGCATAAAAGTGGATATCCGAAAGCGCGGCGGTTTGGGCTGCTTCGCGCAGCAAACGCATTTTGCCGATGTTGTCTATAAATAGTTGCTGTGTTTCGTTTAGGTATTGCGCGTAAACGGGGGCGATATCGGCAAGCTTTACAGAATCTGCGCACGCTAAATCGTCCGCCGTTAAACCTGCGGCGGCGGCAAAACAAAACGCCTCGTACAGCTTTTCGGCAAAGCCGTGAAAATGCGCGCCCGATTTAAAAACCTTAAATTTGTTTTTTAGCGCGTTGACAATTTTTTTAACCAGCATAACCGCGCCGCTTTTGGGCAATGCCTCTGCGCCGCACGGTTTAATCAGCTTGTCGGCAAGACGCGAAAACGTTAAAATCTCCACATCAAACGCACCGCTGTTGTTTTGCGCAAAAAAGAACCTTTCGCAATACAGCGAACATTTATCGGGAACAATAATAAAATGACGCTGCTTTAAGCTAACCTCGCGCTTTTGCAAATCGCCTAAAACGGCTTTAAAAGAACTATGAAAATCCTTTGATTGTATCAACAGCATACGGTTTATTGTAGCACGGATTTATCTAATCGTCAAATCTATTTGTTTTTATACATGGTATCGTAATAATTTTTATATGCGCCGCTGATAATCTCCTGCCACCATTTTTTGTTGTTTAAATACCATTCGATAGTCATCTTTATGCCGTCTTTAAATTTGATTTTAGGAAGCCAGCCCAACTGCGCATGTATTTTGGAAGGGTCTATCGCGTAACGTAAATCATGCCCTTTACGATCGGAAACAAAGGTAATTAAGGATTCGGGCTTGTTAAGTTGGGCTAAAATAAGCTTGACAATGTCTAGGTTGGTCATTTCGTTGTGTCCGCCTACGTTGTACACCTCGCCTACCGTGCCTTGATGTACGATAAGGTCTACCGCGCTGCAATGGTCGTCTACATACAGCCAGTCACGCACGTTTTTACCATCGCCGTAAACGGGTAGGCTTTGATTAGCCAGCGCACGCGAAATCATAAGCGGTATCAATTTTTCCGGAAAATGATACGGCCCGTAATTGTTGCTGCAACGCGATATGGTAACGGGTAGGTTAAACGTGCGGTGGTACGCTTGCACCAGCAAATCCGCGCCAGCCTTAGAACTGCTGTACGGGCTAGACGTATGAATAGGCGTTTGCTCAGTAAATAATAAATCGGGTCTGTCTAGGGGCAAGTCTCCGTATACCTCATCGGTTGAAACTTGATGAAACCTAATATTTCCGTTTGCGCGGCAGGCGTCCATTAACACTTGCGTTCCGATGATGTTGGTAACTAAAAATACCTGCGGATTTTCGATGCTTCTGTCTACATGGCTTTCGGCGGCAAAATTAATAACATAATCAAATTTATGGCGTGTAAATAAGCCGTCTACAAATTTCTTATCCGCAATATCGCCTTTTTCAAACGTAAAGCGTTTGTTTTTAAGTGCGCGCGACAAGGTAGAAAGATTTCCCGCATACGTTAGCTTGTCTAAACAGACAAGTTGGTAATCGGGGTATTTTTCTAACATGTAATAACAAAAATTACTACCGATAAACCCGGCTCCTCCGGTAACTAAAACTTTCACTTATTCTATCTCCTTTAAAAATCTTTCTAATGCGTCCTCCCATGCGGGCAGCTTAGAAAATCCATTTTGTTCTAGCTTAGCTTTATCTAAGCGGCTGTTTAGCGGGCGGACAGCCTTTGCGGGATACTCCGCACTAGTAACGGCATTTACTTCTACCTTCATAGAGGCTTTTTGAAATATAGCTTCGGCAAACTCCTTCCAACTGCAACAGCCCTCGTTAGATACGTTGTAAATACCGTATTTTTCGGTAAAAATCATAGACACGATAAGCTGTGCTAAATCGGGCGTGTACGAAGGCGAACCGACTTGGTCGGAAACGATATTCAGCTGAGGCTTTTCTTTGCCCAACCTTAACATGGTTTTTACAAAATTGCCGCCGTTTTTTCCGAACACCCAACTAGTTCTTACGATAAAATGCTTAATAAGCTTTACTACCTCTTGCTCGCCGTCTAATTTGCTTTTTCCGTACACATTTAAAGGGGCGGTCAAATCTGTTTCTTTATGCGGTTTTTTTCCTTTACCTGCGTATACATAATCCGTGCTGACGTAAAGAAATTTCGCCTCCGTACTTTGCGCCGCCGCCGCAAGGTATTTAGTGCCGTCTACATTAACGGCTCTACATGCCTCTTGCTGTTCTTCGGCTTTATCTACGGCGGTATAAGCCGCGCAATGCACTATAACGGTGGGCTTGTAATTTTCTACAAAGCTTTTAACCGCCGCCTCGTCTACTAAATCAAAATCGTCTATATCTGCGCCCGTATGCTCGATGCCGCATTGTTTTAACAGCTTGCACACATCGTAGCCTAGCTGCCCCTTCGCGCCCGTTACCAACACGCGCGCGCCGAAATTATGCGCGCTGTCTTTTAACAGCGGGGCGGCTTTATCCTTGTCGCTTAAAATCGGCTCTGCCTCGCCCCAGTCGATATGAATATCCGCATCGTCAAAGCGAATAGCACCGTCTGCACCTTTATTGTAGTACTCGTCTACCTTGTAAGCAACCTCCGCGTCGTCTGTAAGCGTTAAAAAAGCATGCCCGAATCCTTTGGGAATTAACAGCTGCTTTTTATTTTCGGCCGAAAGCGTTACGCCCACCCACTTTTTATAGTTTGCAGACCATTCTCTTAAATCTACCGCAATATCCAAAATTTCGCCTTTTACGCAGCGCACCAGCTTACTTTGCGCATACGGATAGTTTTGAAAATGTATGCCGCGCAGCGTACCCTTTTGGGCAGAATAAGACTGATTGTCTTGAACAAACTGTATATCTAAGCCCGCATTTCGCAGCTTGTCCGCGCGAAAGGTTTCCATAAACCAGCCACGACTGTCGCCGAATACCTGCGGCTCGATAACATAAACTCCCTCTAATTCCGTTTGTGTAATTTTCATGTCTTCCTCCTTTTTATCGTGGGTCTTTCTTTTAAATATCTTTTTTAAAATCTCATTAAGCATCGGCTCTTTAAATAAAAACAATACCAAAAAAGTTACCACTGCCATAACTATACCTCCTATTGCCAACCTAAAAAAGCTTGACAGCGGAATGAGGGTTGTAAGATATACAGCACCGGCTACCACTCCGCCGAGTGTAAGAAGCTTAACCATATGGATACTTTTTAGCAATAGAAGCCGATAATCTTTTATAAAAATAAATTGTACACCTGTTACCACAATTTCAGCAACAATTAATGAAATAGCCGTTGCAATTACGCCTAAATACGGTATAAGAATTATATTTATAATTAAATTGACCACTGCACCGATTAAAGTGGACAAGCATACCAAAAGCTCCTTACCCATCGGCACTAATATTTGAATTCCCGTTATATTGCTTATCGCAACAAATAAGATTGCGGGCAAAATTATTTGCAAGGGTAGAATCGCAGCTTCGTATTGACTTCCAGCAAAAAGCAATACAGCATCTCGCGCGTAAAATATAAAGAAAATAATAAGAGGCAAGGAAAAAATAAAAACTAGGTTTACCGCTTTTTTGATTAAAGCACGAAATTCTGCATATCGCTTATTTTGATAATAATACGACATTCTAGGCAACATAACCACGCCCAACGCCGTAACGATACTTAGCAGTATATGATAAATTTTAACCGCTGCGTTATACAGCCCTACGCTAACATCGTTGTCCTTTATCATAAAACCCAGCATAAGCTTATCCATATTAGTATATATCGAAACAGTGGCGGCTAGTAAGAAAAATATTAATATCGGCTTCATGTGTCGCTTAAAATTATACTTTTCTGTCTTTTTGAAGCTTATCAATTTACGTGCATATATTAGGTTTAATATGCTTGAACCCGCTGATGCTATAACGCTGATAGCCGCATAAATAATATAATGCTGCTCATTTCTAACAAATATGAACATCGCAATAATAGAAACAACATTAAACGCGATACTTCTAACGGCAATAAAAACGTATTTTTCTAATGCAGAATAAAGCCATGAAAGGCTTAACGTATTTAGAAGAATAGAAGAGGATACAACCAATGTAAGCACCCATTCTAATCGTATTTTTTCGACAAAAACGAATGAAACCGCTAACGCGCCGAAAACTATAACGGTAAATATCGCACTAAGTATTAAAAATTCTTGTGCCGCATGCGATAAGGCTTTTTTGTCGTCACGAATTTTTGCACAAAATCTAAGCGCATATACAGGTATCCCCAGCATAGCGAACATCGCAAAATATGCAATAAACGCTTGTGTAAAATTTATTTTTCCTAAGCCGGACGGTCCAAGAATTCTAGATACATACGGAAAAGTGATTAACGGAAAAACAATCGTACTTACCGTTAATATGATGTTCATAATAAAATTAAGCTTTAACGATTGGCGCGGGCGCGTTGCGCCAAGCACACTCATTGGCTTTTGGCTATCGTTCCCTATTTTAATCACTTTGTGTTCTCGCAAAAATAGTTAATGCGTCTTTATCGAATGTTTCGTGTTCGTTTTTAATTTTTTGCCGATATGATTCAAATTTTTCACTGAACTCATCATAACGGGCAAAGCATTCTTGAATAAATTCTATAATGATAGGAATGTTTTCTACTGTATCGTCAAACTTGAATTCTTCATTGATAGAAACATCCTCTGCAAATGCGGCAGAGCCTTTTTTATTAGTAATAACTATACATTTGCTAATAGCCGCTTCGCGCGGAATTCTATCTTTTCCGGGGTGTTCGCCAAAATCAATATAAACCTTTGCGCTACGCAGCAATTCAATAACGCCGTTGCGGGTAAGATTTTGTATAGGCTTAAAAATAATTTTACCTTCCGCCGCCTCTATTAGTTTAGCCGTAAACTCTTTACCTTTTAACGGGTTATATGCAACATAATTTTGTTTATCCGCCTTAAATTCTGACGTAATAAAATCGTCCGCTAAATAATCAGATAAAAAACCAACGTTTTTTATTCCGTTTCGCATTAGATAATCAACCGCATATTGAGATTGTGCTAAATGCACTACCCGCAACTTTTTAATTTTTTTTAATTTATATTCTTTTTCGTAAAGCTTAGAAAAAAACATATTTATACGCAAGCGTTTCAAAAAAGCAATAAAGCGGTTATTTCTTTTTTTAGCATTTTGTTTGCGGACTTCGGCATTAAAAAATGCCGCGTTATTGACGCTGAGCCACCAAATAACCTTTTGAATTTTTTTATATTTTCTAAGTAATGCCGTCTTAACTTCCGGCACTATTAAAATATTATTTTCATTATCTTCAATTGTATCCGCAGTTTCACAGCCGTATTTAAGGTAATCCTCAGGTACGGCAGATGATTGTGCGCCCACCGCATAATAATACATCTGCGCAGGTAAACCGTTTGATTTTAATACACTGCCTAATTGGTGCAATAATTCCGGACCGCCTGTTTTCACACCTGCTGGTACAGCAACATAAATTTTTGTTTTTTCGTTAATAATCATAAAATTTATTTTTTCCTCATGTTAAGGCATCGCGGTTTCATAAACTCTACAATTATTATAATCCTTTTCCTAGATAAAAGCAAGCTATTTTAAGCTAATAGATTTCAAAATCTTTGTGCCTTCTTTGGCTTCTTACTGGCTTGATTATATCCTTGCACGCCCGCAAAAAAGGATACTTAGTGGTGCGCGAATAGCCCTTTTTAAAATAAAACCCTATTACGCGCCAAATACGCTTAATGAAAGGGAGTTTAATTATTTCTTCCCTTTTTTGCGCAAGCTTTAAATGCAACTCCGACTCGGATAAATAGGGTTCTGGAACTAAAAGATTATATTCGTTATGAAACTTCACCAAAATTGGAAGAGATAATAAGCGCTTTGCTTTTTTTCTCTTTTTAGGACGCGTCCCAATTTGTTGACCAGAGTGAAGACGGTATTGAATCAGTTTTTCATCCAGCATCACAACCCTATATCCACGTAACAAAAAATTTATAAACAACCACAAATCATGTACAGTTTGAACGGGAAAAGGCATACATTCAAGCATATATGTCCGTCTGAATAGCGCGCATGCACCAGTCAAAAAAAAACTCCTTGCGCCGTAATCTAACGCGTTTTGATTAAAATCCGCCCTTATTTTTTTACTAATACCTAGTGTATCCCATAAGCTAATTCGTAAAATTTTACCGCCTTTATTTAAATATGCATCCGAAAAAACTATATCTGCATTCGTTTCTTGTTGTGCATGCAGCATGCTTTCTACCTTATTTTTTTCCCAAATGTCGTCTTGGTCGCATAAAAAAACAAATTCCCCTGTACACAGCGAAATTGCTTTTTCAAAGTTTTTTGTAGATTTTAAATTAGTTTCGTTGATATATATTTTTACTTCCGCTTTCGATGCAGCTTTAAATTCCTCTGCAATGCGCACGGTTTCGTCGGTTGAGGCATCGTCGCAGATAATAATCTCGTCTACCGAAACGGTTTGCGCCTCGATACTGTCTAATTGTTCTTTTAAAAATTTTGCGCCGTTATAGGTGCATAAGGCAACGCTGGATTTCATAAGAGTTTTCCTTCTGCTATATCGGTTAGGTACGTGCCGTAAGGAGATTTCCCGTATTTTTTTGCCGCATTTAATAAGCCTTGCGTGTTTATCCAGCCTTGACGAAAAGCAATTTCTTCCGGCACGGAAATTTTAATGCTTTGACGCTTTTCTACCAACTGAACAAAATTTGCCGCGTCTAGCAAGCTGTCCGTAGTGCCTGTATCCAGCCACGCAAAACCGCGCCCTAACAATATAGCGTCTAGCTTGCCCTCCTCTAAATACATGCGATTTAAATCGGTTATTTCTAATTCGCCGCGCTTAGAGGGCTTTATCTTTTTAGCGTTTTTGCTAACGCCTTTATGGTAAAAATATAAGCCCGTGATAGCGTAGTTGGATTTTGGCTTTTCGGGCTTTTCTTCAACCGACAAAACCTTGCGGTTTTTATCAAATTCTACAATGCCAAACCTTTGCGGGTCGGTAACAGCGTATCCGAAAATGGTTGCGCGGCGATTTTTTTCGGCGTTTTCGACAGCCTCCTTTAATAAACCGCCCAAACCCGCTCCGTAAAATATATTATCGCCCAATATCATCGCGCAAGGCTCGTCGCCGATAAACTCCTCGCCGATTAAAAAAGCTTGCGCCAACCCGTCTGGAGAGGGCTGCACTTTATAACTTAGCTGTAAGCCGTAATCGCTTCCGTCTCCTAAAAGCCTTTCAAAATTAGGCAAGTCCTGCGGAGTAGATATAATTAAAATCTCGCGTATGCCCGCAAGCATTAGAGTAGACAGCGGATAATATATCATCGGCTTGTCAAAAATCGGCAGCAATTGCTTGCTTGTTATACTGGTAAGCGGATACAATCTTGTTCCGCTTCCGCCTGCTAAAATAATCCCTTTCACGATTTATATCCTTTTTTTTCCATTTTGCGTTGTTTTTAAGATATTGCTAAGACATCTTTATTCATAAAATCTATCATAATAAACAATACTGAAAATGTCAATCAAAATACGTATACCTAGATGATTTTGTTTTTGGTTTCATGTTCGCGCATGCGCCCATTTTATATCTGAAAGAAGTTTTCTAAAACCATAATATAAACCTACATATCTAATAAATGCAAATATATATTTAAGCATTTTAAACCGCGAAAAAAAATCTCCTTTTGCGTATATTTTAAATCTCCTTAACTGAAATTGGTGTGCTTTTTTTAATTTTTTATACTGCTTTGTTTTTAGTTGTTCTTCCAAGCCGCTAAAACTATTTATCAATTGCCTTAAATATTTTTCTTGCTCTTCTATAACCCCTAAATATTTTTCGCCGCATTTCTTTTTATAATCAGATGCACTCGCATTTGACTCGTGAACTCTATATTTTATTGCAGGAAAATTTATACCATAGCTCCCGCCCAAAACAGCTGCCGCGTTCAGTGCCCAAGCATCATGCACAAATGCTTGATTTCTTTCAAAAAGAGTTAGGCTTTTTAATAACTCCCGCCTAATTGCAGTTGCGCATCCGACTCTGTTTTTCCAATGAATGGCCTGCAAATCTTCATAAAGATGCAATTTTTTAATTTTAAAATTGTACTTTTTTTTGCACGTGCGAATATGCGTTTTTTCTTTTATAAATTCACCGTTTGAATCTATTAAAAATTGCTTGCCGCTTAATGTAAGAATCTTTGGATTCCGCTGCATTGCCGTAGCCATAACTTCTATTTTATTTTCAAACCAAATATCATCTTGGTCGGCAAAAAATATTATATCGCCTGTGGCCTGTAAAATTGCATCATAAAAATTTAACCGCCAACCCTTATTTTCCTCATTTATAAAAAGTTCCCAATTTAATGTATGCTCTGTTATAAAATCCTTTATAATTTCTCTGCTCTTGTCGGTTGAACAATCATCAAATATAAGCACCTCGTCTGGCTTTTGTGTTTGATTTTTTATACTGTTTAGTTGCTCCGCAAGATACTTTTCACCGTTAAAAACACACATAACAACCGATATCGGTATATTTTTTGCAATCATATTTTTTTCTCCACTTTTTTTGTGTCATTTTGCTAATTACAAAAAACACGAATCTCATCTAGGGTAGCAGAAAGCTTTAATTGTTCGCTAAAACAGCGCATTTCCTTTCTTTTTTTAAGTAATAGTATATGAACCACAGATATAAATAGCCAAAAATCTCTTGAAACCTCCATATCAAGCGTCAACCCCGCTACTATCAAGCCCGCCAACAAAGACAATGCAAACCATTGTTTATATTTAACACATAGCTGTAAACTTCTTCCTAATAAAAATAAGAATAGTATTAACCCGATTAAACCGCCACTAATCAAAACATTTATAAAAGACATATGCGGCACATACTCAACACCGTATGCAGCTAGATATACAGACGACGCATTGCCTCTGCCAAATCCAAATAGCATCTGAAAAATATCGGCATTAAAATATATGCGCATATAATTTGACCATATAGCCGTCCTACCGCTTCCCCCGCTACTTATCATGGATTCCACACTCAATCGTTGAAATAAATTATTGGGCAATATCATGAAATACAGTACAAATACTATAGCTGATACCATAATAAAATAAAAAATAGTCTTGCTTTTTTTTGAAGCAAGTAAAAGAATAGCTATAACCAAAATATTAGAAAACAAGCCTCCTCTTGACCCAGACATTAAGATTATAAAGAAAATTAGCACTAACAATATAACACTTAAACTTGTATTTTGTTTATTTAAAATAGCGTAGGTTAAAAATGCCGTACATAAAACAAATCCGCTGGTTAAGCGATTGGGGTCTACGTATCTTGCAAAATTTACTAATTCTAAGCGCGACCAAGATGAAAAATTCATAGTTGAAATTCCAACAACCGTCAAAAGTATACAGCTGATAAATAAGCATTTTTTGAAGTATATTAAAACGTTTTTATCGTATTTATCCGATATGCACAAAATTGCCAAAAGCCCGAAAACGGTAAAAAGGATATCAAAAGACGCTCCAAAAAACATACTAATTAACATATTTAACAACATATACACATAAAAAACAGCTAGTGTCTTTGACGCATTTTTAAAAGGAAAACCGCTGCCTGCAAACTTTATTAGTTTTAAAACTAAAATTGCAAATCCGACAGTGTTAATAATAGTAAAATCCATAGCTGGCAGCAACAAAGCATAATCAAGCGGTGCAATCAGCAAATAGATTCCAATCAAAATATTATCGATACTAATTTTTTTTATGTTACATTGTTGTTTCATTTTTTTTCTTTGTTTTAATTGCAAAATAATTTCGTTTGCAATTGTTGTCGTCTTTTAATGTAAAAAAACAAGAAGCTTTAGTTACATATTCGTTTTCTAGCTTGCTTTTAATTGTTTGTACAAGTGATTCTAAGTTTATAGTTTTTTCTCCTATGGGATTATTGCCGTAATCAAAGTAGCCGGGCTTATATTGTTTTTTTCTAAATTCCTCTTCGTCGAATTGATAAAAGACTACGGGCTTTTCCATATAGGCAAAATCAAAAAAAACACTTGAATAATCTGTAATCAGCAACTCTGATTCTTTTAATGCTACTTGAATATCTAAGCATTTGGGGTCGGCTATCTTAATGGTTTCTTTGTTTGTAACACTTTCTTCAAATAGCGGCAAAAATTTTTGCATATTGCGGTGTGGATAAAAAAGTACTGTTTTTCCGTGCGTATTAAGTAGCTCTATCAGCTCTTCACAATTTAAAAACTCACTCCAACTCTTAAAATAATCTGTATCGGTAAACGAATCTCTTAATTCCTTTTCGCTTTGATTGATATCGCTTCTTGCTAAATAATTTCGCCACGTTGGCATAACTAGTATTTGGTTTTTTCCGTTACTTTCATCAACAAGATGGTCAAACCTGCAAAACCCAAGATGCTGAACAAAGTTTTCAGGATAGCCAAAGTTTTGTTTGACGTATTCAAATTCTGGCTGTGCGCCGCAAACAAACAACTTGAAACGTGTTTTTTTGTAATGTAAAAATTCGGGGTTGTTAACTGTAATCCCATGCTGCAAAAAATAACGTTTGTTTCGCCAAATTCGCAACACAATCTCAAAAAAATAACAAGCTGCCGCATTAGGCTTACAGCCTTTTTGTGAGCTAATATTTTTTCTTGCTACAAGATACCAAAACCAATGTGAAATACCGCCCCATTTTATTACTTTACCCAAATTTTTTACTTTTTGATAATCTGCGCATTTTTTGTTGATAACATAAGCTATTTTTTGTTTTGGATGATTTTCTCTAATATACTTAAATAGCCAAAATGCGTTGTCCCTAGCTTCGTTTTTTTCCTCACCAATTAACCAAAAATCATAAATAAAAATTTTTGCTATTAAAGCCACTGGTGCCATAAACAAAAAAATTAAACAAGAAAAAAAATCTTTTACTTTAAGATATTTCATTATTCAACTCCACCGCTATTTCGTCTTTCTTGCCGCTCTTTTGAACAGCCATGCGCGAACACCGTTTGGCAATAAAACATAAACGAGAAATCTTACAAATTTAGCACGGAAATATGCGCACCCGCTTATTATTTTGTTATTCTTCATAAATTTAAACAAATCACGTTCGGACTTGTAATATTTCATACCGCCTCTTCTGCGAAAAGTATTCCTGTCAATGCGGGCATATACTAAAACCTCCGGAATATTTTTAAATCGAGAACCGGCCAAAAACATTCTTACCCAAAGATAGCTGTCTTCATTATAGTACCATTCTAGGTATCCGCCTGCTTTTTCAACTTCTGACTTTTTAAACATTACCGTCATATGATTAAACGGACAGCGTTTTTTTAAAAACTTACAAATTTCCTCGTGCTCTGAGGGCAATCTTCGATACGAAACAATGTTTTCTTTATCTCCGATAAATTCTGCGATATCTGCACCGACGATACTTAACTCTTCGTCCTGTTCAAAGCAGCGGAGTTGTTTTTCAAATCTGTCAAAAACGGCAATATCGTCGGTATCCATACGGGCTATAAGTTCGTGCTTGCAAAATTCCATTCCGTATTTTAATGCGTTACCTAAGCCTACATTAGTTTCTATTGAATATAATTGTATCTCTGCACGCTCCGCTGCTTCTGCTTGCAATACATCGTGCAACTCCTGCTCTATAAATCCATCCAAAACAATTACAATATCATCCGACGGAATCGTTTGATTATAAAGCGACTCTAAACACTCTTTAACTTCGGACACCTTACTATTTTTATAAACCGACATCAGCACGGAGAACCTCATATTCGCACAACCTCTTAATTATTATATCCTATCTGCAAGAAAAGAGCAATGGATTTTGCTGTCTTAACGATTGTAGATTTCTTTTATTCGTCATATTGAGCCTCGCTTTGAATAATCTCGTTCTCTTGCATTGCTGTATCGAATAAATTATACTCCGGTTTTTCTAAAATAGCAACTATATCTGCTTGGGTATTTTTTTTATGGTTGATTAATTCTTGCATTTGCGCTAGCTTTTCGTTGTATTCTTCTTGGGTTATGCGGTCTGTGCGTAATAAAAAGTCGCCGTAGTCTTCGCTGGTTGCCATGCCGTCGGTTGCAACATCGGCGCGTTTAAACACCTTAAAAATGGTTTTAAAAAAGATTTTAATATCCGAAAAAATGTTGATTTTTTTTACATAGGCTAAGTCAAAGGCAAACCGTTTATCCCAACTGATATTGTTGCGCCCCGAAACTTGAGCAAGCCCCGTAAGCCCCGGCCTAACCCTGTGCCGCCGTTTTATATCGTCATCCATAAATACCAAATCCTTAATAAGCTGCGGGCGCGGACCGATAATGCTCATTTTGCCGCGAAAAATATCCCAAATCCCCGGCAGTTCGTCTAGCGACGCCGCACGTAAAAACTTGCCGAAACGCGTTAGCCTTTCTTGGTCGGGCAGCAAATTTCCTTCTGCATCGCGCCCGTCCGTCATGGTGCGGAATTTGCGCATGCGGAAAATTTTATTCTTTTTTCCGGGCCGCGCTTGCGTAAAAATTACGGGCTTGCCTAGCTTTGCGCGCACCAACACGGCTATAAGTATAAAAAGCGGCGATAAGATAAGTAGCGCAAGACCGCTTAGCAAGATATCGTAAAAGCGTTTAAAAAACACACGGTACAGCAGTGCGGAAAGCAAAAACCAAATAAACACCGCCGAAACGGTTAAAATAAGAATACCCCACCACGCACCGGCAAGCATTTCAAAAAATTCTTTCACTAAGCCCTCCCGTCAAGTATTTGCGGCCGCTTACAGCTTATGTATACTATAACACCTTAGTCTTATTAAGTCAAACACTTAGACGCGGCTTAGACGTTTAACGCATAAAAAAGGCGGATTTTTTAATATTTAGCCGCGCGTTTTACTGTTAAACGATTGCAAAGTACAAAAAATTGTGTTATAGTTAGATGTGGGATACTATATATAGTGATGTAGGGTTTACTCCCGATAAATAAAACAAAGGAACAAATATGTCAAAAATAATTGCGATTGCGAATCAAAAAGGCGGCGTCGGTAAAACCACAACCTGCGTAAATCTTTCGGCGTACATCGCGGCGATGGGCAAAAAGGTTTTGGTAGTGGACGTTGACCCGCAAGGAAACGCCACTAGCGGGCTGGGCTTAGAAAAACGCCGCTTAGAGTTTTCGGTGTACGATGTACTGGTAGGCGACTGCGAACCGAACGAAGCCATCGAATCCACCGGTGTAAACGGCTTATATGTAATTCCGTCTAATATAGATTTGGCGGGTGCGGAAGTAGAGTTGGTAAACATGCCGAACCGTGAACATGTTTTAAAAACCGCGCTGAATCCGCTGCGTAATCATTACGATTATATTTTTATCGACTGCCCGCCTAGCTTGGCACTTTTAACCGTAAACGCGCTAACGGCGGCGGATTCGGTTTTGATACCTATTCCCGGCGAATTTTTCGCGCTGGAAGGACTCAGTCAGCTAATGAATACCATTAAGCTGGGCAAAAAGCATTTAAACGCACAGTTAGATATCGAAGGCGTCGTTTTAACGATGTTTGACGGCAGAAGCAATTTAACCAATTCCGTTGCCGAAGAAATTTTAAAATACTTTGGCAAAAAGGTTTTCAAAACGCGTATTCCGCGCAACATCCGCTTAGGCGAAGCACCCAGCTACGGGCTTTCGATTATGCAGTTTGACCCGCGCTCTACGGGCGGCATAGCGTATCAAGCGTTGGCGGAAGAATTTTTAACGCGCAACAACGATAAATTTGAACCGCTTACAAACGTAGGGGCCTTGCGGGTAAAAATATAGTTTTAAACCGGATACAAAATAATTTGGTCAGACTTATTTTCGCGCATTTGCTTTAAATCTATTATCCGTTGGTTGTCGCTGCCTACAAATTTAAGCGTATGATTTTTTTGGGCGTGAATATAACGCCCGTCTACCAAAACATCTATTAACTGTAAAAACTCCGCAGCGGCGGGGTTTTTTTTTGCCGCCTCTGTAAGCTGCTCTAACGTGTAGCCCGAATAGCACCACACACTGCCGCCCGCTTCCTTAACCGTCCGTGCAAAGGCGGCGCACTGTGCAGGGTGGCAAAACGGCTCGCCGCCCGAAAACGTAACGCCGTCTAACAGCGGATTTTTTTTATATAAAGCCGCTAAGTCGTCTAATTTATACAGCTTGCCGCCTCCGTAGGCATGCGTGTGCGGATTTTGGCACTGCGGACATCTATGCGGACACCCTTGCGTAAAAAGCGTAAAACGCAGTCCCGTGCCGTCTACAACGGACTGCGGAACTACGCCCGATAATCGGATAGTGCTGTGTAGTAAACTTTGCCGCTCATTCATGGTTTTTTTGCGCTACATTTCGTGCTTAATCCGCTGACACTCCTCCGCCGCTTTGGCGTTGTTAAAGCGGTCTACCGTGCCGACTAAATAGCCCGTTATACGGCGGATACGCTCAAACGCGCCTTTTCCGTCAGAGGCACTGCGCCCGCATTTAGGGCAGGTATCCCCTATTATGCCCGTATAACCGCATACGGGGTCGCGGTCTACGGGGTGGTTAATAGACCCGTAGCCTACGTTGCTTTCTTTCATAAAGCGGATGATTTTCATAAACGCTTCTAAATTATTAGCGGTGTCGCCGTCTAACTCGACATACGAAATATGCCCGCCGTTGGTGAGTACATGGTAGGGCGATTCGATTTTAATTTTATCATACGCCGAAAGCGGATAATGTACGGGAATATGGAATGAGTTGGTATAGTATTCTCTGTCGGTTACGCCCTCGATTTTGCCGTATTTTTGGCGGTCAAGCTTTACAAATCTGCCGCTTAATCCCTCCGCAGGCGTTGCGATTAAGGAGAAATTCATTTTCTTTTTCTCGCTTGCCTCGTCTGTAAGGCTGCGCAGCCGCCCGATAATTTCCAAACCTAAAACACGCGCCTCCTCGCTTTCGCCGTGGTGAAACCCGATAAGGCTTTTTAAGCACTCTGCCAAACCGATAAAGCCTACGGTAAGCGTGCCTTGCTTTAATACCTCGCGCACCTCGTCCTCCGCGCTCAGCTTTTCAGACCCCAGCCAAACACCCTGACCCATTAAAAACGGATAATTTTTAACCTTTTTCTTAGCTTGAATTTCAAAGCGTTCTAACAGCTGCTCGACTACCTTATCAAATACGCGCTCTAACTGCTCGTAAAATAATTCTATATTGCCCTTTGATTTAATCGCGAGGCGCGGCAGATTAATGGAGGTAAACGACAAATTGCCGCGCCCCGTAACGATTTCGTTGCTTTTATCAAACGTGTTGGCAATTACGCGTGTTCGGCACCCCATATAAGCAATTTCGGATTCCTTTACGCCCTCTTTATAATATTGCAGGTTAAACGGCGCGTCCAAAAACGCAAAGTTAGGAAACAGCCTTTTCGCGCTGCATTCGCACGCCAGCTTAAAAAGGTCGTAGTTCGGGTCGTTGGGATTGTAATTGACCCCTTCTTTTACTTTGAAAATCTGAATCGGGAAAATCGGCGTTTCGCCGTTGCCTAAGCCCGCCTCGGTCGCCTTTAACAAATTTTTAATTAAAATACGCGCCTCCGTAGAGGTGTCGGTGCCGTAGTTGATAGAAGAAAACGGGATTTGCGCGCCCGCGCGGGAGTGCATCGTATTTAGGTTGTGAATCAGTGCCTCCATAGCCTGATACGTCGCGCGCTCTACTTCGGCGCGCGCGTTTTTAAGCGCAAACTTCTGCGCTTTTTCTATCACCTCAGGGCTTACGCCTTTTAAGGTTAAAAGCTTTTTTTCGCGCTCGCGGTATGCGGAGGTGTCGTCTACGTTGGGCGTAAGGCTTTCTTCCTCGTTTAAGCGGCGGAAAACCTCTGCGGCAAAACGTGCGCCGTCCTCGTGCCCGCCCATAAGCTCTAAGGCTTTTCCTATATTGTCTCGGTACAAACGCGCGTAGGTTTTGGCAACACCCTTTGCTAAATCGTAATCAAACGCAGGCACGCTTTGGCCGCCGTGTTGGTCATTTTGATTAGATTGAATAGCAATACAAGCCAACGACGAATACGAAAGAATATGGTTAGGCTCGCGCAAAAATCCGTGCCCCGTAGAAAACCCGCCCGTAAAAAGCTTGTCTAAGTCTATCTGACAGCAGGTAGTGGTTAGGGTAAGAAAGTCTAAATCGTGTATATGAATGTCGCCGCTTTTGTGCATTTCGGTATGCTTGGGGTTAAGCACGCGGATTTCATAAAACTGCTTTGCGCTTTCGGAACCGTATTTAAGCATAGTGCCCATCGCGGTGTCGCCGTCGATGTTTGCGTTTTCGCGCTTTACATCGGCCTCGCGCGCTTCCTTAAAGGTTAAATCGCCTAAGGTTTTCATAAGACGCGTCTTAGATTCGCGGATGCGCGTGCGCTCGGCGCGGTACAGCATATAATTTTTCGCGGTTAAAACAAGCCCGTTTTTCATAAGCGTTTCTTCTACACGGTCTTGAATTTCCTCTACGGACGGCTCAGCTTTTTCGGGAAAGCTATCCACCACCTGCACGGCTAAGGTTTTTGCGCGCGCGCTGTCTTCAATCCGCGCGGCGCGTAACGCCTTGTCG
This sequence comes from Bacillota bacterium, assembly GCA_009777485.1. Classification (GTDB taxonomy): domain Bacteria; phylum Bacillota; class Clostridia; order Christensenellales; family Pumilibacteraceae; genus WRAP01. The sequence goes on from WRLT01000012.1 coordinate 62,152, forward strand.
ATTGCATCGACAATTTTTTTTGCGTCAAACTTTACCTTTCTACCGTCGCGTTTAATAATTCGTTCCATTGTACTTCTAAAAGCCTCCCCGAAGTTGTTTAAAAAACTTCCTTTAATAACATAAAGAAAACTGCTCAAAATCTATATCTAGTAGCAGATTTTGAAATTAACACAATATCTAGTTGCGAACTACTTCATTATAGTAAATATAAAACAATTTGTCAATAGATTTTACAAAAATAAAATCAATCTTTTTTTTAAAAATTTAGGCAAAAACGCTTGACAAAACTATTTTATCGGTATTCAAAAATACCCATAAAAATTTCGCTTTTGTTGCCTCTTTTGGCCGCAAAAGGACTCGTAAAAAAATTTTTTGACAAAATGTGATAAAAATGCTTGACAAAATATAAAACGTTATGTTACAATACAAAAAAAGGAGTTTCGATATGAGATTTGCAACCCGTTTAAAAGAATTGCGGCGCAAACATAACCTAACACAAGTAGAGTTTGCTAAAATATTTGATATAGGCTTGGCTACCGTTGCCATGTGGGAAAGCTCGCAGCGGCGGCCGCCCGCAAAAATGCTGATGCGCATTGCCGACTATTTTAGAACAAGCGTAGATTACTTATTAGGTGTAGGCACTAAAAGTGAAGAAATTATTACCCTGCCCGTTTTGGCGGGCGTTCAGGCAGGCTTTGGCAGCTCGGTAAATGAGATTGAAAGCGGCGAATTTCAAGAAATTCCTAATTCTATTTTAGGCAGCCGCCGCGCGGACGATTTATTGGTACTGCGCGTAGAGGGCGACAGCATGTACCCTAAGTTTATAGACGGAGACCGCGTGTTGGTGTTAAAGCAAGAATCCGTAGACAGCGGCGACATCGCCATTATCTGCTATGAGGATTTTGAAAACGGCACGATTAAAAAGGTGCATTACGAAACAGGCTGTGATTATGTGGATTTAATTCCGCTTAACCCCAAATACAGCCCCGTGCGCGTTCAGGACGAACAGCTAGAAGGTATGCGCGTAATCGGCAAGGTAATTTATTTATTCAGGGAAATTTAATTGTATAAAAACAACAGAAATTCCCCTCTTTGATTGTGTGTTAAGGATTAGCCATTAAAAAATCCCCTCTTGTAGGCGCGACGCGGCGGCTTTAGCCGCAAAAACACACCGTGATTTTAGCCAAAGCGGGGAGTGAGGAACGAACGACCCATTGTAGGCGTTAGCGGACGGGGTGGAAAGAAAAGCCTATCCCCCCTAATCAGACGGGGTGGAAATAAAAACACCTTTCCACCCCGTCTGCCTGTCGGCAGCCACCCCTACAAGAGGGGAATTTTTTAATGGTTAATTCTTTATCACATTCAATGAGGGGGAATTTTTGGAGGGTTTATTTTCTATATATGATTTTGGCTTTGCAGTAGTCTTTCCATTTTTTATGCCATTTTTTGGAGTTTTTTTTGTTTGCATAAATGGTTTGGTGTTTTTCCCAATCCGCGAATGCGCTATACTCGATCATCGTTACCGAATCAGGGATAGTGATAGAGGTTAAGCCTGTGCAACCTTCAAACGCCCTACTTTCGATATCCGTTAGTTTACTACCGCTTTCAAATATAACGCTAGTTAAGTTTTTGCAATCTTTAAACGCTTTCCAACCGATTCGTCCTGCAGACTTTGGGATAGTAACAGCGGTAAAGCCTCTGCCTTCGAAAGCACTTGTTGATAATTCTGTGTCGTCGTCGATTACTAGATGTCCTGAGTTTCGTCTTTTCTCCGCTTCTTCAGCGGCTTTTATTTTGGCTTTTATTTCGGCTTTTAAGTCTTCGATTAGACTTTCAACTTGCGGATAATTATAGCCGCCATCATAATTAAATAGTGTTTCTTGAAAGTGAAAATGACCTGAGGCAAGAAATTTTATTCTGCTAATATCATTCTTGTCTGCAAATTCGATTGCTTTTTTAAAATAATATATTGCATCACAGAAAGCACCACGACTGGTAATTTCTTTACTAGTAACCCCACAGATATTTCCTCGTACAACTCTATCGCCAAAACCTTCGCCATTACTTTGATTGAGATAATAAAACGCATTGTGTAAAAGACCTTCCACTAAGCTGTTTTTATATTCACGTATTTTCTTTTTAATGGACTCTTTTTCTTGCTCTGGGGCTAATTTTAAAGCTGTGTCGAAATAGTTACTAGCTCTTTCACAATCGAATTTGGACCATAGTGTAACGCTTCCCATTCCTTCTACTTTGTACCATCGTGTAACGCTTCCCACTTCTACTTTACCCAACCCCAACCAACCCCTATAATCGGTAGGATTTAAGTCTATTGCTTTTTGAAAGTTTTCTTTTGCTTTTTCTGTTGTGCCTAACGATAAAAATTCGTTGGCGATGCGGAGGTGGTCTTCGGCTTCGTTTTGTTCTTTGCCGATGATGGTTTTGTGGATGATTTGTTGGGTGTGGTGGGTGTTGTGCGTGGTGTTGTGGGTGGTGTTGTGGATGTGTGTGATGTCTTGGGTGATTAGGTTTTGTGTGCCGCAGTATTTGCAAAAGATTTTTTGCATGTTTTCTTCGGCTTCTAAATTGTGGCCGCAGCTACTGCATTTTA
>WRLT01000013.1 GCA_009777485.1 Bacillota bacterium
TAATCATAAACAATTTGTAATAAACACATCAAGCATTATTTATGGACAAAAAACTTTGTATCTTTGCATTGCGTCTGTTAATATGTATATCCCATTCGCAGTTTACAGCTTAAACTTCACTGCCTCCCCTTAATTATCCCTCTACAACATCAAAAACAAAAACATCATCTACATCATCATCAAAGTTCTTATTGGTCTTCTTAATCATATCCTTACTAATCACCTCATAAAAGTTCTTTAACTTCAACTCCGCTATATAATGCGTTACTACCCCGTTTTCGTTTTCTACCGCCTCGCACTTGTTTTTATCTAACGTAAACGTATCATCCTTGAACTCTTCTTCCTCTTCCCCTACAAGCTCCACATACTCTACCTCTACCCTATTTACTACTGTACGGCTAAAATCGGGCAGGTTGTAGCTAAAACTATTATCAGGCGTAATTTCTACCCCGCTCACGTCCATATCCGTATCCGCTTTTACCATGTGAATAACTCCGTTACGGTCTGTATACACATATGCCCGTGCATATACGGCAATTTTTTTAAGCATATTCCACACGCTGTCTTTTTTAAGCAGCACGTATTCTATGTCTAATCCGCGGATTTCTTTATCCACCTCAATTTTTATTTCATCGCCGAATAACCCGTTTTCGCGCCGTTTGAGATTTACGATATCGGCAATTTTTTGTTACTTTAACTGCTGTTGAATTGAAACATTTTTGTGTTCTCCTATCGGTATATAATTGCTTTTATTTTAAATTTATGGTATACTGAATGTATAGTAATTTTGGAGGGTGTTTTTATGAAAAAAATGATTGTTTTGGCGGTTACGGTTGTACTGGCGTTGGGCGTATTTGCTTTTGCGGGTTGTGGCGGTAGTAGGGATTTAGAGAACCGTGTTGCAGAACTGGAACGACAAATCGAACAAGGCCTTAAAGGTGATAGGGGGCCGCAGGGGCCTAAGGGCGATACGGGGCCGCAAGGGCCTGGCGGCAGCGGTTTGGTAGGTAATGATACGCCCGATAAGGTGCATGAGTTAGGTGATACAGTAGCGTATTATCATAACGGGTTGAAGTTGTTTGAGATTACGGTGATAGGCATGAGTGATACTGTGGGGGGGGGACGAACAGGAATAACTTTTATTTTTACACCTTTTTCCTTTTATTTGGAAACAGATTTGGGTAACTTTTTGGGCGCAAAGCTAGTGGACGATGATTCACAAGCAATAAATAATAGTACTGGAATAAGTAATTTTATCGATGGCAGTAATCATAAACAATTTGTAATAAACACATCAAGCATTATTTATGGACAAAAAACTTTGTATCTTTGCATTGCGTCTGTTAATATGTATATCCCATTCGCAGTTTACAACTTAAACTTCACTGCCTCCCCTTAACTTTCTATAATATCAAACTCAAAATCATAATTGATATTGTTATTAAACTCCTTATCGCACCTCTTAATCATTTCCTTACTAATCACCTCATAAAAGTTTTTTAACTTTAACTCCGCTATATAATGCGTTACTACCCCGTTTTCGTTTTTTACCGCCTCGCACTTACTACTATCTAACGTAAACGTATCATCCTTTATCTCTTCCTCCTCTCCCTCTACAAGCTCCGAATACTCTACCTCTACCCTATTAACCACCGTGCGGCTAAAATCGGGTAAGTTGTAGCTAAAACTATTATCAGGCGTAATTTCCACCCCCGATTTTTCTGTGTTCGTATCCGCTTTATCCATATGGATAACCCCGTTACGGTCTGTATACACATATGCCCGTGCATATACGGCAATTTTTTTAAGCATATTCCATACGCTGTCTTTTTTAAGCAGCACGTATTCTATGTCTAATCCGCTGATTTCCTTATCCACCTTAATTTTTATTTCATCGCCGAATAACCCGTTTTCGCGCCACTTGAGATTTACGATATCGGCAATTTAAAAACTAAATCACTAGCCCGATAGTTAAAAGGCTTACTAGTATGGCGTCGAACAGTGCGGCTATAAGGCAAATGAACAGTGCGATAAAAAACGGCTTTTTGATACAGCCTAGATAATAAAAAAAGTCGCGGAAAAATTGTAAGCGCATGCGCGCCGCAAAGCAAATTATGTGGCTGATATAAAAGGCAAATATAAAGATATAGAGGATTAAAAACGGAATAAGCCCTAGCAGCGCAAGCGGGAGTGCGGCGGCTTTGGCTAAAATGAATATTGCGCCGATAAAATATGCGGACATGTACGCATAGATAAAGATTGCTGCAAATGCTAAGCATGCCGTAAACAGGCGTATGCCGCAAACCGAAAGTATCAAAATAAGCGACAGTGTAGCTAAAAATCTAAAAAGAAAATAAGCAAAAAAACTGCGGCTGCCCGACACAAGCCGCATGATGTTGTACTTTTGGATAGCGGAAAATTCGGGGTCTGCAACGGCAAACGCCCGCCAAATTCCTACCAGCACCGCTAACGCCGCCAGTATAAAAACCGCCAAAAACTTAAATTTATTGCGGCGGATAAAGGCGCACCCGTCGGATACTACTCCGTAAAAGTCAAACCGCAGCATAGTTAATTATATGGAGTAATTTGTCGGATTATGTAAACGTAACTAAGAATCTGAATATTTTTTTAGTTTTAAATACTTATCTTGTAGTTTGGCAGCGCTAATCTGCGTATCTTTTTTATCAATAATTTCCCTATCAAAGTTTTCGAGAATAATTTTTTTTGCCAATTTCTTCAAGCTGACATATTTATTTTTCCAAAAACGTAGCCTTAATAAATCAGCATTATCTATCGTGCAATCGCTGCGTCTTATCTTTAGTAGATTATTTATATGTGCCAAGCAATTGCTAATAGTGTGAAAAATTTCCTGCATTTTCATCACATAACCACAGCTTGCTATCTTTATACTTCTTTCTATAACACAATCAATTTTTGTTGGATTAGTTGGCTTTTTTGAATTTTTGCAATTATCTGACATTGAGGATACAATTCCATTAATGAAACACTTAATTGCAAAGTATACACACAGCAGGGGCAATTCATATGCTTTTGTACATTGATGCTCACCAAATCCCTCTCCATCCTCTCCCGCGTCTTCAATAATTGAATCAAAAGTTTTTTTATCTGAATATTTTATATTCGCATCTTCATACTCAAACAAAGCCTTTAACTGTAATGGTTTACTATTAAAGTTAATCCTAACATTAAAAAATTCAAAGTTTTTAGATATTCTAGAAACAAAATTCTTTCCTGCTGGCGTTAACTTCACCTTTAATTCTTTGTTTGCACTTGCATTTTTCTCTAAGTTTTGTATTTCTTCCTCTAATGTTTTTAAGGATATTTTTTCGTTATTAATTTGTTCAGTTAGCTTTTTTACATTGTTTTCTCCGGTTGTAATTTGGTCCAGTATTGTTTTCAGAGTAGCAGGATGTTTGTTTTTCGTTATCATTTTACCTATTTGTGCTTTTAAATTTTCAATATTTTCTCTCGATGTCGCCTGTGCTGTTATAAAATTGCAAATCTTTTTTTCTATTTTCTCTTTTTGGATTTCCAAAGTTCTCTTTAAATCGTCATTTGAGGCACTTGCTTTAATTTCGTTGATACACCCGTTAATATACTCCTTATCAATCTTCTGACCAATTGGGTCATATTCAATTAAATAAGTCCAGTTGTCGACTCCATGTGTGTTGTCCGAAAATACACTTAAATCATATAGATTATTTGTAATTTCTTCGTCGGTATTTGAACAACTAAATTTTCTATATAAATCACTAAAAGCAACCCCTGAAAAACCTCCCCTTTTATGTTGAAGTTCCTCCCAATAAAGATACGCCAAAATGACTCTTGTAAGGCTATGGGTTTCTTGTTTTGATTCTAAATTAATTGGATGTACGCCGATGTTTGCAAATATTCCCTCCTTGTTTAACCTATCATAAATTTTATTAAATAGTATTGTACGTGCCGCTGATATTGAAACGTTATCACCTTTATCTAATAACTTTTGCATAATGGAAAAACTCGTCTTTTCATTTGTTTGTATATCGCACAATTTTCCTATTGCCGCTCTAAAATCACCATTAAAAAATGGAAAGAATTTTTCTTCTGCAAACTTCTTAAATTTTACAACAATTTTTTTTCCATCCATATAGTCATCAATTATTGCTTTCGGTATAATTATTTTTGCGATTTCACAGCCTTGATCATACCAGTCTTTACGCAAATTGTTGTCCTTCAAAAACTTCAGCTTTTTCAACAAAAACTCATGTTGCTTATGGATATTTTCATGTGCAAAAATATTCTTACCTTCTTGCCAATATTTTAACGCAGAATTTCCTGTCGTATGTATATCTCTTTTAAAAAAGTCTGAAGCTGACCGAATTGACAATATGAAAACTAATTTCTCTATAAATGAAAATCTATTAAAACTTGCATTCGCTGTTCGTGCAAAAAAACTTTCAAGTTTACGATTGAAGTCTTCATATGCTTCGCATACTGCTGTCATCGAAGTACCCGTGTTGCGTGATTCCATATTGTCAAAAATATATACTGCACTTTCTATCTTTTTTTTACTATTTTGTTTGCAATATACTGAAAAAATAATGAAAAAGCTTAAAAAATCAAAAAAACTAATATTCAAGTCATTATAATAGGTTTCACACAATACTTTTCGTTCATCCAGTGTCTTCGTAGAAACATTAAAAAACTTTTCTATAAATGCTACTATCCCTGTATAACTATTCCCCAACTCTTCTTTCATTGTTGCATCATTTTGAAATTTCATAATCACAGTATCATTTTCCCTAAGCATCTTTATAAAGAAATCACAAAATTTATCTATTAGTTGCTTTTTAGGCACTCTTACATTGTTTTCGATACTACTGCCCCCTGCTAAATCAAATACTGTTTGCTCTTTAATCGTACATCCATTCCTATATGGAAGAGTATAAACTGTAACCGACTTTCCATTTCCACGACGACCATAAAGACAAAGCAAATTTTTACTGCTTTTACCGGCAGCGATATCATTTAATGCTTTATTTATTGAGGTTATCTTAGACTGAACATAGAAATTTTCATAAAAAATTTCGGCATCTAATAATTGACTTATGTTGTTTCCTTCTGCTACGCCTGCAATTAAATATTTATTAACATCCATCTTTGCAGTTTGTAAATATTTTTTAAGGTTTTTTAGCCTTTGTTCATATGGTATTTCATTTATCATTTCCTTAAACTCCTAAGTATTTTTGCTTTTTGTTTTTCCAATAACGCCGATAAGTATATATGATGTTGTTTATTACTTAAAATTTTAAAACAAATTTTCAATTTTTTTATTATTTTCTTAATTTTTAGATAACACCAAAAGTTTTTACAGTATATTGAAATGATTTCGGTTAAATTTAATTCGGTTATAGCATTACAATATTTGTTTAATAACTTTTCATACACAGCTTTCCACCTACTCTCTCTTTTTATTTGCAAAAACACTGTTTTTTTAAGAATGATTTCTTGAATAATAGTGTCATCAACTGTTTTCGTTTTGTCTGTCGAACAGCTTTCCACCTCATGACAATATTTAAATAGTTTTAAGAAATCTAAAATTACTTTGTTCTTTTTTATAACCGCGAAATTTGATATTGATTCAAATTTTACGCAAAAATTAGTGTCTACTTTCTCTAAAAAATTATCGAGAATATTATTAGTGAAACTAGTTTTTACATATAACTCGTCTAATAATGTTTGAAGTACACTTAGATATTCTAATAACACACTACGCACATATTTATTCTTTTTACCCCTCTGTATAAAAGCATTAGAAATGACGTAACCACTGACACCAATAAATAACAATCCAATAGAACTAATAATTGCTGCAACAACCTGTGGCTCAATAAAAATAGCTTTAATTATATTACTCATAAAAAAATTATAGCAAATAAAAAACATTTATCCAAATGGATTACATATAGCAATAATGTTTTGCATTAGATTGTAACGAATAACCTGTTTTTTACCCTATCCGCTGTGTTGTTGCTAGGGGTTTTCTTTCCACGCCGTCAGATTGGGGGTATTGGCTTTTCTTTCCACCCCGTCTGCTGCGCAGCCACCCCTCAAGAGGGGAATTTTTTAACGGTCTGTTAGCGCGTATCAATCAGAGGGGAATTTTTTTGCGGTTATTTAATTTTAAATCCATGCCGACATTTTCCATTTTCCATTTTCCATTATCCATTATTTAGCTGTACATAAAGTCTATATATACGGCGTAGCCTTTTGTGGGGTCGGAGGTGAATACGTGGGTAACTGCGCCTACAAGTTTGCCGTTTTGTAGGATGGGGCTGCCGCTCATGCCTTGAACGATGCCGCCTGTTGCGTTTAACAAGCGTTTGTCGGTAACGCGGATTACCATGCCTTTTTCGGACGGGGACGCTTGAGCGGAGGCTTTAATAATTTCTATATCGAAGTGTTCGGGCTTATCTTTTACGGTGGTAACTAACTGTGCTTTCCCTGGCCGCACGGCGGAACGGGGGGCGATTTCTACCGTTTCACGCGGGGGCAGCGCGTTAAATTTTCCGTACACGCCGAAAACCGCGTTGCGCAGTACGCTGCCCGCAGGAGTACCGGGATTTACAAAAACGCCGCGCAAATCGCCAGGGCTCCCTCTTGCGCCTTTGTTGCAGCCGATAATGCGGCAGTTATATGCGTTGCCGCCGCGACTGGGGATAAGCAAGCTGCCCTCCATAGAATTGATGGGATGACCCAAAGAGGCAAATTCGCCGCACGGCTTAATATAGGTAACCGTACCGATGCCTTCGGCAAATTCTTTAACGTCTAAGCCTAGCTTATAATTGCCCGTGTACTGCTCTATAACGGGATACGCGGTAAGCTTGCGCTGTTTTCCGCCGCGCAAGAACGTCAATTCGGCTTGCGCGCCGTCTGCGCCGTAAAGACGCAGTGCGTCGGTGATATCGTCGATGTACAAAACGGGCTTTCCGTCTAAGTGCGTGATGATGTCGCCCGCCTCTAACGCGATTTGCGGCCTTACCCTACCCACGCATGTTTCGATTTCTGTAACGCCCAGTACGATAAGCCCGTCGCTTTTTACGCTAAGCCCCACTGGCATTCCGCCTAATAAAACGGTACGCGGGGGCGTTGATTGTACGCTGACCGAAACGGTTGGGGGAAGAATTTCGGCGCGGTAATGCTGCGGAGATACCGCTATAAAACCGCACAGTAAAAAGATTACCGCCGCCAGTGCGAGATAACAAGTTTTTCGTATGCCCATGTAGGGTAGTGTGTGCAAATATCGGCAAATTATTTTAGTTTCTTTTTAAAATCGCTGCTCCATTTTTTCATTTGGCGGGCGTTTTCGTAGGCTTGAGCGGAGATATCCTTTGCGCCTGAAAGCCGCGAAATTTCTTCGATTTCGTCTTGTTGGTTTAATAAGCGCACGCCGGTTACGGTGCTGCCCTTAACTAGGGATTTTTCTATGTAGTAATGGTGGTCTGCCATAGCGGCGATTTGCGGCAGGTGCGTAACGCATAAAACCTGATGCCGCGCCGAAATGACGGCAAGCTTTTGCGCGACGGCTTGCCCTATTTTTCCGCTGACGCCTTGGTCGATTTCGTCAAAAATCATGGTGGGAATGTCGTCGCCCGCGCTTGAAACGGTTTTTAGCGCAAGCATAAAGCGGGACAATTCGCCGCCCGATATAATTTTAATCAGCGGCAAAGCGGGCTGGCCGACGTTTGCGGAAAAGTAAAATTCGGGATGGTCTGCCCCGCTGGCGGTAAAAAACTTTTCGATGTCGGCTTTGTCGGGAAAGTTGTTGAAGACTATGTTAAACACTGCGCCCGCCATGCCTAAATCGCCTAACTCTGCAATAATGCGCTGCGCTAATTCGGCTGCGCCGCGCTTGCGAATATCGGATAATTCTTGGCTAACTAGGTATATTTCATCTAACAGCCGCTGCTTTTCTTTATGCAGCTTTTCGTACAGATACGCGCCGTTTTCTATTTGATTTAGCAGTTCTTCGGTTTTAGTATAAAACGCCTGCATTTCGCTATACGCGCCGTATTTGCGTTTTAAAGAACGGATTACGTCTAAGCGGTTTTCTATTTTTTCTAATTCGTCCGCGTCAAATTCCAGTGCGGAAAGCTCGTCTTGGCATGTTTGGGCAATGTCGTCTATTTCTACAGCGGCGGAATAAAGGCGCGTGTGCAGGCTTTCAAAACGCGGAGAAAAGCCCGTAAGCGATTTTAGCGCGCCGATAGCAGCGGCAATTTGCGCGCCTGCCGCCGCCTCGCCCGATGTTAAAGTGCGGCACGCGTCTTGTAATTCGCGGGCGATTTTTTCGCCTGAGGCAATCATACGGCGGCGGTCGGAAAGCGTTTCCTCCTCGCCCTCGCTAACGTTAGCCTTTTTAATTTCGTCTAGCTGAAAGCGCAAAACGTCTTGCGTGCGCGCGCGTTCCTGCGCATCGCCGATTTGCTTAATTTCGGCTTTTATGCGGGTAAGTCCGCGATACAACTCGGCGGCTTTTTTTAAGGGTGCGTCCAACTGTGCGCGCAAAAAATAATCTACAATTTTAAGATGCGCCGATGTGTGTGCTAGCGATTGATATTCGTTTTGACCGTAGATGTCTACTAGGCGCGACGTAATTTTTTGCAAGATTAGCGCGGTGGAAAGCTTGTTGTTTATGCGGATTTCGTTGCGCCCAGAGGAGAAAAACCTGCGGTTTACAATCAGGGTTTCGTCTGCGTCAAAGCCGTGCGCGGTTAATACGTCCGGAATGCGTGCGTCCAAATCGAATATGCCCTCTACGCTGCCGCTTTCTGCGCCGTGCCGCAAAATGGTTTTATCGTACTTTGCGCCCAGTAAAAGCAAAAGGCTGTCTACGATAATAGACTTGCCCGCGCCCGTTTCGCCAGAGAGGATATTTAGCCGCTCGCTGAAATCAATTTCTGTATGGGTAATCAGCGCGACGTTTTGTATGATAAGTTTTGACAGCATGTGTTTTTTCCGTTAGTTGTATATGATTTCGTTTAAGGTGTCTACCAGTTTTTTGGCGGAAGCTTCGGATTTGGTTATGATTAAAACGGTGTCGTCCCCCGCCACGCAGCCTAACACTTGGGGGTCTTCTAAGCGGTCTACCATAAGACCTGCTGAGTTTGCGCTGCCCGAAAGCGTTTTGATTACTACGGTGTTTAATGCGTAATTAACGCTTACAACCGCCTCGCGGAATAAATTGATTACCTTTGCGCCCACGCTGATGTCGGTGTGGTCGCGGGCGTACTTTTGCCGCCCGTCGGATAAGGTGATTTTAACTAAGCCCAGTTCTTTAATATCGCGCGAAATGGTGGCTTGGGTAACGGGAAAATCCGCCGCAATCAGCGCAGAGGCCAACTCGTCCTGCGTAACGATTTCTTTTTTGGCAATCAGCTCTAAAATTTTAATTTGTCTTGCGTTTCGGGGCATTGCAGGTCTATCTCCTTTTGTGGTTACATGGTTGTGCGCGGGGCTAGTCGGATTTACGCTCGGTTACACTCCATTTGTTAAGCTTGGTAAGCAGCCGCGTGTAAAAGCTTTGCGGCGCAACCTTAATCAGCTGTGCAGAAAATTCGGATTTAGAAATTTTAGCCGCGCAAGTGGATAAAACCGTGCCTGCCTCTACCCCGTCTGCGACGATGCGGCAGTCGGACGTATCGGACACGGGGCGAACGGTTACGGTATCGCCGCCGCCTGTGATAATGGGGCGCGCGTGCAGGCTGTGCGGATTGATGGGCGTAAGGGCAAGCGCGTCGGTATTCGGCGCGATAATCGGTCCGCCTGCGGAAAGTGAATACGCGGTAGACCCCGTAGGAGTGGCAACGATAAAGCCGTCGCAAAAATAATTATCTACGAAAATGTCGTTTACAAAAACGTCTAACGAAATCATTTTGCCGCCTGCTCCGCGCGAAACAACTGCCTCGTTTAACGCGTACAGCTTTTTTTTGCCCAAAGCTATTTGCAGTAAAAAGCGGTTTTCTACGGTATAGGCTTTGGTTTTTAAAATGCTGCACAGCTTGTTTAAATCGGATTTTTCTATGCCTGTTAAAAAGCCTAAGTTGCCTAAATTAAGCCCTAAAATTGGGATTGCGTTGCGCGCACAATATGCCGCGATGCCCAGCACCGTGCCGTCGCCGCCTAACGTTATCATAATGTCGGGCTTTTGGGTAGTTTTACTTGCGCAAAATGCGTCCGCACAATCTAATAGTGCGGCCGCCTCGCCGTATAAGGAAATGCCGAAGCCGTCCGCTTTAAGCAGTGCGATAAGCTTATTTGTAACGGATAAATCCGCATCGCATTTGATATTGGTATATACACCGATTTGCATACTAATAATTATACAGGAAAATTTATAATTATGCAAGCAAGTTTTTTTGTTTTTTTTGTTCTATTTCTTTCCACCCCGTCAGGCTGCGCCTGCCACCCCTCAAAGAGGGGAATTTTTTAGCGGCTATTTATGTAATAACTGCTGTCGTGTTGCGCTTGCAAGAGGGGGATTTTGGGGTTCTTTCTGCCTTGTCTGATTTTAAAATTCAAGCTTTTCTTTCCACCCCGTCAGGCTGCGCCTGCCACCCCTCAAAGAGGGGAATTTTTTAGCGGTCTGTTTCCGTAGGACAATCAATGAGGGGGGTTTTTTAGTGGTGGCAGACTATTTAATAAGGGATTGTAGGTTTTGGGGGGTAAGGGCGTTGTCGGTGAAGGCTTGTTGGATAGAGTGGGTGCGGATAAATTGGTCTTTAAGGCCCAGTGTAATTACCTTTGCCGAAAGATTGCGGGCGTTTATATACGCCAGTACAGACGCGCCGAAGCCGCCTTGCAAAACATTATCCTCTAAGGTGATTAGGGTTGTTGGGGTTGCGCCGTTTTTTGCCGCGCTTTCTAAAAACTGCGTGTCCAACGGCTTTATGCAGCGGGCGTTTACCACTGTTGCGCCGTGCGTTTGCAGGGCGATTTGCAGCATGCGCGAACCTGCCGCTAAAAGGTAGACGGGCTTGGCTTGCTTAGGTGCGGATGCGATAACCTCCCACTTTCCTAGTGTAAAGGGTTCGGCGGAAGTATAGTTTTGCGTAAAGCCTTTGGGATAGCGGATAGCCAGCGGCGCGTTAAAGCCTTGCGAAAATTGGACCATTTCGCGCAATTCCTGCCCGTCTTTGGGTGTGAGAATAGTTAAATTGGGTATAAGGTTTAAATACGATATATCGAAAACGCCTTGATGTGTTACGCCGTCTGCGCCGATTACGCCCGCGCGGTCTATTAAAAAGGTTACGGGCAGATTGTTTAGCGCGGTATCGTGGATGATTTGGTCGAACCCGCGCTGTAAAAAGGACGAATATACTGCCACATACGGCTTTTGCCCGCCCGCCGCTAAGCCTGCCGCCAGTGTAACGGCGTGCTGTTCGGCAATGGCTACATCAAAACAGCGCGAAGGGAATTTTTCCATAAAGCCCAGTAAGCCCGTGCCGTCGGGCATAGCCGCCGTTATGGCGCATATGCGGCTGTCGGTTTGCGCTAAGCTGCACAGCGCGTCCCCCGCTATTTCGCCGAAATTATGTTCGGGGGTGCTTGCAACGGGGTTTAGGCCGTGAAAGGCGGTAGGGTCTTTTTCGGCGTCGGAAAAGCCGCAGCCCTTTTGCGTAAGTAAATGCACCAGCACGGGGCCCTTAAAATTTTTGGCTTGCCCTAAAACGCCGATAAGGTCTTCGGCGTTGTTGCCGTCGAAAGGCCCGTAGTAGCGTATGCCCATTTGCTCGAACATTTTGTTGGTGCGGAAAACCGCGCGCATTGCGCTTTTGCATTTATCCAGCAGCTTAATCATTTTGTTGCCGAAAAACGGCAGCGCGGACACCGCCTTTTTAACGCTTGCCTTAAACGCCAAATAGCCCTTAGAAATGCGCAGCCGCGAAAAGTAGCGGTTTAGTGCGCCCGTGTTTTTGCGGATAGACATATCGTTATCGTTAAGAATAATCACCATGCTTTGTCCGCTTGCGCCGATGTCGTTTAATGCCTCAAACGCCATGCCGCCCGTAAGCGCGCCGTCTCCGATGACCGCTACTACCTTATAATCGCTGTTTTCCATTGCGCGGGCGCGGCAGTACCCCAGCGCGGCAGAAAGCGACGCGGAGGCGTGCCCTGCGGTAAAGGCGTCATACGCGGATTCTTCTCTGTTAGGAAAGCCCGTTACGCCGCTGTCGGTGCGCAAATCCTTAAATGCGCCGCGTCTGCCCGTGATGATTTTGTGCGCATAGGCTTGATGCCCTACATCGAAAATGATTTTATCGTGCGGCGCGTTAAAAACGTAGTGCAGTGCTAGCGCGATTTCTACCGCGCCTAAGCTAGATGCCAAATGCCCTCCCTGCCGCAGTACGGTTTGGGTAATGTACGCGCGCAATTCATAAGCGTAGCGCTTTAAATCTAAAAGCGTTAGTTTTTTTAACTCTTCGGGCGAATTAACTTGTTTAAGCAGTTCGTATTCCATATAATTTTTCTTAGGGAAACGCTGATTAAGGTACCGCGTTTCCTTGCGGGGAAAATTATTCTTTGCGTGAGGCAAATTTAATGATTAGCTGTTTTAAAAATTCGGTGTCGCGGTTTTTTAAGGCGGATAATTCTTTTGCCGCTTTTTGAGAACTGTCGCCCAGTGTTTGGTTAGAACGTGAAACGCCGTACATTTTGGCAAACGAAACCTTTTCGGTTTCTTTTTGCTTATGGTCAAGCACATCGTCTTTGATTTGAAACGCGTAGGAAAAATGCTCGGCAAAATTGCGTATGCTTAGCAGCTCCTCGTTTTCAGCATTCCCTAAAATTGCTGCCGCTACGCACGCAGCTATAATTAAATCGCCCGTTTTGTGGCGTAAAACATATTTTAGCACGTCTACGGAAATGTTTTCGTCCGCAGTGATATCCGCAACTTGGCCCGCAATCATGCCGCGACAGCCTGCATGCTTAGAAAACAATGCGGCGGCTTTAAGGTATGCGGCCTTGTCTTCGGAATCGATAACCGCGTCTAGCATAAGTTCGTAAGCCAAATTAAGCAGCGCGTCGCCTGCTAAAATAGCTACGCCCTCGCCGTATACCTTGTGGTTGGTGGGCTTGCCGCGCCGAAAATCGTCGTTATCCATAGCGGGTAAATCGTCATGGATAAGCGAATAGCAATGAATGCACTCGATGGCGGCGGCAAATTTAAGTACGTTTTCGTTTGCGTCTTTTTTGAATAAGCTGAAAATTTCTAAAAACAACAGCGGCCTAAGCCTTTTGCCGCCGTCTAAAAGACTGTACTCCATTGAGGCGCGCAGCGGCTCCGGAATATTTTCTATTTCGGCAAAAATCCGCGCTAAATCTTGCTCGAACGCGTTTTGTTTTTCTGCATACAGTTTTGAAAAAGCCGACATTTTTTCTCCTTACGGCATAAATTCGGTTTCGGTAACCTTACCCATTTCTTCTTTTAGCAGTGTAATGCGCGCCTTACTCTCGCTCAAAGAGGCTAAGCACTCGCGCGTAAGCGATACGCCTTGCTCGAAAAGGCGTACACCGTCCTCTAAGGACACATTTTTATCTTCTAATTTTTTGACAGTTTCTTCTAGCTGCGCCAGTTTTTTTTCGAATTCCATATACTTATTTCCTTGTAGTTTTTTCTACTTTAATTACCGTAGCGTCCGCGCGTCCGTCTATTAAATATATGCCTACGGTATCGCCTTTATTTAGCTGTTTGGCCGTTTCTACCGATTTGCCGTTTTTTTGCAAGCGCGCATAACCCTTAGAAAGCGTTTTAAGCGGGCTTTGCGCGTCTAGCTTGTATGAGGCGGTTTCTAGCCTGTTTTGAGATGTTTCTAGCTTTTGCAGCGCCGCCGTCTCTGCCTGCTGCGCAGCGGTCGATACTTGCGACAGTTTTTTTAGATATAGCGCGTCTACGGACTTTTCTGCCATGCGTGAAAGAAATCGGACTTTTTCTACGCCTGCCGCCGCTTTTACTTCGATAAACCTATCCAGTGCATGTGTGTGCATGCTTAGCAGCGCGTTTTTTTTATTATACAGTTTTTCTGCATGAAACACAAGCGTTTCGCCTAAGCTGCGCACCGCCGCAAATGTTTGGGTGATTTGCCCCGCTAGCATTTGTGCGGCGATACTGGGCGTGCCCGCGCGCGCATCGGCGGCTAAATCGCACAGCGTGGTGTCGGTTTCGTGCCCTACGGCGGAAACGGTGTACACACGGCAAGCCGCTACTGCCCGCGCAAGCGTTTCATCGTTGAACGCCTCTAAATCCGCCGCGCCGCCGCCGCCGCGCATAAACACGGCCGCATCGCAACAATTAAGGCGGTTGATTAGTTGGGCGGCTTGAACGATTTGCGCCGCGCTTTCTGCGCCTTGTACGCGCACGGGAAGTATTTTAATATCCGCAAAAATTTCCGCGCCGCGCAGTACGCTGATAAAGTCGTGTATCACCGCGCCCGTTTCGCCCGTTACAACGGCAATGGAGGTAATGCGCGCAGGCGGCGTTTTTTTACGGGCAAATACGCCCTCGCGTTCTAGCTTGTCTTTCAGCTTTAAATAGGCCGCGCGTTTTTCGCCCTCGATGTTTTTACAGCGCAAGGTTTTAACAATAAAGCTTACTTTGCCCGTTTTGGGATAAAAGCGCACCCCGCCCTCCGCTTCGATTACCGTGCCTGCAGGGATAGGCGCATACACGGAAAAAAGCACGCACGGAATGCGGCAATCGCCCTCGCGCAGCGTAAAATGCGTAATGCCTTGCGTAATTCTGAACTCCTCGCTCTCGCCGCTGACGGTTACGTTGTGCAAGATAATTTCGTCCTCGAACACGCCTTTAATGTACGCATTGAGTTGTGATACGGATAAAACGCGTTTAGAAGGCATAGTTTAACCTTTCTTTGGCTAAGGCTTGCGCGGCGGATAAGGTGTTGCGCAGCAGCATGGCAATGGTCATAGGGCCGACGCCGCCAGGAACAGGCGTAATAAAGGACGCCTTTTTAAAGCAAGAATCAAATTCTGCATCGCCGTACAGCTTGCCCTCGAAACGGTTGATGCCTACATCGATAACTACCGCGCCATCTTTAATCATATCGCCCGTAATAAAATGTTTGATGCCTACGGCGGCAATTAGGATGTCGGCTTGGCGCGTAATTTCGGCTAAATTTTGGGTTTTAGAATGGCATACCGTAACGGTAGCGTTGTGGGAAAGCAGTAAAAGCGCGGCGGGCTTTCCTACGATGTTGCTGCGCCCTACTACTACCGCATGCTTGCCCGCTATGCTTACGCCTGCGGACTTGATAAGCTCTATACAGCCGCTGGGCGTGCAAGCCGTAAGCGCGGGACTGCCTAACATAAGTCGCCCTGCATTTACTGCTGTAAAGCCGTCTACGTCTTTAAAGGGAGAAATGTGCGATAAAACGGTTTCGGCGCACAGCCCTTTCGGAAGCGGAAGTTGTACCAAAATGCCGTCTACGGCGGCGTTTAGATTAAGCTCTTTTATAAGGCTGATAAGCTCTGCCTGCGATACGGCGGCGGGCAGCATATACGCGTTAGAGGCAATTCCCGTTTCTTCGCAGGCTTTAATTTTGTTGTTTACATACACGCGGCTTGCAGGGTCGTCCCCTGCTAATACTACGGCTAAACCAGGCGCGCGGCCGTACAGCGCAAAAAAATGCTGCACGTCTTCGGCGATTTTTTTGCGCGTTTCTTGGGCAATTGTTTTTCCGTCAATCACTTGTGCGGGCATCGGTATTTTCTCCTTCGTCTTGCGCTTCGCCGTCTTGTGCTTCGGGCGGCGGATTTTTAAAGCTTTCTAGTATGCTTTCTTTGCATTCTATAACGCGCGCTAATACGCCGTTGATAAAGCTTGCGGATTTATCGGTTGAATATCTTTTAGCTAATTCTAACGCCTCGTTTACCGCAACGGCGTCGGGCACATCGTCTATAAATAAAATTTCGTACACGGCTACTAACAGCACCGAAAAGTCTACTTTATATATTCTTGCCGCCGCATAATCGTTTGCCGACTTGCTGATGACTTTTGTTAAAAAATCTAAATGCGCGTCTATTCCGTTGTATACCGCGCTTATATACGCCGTTTCGGAGGCGGTTTTAGCAGAAAGCATCAAAAACGTATCGGCGTTTTTTTCGCCCGTAATGTTGCGTTCATACACCAGCATAAACGTGTTTTCTCTTGCTTGACTTCTACTCATAAACCTGACGGCTCCAACTCTCCCTCGCCGTCAAAAACTAAGCCCATGACGTTTACGTTGACGGTTCCCGTTTTATAATTCGTCATGCTGTCTACCGAACGCTTGATATTTTCTTGCACCCTAAAAGCAACCTCTGTACAGCAAACCTTGTTGGTAACGTTGATAAAAACGTCCACATTAACCACTCCGTCAAAGGTGTCGGCGCGGACGCCCTTGCCCGCAAGCGATGCAACGCCCGAAATTTCTTGCGCCGCCAATGTAATAATAGAGTACAGAACATTATTTCCGTACGTTACGCCGCCGGTGGAATTCGCGCTGTACCGTGAACCTAAGGGCATTAAAAAAACCTCGCAAGATATTCTATACAAGATTATATCACAAAACAAAAAATATTACAACGCTTTTTTAAAAAGAGTTAGCAAGAATTTTACATAATAATTTTAAGAATGGAGAATGGAAAATGGAGAATTTCGGTTGGGAATTTTTTAAACGTTATTAGTTAAGTGCTTTAAAATTAGTTGCAGCACCGCATACATATCCTCAACAATAGTACCCAAAGCTTGACTTGCAGATACTTTGTTATCTGTAAAGTTCGGCTTAAAAAATTCGCACGCGCCGCTTAGCGGAAGCTTGCGGGTATGCACGGCAGTTTTTGCACAAATACAATCTCCGCAGCCCACAGGAAAAATCCTTTCGTTTAATATGATATAATGCTGCTGAAAAAACGCACAATCTTGACAATGTTTATATTCCATGTATTGTATAATATCGTGGGTATACCCACGAAGTCAAGTATTTTTAACGGTTTTGTAGAAAAATATATAAGTATGGAGAATTTTAGCAATAGATTAAAACAGTTAAGAGAAAATTCAGGCATTTCCGTAACTGAACTTGCGCGTGAAATCGGTGTAGACCATTCTAATATAAGCAATTGGGAAAGCGGAAAACAAAAAATCAACGCTGACAACCTTTATAAACTAGCGCAATTTTTTGAAGTGTCTATGGAATATCTGCTAGGGCATTAAAAACTAACCAAAACTCAATTAAGAGTTTTAATAATTTGACCGTTAAAAAATTCCCCTCTTTGAGGGGAATTTTTTTGCGGTGTGTTTATGCGGCTAACGCCGCCGCATCGCGCCTACAAAGAGGGGAATTTTTTAACGGTTAATTATAATAAAATCCTTAGCCGAAACTCTTCATTTTTCATTTTTCGTTTTTCATTAACAAAAAAAGACGCACCGAAGTGCGTCTTTTTGTTTAGTGTTGGGTGGATAGTGGGACTACGATTACGTTGGTGGCGTCGCGGTTGGTTTCGTCTAGGATTACCGCTAGGATTCGGTTTGCCTCGTCTTCGGTTAGTGCGTCCGTTTTTACGATTACGTTAATGTTTTCGGTGCCTAGTGTAATAAAAGCGTCCTCGAAGCCGATGCCCTTAATTAAGCCTTCCAGTTCTAATTCTAGCTGCATGTTTTGCGTCATGAGTAGCTTTTGCGCTTCGGCGGCGGCAATTGCGTCCGCGCTAGATGCTTCGCTGCGGATAATTGCGTCTAGGTACAAAAACGTTTGGTCGCGAGTGGCGATGCGGTCGGCGCGGTACGTTTGAAACAGCGAACGGTAGTCCTGCGTCCCCTCGACGGGCGGCGCGGAAACGCGGTTGAGTACGATGTTCAGTACGCCCGTTACCACCAGCAGCGCGGCCATTCCGCACAGTACAATGATTTTTTTCTTTTTGCTTAACATAAGGTCCTCCAAAAATTTATTTTTTATTTTATTAGGTTATTTATTTTGCCGTTAGCTTTGCATAGTAAGCACTTGAATTTGTGCGGGCGTGATTTGCAGCAGTATCGAAACGGCGTTTATCATTTCTAGCCGAATTCTTGCGTCCGCGCCGCCTTGCGTCATGATTACTACGCCTAAGGCTTTGGGGTAAATTTCTTTTAGCACTATCGGGCCTTGCGCGCCGCCGCCCGTAATTACCTGCGGCGTAGAGGTTATGGAATTGTTGCCCGAATTGGTTATGTAGGCGATTACCGATTCTACGCCTGTCTCCCAGTTGATGATTACGCGCGTTTCGCCTGCGCCTTGCATGCGCGACAGCGTTTCGGTAAGCTGCCGTTCCATTTTAGCGCAGTAGTCCTCTTGCATACGCTGCTGCTGCACAGCCGCATGCGCACCGTCGGCAGAGTTTTCTCCGCCGCCACCTCCCCGCGCGCCGAAGTATATTACCAGCATTACGGCGACCGCTAAGAAAGCAACGATGATTTCGATGTGTTTAATTTTTTTAAGCCGTGCAAAAATTCCTTTTTTTTCGGGCTTTACTGCCTTTTCGGCAGCTGCGGTTTTCTCGTCATTCATGTACGATTACCTGCCCTCTTCCGATATCCAGATATCCTGCAACCAGGCGCGGAATTTCTTCATACTTATTTATATGCCGCTTATTTTCGTCTATAACCACATTTTGCAAATTAACGCGGACAAGTTGGATTTTTATTTCGTTTCCGCGCGCATCGCCCTCGATAGAAACGGACGTATTTTGAAAGCCGTCCGCGCTTAACTGCGCCTCGACGCCTGATGCCAAAGACCGCAATTTGACGCGCTCGGCAAAAGCAAGGTAGCTTTCGTCTAGCTCTAACTCATCTTGAATGATAAAGGAACTGTCAAAATTAAAGCCGTTTTTAATAATGGAGGGCAGCGGCAGAATAATCACCAGTACCGTAACGGCAGCAAAAACCGAGCGCACGAATTTGCCCGTTTTGCTTTGCGATAGCAGTATGTCTACTACCGTACCTAAAATTACAATGGATAATATTCCGATTAGCCAGCCTGTTACAGCACCCATAGACTACCCCTCTATAACGACGGATTTCCCGTGATAATAGCCAGCATTAAAAATAAAAAGTATAAAAACGCCGCGCCTAACAGCACCGCAATCAGCGTGCCTGAGTTTTTGGCAAGCTCGGATAAAATGTTAGAAACCTTTTTATCGCCCAGCGGCTCGACTACCGCGCCCGTTAAATGCAGCGAAAGATTAAACACCGCAACCTGACTTACAATAGGCAAAACAGACAGCACTAACAAAACTACTGCCGTCATGCCTACGGCGTTTTTAACCAGCGTACTGCCTGCCATAATTAAATTAAAGCCGTCGGAGAGGTGTCCGCCTATGATAGGAACGTATTTGCTTATGGCAAACCTTGCCGTGCGCACCGATACGCCGTCGTGGACGGATGCGGTGATTCCTTGAACCGACAAAAACGCTAAGAACAAAAAGAATGCGGTTGCTAGCAGCCATTTACAGGTTTTCATAAAAAAGCCCGACATTTTTTTAAGGCGCACCGTTTCGGAAAGGTTTCCTACCACCGTGAAAACTGCCGATAAAATAAACATGGGCAATACCGCCAGTACAATCAGCTCCATAATGCCCGACGCTAATATGGCAACGGCGGGACGGTACACGCCCGCCGATACCACACCTCCCGATGCCGCCATAAGCGTTAAAATAATCGGAAAAACGATATTCATTTGCGTTTGCATCGCAACGATAAAGCGGCGCACCGCCGAAACCAACATGAAAATTTGCGCGGCTAAAATCGCGGCGGTAAGCGCGGTTCCTGCAAACGAAATAACATCGCCCGTAGACCCTTGCGCCAGCCGCGCCTTTGACGAATGAAGGATATTCATGGCGATAGCGATGGTTAAAATCGCCAGCATTACGGGCAGAAAGGCAAAAAGGTCTATGCCTATCAACTCGAATAAGTACTGAAAAAAGTTTCCGTAGTTAAGCGAAACGCCGCCCGAAACGATTGAACGGATTTTTTCGTGCGCGTTTGCGCCGCCGAATATGGAGAGTTGGTTAGGTGAAAGCGACGCTATGTACGCCTCTAAGCTTTCTAAATTTAACTCTTGCAGAATGTCGTCTATGCTTTTGGTTAGGTCTTGCTCGGCACTGTTCGCGCTTCCGTCATCCGCGTGCGCGCTGCGCGGCGAAAGGGGTAGAAAAAACATCGCCAGTAAAAAGGCGGCGCATAGCAGAATCAGCAGTTTTTTGTTGTGCTTTTTAGTTTTTAGTTTTGCTAACATTTTTTCTCCCAGTGTTTCGCGTTTTATTATAGGCGGCGCAGAATGTGTTTTAGCCGTGCAACAGTTTGTTTTTTTGCGCGTGCCGCGTACCCAAATGTACGCAAGCGCGTAAAAAAACAAAGCGTAGCGCGGATAAAGCGCATTATGCGCCGCCTAAGGTAGCATGGCGGTTACTGTGTCGAAAAGCAGCATCAATATCGGCAGCGATAAAACCATGATAATGATTTTGGAGGCGAATAGAATTTTTTCTGCTAAAGCCTTTTGTCCTGTGTCTTCGACGATGCCTGCGGAGAAGTCTGCGATGTAGCCGATGCCGATAATTTTGAAAACCGTTGCGTAAATGGTTCCGGGTATGCCTGACCTGTCCATAAAGCCTTGCAGCACCGAAAAAATGTCTAAAAAGTAATCTACAACGGATAATAAAATTAAACAGCCGCCTACAATGCCTACCAGCATTGCCGTTTCCGATTTGGTTTCGCGCAAAATCAAAACGCAAACAGCCGTTATAATGCCGATGGCGGCGATTTTTACAATATCCATTCTTGCCGTTCTTCCTTAGTAAATCCCGAATATCGATTGCAGCGAACCGAATAAGCGGCTGATTAAATCTATGACCATCATTAACACGATTACTAAACCTGTTAACGTAACAAGCGTGGCGATTTCTTCTTTATCTGCCTTCTTTAAAATTTGGTTGATTACCGCCGTTATAATGCCAACTGCGGCTATTCTGAAAATGATGCCGATATCCAAAATGCTGCTGTTCTCCTATAAAATTAAAATGCCTGCGGCTAATCCTACTAAAAAACCTAGCTTTATGTACGTAGAGGCGTATTTGGTATAGTGCTGCGCCGCCGTTTCCGCAAGCGGCGCGAACCGCAGCTTATCGGCCTCTAACTGCGAAACCTGTGTATCTGCGTCTAAGCCGCCCAGTGCCGCAAGAAACTTTTTTACCTCCTCTGCTTCGTTTTGCTTTAAGCAGCCCCTTGTAAGCTTTAACGCATTAGGGTTTTGGGCGTCTAGGTATTCGGTTAGGTTTTTGCTAAACGGCGTTTCGCCCAGCGACATAAAATCGCGCATGACGGTTTTTATGGGATTGCGGCGGAATTTTACCTCGCCTAACACATGGTTGGCAAACGCTAGCAGTGCCTTGTAATATTCGGCGCGCGCTTTAAGCCGCTTAGAAAAAAACAGCCCTGCCATCGCGCCTGCGGCGGAGGCGATACATACTAGTAAAAGCTTAGTTATCGCGTTCATTGCCGTGTACCTATTTCGTTAAAATCCGCGTCGAAAATTCCGTCTAGCGTTCCTGCGCCTAAACGCTGCGACAGGTTGATGTAGCGCGAAAAAACACGCTTTGCAATCAGCGCGTCAAAGCCGGGCTTTCGGGATAAATCTAAATGGTTTTGCGCGTGGCACGATGCGATTACGCGCACGCCCGATGCCGCTGCGTACTCAACCGCCTCTGCGTCTTGAAGGGTGGCTAATTCGTCCGTAATAAGTACATCGGGCGCTAAGCTTCGGATGCCTGCTGTAAACGCGTATGGCTTTAAAGCGTTTGCGATTACATCGGTGTGCATGCCTACTTCTAATTGCGGAATGCCTCTGTGTGCGGCGGCAAGCTCGTTGCGCTCGTCTGCTAGCAGTACGTTTACCGCAGGCAAGCGGTTGCCTAAAAGGCGCGCTAAATCGCGCAGGATAGTGGTTTTGCCCGCTCCCGGCGGCGAAACGATTAGCGTATTATGTATTTCGGGCGCGCAGCAGTGTTGGTACGCTTTATCGGCGCAACCCTTTATTTCGTGCGGGATACGGATATTAACAGACCCGTAATTTTTAACGGTTTTGGTTTCGCCTGCCTCGCGCACCGTTTCGCCTGCTATTCCTATGCGGACGCCGCCCGTTACGGTGATAAAGCCTTGCCGCAGTTGGTCGTTTACCGCGTACAGCGAATATTCGGTTGCGCGTACCACTACCTCGTTGATTAAGCCCGCATCTGCCGTGAACGCATTATCGGACATAGATGCAAGTCCGCGCTCGGTGAGAAAATAAAATTTGCTGCCGTAGTTAAGCGAAACGGGACGGTTAGCCCGCAAGCGGATTTCGTACAAACGCTCATAATTAAGCCGCCCTAAAATAGGCCTTAATAGATGGGGCGGCAAGATTTTAGACAAGCTCTGAACCATTTTATATATGGGTATGAGGTTGTTTTTTTGAATATAACCTTGCGGTAGGATACGACAAAATTTGCAAAAGGGCTGCCCGAAAAAGACAGCCCTTTTTTGTTTTTATAGTGTTGTATGCGGATAAACTAAAAATTAATCCATGTTGGGTGTTGGAGGTGATTGCATAGCGGTGATGATAGCTTGATGGCATTCGCTGCTGTTTTTTAAAAAGCCTTGCGCAATTTTTCTGCCTATCGCGGGGGTAATCACAATGGTCTTGCCTTTAAGCTCTACGCTTTGAAGCTGCGAAAAGTTAAAAGAGGTTTTAGGCAGATACAGCGTAGTTTCGTCTATGTGTATAATCGCTGCGGGTAACAACGCGATTTGCACCCCCGTAACGCCCATCATAACGCCCGCGCCGATACATGCGCCCGTAACCGCGCCGCCCAGTGCGCCTTGCATAACGTAAATAAAAAACAATATGCCGCCCGCTATTAAGATAAGGCCGCCGACAATAAACGCCAAAGTAATTAGTATGCTATTGTCCATTTTAAATCCTATTGCTTTTCTTTCCATTATTTTACCCGCTCCATATACGTGCCGTTGCGCGTATCCACGCGAATTTTTTCGCCTTGATTGACGAACAGCGGAATTTGAATTTCTATGCCCGTTTCTAGTTTGGCGGCCTTATAGCTTGCCTTAGAGGTGTCGCCTTGAACGCCCGGTTCGGTTTCGGTAATAATCAGCTCTACAAAGGTAGGCGGTTCTACCGAAAACGCCGCGCCGTTATAAAACTGTACGACTACGTTCATTTCTTCGATAACGTACTGCATAGCGTCTGATACAATATCGTAATTTAGTTCTATTTGGTCGTATGTTTCGGTGTCCATAAACGTATACAAGCCGTCCGCGTTATACAGATACTGCATTTTGCGCGTTTCTATACGCGCGCTTTCGTACTTTTCGGACGGGTTGAACGTGCGCTCTAATACCTGCCCTGTCATAACGTTTTTAAGCTTTGTGCGCACAAACGCCGCGCCCTTGCCCGGCTTAACGTGCTGAAAGTCTATAATTACGTATACCTTTCCGTCAATTTCTACCGTAACGCCTTTACGGAAGTCTCCTGCCATTACCATACCAGTGTATCTCCTTACAAAATAAATTCTTTTTTTGCTTTAGTTAAATTTTCTATGCCCTCTTCGCGAATCACTACCGTATCCTCGATGCGCACGCCGCCTACACCCGATACGTAAATACCCGGCTCGACGGTTACCACCATGCCCGGCAGTAAAATGTCTTGGTTTTCTTCGCAGATTTTGGGTGATTCGTGGATTTCTAAGCCGATGCCGTGCCCTAGCGCGTGGCTGAACTCGGCGTCATAGCCGTTGGCGCGGATATATTCTCTTGCCAAAGAATCTGCCTCGCGGGAGGTCATGCCCGCTTTAAGGTGTTTTAATACGTAGCTTTGCGCACCCAAAACGATTTCGTGCAAATGTGCAAGTTTTTCGTCATCGGGCTCATTTAAGCAGAACGTGCGCGTCATATCCGAACAATAGCCGTCTAGCTTTACGCCGAAATCAATTAAAATAATATCCTCTTTTTCTAAACGGCGTTCGCTTGCGCGATGGTGCGGTATGGCGGTGTTTTCGCCGAATGCGACAATCGGCTCGAAAGCTGCGCCGTCCGCGCCTGCTTCTAACGCCTCTATTATTAGGCGCGCGCGCACCTCTCTTTCGGTTACGCCGGGCTTTAAGCCGTCGCAAACCTCCTCGAATACTTGTTCGGTTAGGTGCTGTGCAGCGGCAATAGCGGCAATTTGGGCGGGTGTTTTAATCAGGCGCAGCGCGTGTATAAGCGATGAGGCAGGCTTTAAGGTAAAGCCCTCGAACGCTTTTTTAAATGCCTTGAACTGCGCAACGGTTAAATAATCATCCTCGTACCCTAAGTTTTTTACGCCTGCTGAATGTAAGTTTTTTGCGATTACGGCTAACGCCTCTGCGCCTTTAACGCTTACAACGACGGTATCGGTAAGGAATGCTTTGGCTTCTTCGTAATAGCGCGGGTCTGTATACATACTGCGCCCGTTTTCGGTAATTACAACGTATGCGTATGATGCGGGATAGTGGGTAAAATAAAAATTGTTTACGGGGCTTTGCACCAGTAAAGCGTCTATTTTATGGGAGGCAAGCAGTTTTTGCATTTTATAATTGTACCATAAAGCACTTAAAAAGTAAAACAATTTTACTACGTATTTATTTTATTATCTTACTTGCCAACCGGCATATAAAACGGTTTCTTGATAGACAGGCTTTCCGTCTAAATCTACAATTGCTTCAACCGTCGTATCTTTTGCAAAATCCCATTTTTCAGTGCAATCCGTATCCTTATACCAACCCAAAAATGAATATCCTGCGCGAACAGGGTTTTCTGGTACAGTAACTATTTTGCTGCCATAATCCAAATCGTCTATCCAGTGATAACCATTTCTCGGCGCGAACTCATAATTATATTTAAAAGAAATATTGGCTGAATAAATAGGCGGAAGAAATGGCTTAACCTCTTCTTTTCGCACATAAGCTTTCCCGCAAGAAAGATAATCTTCACTCGAATCTCCATCTTCATAGCTCAATACAATAATTTTTTCAAGATTCTTTTGGTGGGTGAAGAAATAATTACTATCTCTAACATTGTGCTGAATATAAACTTTTCTTAATTGCGTATCTCTTATATACGCTCCACTAAAACCAACAGATAGAGTCAGCAGTTTGACTACGGGCTTGCCGTTAATGGTTGTAGGAACAATCAATATTTCTTGCTCATAACCTTTAGCTGTTAAATCTGTAATCCGTACGCCGTCATCCTCTATGCGATATTTAAAGAAACCGCTTTCACTTTCACTGTCCGTCGAACATCCGTTAAAACACGCGCTAAAACTCAGAATGCCTCCCAACAATAAAATTGCAAAAATAATAAATCCTATTTTTTTAATTTTTTTCATAAAACCATTCTCCTTATATTTTTTGCAATATCAAACAAAAGATAAATTCGTTAATATTCTTTGATAGTATTTTACCGTACAATTGTAGCAATATATTTTAAATTTGTCATCATAGATTTCTATGATTTTATCTCATAGAAATTTATGATTTTTGGTTTTTTTAGTTTTTTGCACTGCTTTCGTTTTCTAAATCTTTTTTTATTTGGTCGGCTAAAGCTTCGGCGGAATCAAATTTTTCAATTCCGCGCAGACGTTTATAAAATTCTATTTTTATTTGTTTGCCGTAGGCATCATCGTTAAAGCCTTGCAAATAGGTTTCTACACTGTGCGCGGCATCGGAAAAGGTAGGCTTTTTGCCGATGTGCGTTACCGAAGGGTAGGTTTTTCCGTCTAAAAAGGCTTGTGTTTGGTACACGCCGTCGGGCGGCAGCAGCTTGCTTTTTTTAAATACGGCGTTTGCGGTAGGAAAGCCTAAGCTCCGTCCTCTGCCGCTTCCCTTAGTTACCGTTCCATCAGCAAAAAACGGCGCGCCTAACAAATTATTGGCGCGTTCGATATCGCCTTGCTCGATATAGCCTTTAATCGCGGTGCTAGAAACGCGCTCGCCAAACGCCGCAACGGGCGGAATAATAAGCACCTCCGCTTTACGCTTAATGCAATATTGCGTTAAAAATTCGGTGTCGCCCGCGCCCTTAAAGCCGAATAAATAATCGTAGCCGCAAATAAGCGCTTTAATTTTAAAGGCTGAAAACAGCGCGTCTAAAAAGTCTTTTTTATCCATTTTTTTAAAGTCTGCGTTAAATACGAACGGCAAAACTGCCGAAAGCCCTAAGCTTTTAAAAACACTAAGGCGTTCGGCGTATAGGTTAATGACCTTAGCGTCCGGGTTGAAAAGCCGATAAGGATTGTTTGAAAAGGTGGTAATAGCCGCTGTGCAAGCATTATTACGCGCATAATCCACAACCGATTCAATCAATTTGCGATGCCCCGTATGTACGCAATCGAAAAAGCCCAGCCCTAATACAAGGGGCTTTTTAAACTTTTGTTCTAAGGATAATTCTATCATATTTCCTCCGTGCGGGTTGTTTTCAGTCTTTTAAAAAGGTTGTTATTTTTAAAAAGCCGTCTTGCGCTTTTCCGATTCCGAACAATTCGTTTTGGCAGTATACCGTAAAAGGCGCGTCTGCGGGCGGCGTGTTCAGCTTTATGCCGTTGAGTATTTTTTGATACGCCTCGTCCGGAAAGTCGCGGCGCGGCAGATGCGCAAGCGCGGTTTCGGGCGATATAAGCGCGGATTCTTTAAGCTGCTCTAACTGTGCTAACGAAACGGCGGTTTTATCGGTAAACGCACCTACCGCGCTTCGGTGGATAGCAGTCATGCACGCTAAGCTATTAAGGCGGACGGCTAGGTCGCGGCACAGGCTGCGGATGTACGTACCGCCCGAACAGCGTATTAAAAATGTATATACATTCGGTGCGGTTTGCTGAATAAGCGAAAACTCGTGTACCGTTACGGGAACGGCGGTTAACTGCGGCTCGCCACCTGCGCGCGCAATCGCATAGGCACGCACGCCACCGATGCTTTTTGCGCTGTATGACGGCGGCAACTGGTTAATAACGCCCGTAAAGCCCGCCAGCGCGCCTATAACAGCTGCTTTATCGGGTAGAACATCGGTGTTCCCCGATATATGCCCGTCTGCGTCTAGTGTGTCGGTCGTGTAGCCAAAGGTAAACTCTGCCTCGTACGTCTTGTCTTTTTTTAGGTAATAATCAAATAATCTTGCGCACTTGCCTACGCCTGCTAATAACACGCCTGTGCCTTGCGGGTCTAGCGTACCCATGTGCCCGACGGTGCGCTCGCCTAAAATCCTTCGTGCTTTTGCGATAACCGCCGCGCTGGTTAAGCCGCTTTCTTTATATAAATTAAGTACGCCTTTTATAATTTTATTCCTCTTATTTTAGGGTTTAGGGAGGTTCAGAAATCATGGCTGTTTTCTAATTTGAGTGCAAGTTGTGCCAAATTAGAAACAGCTACATAAAGTCTGTTACTGCTTTTACTACCTTATCCACCACGTCCTCGTAATAGCCCGACACGATACAGCCCGACGCGCGCACGTGTCCGCCGCCGCCGAATACGCCCGCCACGTTGGATACGTCTAAGCCCTTAGAACGAAAGCTAACCTTATACAATTTTTCGTTTTGCTGCGTTATCAGCACCGCGACTTGTACGGCGGAGATGTTCATACCAAAGTCGATAAGCCCTTCGGTGTCGGAGGACAAACAGCCCGTTTTTTCTATATCCGCAAGCGAAACGGTGAGTACGCAAATTTCATCGTTACGAAAAAAACGCATAGATTGTATGGCCGCTGCGATAAGCTTAGTTTTTTGCACACTGTTCGCCCGATACAGGCTTTGCCCGATACGGTGAAAGTCTATGCCCGTAGCCGCTAGCTCCGCCGCTGTTATAAAGGTTTGCGCCGTTACGCTGCTGTGCATAAAGTGCCCCGTGTCGGTAGAAAGCCCTACAAACAACGAGTACGCGATTTTTTTAACGGTTTCGGGGCTGAACGCGCCCGCAGCAAATACGCCTTCTTTTTTTAGCAATCCGTACAGTGCCTCGCAAGTGCTGGACAATTCGGGAATGACGTAGTTGTGTTTGCCGAAATAGTCGTTGGTTTTATGATGGTCTATGTTGACGCAAACTGCGCTTTGGGCATAATCGGCAAATTTGCCCATGCGCGCGGCTTCGGCGCAATCCACCGCAAAAACTAAATCGTATTTTTTTTGTGCGGGGCGGTTTAGCGCGTCGAAATCCGGGATAAAGCCGTACGGAGGGGGGTGCGATGTATCGGCAGCAATATCGGCGGGCTTAGACAGCGCACGGCAAAGCTGCCACAACGCAAAGCCTGCGCCTAGCGTATCGCCGTCGGGCTTTTTGTGGCAAACAATAAGTATAGATTTTGCATCTTTAATTAAACTTAATAGCTGCATGAGTTTATCCTTCGCGGTCTTTTTTAAGAGAATCTAACAAGCTGTCGATACGGACGCCGTAGTCTGCCGCGTCGTCTAACACAAATTTTAATTCGGGAACGGTGCGCAAATCTCTAAGCTGCGCCGCTAACTCTCTTCGGATAAAGCCCGCAGACGCCGAAACCGCTTTAAGCGCGGCAGCCTTTTCCCCGCCGAATACGCTTACATACACTTTGGCAGTTTTTAAATCCTTAGCGCAATCAACCTTTGTTACGGTTAGGCCGCTTGCTTCGGGATTCCGCATTTTGTGGTGCAGAATATAAGAAAGGCTTTTTTGCATTTCGCTGTTGATGCGATGAATTCTAACGGACATTTTATTCCCCTAGTTAGGTATTTGTTCTAAGCTGTACGCCTCGATAATGTCTAATTCTTTAATGTCGGCAAAGTCGTTTACGCTAATGCCGCATTCGTAGCCTGCCGCCATTTCTTTAACGTCCTCTTTAAAATGTTTAAGGCCTTTCAGCGTACCTTCAAATACCGTTTCGTCCGCGCGGATTATGCGTACAAGCGAATTGCGGTAAATTTTGCCCGACAATACATAGCTGCCCGCTACCATGCCCGAACCTGTGATTTTAAATATGTTGCGTACTTCGGCGCGCCCTGTAACGGTTTCTTTATATTTAGGCGTAAGCATGCCGTTTAGCAACGCCGACACCTCTTCGATTGCTTCGTAAATAACGCGGTACGACTTAACCTCTATGCCCGCGCTTTCGGCTTCGTTTTTGCAGTCTGCGTCCACGCGCACGCCGAAGGCAATGATAAGCGCTTTGGAAACTTCGGCAAGCATGATATCGGATTTGGTAACCGCGCCCACGCCCGCATGAACCACCTTAACCCGCGCTTCCTCGTTGGCAAGTTTTTCAAGCGAACTTTTTAACGCCTCAGCAGAACCTTGTACGTCCGCCTTAATAATGACGGTAAGGTCTTTAATTTTAACCTCGCCCGTGCGTGAAAGAATGTCGTCTAAGGTGATTTTTTGCCCCGATGCGATTTGTTCGATACGGATTTTAGCGATACGTTCTCCCGCAACCTGACGCGCGGTTTTTTCGTCTGCTACCGCCAGTACCGCATCGCCTGCGGCGGGAACTTCGGTAAAGCCTAACACCGATACGGGCGAACTGGGGCCTGCTTCTTGCACGCTGCGCCCCTTATCGTCCGTCATAGCGCGCACTCTGCCCACCGTAGTGCCGGAAACTACCGTATCGCCTACGCGCAGCGTTCCGTTTTGAATCATGACGTTAGCCACAGGGCCTCTGCCTTTATCCAGCCGCGCCTCGATTACCGTGCCGCGCGCCGCACGTTTGGGGTTTGCGCGGTAGGTGTTTACTTCGGCAAGCAGCAGTATGGATTCTAGCAATTTATCAATTCCCTCGCCTGTTTTTGCCGAAATAGGAACTATCATGGTATCGCCGCCCCATTCCTCTGCTACAAGACCGTGTTCGGTAAGCATTTCGCGGATTTTGGGGATGTTTGCGCTAGGTTTATCTATTTTGTTAATCGCTACGATTACAGGGACGGACGCGGCCTTTGCGTGGTTTACCGCCTCGATGGTTTGCGGCATAATGCCGTCGTCCGCCGCTACTACCAGTACCGCGATGTCGGTTACGCGCGCCCCGCGTGAACGCATGTGGGTAAAGGCTTCGTGGCCGGGCGTATCTAAAAAGGTTATTTGTTCTTCGCCGTGCAAAACCGAATACGCGCCGATGTGCTGCGTAATACCGCCCGCCTCGCCCGTTACCACACTCGTTTTGCGGATACGGTCTAACAGCGAAGTTTTGCCGTGGTCGACGTGTCCCATAACCGTAATGACGGGCGGACGCTTAACCAACTCTTCTTCTTTGTCTTGCTCTTCGTGAACTTCTTCTAACAATTCTTCTTTGGTTTTGTCTATTTTAAGCTCTAACTCGACGCCTAACTCGTTGGCGACAAGCTCCATAGTAGAAAAATCTACCACGCTGTTGATGGTGGTCATAATGCCTAAAACCATCAGCTGCTTAATAATTTCTTGTGCGGTTTTGCCGATTTTTTCGGACAATATTTTTACCGTTAGGTTTTCGGTGGTAATCACCGCCTTTTCTATTTTAATAACGCCCGGCGCAACTGCTTCGTGCCTTTTTTTATTTTTAAGCTTGCGGAAGCCTACGCGGTCTTCGTCAAAGCTTTGCGCGATAAACCCTTTGCGGATTAAGGTGCGCTTTGTCATGCCCTTTTTGTCGTCGCCTGCCTTTTGGTGGTCTTTCTTTTTTGTGTCGAATTTGCGCGTTGTGCCGCTAGATAAAACACTGGACGCACTAGGCCCTGCCCCTGCTTTAAGCGGCGCGGGATTGCGCGGCGGTGCGGGACTGCGCGGCGAAGTACTGCCCGCGCCGGAGTTGCGAAAATCAGGGCGCGGCGAACCGTGCCTGCCTTGCGCGGAGGCGGCGGTTGAGGGCGGCGGTGTGCGGACGCCCCGCACGTAGTTGGGCGTAGGAGAAGGGTCGCGCATTAACGTGCGCGTTGCGGGCTCGGCCGCAGGTTTTTTAGTCGGTTCGGCCTTTTGCGGCGGCGCGGGTTTTGCGGGCGGCGCAGATTTTTGCGACGGCGGCGGCTCTTGCGGAGTTGCGGTAAGGATAGCCTCGCGTTTTTCCGCCTCCTCGGCGGCCTTTGCCTCGCGGCGTACGCGCTCGGCGGCTTTAAGCTTTTCACGCTCGGCTTGTACAGCGGCATCAAGCTTTTTACGCGTGGCAGAAATTGAAAGCACCAGCGTAGAAATTACGCCGTCTTTTTGATTCATAGCGTTTAGAATTTTAATGTTCTCTAAGCCGCTTTTAGGTTGTTCGGTTTCGGTGCTGCTCAACTACATACCTCCGTAAATTGAACTGTTTACTTGTTTTGGTTTTGCTTAAATTCTTCGGCTATGCGTCCGTAAAGCTCGGCATCTGCGTTTAATGAGAAGGCTTTATGGATAAGCTTAGCTTTAACGCACTTGTTTACGCATGCCTCCGCATTACAAATATACGCGC
The DNA here is from genome assembly GCA_009777485.1 of Bacillota bacterium. Lineage (GTDB taxonomy): Bacteria > Bacillota > Clostridia > Christensenellales > Pumilibacteraceae > WRAP01. Next base: position 31,514 of record WRLT01000013.1, read on the forward strand.
CGCGCCCCGATTTTTTGCCGGTTGCGTCTAACGAAACCGTACCGTCCGCGCTTTTGACAATGCGCATAAGGGCGTTTTTATCGTACATTTGCCGACAGGCTATGCACATGCGCTGCGGCGTTTTTTTCATTACTCTAAATCACCCAAATCCTCTTCGAATATATCGGTGCTTAAAGAGTCGTCTAGACCTGCGTCGCTCTCGGCGGAGGCGGCCTCTTCCTCGTCGGCGGTGGCGCGCAGGCTTGAATACGGCTTAACGTCTATTTTCCAGCCTGTAAGCTTTGCGGCAAGGCGTGCGTTTTGCCCGTCTTTTCCGATTGCTAAGCTTAGCATGTCGTCCATAACTATCGCTCTTGCGCTGCGCTCTTCGTCGTTTGCTTGAACCATGACCACCTTAGCGGGGCTAAGCGAACGGGCGATAAATTCTAACGCGTCGTCGCACCACGGGATAATATCAATTTTTTCGCCGTCTAACTCGGATACGATAGCGTTGACGCGCATGCCGCGGTTGCCTACGCACGCGCCTACGGGGTCTACGTCTTTATCGTCGGAATATACCGCCATTTTGGTGCGGTAGCCCGCCTCGCGCACGATAGATTTTATAGTGATTATGCCGTGTGCGATTTCGGGAACTTCTAACTCGAATAAGCGTTTTACAAAGCCCGAAACGGTGCGCGATACCACAATCTGCGGCCCTTTCTGCCCGATTTTGATTTTCTTGACGTACACCTTTATGCGGTCGCCTACGTGAAAGCGGTCGTTGGGCATTTGGTCTTGCGGGTTTAAAACGGCTTCTAGCTTGTTGATTTCGACGTAGACGTTTTTGCCGTCTAGCCTACGCACGATACAAGTAACTAACTCGTCCTCTTTTTGGCTTAGCTCGGCGTATGCCATTTCGCCTTCGATTTCGCGCAGCTTTTGCATGATAACCTGCTTAGCGGCTTGGGCGGCGATACGGCCGAATTCCTTAGAGGAGATTTCTTCTTGAACGCGGTCGCCTATTTTATACTTGCGGCTGATTAGGCGCGCATCCTCTAAGCTGATTTCTTTTTCTTTGTTTTCCACTTCTTCTACAACCGTTTGGTAGGCAAAGAATTTAATGGTGTTGCGTTCGGGCAGTAAGCGTACCTCGATGGCTTTGGGTACGCCCGCATGCTTTTTATACGCAATTGCCAACGCGGTTTCTAACGCTTCGACAAAGACGGCTTTTTTAATCCGCTTTTCGCTTTCTAACGCTTCCAGCGCGGGAAAAAAATCCTTGTTAATCATGATTTAAAGCTCCTGTTGTTTTTCATTTTATATCTCCGTTTATTTATTGAATTTTAGGTAAAGCTTACAAAGGGACGGACGAAAACGGTTTTAGAATCCTCAAACTGCATAGGTTCGCCGTTTACGTCTATTACTACAACGTGTTCTTTTTTTTCTACCAAAACGCCCTCGTAGATTTTTTTGCCGCGATACGGGGCAAACAATTTTACCTCTACCATTTTGCCGTAGTTGCGCTGAAAGTCGCGCGGCGATTTTAGCGGGCGGTCTAGGCCGGGTGAAGATACGTTTAACACATACGGGGCGTCGGACGTGGGGTTAAGCTGGTCTAACACGGGGTCGATCGCTAAATGAACTTTTTCGCAATCGTCTAGGGTAACGGGATGTTCGGCGGCGATAAATACGGTTAAATTCATTTCTCCGTGCTTTTTTTCGTATTCTACGTCTACTATTTCGTAGCCTAACGCCTCAATGACCGGCGTTAGCGTTTCGCGTACTTTTTCTGCTGTTGCGTTCATAATGCCGCTCCTTTTAGTGTATTTCGGAAATTGACAAAAATTTAAGAATAAGCTAAAAATTAAGTTTAGGAGCGGGCATTTTGCAACCCGCTCCTAAATCTCTATCCTATTCAACTTACCTAGTGTACCACAGTTTTTTATATAAATCAAGCGTTACGGCAAAGTTTTTTTGAAAAGTTTTTTTCTTGTAAATGGTAAAGCGGGTTTAGTCACTGCCGTTATTCAACAGCGGCAATACGCTTTGCGGGGCAGATATAAGCTTATCCTTATGCCGTTTGTTAACCTCTTTCGTTAATCTCACAAGCTCTTCTATTTTCTCGCCCGCAAGTCCTGCGTCGAAAGTCATCCCCTGCTCAATCGCGTATTGATTTGCTTTCGTTAGAACAAACTCTTTCTTCTCTGCTCCTGAATAATGCACGAACGTTTCCGCCTGCTTTATGTACGGCAGCACCGCGTCGGCAATCTTAACCGTCTGCTCGGCGATTTTCTTTGCTTTTGCGGATTTAATAAATTTCGCTAAAAATGTTGCCGCAGCTGCTAAAAAACCGACTGCTGTTCCCACTAATGATAAAATGACTTCTAATTGATACATGGTAGCTCCTTTTTATGCTGTGCGTTTCCACATAGCTACGACACGGTATTTCATCATGTTTCGATTGGTAGCGGATTCTCCTTCGGTCGAACAGCCCGGCTCTGTCGAACCCGTTGCACCCGGAGTTGTCGAAGCAGTATTGCCCGAAGCCGCACCGGTTGCGCCGGGCGTTGTCGAACCCGTTGCACCCGTTCCGGAGTTACTTATTGTAAACACTGAACCGTTTACAGTGATATTTAGCCTTCTTCCGTCACTCGAACCGGTATTTATAGCCGCGCTGCGGACTGAGGTAGTGGGTGCATCGAAAGTGAAAACACCCGACGTTACAACGCTTTCATTTCTGCCAAAGCAGTTCGTCGAAGCCGACCCTGTGGCCGAGCCGCTGATTGTATGGTTGTGCGACGGTCCCGTATGCGTATGCGCCGCCGAACTGTGCGTGTGGGAATTCATCCCGTGTGTGTGCGCCGCGCTTGTGTGGTTGTGACTGCCGATTGTATGGGTATGGCTTATGTTTGCCGCGTTATTGTTTCCACCCGTGCTGCCCACCGTAAAACTTGAACCGCTTGCGTATAGCACATGGTCGGTAAGCTGTATCCAAGTCGTATCGGCAAAGCTGTTATTCGGATTGAAATTCGCATCCTCTATTGTCAGTATTGAACCGATTGGATAAACAAGGTCTACAATAATTTTATTAATTTCCGAACTGTTTACTTTTACTTCATTTAAAACCCTGCCTTGGTTAGCGGATAAAGCCACACTTGTTTCGTTTGAAATCAGATTGTCACAAACAACAAAGCCACCCTGTACTACCGCATCTTCTATATCGGTTTTTGTGGCTATTTCACCTTTACCCAAAATTGTTGGTGTCCCGCTAAAACTGGGATTAGTAAACATCGTCGTCTTGCTTTCGTTTGTTACGTTGCCAAGCCCGACATCGGCTGCGCTTAATACAACAGCCCCTAATTTCCCATTAACAGACACAACCGCGTCGGAGTTATCAATCTTTCCCCACCCGTTATCCTGAGCCACAAGCCAATCGCCGGCATCGAAAGAAATCCCCGCAAAAGTTCCCGCCGTGCCCGTTATATAATAATTCCCTTGATTTGCCCTATATCCGGTTATAGAAGCAGTGTCGTTTGTTAGTGTAATTTGATTTTCCGCCGAGTCAAGCAAAGCTTTTGCATTAGTTGTTAAACTTGCAGAACCCGTGTCGGCGTTCCAACTACCTGCGTGTAACATCTGTCCGAGTATAGCGTCCGGTAGCTGAGATAACGGTATTTTTATATTCTCATCAAGGGTAGCTATTCCGTTTGCAACCCCTCGTTCGTCTTCGACTTGCGCTCTAACGCCTGTGTCTTGATTACCGATATACCAATTCTCATTTTCGCCGATGTGCGGCGTTATGCCGTCCGCCCCGGGCGGTCCTATAATCTTTCCTAAATTTTTTTTTCCCATTTTTATTTACTCCTTGTGTTTGATTTTTGAAAACCTTTTGGTTTTGAGATTTCTGCTGCGATGATGATTTAATCCATTAGCCCGTACGTTTCCACATATAGCAAACGATGTACGGTTGCAGATTTCCGTTTGAAGTTCCGGTTGATGCATTATTATTGCTGACAGTGAAAGTATGGTCGTGCGCTAAAGTGTGCGTGTGATTACCGAGTCCATGAGCGTGATCACCGCCCATAGTATAGCCGAAACTAAATGCACCACTTGAATCCCCACGCGCGGTACTGTTGTTATTGCCTGTAGTAGAAGACACTAAAGATTTATTGAAACTATGGGAACCATAATTTTCATATATCGCAATGCCGTGATTATGGCTGGTTGTTGTTGTTGACGCCGTTGAGCCTCCGGTTACATCAGGGTTTGTTTTATCAACTGTTATCGTGTGTGTGTGATTATGGTTGTGCGATGCAACACTATTCTTTGCACCACCCAATTTTTCCGATGCGTTAAAATCCGTGTCGTTTGTACTTATGCCGACAGGAACACGGCCCGCACCCCATGGCACCCATGTGCCTCTTCCAAATAATATGCCGGGATTGGTACTGTTTACAGACATATAAATAGAGTCTTTTGGATAAATAAGATCTATTATTTCTGTATTGTGGTTATGCGTTGCCGCCGCCCTGCTGGTATCCGTCGGATGGACGTGCCCTTCGCGGGCATAATTGCCGTTATCATCGCCGACTGCTTCCACTCCGCTTTTAATTCCGTTCATCAACGGCGGGACGGAGCTTGCTTTTGCGTGTCCGTATTCTGTCGCCGTACTTATTCCATGTGTCGTATCCGCACTAGCATGACTAGTCGGAGCTTTCTCTAAATTTAATTTCATGCCCGCATTTGCCGATAATGGCCTCGTTGTAGAAGCATCTGCAAAACTACACGTCGGCAAATCCGATTTTGCATCGGCATCAAATATAGAAACCATATCGCCGTTTACCATAATACGTGTTCCGTCTTTGCCGGGTGCTCCGTCCGCACCATCTCTGCCGTTGGTTCCGTTAGTCCCGTTAATACCGTTTTTTACCGTAAACTGTCCCGCCGGCGTATTATCGTCTAACATTACTTCGTACGTATCGTCATTACCGTCACTATCGACTCTTTTGATTGACGCAATAGATTTACCTTGAACTCTTCCTAAATCAATTTTTCCCATTGTATTAATCTCCTTATATGCTTAATATTAATTCGCCGTTGACAATTTCCGCATCCGGCTCTTCGTCGCCAAAATATGACAAAATCAAATGACCGTCTATTATTTCAAAACCGAATATGCCGGAGGCACTCGCAACAGCACCATCTCGTCCGTCTTCGCCTCTAAACTCTCCCCTATTAGCGCGTTCTTCAAGATCCCTGACCGTAATAAATGCTGTGTTGGCATTTGACTCGGCGTTTACCGACAACGCTTTAGCAGTTTCCGAATTTTCAAGAGCGCTAGTTGCCCTGCTTAAAGCAGTTTGCGAATTCGCGTTTGAGGTTTCGGCCTCTGATTTTGCTATCAAAGAATGTCCTTCGGCATTGGTCGCCTTATTAACAGCAACTATAACTTTTTCGCGGGCATCTATCGCGGTATAAATCGTATCGTTAACAACCGTTGCCGTTACCGCGTCGCCCGCTCTGTAAATTTTTACTTTTTCTTTTTCTAATATAGGCATTTTATTTCTCCTTTTTATTTTCCGTTTAACCTTAATTACTTTACTTGCATGTTTAGGCTAATACGTTAGTAAAAAACCTTGCAATCTTACTATCCCGTCTTGGGCATAGTTAAGAAATCTTCCTTGATTGGTTTGAATTTGATTATTATCTAGCCAATTCAAAAAATTTAACGTTATAACGCCGCTCCGTATTAAGCCTGTAACCGTATAAGTACCGTTAATATTTCCTATTTGATTAATACCGTCTGCGTCTTTTAGCGCAACTATGCAGCCGTCATTCCCGTCCCTTAATCCGAATTGAAAGCACCCGTCTTTGTCCGTAGGTATTAAATTGTACAAGTCTACGTTAACATTAGCCGGAACATGGCTGTCCAAATTTACCATTTCGTTTATCATTTTTTTATTCTCCTTTTTTTGATTTTTGGCAATACAAAAGATTGTCTGCTTTAAATACAGACCTTTTGTGTTTTAAATTATTTTAATTAGGTTTATATGTTGAAGCCGTTAATGAATCGCGCGACGGCTTGGAGGTTTAATATTTAAATTCATCTTTTGCCCTTCTTTCTATTTGCTCTCATTTTTCGCTTAAATTCTTCCATTGAAATCTCTTGCCCAACTAAACCACCGCGGACTTGAATCTCTTGTAGAATTTTTACAACTTGTCTATCTGTAAACCACGCAGAGAAAAAAACCTTTTTTTTGCCACTGGCAAATGTAAATTGAATTGCCGGCAGAAAATTTTGCATGGCGTATCCATAATCGATAAAATCCTTGCATTCAATATAAATTTCATGTTTTCTCGATTTTTTAGATTTATTAAATCTGCCTGTTGTACAACTGCCTCCTTTAAATTTAAAGCAAAAATTAAGGTACATTTTTATAAACTCATATGTGATAAAAATTGCAAAAAAAGCGGTTAATAAAAAATACATAACGGCAATAAAATATCTGTTTAGTCCTGGTAGCAATTCAATTGCAAGAACTTCTTCAATTTTCACGAGTCCTAAAATAAACCCAATAATAGAAGATACGCCCATTCCCATTTGAACTAAAACTAAAGTCGTCCAAAAACCCGGACCGTGCGGTCTTATTGTTAAATCATCTCCAAATTCCACCACCATGGAACCTCCTGTTTTAAAATCCAATCTACTGCAACTGTTTTTAATGCACCGCCCATTAATGCGCTTTTCATACGATATGCTGCTAATCCGACAATGCCTTTACCAATGACTTTTAATGCAATTTTTCCAGCCGTACCATTCAACAGCTTTGTTATACCGCCTTTAAATACGGACAAAAAACTGTTTTTGCCAGCAGTTATACCAGGAATTTTTATTACCTTTGCAAATTTTCCAACCGCAAAACCAAGAGCACCCATCGCAACTGCTTGACCAAATATTGCCCAGCCGCTGTAATCCGTTTTACCCGTTGCATTCGTTAAAAGATTTGTTGTAAAGGATTGTGTAAATCCCATTGCACCAAACGCAAAAGCAAAATTACCGCCTGACATTGCAAATACTACACCTCCTACAAATCCGCCAATGAAAGCTCCTAAATACTCTTCCCAACCAGAACTCCACGTTCCCGTCATTGCGAAATTGATAATATCACCAACTAACTGCACACCAACATTAACCACAGCAAAAACTAATCCGCATATTAATAGCCCTAATAAAAAAGAGATAAAACCTCTTCCGTTAGGGTCTACATTCATTATAGGATTATCCCCACAGTAAGCGTAAAGATTTAAACCGTTGATTTCTTCGGGGTCAAGCTCGCTGATATCGTCTGCGTTAATAAACCTGCAAATTGCAGGATCGTAATAACGGCTGTTGAGATAATAAAAGCCCGAGTCTTCCGCCTCGCCTTCTATCGTTCCGTCAAAATAATAGCCGCGGTATCTAAGCGGATTTAAAGTAGCCAAATGTGCATATTGGGCAAGAGGTTTATTATCCGCATCGGCTTTAACGCGTATCTCATGATTTCCCCACGCATCATAGGCGTACCTGACAACCTCTGCACCTTCCGTATAAATATGCGTGATGTCGCCTTGTGCGCTTTTGCGATAAACATAGATTGTGCCTTTTGTTTCGTTTGCTTTTCTATGCTCGAAGCCCGTTACGCCGTCCGCGCCGTAGTGGTAATACAGCGTTTCTATTAAGTTGTTTGAACTTTTTTTTGAATCCCTCCTTTCTTCGGCTAGAATTCTTGCGCCGTCGAGGTAGTAGATGGTGGTTATATTTCCGACGGTCTTGCTTGTACGTACTCCGACGGCGTTGTAGGTGTAGGTTATGCCGCCGTACTCCGCAAGATTTCCTCCGCGGCTCCAAGTCATGTTTTTGATTGCGCTACGGTAATGCGTCGGATTGCCAAGTGTGTCATATTCGATTTTTTCGCCGTTGTAGCTTAATAATTGATCGCACCAACCGCTTTGGGGATATTTATATTCTATCGGAGTAACGCCCGTAGGGTTATCGCTTAACGTGTAGGGATAGGTTGCCTTAGCTACAATATTACCGTTATTATCGTATTGATAAATTTCGGTTTTTTTAAGCGTTTTATTATCTTCACGTATTAAGCGGTCTAGGCTGTCGTATGCGTAACGCACCGTATCTTTGCCGTTTTCTTTTACGCTTACGATATTGCCCTTTTTATCGTAGGTATAGCGCGTGTTCTCGTCCCGTTTGCCGTCTACCCCGTACCAAACCGAAGAAACATAATTTGTAGCGTGGTCGCCGAATTTAGCATAATAAATATCTTTGGTGTATTTCGATTGAGAGCCTGCACTCAAACTGACGGAAGACATCCTGCCTAAGCCGTCGTACTCAAATTCCTGCTTCGTGCCACTCGGCAAAGTAATTGTTACTTGTCTGTCGTTTACGGCATTTTCATGTTCGTACGAATAGCTTTGGGTAACTCCGTTTACTTCGTATTTATTATATTTTATGCCTCCGTTGTCGTTATACTCTATATCACGCTCAACGATTCCGACGTATTCTATACCTTGTAAAAAACCCGAACTGTCCTCGACCGAACCTATAAGCCGTCCGTTTTTATCGTATTCGTAGGCAGTAGTATATTCTATTTCGCCGCCTTTGTCAAGCGAAAAAGTTAAAGAACCGAATTCTTCATCGCTAAGAGCGAGCGTATGCAATGTTTCGTTACCGTTTGCAGAGGTATAATACGTCCGTTCGGCTTTGCCTTTATAAACCTTACTTCCAAGCGTATATTCTGAAAGCTCGGCATCTTTTGCATCACTGCGTTCTTTAAACTTTTCTCCGCTTGCAAGCGTGGTTTCCGTTGTATAATCGTCTAAATACTCTATGCTTGCATATTTTTCACCTGCGACAGAAACTGTCTTTTGTCTGCCCCACCCGTCATAGGTGTAGGTATAATCCGTGCCGTCGGAGGATACTTTTGTGGTAAATCCAAGTGTATGCTTAAACGTATTTTTATTCTCTTCGCCGTTACAGTCGCCGCTTATACTGACAAGGTTGTCGTTGTGGTATCCGAACGCGGTTTTATTGCCGAGTGCGTCCTTAACCGCTTTTACCGCGCCTGTATGGTCAAATTCGTATTCCGCACTGTTAAATTTGCCCGTAATATCTATATCGGCGGTTACCTTACCTTTTTCGTCTATAACGCTTTCGTCATAAAATTTACTGGTCGGGTCGGCTATATTGTAGGTGATGGTTTTTACTGTACGTCCTTTATCATCGTAAATGGTTTCTTTACAAAGCCCGCAATAATCCGTGCTGCGGATAAGTGCGTTTTGTTTATTGTATTCATAGGTGTTAATATAATTGCGATATTGTTTATCTTTAATCGTTTCTTTAATCATATTGCCGTTTTTATCGTAATCATAAAAAGTCGTATTACCGGTCGCGCTCTCTTCCGTATAATTTGTTTTACCATCCGGCTCAATTTTGCTGTATGTCCAGTCGCCTTCCCGCAGAGTTGCGCAATCGAAAAACATTCCGATATGTTCGCACTCATCGGTTTCTTGGTTTATTACCCTGCCGTCATATCGACCGTTTACATTATAACTATAATCTATGATAACTTTTAACTTTGTAAGGCGGCGGTCTTCAGAACCTAATTTGAATGGAAATTTGGCAACTATTCTGTCGCCGATTTTATCGTCTTCTCTTATCGCAATGGGCAATGCTAAATACTGCCAGCCGATATTCAGCCAATCAAAACTCGCGGAAAATTCTTCTCTTGTTACGACATTTCTATTATCAATAAATTCAAGCTCGGCCCTTAACCCGAATTTGCGCCTTTTTTTAAAAATATCCGCTTTTTCGCTTTGGTCGTCGGCTTTGCTGATACTGTATCCGGTTTTGCGTTCTGACGGTACAAATGCCGAATCTGCTTTTGCCCACGCCGAGAATACAAGATTTGCAACTCCTTCGGGCAAATCGGAAATGTTTATGTCATATACTTTGTGCGATGCCTGTGTAAAATTGCCGGGCAGCTCGCCTTTTAATTGAATACCGTTTGTTTTTTTAAGAATATTATCGTATAAAATATTATCCGTTATACTAAAAGTCTGCTCAGCGCCACTGTAATCTATAGATAAAGATTTTGTATTTTCACCATGCTCGGCATATTCGCCTTCGTAAACTGTCGCGGGCTTACCGAGTATATCAAATATGTAGGTTTTTTTGTTATTAAAACGGTCTGTGAGCGTGCTTGAAAAATGCGTATTATATTTTATTTCAGTAAGTATTCTCGGCTTGTATTCTTTTTCTTCCTCTTCGCTGTTAAAGCCGCGCCAACCGTCGTCTGTTATCTCGTATGTCTGCGTAGTTTCTTCAATTTTTGTTACCTTTTGGTTATCATATGAAAATTTAACACCATAGCCCGAAGGATTTGTTATCGTACTTAACAAGCCGGACTCCCATATGTAATTAAAATCCGAACTTGTTGCATCGGGATACAGTATAGCCGCTAGTGTACCGTTAGAGAAATAATCGAAACGTATCACTTGTTCGTCTGCGTCTATTATCCTGATAAGATAGCCGTCTTCATATTCAAATTTTGTTTCTTTGCTGTCCGTATTGGTTATGCTAATGAGTTTGCCGTCTTCGTAATTCATATAGGTCGCGTTTTCGTATGCGTCGGCTATAACCATAAGTACGCCTGCCTCGTTAAAACCCATAATCAAGCCCTCGTCGCCGGTTATAAAGCGCACAGGTTCTTGTGCTTTTAGAATTGACAACTCAAACTCTCTAAATTCTAGCAAATGCCGCGCCTTTTTAATATCATCTTTCGCACGTTTATAAAGCACTTGGTTGCGTACGGTTTGCCTATTTTCCTCGCTATTATCAAATTTTCTCTTCTTATCGCGAAAATCATCTTGCAAATCCAATAAGTCTTTTTTTGCAGAGTTGAACTTTTCGCTCTCATCCCAATTTATTTGCTCTATTTGGTTAGACATTTCGCGTATCGTCTGTTGCAACAAGTCAATTTTCGTATTAAATATTTTTTGAGCGGCGTTCAAATTTGTTTGTGCAGTATTTAATGCATCGGTTGCATTGTTTTGCTCTTGAAGCTGTATCCTTGTCGCACCTTTTGAAATATCAATATTCTCAATTGCGTTAGCATTCGTTTTTGCTACTGTTGCTACCGCCGAGTTAAATGCGCTGAGTGCTGTTTCGTAAGCAGATTGTTCTAACTCAAAAGCATTACCCGGATATCTTTTATAAGTGCCGTCGGTGTTTTTTTCCAAAACAAAATCGAATTCCTCCTTTTGAGCAAACAAACCGCCAACCGCATTGTTTCCGTTATCTCTGCCCATTATTTCCGCAACTAAATTTTGGGATTCAAGGCTTTGACGTTCACATGCTACGGAATAATCCTCTACTTTTTCCTGCAAATTAACAAGAGCTTTGTACTCTTCGGTTTCAGCTTTTGTGTATTCGTCAAAAGCAAATAAACAGTCGGATATTGTGCGCTTCAACTGTTCTATATCTTCTTCGATTTTTGCGCAATCCTCACTTCTTAACTCCAATTTCTCTGCGCCGGAAAAGCCTTTGTAATTCGTTTGTAAAATAAGCCCGCCGGTCGTTATAAGTTCGGGCTTAACTTCCATGCCCTCATAGGTCAGTTTACCGTCAAAGCCTACGTTTACAGCCTCTTTATCAAGATAAATCTTTACCTCCCCGCCCATATAATAATATTTTTCGGAAAACTCGTGATAATTCCCATTGCCGTCTACATAGGTATATAAATCTTGTTCGCTTGTTTTCTCACGCTTAACAAGATATTGATGTACGTTTAATTTCCAACCTTTACCGCAACCGTAATCGCCGTATTTGCCGATTGCTTCTTTAACCTCCGTTGCTATATCCGGATAATCAAAATCAGCACCGGCTTTATTCGCCTGCCATGTGTTATATACATGACTTATTCCCGATGCCGCACTGTCGCTATGAACAAAATTTAATGCGCCGGTCGCAATATTAATCTTCCCGCTCCCTGCTCTGCCGGCATCAACTTCATAATATTCATTGCTTTCGTGCATGATATGTTCGGGAATATATTCTACTTTAAGTTCAATATCAGAGTTGAAAGTTATGCCGTCGTCAAATTGTATAACAACCGCATCGTTTGGATTTTTAATGATGTCGTTGAGTTCCTCGGTTATGTTTAAAAATACGGTATCACCGCTCGAAGGTAAAATATAATCTATTACTTCAAAATTTTGCTCATTACTTTGAATTTTAACTTCAAATCCACTTCCCGTAACGGTGGCCGCTTGCAAAATGAGAGTTGCATCAATTATGCGACAATTTTTGTAGATTTTTTTTTCTATCTCGCTAGAAAGCAAATCAATTTTTGTAGAATCATCAATTCTAAATTGCGCTGCGTTATTTAACACTACTTTTGCCATAATTTCTGTTTCTCCTATCTGGTTTGTTATCGTGCCCTATCGCGTTAAGGGTCTTATTTACATGGTCTTTGTTTATTTGTGTACTCCTATAATAGTGCACTTTTCGCGCTCTGTGTAGAAACGCCGCAAAGTCGGCGGATTAATAATCTCAACAACAAAATTACCCGTCGGAATCTAATTTGAAACCGACGGGATTTTTTATTCCCCATTTATAATACACTAATAATTCAATTTACGACAATTCAATTTAAATGTGCCGAAAAGTTTTTTTGTAGGCGGCTGTTATGGGAGGGCATGGAGATGTTTTTATATATTTTCTTGGCGCGCGGCGATTTTGATTAGGAGTTTTGCAGTGGCGGAGGCGTCGGCAAGGGCGCGGTGCGCGTTGTTTAGCGGGATATGCAGTGCCTCGCAGAGTGCGCCTAGTCTAAAGCTTGCAAATTGGGTAAAGGTGCTGCGCGCTAATTGCAGGGTGTCTAGCTTTTCGTTATCGAAGTAAATGCCCATCGGGCTGCCTGCCGCTGAAACAAACGCGAGGTCGAACGGTAAATTGTGCGCCGCCAAAGCCGCGTTTTGTACAAATTTATAAAAATCGGGCAGTACATCTTGTATGGAGGGCTTGTCCGCTACCATTTTATCGGTAATGCCGTGAATAGCCGCAGCTTGATCCGGGATAGGAATGCCCGGATTGATTAAGGTAGAAAAGCTTTCGGTTAAAATTCCATTTTCCATTTTAACCGCCGCAAGCTCTACAATTTTATCGGTGCTTTGCGATATGCCTGTGGTTTCTACATCGAACACAACCACCGTTTTATGGTGTAAAGCGGACGGGATGCGCTGGGTTTTTGCGCCCTCAAAAATAGAGGCTTGCTGCGTTTCGATATACGGCTGAGGGGCTACTACCCTGTACTGCGCGTCTACTTTACGCTTGTAGCGGTTTAGCGTAAAGTTTTCGGGCAGTGTGCAGTACGATATATCGCGTATAAAATACACTAAGCCGCCCGTGTTGCGCTTATCGGGCTCTAAGGCACCGCGCACAACGATTTCACTGCCCTTTTCTAGCGTAGAGATTTTTTCGGCGGCGGCGGCTCTGGGGAAAAATAAACATTCTAAGCGGCCTGTAAAATCTTCTAGGGTCATGCGGTAGTACTTTTTTTCTTCCTCTCCGCGCCGTGAGGTTAAGGGGGTTATGTCGGCAAGCTTACCGCACACCGTAAGAGCGGGATTTGGATGCAGTGCATCCGATATGTACAAGGCGGGCTCTTTTACCGCCGTGCCGATAAACGAGCGCACGTCTTTGGGTACAATAAAGCGTCCGCCCGACATTTCTAACTCTAAGCCTGTTTCGGGGCGGTCTTGCTCTTGCTGGTTGGTTTGCGAGGGTTCTTTTTGCTTGAAAGAAAATGCAGGCGGCGCGCAATAGCTTTGCTTTAAATAATCGGCGGTTTCAGCAGCTAAGCCGCGTTGGATGCAATACTCGTACAGTACGGGCTCTAAAAACACCTCTATACTTCGGGCTTGCGCGTCTATTACAATGTCGTTGTTTGTTACGCCTGCGGTAACGCACGGAAATGCTTTAAAAAATTCTAGCAGCCCTTTTTGACAAAACTCTGCGTCGAAATGGCTTTTAAGCAGCTTAACCTCGACTGCCGCGTTAGAATTGAGAACTTTTTTTGCCGCTTGTTCGATTGCGGTGCGCTCTGAGATGGAAATGTCAACGGATTCGGGATACAATAAAACCAGTTCGATTTGCTTTTTGCGCAGCGAAACATTAACCGCGTTTAAAATTAGATACGGGTATAGGTTTTGGGTTTCGTCATGAAATTTTTCTATAAATTTTTTCATTGGCTGATTTCGTCGATTAGTTTTTTTAATTCTTGTATAATTTGGTCGTTACGAACGGTTTTACAAACTTGTCCTTTTTTAAAAAGCACCGACTGACTAGGGCCTGCCGCAACGCCTGCGTCTGCGTGCTTTGCCTCGCCCGGCCCGTTTACTACGCAGCCCATAACCGCAATTTTAAGCGGAGCGGAAATAGCAGCAACGTGCGCCTCTACCGCGCAGGCGATTTGCTCTAAGTTTACCTTGCAGCGCGAACACGTGGGGCAAGAAATAATTTCGCAGCCTGTGTTAAGCCTTCCCGCCGCTTTTAAAATCAATTTTGCGGCATCGATTTCTTCTAGCGGATTGCCGGTAAGTGAAACGCGCACCGTATCGCCTATGCCGTCGGCTAGCAGCGCACCGATTCCGATTGCCGATTTAACCAGTCCGTATGTCTTTAAGCCGCTTTCGGTTACACCTAAATGCAGCGGATACGCCGTTTTTTGATTTAATATGCGGTTGGCTTTAAGCATAACCGATACATCGCTGGATTTAACCGACAACACGATATCGTTAAAGCCGTGCTTTTCTAAAATATGTACATGCGCAAGCGCACTTTCTGCCAACGCCTCGCCTGTTTTACCTAAGCGTGTTTCTACCGATTTTTCTAACGAACCCGCGTTTACGCCGATGCGGATAGGAATGCGGTTGGCTTTGCACGCGGCGACAACCTCTGCCACTTTTTTTTCGCTTCCGATATTGCCAGGATTAAAGCGGATTTTATTAAAGCCCGCATCCGCTGCTAAAACTGCTAGGCGGTAATCAAACTGAATGTCGGCAACCAGCGGCACGGGCGCGGCTTTTAAAAGCTGTGCGCACGCCGAAATTTCGTCTGCACTTGACACGGCAATGCGCACGATATCGCAGCCCGCCGCCGCCAACGCCTCTACCTGCGCCTTAGTTGCGGCGGCATTAAGCGTATCGGTGTTGGTCATGGATTGAACGGTAATGCGGCTGCCGCCGCCGATAATTAACTTTCCTATGCGAATTTCTTTTGTCATAGCCGCAAATACCCTGTTCCTCCGCCGCCCCCTCTAAATACAAACCCTAGGACGTCTACAATTAAAACAAACGCTAACAGCGCGATGATGCCTACTAAATGAATAATGTTTTCGATTTTTCGTTTTATGGGCTTTTTGCGTATCCATTCTATGGAGGTGAAAATTACCTTAGACCCGTCTAACGCAGGAAACGGCAAGAGATTAAATATCGCTAAATTCGCGGCTAATAGCGGCAGCAGTATGAGAATGTTGCGCCAGTCCATTTGGCTTAGCTGTGCCATTTGTGCAACTGTCCCGACAGGGCCTGACATATCGGTAACGGGAACGCGCCCTGTAATCATGCGCCCGAACGAACCTAAAATCAGCCACGCCATTTTGCCCGAAAACGGGACGGCCTGTAACAATGCGGTGCCGAATTTAACGCGCTGAATTTCTTGGCCGTGCGAAAAGCCGAACCCTGCATAGGTGGGCATAATCAGTTGTTTTTCTACGGGAAACACATGCGTTTGCCCGTTTCGTTCAACGCTAAACTCTACCGTATCGCCTAATTTTGTTTCTGCGTACAGGTCGGCAGGCGCGGCGTTTTTGGTAACCGCTTTTCCGTCTACCGCCGTTATAATATCGCCCGGCAATAGCGGGCTGTGCGCTAATCCGTATAAATCCTTTTCGCTGAATGTAACGGTAGCCGTGCCGCGCCTATCGGTAGAATAGCTAAACCCAAAGCCCTCTACAACGGTAAAAATGATTTGTTTAGCAATAGGTACGGTAATTTCGGATTCGCCGCGCGTAACGGTAAGCGTAACCTCTTCGCCCGATTTTATTTCGAACATTTGTTCGGCAAGCGGCTTTTTGCTTGCGTCTTGTCCGTTTACCTTAGTGATAAGATCGTTGCGCAAGAGATTGTTGTACGGTGTTCCGTCGGGGGCAAGCGACACCCCTTGCACCTTTAACGTTTTATTTTTCTCTTCGCTAAACGTAAAGCCGTAGCCCGCGTAGCTGTTGCGGATACGCATGCGCTCGGCCTCGATTTGGCGCGTTTGCCCGTTGTTTACCAGTGTAAAGGTTGCCGTTTCGCCCTCTTGCGGACTTGCGCGGTCTAAAATTTCGGGCATACTGCGCATTGCGTTGATACGGCGGCCGTTAATTTCGATAATAACATCGCCCTCGCGAAAATCGTTGTAGGTTTGATAAATGCCTGTTTCGGGATTGTATGCGGTTGCGTCTGCGGCGGCGTAGGTTACCACAGGCGCGGCGTAGCCTACCGAAACTAAATAGATAAACGAAAACAAAATCGCGCTGATAAAGTTGAAAAGCGCGCCCGAAAGCAGCACCACAATGCGCTTATACGGCTTTTCTTTATTAAAGGCGCGCTCGTTGGGTACGCCTTTATCGTTTGCGTCGTCCTCAAAGGCGCAGTAGCCGCCTAGCGGAAAGGCGCGGAAGGTAAACTTTTCGCCGTTTTTTAAGGTTTTTTGAAACAGCTTAGGGCCGAATCCGATAGAAAATTCGTTTACCTTAAACTTAAAAATCTTTGCGGCGGTATAATGCCCTAGCTCGTGAATGAGTATCATTACAAGCAGGATAACAATCGCTAATACAATGTAGAGAAAAAATTGCAATTTTTTTTACGCTTACTCCGTTTTTATATAGTGTTTATAGTCGCTTATAACCGTATCGTACCACATTTTGTGCGCCGCGATAACGCTGTTTTTGTCGGTTAAAACGGGATAATCCGCTTTTTCCATAACGCGCCGCACCATATCAAATATATGTATAAAGCCTATGCGATTATTCAAAAACAGCGAAACTGCCGCCTCGTTAGCCGCGTTAAGCACCAGCGGCGCGCCCTCGTGCGCGGATAACGCCTGCTTTGCCAGTTTAGGAAAAAAGAAAGTTTTTTCGTCGGGAGGCAAAAAAGTAAGGGGCTTTGTAAAGGTGTATGCGGGCAAGCCCGTTTCTAACCGTTCGGGATACGTTAGCGCAAGCTGTATGGGATATTCCATGCTAGGGTACGATAGCTGCGCCGTTAATGTGCCGTCGGTAAACTCTACCATAGAATGAATAATGCTTTCGGGATGCACCACATAATCAATGTTGTGCGTATCAAACAGCCAGCGCGCCTCTATAATTTCTAACGCCTTATTCATCATGGTAGAACTGTCTACGGTGATTTTTTTGCCCATGCTCCACGACGGGTGGCGCGTTGCCTGTTCGGGCGTAACCAAAGAAAGCTCTTGGGGGTTTTTTCCGTAAAACGCGCCGCCCGATGCGGTTAGGATTATGCGGCGCAGATTTTTATTGGTGTTTGCCCCGCCCTGCAAGCATTGAAAAACGGCGGAATGCTCGCTGTCTACGGGTAGGATTTGCGCGGCGGTTTTTTGCGCCAGTTCCATGATAATTTTTCCGCCTGCAACCAGCGTTTCTTTATTGGCAAGCGCAACGGTTTTGCCGCGTGATACCGCCTCGTAAACGCCCGAAAATCCGTCCATGCCGACAACTGCGGCGACTACCGTGTCGGCTTTATCGTAGGAGGCCGCCTCGCTAAGCGCGTTTATACCGCCGATAACGCGCGCTGCGGGAAACAAACGCTTAAACTCACGCTGTGCTTTTTCACACGAAAGCGCGACTAAATCGGGCTTGAATTCGCGGTATTGTTGGCTAAGCAGCGCAACGTTGCTGTGCGCCGCTAATACCGAAACCTTAAACCGCTGCGGGTGTCTGCGCACTACGCTTAACGCTTGCGTTCCGATAGAACCCGTACTGCCCAAGATACATAAATTTTTTATTTTTGTTACAGGCATAAAATTATATAGTAGGCATATAAAAATACGGCGCATATCAGCATAGAATCTATGCGGTCGGTGATGCCTCCATGCCCCGGTAGCAGCTTTCCGAAATCCTTAACCTCGCACTGACGTTTTATATAGCTTGCTACTAAATCGCCTACCATAACAAATACCGCGCCTACCGCGCCGATTATTAAATGGTGTACGATATTCATAGCCACCGAAACCGAAAGCCTTGCTACCGTGCCGTCGCTGAAAATAGACGCCGCCAGTACAACCGCGCCGGCAAGCATGCCGCCCAGTACGCCGCCCACCGCGCCCGAAACGGTTTTTTTAGGGCTAATTTTGGGCGCAAGCTTAGGCCCGCGTATTAAACTTCCTACCAAATACGCGCCCGTATCGGAAAACGCAGGAATTAAAAACAACATTAGTATCGCGTTAGACGAAAAGCCTATGCGCGGCAAATGGTTAAGCCCTAACATAAAGGCGGAAAGCATAACGGGATAAATCAACACAAACAGCGTAGAAACGATATTTTTCATGCTGTGCTTTTGCGTAAACATGACATAAACAAATAGGATAAGCACCGTAAACGCTATCATCGAAAAATATGCGGCAAGCGGGCTTGCGTTCCACCGCGTAAAGTACATTATGTAAAACGCGGCAAAACCTGCTATAATGCTTACGATAACAAACGGCTTAACGGGTGCGGCGTGTTTGTTGGCAATAGCTTTGCCGATTTCTAAGGCGACACCCAGTGTTACTAATACTACAAAAGCCGTAAAAACAAACCACCAGTGCAACAAAACCGTTAATAAAATTACGGTAACGTACACCGCAATAATCACAAGCCCCGTAATCGAACGGACTTTAAGCCCCGATTTTTTTTCTTTCGGGACATTTTGCGGCAATTCGCCGTCTGCGTCAGGCGGCTGTGAAATTTTGTTTTTGTTATTTTCGTCCATAAAATTTATTAAAACTATTTTCCGAAACGGCGCGTGCGCACCGCATATTCCGCTAATAATTCGTGCAGTCTTTTCTTGTTGAAATCCGGCCATAAATCGGGGATAAAAAACAATTCGGCGTAAGCGGTCTGATAGAGTAAAAAGTTAGAAAGCCGCTGCTCGCCGCCTGTGCGTATCAGCATGTCCGGGTCCGGGATTTGGGCGGTGTCTAGCAAGGTAGAAAAGCCTTGCTCGGTTACGGGCTGCCCCGCTTGTACCGCCGCGTTGACGGCGCGGATAATTTCGTCGCGCGCGCCGTAGTTTAGCGCAATAGATAATGTCAGTTTAGTAAAGTGTTCGGTTTTCCGCTCGGCGGATGATAGAATATCTTGCAGCTCTTGAGAAAAGTACGTGCGGTCTCCTATGATGCGGACGCGCGACTCCTGCGCGATAAATTTGGGCAGCGATTTTTTAAAATACGTGTGGATTAGCTTAATTAAACCGTTTATCTCGTCTTTGGGGCGCGCCGTATTTTCGGTAGAAAACGCATATACCGTAAGGTATTTTATGCCTATTTCGTGCACATATTCCACCAGCTTTTCAAGCGTAGCAACGCCCTTGCGGTGCCCTGCGGGGCGCGGCAACAGCCTTTTAGTTGCCCACCTGCCGTTTCCGTCCATAATCACGGCGATGTGGTTGGGCAATTTGTCGGGATTAAGTTGTGCGTGTTTCGCCAAGTGCTGCTACTCCAAAAACTTTAAATTTCTAAAATTTCTTTTTCTTTGGATTTAAAAAGCTTATCCAAATTTTCTACGGCTTTATCAAGCTCTTTTTGTACTTCCTTTTCGTATAGCACTACCTCGTCTTCGGTAACTAAGCTATCTTTTTTAAACTTTTTGATTGCCTCTACGATTTCGCGGCGTTCGTTGCGCAATACAATTTTAGAATCCTCTACGGTTTTTTTAACCGTTTTAACTAAATCTTTGCGGCGTTCCTCGTTAAGCTGCGGAAAGACTAAGCGGATAATTTTTCCGTCGTCGGTAGGATTTATGCCTATGTCGGATTCTTGAATGGCTTTGGTAACCGACTTTAACGCGCTTTGGTCGTAGGGGGCTATCAGCAGCATACGCGCCTCAGGCACGGTGATATTAGCCATGTCGCGCAGTTTAGTGGGCGTTCCCCAATAGTCTACCGTTATTTTATCTAAAATGCCGGGATTTGCACGCCCTGCACGTACGTTTGCCAGTTCGTTTTTAAGATGCTCTTGCGCCTTATTAAGCTTTGCAAGGTACTTTTGAAACTCCGGCAGCACATGTTCGTTTGCAATAGTCATATTTTTCCTCCAAAGATTATTAAAATCATTCTACCATACCCTAGCCGTGCCGTCAACCAAATATGCCTTTAAATCTGTAAAACCCTAAACAAAAAACCCCGTCGAACCATTCTACAACAGCGACGGGGTTTAGGCGGGCGTATTGAATGTTAAAATTGCAGTGTTTAAGGAAACACTACATTTATTCGTTTCTAAAATCCATAACCTGAATAATCAAGCGGTTTTTTTCTTCTGCGACTACCGCTTTACGGTTTACAATTTCTTCGGTGTATCTGCCTTTCTCTACGGCTCCCCAACGGGTGTCGGACAAAATTTTGTATTCAAATTCCGTCCCCAAAGGAAAGCGCAGCGTTCTGCCGTATGTACCCCGTTTACTACGCTTGACTCTAATTGCGCGCGTAGGCTCCCATGCGCCAAGCTCTTCGATGTTTCCGCATATGTAAATGTATTCTGGGGTAAGTGTCGGCGGCACACCGATATTAAATGAAATTGTCGGCGGTTTTACAACGATTTCGGGTACATCGGCTTTTGCAACCGTTTCAATTTTTTTTGCCATAAGCTTTCTGCCTCCATAAAAAATAGAATATATATAGTGTAGCACACCAAATAGATAATTTCAAGTAAATTTTGCTAAGTTTGTCAAAAAATAAAAGGAACATTGTTTTGCCATGCTTCCCTTTCGGTAACGCTGTCAAGAAGTCGGCTTGTCGGAAAGCCCTAGCAGATAGTCGCTTGTAACGTTGAAATATCGGGCTATTTTTATGATTGCATCGGTAGATGGTTTTGCTTTACCATTTTTCCACGCGTGAAAACTTGCGTTTGATAATCCTAACTTTTTTTCTATACAAGAATTAGTTTCTCCGCTTTGTGCTACTAAATTTAAAATTTTTTCTACTGTGCTCATAATTATTTCAAAAATATTTTTAGGAATTTTCCAAAAAACGCTTGACAATTAGGAATTTTCCTAATATACTATATACAGTTGAAAAAAATTTTTATTAAAATATTCAACTGAATTTAAAAAGTATACACTAAAAAAACATTAAAGTCAACTTAATAGACAGTTGACATAGGAAAAACGTATGAGTGGACAATTAAGTATTAACCATATTTTTAGCGTGCGCTTGAAAGAGTTGCGGTTAGAAAAAAACTTAACGCAAGTACGGCTTGCGGAGGTTTTTTTTGTTTCGCAATCTGCGATAGCTGATTGGGAATGCGGTAATAGTCAAACCAATTTTGATACCCTTGTAAAGCTTGCTAAGTTTTTTGAGGTTAGCACCGATTATTTGTTGGGTTTGGAGGAATGAGGTTTTTCTTTTCACCCCGTCCGATTTGGGGGTATAGGCTTTTCTTTCCACCCCGCCCCTATCGGGGCACCCCTCAAGAGGGGAATTTTTTAATGGCTTTTATTTTAAATTCTTAGCCGACATTTTCCATTTTGCATTTTCCATTCTCCATTTATTCTCCATTATCTAATACCAAAAGCAAGCTTGCAAAGTTAGTTGCCGATTTTGGTGCCGACTTTTTCGCCTAAGGCGGCGCGGGTGAGGTTGTCGCCGTCGTTAAGGCCGAATGCTAAAATAGGAATGTTGTTTTCCATGCACATGGTAATAGCGGTTAAATCCATAAGCTGCAATCTTTTATCTAATACCTCGCGGTAAGAGGCAAAATCAAGCTTTTTAGCGTTTTTGTTTTTCTTAGGGTCGGAGTCGTATAAGCCGTCTATGTTTTTTGCCATAAGCAAAATATCGGCTTTAATTTCGGCCGCACGCAGTGCCGCGCCCGAATCGGTAGAAAAGTACGGGTTGCCCGTGCCGCACGCAAAAATTACGATGCGTTTTTCCTCGAAGTGGCGTAAGGCCTTGCGCAAAATAAACGGCTCGGCAACCGCAGGAATGTTTAAGGCGGTTTGCACCCTAGTATCTACGCCCTTTTTTTCGATTGCGTCTTGCAGTGCCAAAGCATTCATAACGGTGGCAATCATGCCCATATGGTCGGCGGTAACGCGGTTCATGTTAGTACCCTGACGGCCGCGCCAAAAGTTTCCGCCGCCTACAACCACCGCAATATCTAAGCCGTGCTTATGCAACGCTACTAGTTGATTGACAACGTGTTCTACACGGCAAGGGTCTATGGCGTTTTCTTTGCCGCCCAACGCCTCGCCGCTGATTTTTAATAAAATCCTTTTGTACATAATTTTTTCTCCGTTTTTGAGGTAATCGTAAAAAAGGAACGCTAAAAAAACATTCCTTTTTCACAATACTTATTTATTTTGCATTTTTGCTACTTCTTCGGCTAGGTTATCCGTCTTTTTTTCTAAGCCCTCGCCCATCGTAAATTTAGTAAATCGGCTGATGCGTATATCGGTGCCAAACTTTTTAGCCGCCGCCTCTACAAATTTGCCTACCGTTACGGAGGGGTCTTTTACAAAGGGCTGCTCTAACAAACAAATTTCGGCAAAGTATTTTTTTAGCTTGCCCGCAACAATTTTATCCGCAACGGCGGCGGGCTTGCCCTCGTTGAGTACTTGCTTAGTAAAAATGCTTTTTTGCTCTTCGATTTCGGACGCGGGAATTTCTTTATCGGAAATAAATTCTACGGGGTACGCGGCAATGTGCATGGCAACGTCATGAAACATTGCGGTAAACTCTTTATCTTTATTGATATCTTTTCCTGTTTCTACCTCTAACAACACGCCGATTTTACCGCCCATATGCAGGTAGAAATCTTGCAGGCCGCATTTAATTTCTTGACGTGCAAAACGGCGCAGCGACAGCTTTTCGCCGATTTTTGCGGTTGCGTTGTTGATAGAATCCAACACCGTGCCGTCGGCGGTTTTTTCTGCCTTTAAGGCTTCGATGTCTTGCGGGTTTTGTTTGACTACTACCTTTGCGACTGTTTCGCACAGTTCGATAAAGGGTGCGGATTTTGCCACAAAGTCGGATTCGCAGTTAATTTCCGCTAGCGCGCCGATTTTGCCGTTAGCCGAAACAGCGGCGGAAACGATGCCCTCAGAGGCGATGCGTCCCTCTTTTTTCTTGGCGATGTTAATGCCCTGCTCGCGCAGATATTTAGCGGCTTTGTCCATATCGCCGTTGGTTTGGGAAAGTGCGTTTTTACAGTCCATCATGCCCGCGCCCGTAAGTGCGCGCAGTTTGGCTACGTCTTGTGCTGTGAAAGCCATATTATTCATCCTCCTCTTCGCCGATGTCCTCTTGCGTAGGCTCAACCGCTGCTACGGCTTGCTCCATGCTTAATGCGGCGGCCTTTTCGGCGGCTTCGGCTTGCATTTGCGCTTCGATTGCGCGGCGTGCCGCTAAGCCCTCTTCGCCCTCGCGTGCCTCGATAATTGCGTCTGCCATTGCGCCTGCAATTAATTTAATAGCGCGGATTGCGTCGTCGTTGCCGGGTATTACATAGTCTACCTCGTCGGGGTCGCAGTTGGTATCAACAATGCCGACAATCGGTATTTTTAATTTACGCGCCTCTTTAACGGCTAAATGCTCTTTTTTAGGGTCTACTACAAACAGTGCGCCGGGTAAAACGCGCATGTCCTTAATGCCGCCTAAATTTTCTTCTAGCTTATCGCGCTCTGCTTTTAATTTGATAACCTCTTTTTTGGGCAGCACGTTAAACTCGTTCATTTTTTCCATTTGGTTAAGCTTGTTTAGGCGTTCTATGCGGCTGCGAATGGTAGAAAAGTTGGTAAGCGTTCCGCCTAACCAGCGCGAACGGATATAAAACATTCCGCATTTAATCGCCTCTTGCATAACGGCCTCTTGCGCTTGCTTTTTAGTGCCGACAAATAAAATCGGCTTGCCTGTAAGGGCGATTTCTTTAATAAAAGCATACGCCTCGTCTACTAGCACAACGGTTTTTTCCAGATTGATAATGTAGATGTCGTTGCGTGCCGTGTAGATGTACTTTTTCATTTTCGGGTTCCACTTGCGCGTGGGGTGCCCGAAATGAACGCCAGCCTCTAAAAGCTGTTTCATTGAGATTACGTTTGACATTAAATTTTCTCCTGTTTTACGCTTCTTCGCGGAATCAGCCCCGTTCTTAACCATATACGGCATAAAAATTTACCGCACACAACAGAAAAAGAACAAGTCCTCCGCGAATGTAAATTTGGTTTTTTTAGCTGTTGGCTTAAAAACCTTGATAAGTATAGCATACTGTTTTTAAATTTGCAAACGATTACGGGCAGTTTTTTGGGAATTTTTCTTTCTGCGTTTTTCTTTGCACCCCGTCAACTTCGTTGCAATGGGTCGTTCGTTCATGTCCGATTTGGGAGTATGGGCTTTTCTTTCCACCCCGCCCCTACGGGGAAATGGGTCGTTCGTTCCTCACTCCCCGCTTTGGCTAAAAACACGGTGTGTTTTTGCGACTTACGCCGCCGCGTCGCGCCTACAAAGAGGGGAATTTTTTTAAGGCTTATTTTTGCACAGTAATGCAATGAGGAGGATTTTTTTAAGGGTGGTTTTCGGGGGGTGGTGTATTTTGTGCGGTTGTTTCGGTTTCGGGGGGCGATATTTCTTGTGTGGGGGGGGCGGTTTTGGTAGTAGGTGTGTTTTGTGTGGGGGGGGTGCGTTTGTTTGCTTGATACTTTTGATACTTGTTGTGCAGTTTAACCGTCAGCAGTGTTAGGGGTGTACCTAAGCCGATTCCGACAATAATTTTTGCAAGTACTTGCCACAGCACCAGCAGCATTAACTCGCCGAAGGGTGTATCAAACATACATACCAGCGTAATAAAGATAAAGCTGTCGACGATAATGCCTAAAAAGGTAGACACTACCGACCGCAGTGCAAGGGGTTTATTTTTTTTGCGGATTTTATTAAATACATAGCTGTTTAATATACCGCCCACCGCAAACGCTAAAAAGCTTGCGCCCAAAATGAGCGGCGTACTTAAAAATATGGTTTTAAAAGCCTCGTTATGTTCGTATCCGGGCGCCGGCGGCAGCACCACCGCTAGCGCGGTAAGCCCTACAACTAACGCGTTAAAGATAAAGGCAAACAGAATCACCTTTTTGGTGGTTTTAAAGCCGTAAAATTCGTTGATTAAATCGCTTGCGACAAAGCAAAGCGGATAGCAAATTACGGCGGCGGGCAAAACTACCGTACCGATGGCGATAAACTTAACCGCCATAAGGTTGCTGGCGATAAGCAGTGTTATAAATAATCCCGAAAGAAAAAGTAAACGTTTGTCGACAGCCATTATCTGTTATCCACCTTTTCAAAGCTTAAATCGTAGTTTAGCATTCTGTACTCTGCCATTTTGCGGTACTTTTCGCCCTTGCCGTAGTTTGCGTAGGGGTCGATGCTGATACCGCCGCGCGGCAAAAACTTGCCCGTTACCTCGATGTAGCGGGGGTCTAGCAGCGCGATAAGGTCTTTCATAATGGTGTTGATACAGTTTTCGTGAAATTCGGGATGATTGCGAAACGAATTAAGATAAAGCTTTAAGCTTTTGCTTTCGACGCATTTTTTATCGGCTATATAATTGATATAGACGCAAGCAAAATCGGGCTGACCCGTTATAGGGCAAAGCGAAGTAAATTCGGGGCAATTAAATTTAATAAAATAATCGTTGCCGTGCCGATTGTCAAAGCTTTCTAAAATGCCCTTATCGTAAGAAAATTTATACTCGGTTTTATTGCCTAGTGATTTAAGTTCGTGCATAAAAATAGTAACTCCTTAGTTTTTTTTAGTGGGTTTAGGAAAATTTCCCTTTGCTAAGCAACCACTTTTGGGGGGTGTATATTATTCGGGTGTTGCACCGCCGCAGCCGCCTCCGCAGCCTCCGCAACCGCTGCCGCAACCGCCGCCGCCCGACATATCAGAGGCCTCGAAATCAGCCGCCGCCGTTAAATACAGCGAAAATACTTTTTCTAACAGCTTTTCGTCAAAAATCGGCTTGTACAGCTTTTCGCCGCCCTCTTCGTCTACCGAATACTCAAAAATAACGGCCTCGTCCTCGCCGATGCCCTCGACAACTTCAACGGGCTGTAAGATGCCGTAGAATTTTTCTTCGTATTCTACGCTTGCGATTTCAAAAAAGTCTATCGGCTTTTCCTCGTCGTCGTATAGCGTAATGATAGAATCCTGTGTGAAGATTTCTACGTTGTCGTGTGCGTTTTTATGGTTCTTGTCTGCCATGCTGCTGCTCCTTTTTAATTTTATCTAGATAGCTTTGCAAAATAATTTGCGCGGAGGCGGCGTCTATATTGGCGCGTATCTTATCGCGGGAAAGCCCGCTTTCGGTTAATGCGCGCTGAGCCGACACGGTGGTTAGCCGCTCGTCTTTATAGATTACCTCTAAACCTGTGATTTTTTCTAGCACGCGCCCTAAGCTTTCGGTTTTGTTTGCGCGCGCGCCCTTTGTGCCGTCCATGTTAATCGGCAAGCCGATAACAATTTTTTGTGCGTTTTTTTCTAGTGCAAGCGCGGCGAAATAATCGGCGTCTTTACGCATACTTTGCGTTTTATAGGTAGGCAGCGGACTTGCCAGCGTACCTGTTTCGTCGCTGAGGGCTAAGCCCGTGCGTGCATCTCCGTAATCTATGCCCAGTATCCGCAAAATTATTCCCTCCCGACACTTTACGCTTAATTGTACTACGCGCAGAAAAAAAAGTCAAACGGATTTAATGTAAAAAACACCGTGCTAAGACGGCGTTTTTTAATAACTATTATCTTATTGATTGTTTTCTTGGTCTTTTTTCTCTTGGGCTTCTTTTTCGGCGCGTCTTGCCCAGTAGTCTTTGTAGCCGACTTTTTGGTTGTCGCCCGTGTTTTGTCCTTGTCCGCCCGTAGCAAACAGCATAACTAACAGCGCGGTTACGCCTGCAATGGCAACAATCGGCAATACCCACTTTTCGCCCCATTGGTAGATGTTGACGATGCCTAATACCGCTACCAGTATAAGCCCGATGCCGATAATTACTGAAACGCGTTTCATAACGGGAGGTATAGAGGTGTTTTTAGAGAACAGTGCGCGGCATACAAACGCGACGCCCCAACCGCCTGCGGCGATAACAATTGCCCACATACCGACGGGAATGTTTTCGGGTATAACTTCGGCAACCTGTAATATCCACAATAGCGCCGCCGCCGCAAGTGAAAGAATTAACAGCAATTTGAACATAAAACCTTTTTTCATTTTTTAAATCTCCTTTTTTGGGTGTATTTTTATTTTGTGTTTTGGTTTACTTTTTTATTATCTTAACAATACCGAATGCGAGGTGCAAACAATGGTTTCGCCTTCGGCTAATACGATGCTGTCTCCGTGCGTGTACTCGCGCAAGAACCTGCCGATACGGATGTTAAATTTGTTTTCGCCGTGCGCCGTTGTAAGCAGCGTGTATTGACCGGGTATTAACGCACCGCCGACGCGCGCCGTATACGTTTTGCCTTTAACTACCGTAAAGTCGCCTTTGGAGTGCGATACGTTAACGGCGTTTCCGAATTGAATGGTATTATCTACCGAATAGCGGACGCCGCCCTTTACCTTTACCTTGCCCGCTTTTTTACCCGCGCGTTTAGAACGGTTGGCTTTTACGGCAAAAACGGTTATCAAAATTACCGCTAATACCGTAATAAAAATGCACGATAGAATAATCCATAGTACGGGGTCAGTTAGCTCGAAACCCATGATTGTAGTGTTTATAAAGCACATAACTACCTCCTTTCCGCAGTTGCGGACTTCAACAAGCCTTTTTTTACCACCAGCCCATTGCTTTGGTTATACCTGCCAGTGCGCCTACTACTGCCCCTAGCACGATACCTACTACCATCAGCACTTTGGGTGCGCTGACGGGCATTTTACCCGCAACCTTGCCGTTAGTGCCGTTTACATAAAAGTTGTACGTTTTGTCTACTTTTTCTTTTTTGATTTTATCAAACTTCTTGCCGTAGTTGCAATGCCCCACGTACACGGGCAGCAATACATACCTAAACATAATGTTGTTATACACGGTGTTAGCATGGTATTCGGCAACGATGGTATAGCCGGGATATTTTTGCAATATCGCCCTTTTAATACGCTCATCTATAACCGCACGCGCCTCGCCCCAGCAAGTCGTTCCGTCTTTGCTGTATTGATTTGCCGCATAGCCGAATAAAAAGTTTTGGTTGTACTCCTTAGAGTTAAACATATCAAACGGCTGCATTTTGTTTACATCTTTTTGCTGAATGGTGGACGATGCTTGAATTAAGATGTCGTTAAACAGCCCCGAATACGTACCCGAAATGTTGATATAGTC
Source organism: Bacillota bacterium (assembly GCA_009777485.1). Classification (GTDB taxonomy): domain Bacteria; phylum Bacillota; class Clostridia; order Christensenellales; family Pumilibacteraceae; genus WRAP01. Next base: position 60,157 of record WRLT01000013.1, read on the forward strand.
GATACGGGTGCGGGTTACGGTTCTGCCGTTGACGCGTGTGGTGTAGGTTACCCTGCGGCCTAAGCGTCCGCGATACTGCGTAATGGTATCGGTATCAAAGGTAAATGCGGGGTTATAAATGCCGTCTACTTCTTCGGCGCGCACGTTCTTTTTAAAGCGGCGCGGTGCAAAAAACTTTTTTTTCACCCAGTTGATAAAGCGCGTAATGGCGGTTTCTTTGGTGATTTTAAACGGCAGTACTGCGTTGGGCTTAATGCCTGAGATGTCCGAAGCTTGAACGATGTTGGATGTTCCGCAAAATGCGCAAGCCTTTGCAATTTCTTCACGCGATAAAATTTCTTTCGCGCCGCACCTAGAACATTGAAAAACGTGCGTATCCGTCCATTTGTTAGCAGGGTCTAAAAGCCGCGCAAATTCTAGCTTGATAGCGGGCGCGGTAGGAAATTTAACCTCATTATCGCAGTGCAAACACCACAGACTCTCCTTTTCGGGATGGAATGAAAGGTTTGCGCCGCAACCCGGGCATTTAGTTCCGGAGGTTGTTCCTTTTTCGGCCGCGCTGTATAAAATTTCTTCACGACTAAGTTCCATTAGTAACTCCTATGTGCATTTGTTTTAGGTGGGCGTGCCGCACTCGGCGCAGAATTTCGCACCTGATTTTAACGCCGCGCCGCATTTTGCACAAGCCGCGCCTGCGGGCGTACCGCATTCGGCGCAGAATTTCGCGCCAGGCTTTAACGCCGCCTTGCACTTGCCGCAGCTTTCGCCCGTAGGTTGACCGCAGCCCGAACAGAATTTAGCCGTTGCGGGAAGTTGTTTTTGGCAGTTAGGACACGCCATCATCGGCTGACCGGGGGTTGCGCCGATGCCCATGCCGCCTGCACCCATAGGGCCGCCCATGCCTGCGCCGGGCATTCCTTGACCCATGCCGCCCATCATGTTGCCCATCATGTTGCCCATGCCCATGCCCATGCCCATGCCCATGCCTGCGCCCATCATGGCGCCCATGCTTCCGCCCGCGCCGGGATTTCCTGCGGCGGTTTTTAGCACGTCCATTTGCGCACGCGCCATTTCTACGTCCATCGTACTGCGCGCGATGTTCATCGAACGCTGACGGTCTACGGCTTCTTTAATTTCGGGCGGCATAGTAAACTCATTAACATTAATGTTAACCAGCTGTACGCCGATTGCTTTAAATTGTTCTTGAACAACCTCTCTGGCTACCTTTGCTACCTCTAAGATATTGCCCGCTAAATCAAAGAAGTCTATCTTGCTTTGACCTACCGCTTGCGTAATGCCCGAAACTACTTTCGTGCGCAGCATATCCGTAATTTCGTTGGTGCGGAAAGACGGATGCGAACCTGAAAGTTCTTGCATGAAAATATAGGGGTCGTCTACCTTAAAAGAGTAGATGCCGTTGCCGCGAATTTCAACCGTTCCGAAATCTTTATCGCGAACGGAAATAGGGCTTCTGGTGCCCCACGGCTGATTAGTCCATTGGTGCGTGTTGACAAAATAAATGTCCGCTAAAATGGTGTTCTTAAATCCGAACGGCAGGTTTAAGAGTTTGGATAAAATGGGGATTTTTCCCGTTTCCAGCGTATAGCGGCCGGGTAAAAATACGTCCGCCATTCTGCCCTTGACACAGAAAATTGCGGCTTGACCCTCTCTGACCGTTACCAAAGACTTGTGGTTAATCGAATCGTTTTTTAAATCGACTTTGTACACAATCGTGTTTTTGGTATCGCCGTCCCAAGATATGTTTGATTTCCAAGGCATAGTTTTTAACTCCTTTCGTTTTAGTTTATTTTATATGTTCATTATATAATATGAATATACCCGTGTCAACAGCATTTTCGCCTTTTTAAAACATTTAACCATATTTTAATATTTCTTAAATAGTTTTAAGAAAACAAAGTTTGGGCTTGCCGTAAAAAAAACAGGGCTTTTGTTAAAACCCTGCTTTAAGAATGGTTGAGATAGGAATGTATTTTGGAACGGCTAGCTGTAATTCCAAACTACCCGCGCATTGCTTCCGTTCCAGTTGGGTTGCCAGCGTTCGCCCGGCCCTGCCCTGCGCACGTTAATCGTTGTAAGGTTGGCGCATTCAAAAAATACTGCCGAACCCATTCCCTCTACAAAGGAAGGAATGGTAACGGTGCTGACGGCGGTTTTATGAAACGCTCTGTTTCCGATTTCTTCTAAAAAAGACGGCAGTGTTATATTTGCCAGCGCGCCGCAGTTGGCAAATGCGTTAGTTCCGATAAATTTTACGCTGATAGGAAAATCTACGCGGGTAAGCGCGGTGCATTGGTCAAACGCGCTCTGCCCGATAGTTTCTACCGCGCCGGGAAATCTGATGCTTTGCAGTGAAATGCAAAACTGAAAGGCGGCGCGCGGAATTTCTTCTATATCGCGCGGGAGGATTACGCGGCGCAGCGCGCTGCATCGGGCAAATACTTCGCTGCCCAGCGATACAATGCTGTCGGGCAGGATGATTTGGGTAAGTGCGCTGTTGCTTCTAAACGCGCCGTTTCCTACCGTTTCAATACCGTTTAGCAGAATAACCTGTGCAAGCTTTTGGCTGTTTGCAAACGCATTATTGCCGATAGCCCTAACCGTTCCGGGGACTATTATATTTTCTAGCACGCTGTCCTCAAACGCGCCCGCGCCGATTACGGTAACCGTATTAGGAATGAGAACCTCCGTAAACGTGAAAGGCGGAATGGGCGGTTCTCCCTCTTCTGGCTCTTGCGTTTTAAAGCCGTTTGCCGCGATTCGCGTTACGGGTGCGTTGTTATATCTGGACGGAATTATCAGCTGTTCTAATTGGTGCGTATCTTCCGCCGCCGAAACTTCGTATCCACCTGTAACGGGCGTAAAGGTAAATACGTCTAAATCTATAAAGACATCTTGCGACGGCAGTGTCCAAAACGCATACAGGGTGGTGGGCTGTTCGGGCCAGTTAAAGCCTGTTCCGCATGCTCCCGCATATTGAATGCCGCCGCCGCCCAAAGCCGAAAACCAGCCGCCGAATACCCTGTTTCCGATAGGGTCCCACGGGCCGGGATGCGTCCACGGGACATCGGGGTTTTCCGCGTCCCAATCGGGCGGCTTAACGCCCCAATCGGCAGGCGCATCGGGTGCTTGCTGCATCGGAATAGCATAGGGCTTACCGAACGTTACAAATATGCTTTCTATGTCGGGCTGCTCTTCCTCGTAGTCTATAATATAGGTCGGGCTGTATTGCACGCGCACGGGGTCTAAATATTTTGCGTACAGCGTCATGTTTCTTACAATAGATGACCTTTCAAAATCGAATCGTTGGGTAAGTTCTTTATCGGCGTACCAGTCAAAAAAACCGACGCCCGCTTTTTCGGGAATAATATCGGGGCGCAAAACCGTTGTGCCCTGCCGAACCGTTTGCGACGGTATACTAGGCGAACCGCCCATGGTATCAAACGTAACGGTTACATTTCCCGAATTGCATGCCGATAAAACACCTGCGAAAACTAGTGCCAAAACAACCGATAATAGTATACAGATTTTTTTCTTCATAATCTCCGCCTTAAAAACTGAAACCGTGCAAAGCGCAAAACGGCTTCATTGCTACTTGTATTATACGGCAGATTTAACATTTTGGCAAGCGTTTGCGCAAAAAAAGTTGGCGGTGCTTTTGTTAGTACTTTTTTCGCGCGCCTTTACTTTTTACCACGCGGTGGGAACGCCGTCTTCAAAGTGCCAGTAATTCCCTTGTGTTGCGGGTTGAATTTCGGAATAATAGTAGCGCGTTGCGTTTACAACCTGTGCGTTGTTGCCTGTGTTTATGGCGTTAAACTGTGCCGCGCTTTCTCCGCCGTAGTAGACGGTAGTTAAGGCGTTGCAATTGCGGAACGCGTCGCTTTGGATTTGCGTTACGCTTGCGGGAATGACAATGCTTGCTAACGCGCTGCAACCGCTAAAGGTGTTGTCGCGGATGGTGGTTACGCCGTGCGGAATAATGATGTCGGTTAAGCTTGTTGCGCCGTTAAACGCGTGCGCCCCTATTTCCGTAACACTTGCGGGCAGTGCGA
>WRLT01000014.1 GCA_009777485.1 Bacillota bacterium
AGGCGCAATTAGCGGCGGCTAAGTCGGCGGCAATCGCGCAGGTTCAAGCGCACGCGATATATACTTTATACGGCGGTTCGTTAAGCGAATTTTCGGATAGCATTATGTCCGCTGTAAATATGTTAGAAGTCGCGGCAGAATTAAACGGGGCAATCAATCAAATTAACGCCGCCATAGACCCTAACTTCGATACCACTGCGGCGGCGCAGTTATTCGCGGCAAAATCCGCCGCCATTTCACAGGTGCAATTCTACGCCGACACCGTAGGCTTTAAGGGCAGTATCCAACTGCACATAGACTCCATTAACAGCGCGGTTTCGTTAAGCGAGGTTTCCGCGCGCCAAACCACCGCCATAGACGCTATATCCGCAGCAAACGGCGGCAACGGCGGAGGCGGCAATGTCGGAAGAGGGCATTACGCGCCGTACATTGTAGTAATCGTATTTTTAGCCGCAGGCTTAATCGCAGGCGTAGTGTTTTCGATAATTAAAGCAGGCAACGATAAAATCCGCAAAAGAAACGGCGCATAAATGACTGCTTGAAACGAAAATTATATAAAAAAACTTGACACGCCTTTTACAAAGCAGTATACTTAGAATAGTCCTTAAAAAACGGAGGAAATTGCTATGTTAGAGGTGCAAGGGCTTACTAAGGTTTACACACCCAAAAAGGGCGTTCCTGTACGCGCATTAGACGGTGTTGACCTTAAATTTGAAGAAACGGGCATGGTGTTCGTTTTGGGCAAATCGGGCAGCGGTAAATCTACGCTGCTAAACCTTATCGGTGGCTTAGACAGTGTTACCGAGGGCGATATTGTTATTAAAGGCAAATCCAGCGCGGATTTCAGCCAAGCCGATTTTGACAGCTACCGCAACACGTTTATCGGCTTTATCTTTCAGGAATATAATATTTTAACCGAGTTTACGGTAGGCAAAAACATCGGGCTTGCGCTAGAACTGCAAGGCAAAAAAGCCGATAAAGCATCGATAGAAGAAATTCTTGCACAAGTGGATTTGACGGGCTATGCGCAGCGCAAGCCCAACGAGCTTTCGGGCGGACAAAAGCAGCGCGTGGCGATTGCGCGCGCGCTGGTAAAAAACCCCGAAATTATCATGGCGGACGAGCCTACGGGCGCGCTGGACTCCACTACGGGCAAGCAGGTATTTGAAACGCTGCAAAAGCTTTCTAAAACTAAGCTGGTTATCATTGTATCGCACGACCGCGACTACGCCGAGAGTTTTACGGCGACCGCGTAATAGAGTTTGCAGACGGCAAGGTTATCAGCGATATACGCAAATATAAAGCACAAGGGCAGGTTGTGTCCGAGGGCGTAAGCATTATAGACAATAAAATTCTGCACGTTAAAAAAGGGCATAAGTTTACCGAAGCCGAAAAGAAAGAGGTAATCGGCTTTTTAGAAAACGCGCAGGGCGATTTAATTTTAAGTAAAGACGAAAAATCCAACGCGGATTTCCGCCGCCTTTCGCGCATCGACGCCGAAGGCAATAAAGAATCTTTCGAGGACGTAACCGAAAAAACGCAAAACATCAAGCGGTACGACCCCTCCGAATTTAAGCTGATACGTTCACGCCTGCCGCTGCGCCATTCGCTAAAAATTGCGGGTTCTAGCTTAAAGGCAAAGCCTATACGGCTGTTTTTTACCGTGCTGCTGTCGGTAATTGCGTTTGGATTGTTCGGCTTAGCCGACACCTTAGGCGCGTACAACAAGCATAACGCATTGTACGAATCCATGCGCGATTCGCAAATCGATTATGCCTCCTTTGCAAAGCGGGCATCGTGGGGCGGCGACACGGGGCTAAATGCAGAAGAGGCAGCCACAATACGCCAAAAATTTCCCGATTCAGATTTTGACGAGCTGCGCAGCTTACGCAATCTGGGCATGCACAATATTACGTACGGCGCAAGCTTATTCGACTTTAACCTGCCCGACAATCAAGGCAAGTTCGGCGCGTATTACACGCACGGGCAATGGTCGCCGTCCTTTGGCGGCGTGTTAGAATTGCCTAAGGATATTTCGGCGTCTGCAACCGTTTATCGCGGCTATTCGATATCGGGAAGAGTTCCTGCCGCGTTTGACGAAATTATGATAAGCCGTCATGTGTTTAACGCATTTAAAGATTTAAGCTTGTATGTAGGCAATGATTATTCCTACGCAACCACCGACAAAAAGGCGATTAATTCGGATAATGATTTGTTAGGAGAAAAAATCCGCATAGGCGATAGGTCCGGCAGCGGGCTGTATGCAACAGTCGTAGGCATTATTGATACCAATTTTCCGTCTGATAGGTATACTAAATTAAAAGAAGCCCCGGATAATAGCAGTGGCTTTGATATAAGCCTTATGTTTCTTTCCAACGAAATTTTGAATGCGTTTATGTACGGCTATCACGGCGCGATGTTTACGGCTAACGGCTTTATCGAGCATATCAGTCAAGGCGCAGAATCTAACTATCTTACGTTTAGAGGCAGCGGCGGCTTTTCGATGACCCGCATCGAACAAAACTCCAGTTTTTCTTTTATCGCCTCAGATGAGCAGCTGGGCAAGGACGGGCTTAGTGCGGTTTTTGCAGACGGCCGCACCACGAATGCGCTTGCGGAAGGCGAGGCGCTGGTTTCCTTAGAAACTTTTTTAAGCCTTATGAACAGATGGAATTGGGTATGGAACTTTGGTAACCTGCCGTGGGGCGAGGAAGACCCTGATTATGCAGAAAAGATGCAGCAGTATGAGGCGATTATGCAGCTTAGAAACGCACCCTACGGCAGCGATGCCGAGTTTATGCAGGCGGCTGTACAGTTTTATTTTGAATACAACGATTATGGCTACTATGACGCAGACAACAACTGGGTTTGGGTTCCTTTTGACGACATTGCCCACGTAGAGGCATACATGATAGAAGAATCAGGGTTCTGGCAATGGGACGATGGTTTACAGGATACTGTGTGGGTGACAGGCAGCGTAGAGCAGTTTCTTTTAAACAATTTTGTCGGCAACTTTGATACATTAGAGGATGTTTATTGGCATATTCTAGACAGAGATTGGTTTCCTTATATGTATTTTGCCGCTTTCGGCCCTACGGTTGAGGAGGCACGCGATATAGTGCGTGCGCAAGCCATAGCGGCACTTTTTACCGACGGAGGCATTTCGACGCAAGCAAGATATTGGGGCAGCGTTGGCGGCAGCGGGAACTTTACGCTAAACATAGTAGGTATTGCGTATGATGAAGATTTTTCCTCGTTTAACAGCAGCGGGGTAGTAGTAAGCGGCGAGGTGTACGGAGCGATTCAACAAATGCTTGCAGGCAACGGCGACATTGTTGCAATGCTTACCAGATTGCCCGAATCCAGAGCGGCGCAAATGGCAATGATTGAGTTTTCGTATATAGCAACTATCGCACCGGACCCGTGGGGCGGGCAGGACGGGAGTTACCGCTTTATGTTGATGAATTCGGTTACGTCGGGCTTAGAGGAATTTAATTATTATTTAGAAATGTTTGCACAGGTATTTTTGTACGTCGGGCTTGGCTTTGCGTTATTTGCCTCGTTTTTAATGATGAACTTTATCATGGCGTCTATAAGCTTTAAAAAACGTCAAATCGGCATACTGCGCGCAATCGGCGCAAAGTCGGGCGATGTGTTTATGATTTTCTTCTTAGAGGCATTAATGATTGCGCTGATTTGCTTTTTGTTTGCGGTACTCGGCGCGGGACTGGGCGCGTTCTTTATAAACGGCGCGGTGCGCAACATGCTGGGCTTGCTGATAACGCTGCTTTCGTTTAGCGCACGGCAAATTGCTTTGGTGCTGGCAGTCAGCGTGGGCGTGGCGTTTATCGCCTCGTTCCTGCCCGTGTATACAACGGCGCGTAAAAAGCCTATCGAGGCAATCCGCAAGGCGTAGACAGTTGACTTTTTATTACAAACCGTTTACAATAGTCCGTGCATGGTATTAAAGGGCGATATAGACGAAATACGTTTTAGAAACGACGAAAACGGTTATACCATATTGGTGCTGGACGCGGGCGGCGAGCCCGTAGTTTGCGTAGGCGCGTTTCCGCCCGTATGCGAGGGCGAAAGCGTAGAGCTTAGCGGCGAATACGTTATGCACCCGCGTTTCGGCAAGCAGTTTAAAACCGAATCGGTAAAAACCTTTACGCCCGAAAGCGACGACGGCGTTATCCGCTATTTAGGTTCCGGGCTGATTAAGGGCTTAGGGCCTAAAACCGCGTTTTCCATTGTTGCGCAATTCGGTCAAGACGCCTTAAAGGTGATAGAGTTCGAGCCGCACCGATTAGCCTCTGTGCGCGGCATCAGCAAAGATAAGGCTTTGCACTTCGGCGCGGAGTACGGCAAAATTAAGATTATGCGCAATGCGGTAATGTATTTACAGCGGTTAGGCATTTCACTAAATCTTGCGTTTAAAATTTACAAAACATACGGCGCGGATACAGAGGCGGTTGTCGCCTCTAACCCGTATTTGCTTATCGAGGACGTAGACGGCGTAGGCTTTTTAACCGCAGACCGCATCGCCGCCGAAAGCGGCATTCAAAAGGATTCGGCTTTTCGTGTACGCGCGGGCGTAATTTACACCTTAAAGGAAGCGGCAGAGCGCGGCGGCAACACGTATCTGCCCAAAGAAGAAACTGCTGCGCTGTCGGCAAAACTGCTAAATTTAAGTCAAGACAGAGCGGCGCAAGAAATCGAAAATTTAGTGCTTAACCGCAAGCTACGCGCCGTGCGCTGTGCAGACGAGGGCGGCGACAACGGCGAGGGCGTTATGCTGGCCGCCTTATATCATGTAGAAAAAAGCGCGGCGGTAAAGCTTGCGCAAATGCTTAATTGCGCCAACATGCTGCGGCGCGACCCGCAATCCTTAATCGACAGCTTTGAGCAAATAGAAAAAATTAAACTCAGCCCCGCCCAACGCGAGGCGGTTACCGAAAGCGTAAACAGCGCGGTAAGCGTAATTACAGGCGGGCCGGGCACGGGCAAAACCACTATCGTAAAGTGTATCTTGTACGTATTAGACGCATGGGGCGTAGATGCCATGCTTACTGCCCCGACAGGCAGGGCGGCAAAGCGTCTGTGCGAAAGCACGGGCGCACAAGCAAGCACCATACACCGCGCGTTGCTTAGCGCAGGCGGCGAGCCGTTTTCGTGCGGCGCGGTAATCGTAGACGAGGTTTCTATGGTAGATATCTACCTTATGCACACGCTGCTAAACAGCCTGCGCGCCGAAACTAAGCTTATTTTAGTAGGCGATAAAGACCAACTTCCTAGCGTGGGCGCGGGCAGCGTATTATCGGATATACTTTCTTCGGGGCTGTTTAACGTAATCGCCCTAGACCGCGTGTACCGTCAAGGCGAGCAAAGCTTGATAGTAGAAAACGCGCACCGCATTAACGCGGGGGTTATGCCCGAATTAGGCAGCCGCGACCGCGATTTTTTCTTTGCCGAAGCCTCCTCACCCGATGAGGTTGCCGATAAAACGGTTAGTTTAATCGCCGAACGTTTGCCCGCTTTTTTAAACTGCGCGGCTACTAAAATTCAAATTTTATGCCCTATGAAAAACGGTGCGGCGGGTACGCTGCGGCTAAACGAGCGGCTGCGGGCGGTACTCAACGAAAACCGCGACCGCCGTGCGGTAGAGGGTGAGGGGCAAGCTTTCCGCGCGGGCGATAAGGTAATGCACATCGCTAATAATTACGAGCTGTCTTGGCGGCGCATAGCGGGCAGATTTACCGAAAGCGGCGAGGGCGTTTTTAACGGCGATGCGGGCGTGGTAGAATCGGTACAGCCCTCTACGGGCGAAATCACCGTGTTATTCGAGGACGGCAGAAGCGCGGTCTATACGCCCGATATCCGCGCACAGCTTATTTTGGCGTATGCGGTTACGGTGCATAAAAGTCAAGGGTCCGAGTTTGAGGCGGTAATTGTTCCGATTGTTTCGGGCAGCCCCGCCATGCTTACGCGCAACCTATTGTATACGGCCGTAACGCGCGCAAGGCGGTTGGTAGTGCTAGTGGGCGAGCGGCACAACATTAAGCGCATGGTAGAAAACAATTATATCCAAAAGCGGTACAGCTATCTAAAACGCTTTATGCAAGAAGCAGCAAAAAAAGACAGACTGTTGTATAGTTAATGGAGAATGGAGAATTATATGAAATCACAAAGAGAACGCAGAATTATGATACTCATGCGCTTGGTGCTGTTTTTAACAGGCACGCTGATTGGCGCGCTTTCGATGTGGCAGGCGTTAGACAGCATGACTATTTCGTTTGCCGTCTGGACGAAAATTTGCTTTTACACCGCCGCCATACTGTTTGTGGGAGGCGTAATGATGCTTTCGGCGCGTCCGCTGCGCGAGGGGTTTCACAGCTTTTCGCAATCCGTCCGAAAAAAATTTAAGGCAGTAAAAGCGGTAGACATCGCGGGCATAACGCTGGGCTTATTACTAGGGCTGATAGCCGCGTTTTTGTGCGAGTTTTTATTTGCGATGTTTTTACCTATTTTAGCCTTGCGCGTTTTTATCGCCGTTGTACTGGGGCTATTGTGCGCGTTTTTAACGGCGGTTGCGGTTTCGGGATGGCTGGGCACAGGGCGCGAAGAAAGCAAGCCCGAACAAGAGGCCGAGTTTTTGCGCGGCGCAAAAGGCTATTTGCTAACCGAAGCCGCATTAGGCGAGGCTAAAATTATAAGCATATGCAAGCTTTGGCTGACGGGCAATATTTATGTGCTTTCTAAAACCGCCGACAAACTGGCGGCGGCGGACGAAACAGAGGCGGGCAGTGCAGCGTATGAAAATTTTAAAGCGTTGTATACTGCTAAGGCGGTTAAAATCTTAGAATTTTTATCCGACGGCGGCACAGACGCCTACGTAGACGCGGCGGAAGCAAAAAAGCTGAAAATAATAGCCGCAAAATCGGACGCGGCGTTAAATGAAGCTAAGCGGCGGGCAGTAGTGCTAAGCTTAGATGAGTTAATAGGTTGACGCGGTGCGTATCTATGCGGTATAATAAACCGTAAGCGGAGCTGTTTTAGGCGCAATACTATTCCGCGCAAAAAAGGAGATTTTTTGAGAGCCGAATCTGCAAACGTATCAAAATCCGAAAAGCTTTTACTTTCGTTGAGCGGGCTTTCCTCCGCGCCGCTATGCTTATTTTTGTTTTTGTTTTTTGCTTTGCTTTCCTCCGCAGCCGTTCCGCTTGCCGCACGCATAGCCGTGCCGTCTGCCTCCTTACTTTTAGCCGCCGTACTGCTGCCGCTATTATACGGAAGCATAAACGCGTCCACTTCGGTATCTACGGGTAAATACCATATTCCGCTTGCCGTATCCGCGCTGCTGTTTGTTTCCTCCGCCGCCCTATGTTTTACGCCGCTTAGTTCGCAAATTGCGGCAACCGTACTGTTTTGTATAACGTTTCCCGTTTGTATATTATCCGCGCTTACGTTCTCTTTTGCCCTTGCGCATATCCGTTCTACGCTGATTCAAAATTCGGACAAGCGTTTTTGGTTTCTTTCTAAAATGGTTCAATTAGCGGGCGCGGCGGCTTTCGGGCTGTTTATTTTTCTATCCTTTCATTTCGGATTTTTTTCGCTGGCAAACTGCGCCTACGCTGCCGCCGCATTGTTTTTAATCGGCGCGGTTGCGGCGTATTTTGGTTCGGCGGCGCATATGCCGCGCTTTATTCGCTTAAAACTGGCTGCCAAAACTTCGGCAAGGCACAAGTACAAGCGCATGTACGCGCCGTTTTTTGTTAGGCAAACCGCGCCTTTTTCGGTAGGCTATTTTTTAGCCGCCGCCGCGCTTGCCGCGTTCGCGCCGAGTGTTTTTGCACAGCTTGAAGGTGCATACGCGGCTGCCGCAATCGGCGCGTTCGTGCTTTCGTTGGTTTTAACCGCATTGCTGGCAGAAAAAATAATTTTAAACCGCAAAAGCTTTCCTATAATTTTAGCCGCCGCGCTTTTTACACTGGCGGGTACGGGCTTGGCGGTATCTGCATTCGCATTAGACGGGATTTCCGCCATTGCGTCGGCATTGGTATCCTGCGTATTGGCGGGCGCGGGCGCGGGAATTTTCACGGCGGTTAAAAACTACAACATAGAGGATTTAGCGGTTAATTCCGATATCAAAAGCGGCGCGGCGGTTCATTTTTATAACTTTTTATTCGTTTGCGCGTTTTGCGCGGTGTCCGCCATGTTTTTCTTATCCGCCGAATACCTCCTTTATATCGCGGCCGCGCTGCCCGTTGCGTCTGTTATAGCCTTTGCGTTTGCAAAAAAACGTCAAAGCGAGCTTGCAATGGATACGATTGATTTATTCGAAGAAGGCGAAATTATCCGCGACATCGAAATTGACGAGTTGGTAGAGGCCGAGCAAATCGGCAAAAAAGGAGAGGTAGAGGAGTGATTCAGTTTTTAGAACAGCAAGACTACGAAAAAGCGGCGCAGCTAGCCGCAAACTACAACCTGCTTAACCGTAGCGGCGCGGGACGCGTGTTTTACATAACCGAAAACAGCGAAACACTTGGCGCGGGCGCATTAACGTTAGACGAAAACGGCGTATCGCTTTCTTTGCGCGCCGCGGCGCGAGACGACGGGCAAGACTTAAAGGATTTTTTATTAAGGTCTTTATTAAACGTGTGCAGAGGCTTTAAGGATACGGGCTTTTTAAGCAACGCCGTAATTTTTATTTCTGCGCCTTCCGCACAGTATTGCGGAAAAGAAGTGCTACAAAAATTCGGCTTTACGCCGCACGCAAACGGCGGCTTTACGGCAATGCCTGCACAGATACGCTTAGGCGGCTGCTGCGGCGGACAATAGACAGCAAAAGGAGAGAACAAAGTTTATGAAAACCGATATCGAAATTGCACGCGGCACAACCTTGCAGCCCGTTAAAAAGGTTGCCGAAAAAATAGGCATTAAGCAAGACGAGCTGTTTTGCTACGGCGATTATATGGCTAAAATTACGCGCGGCGCAAACGCTAAGAGCGGCTCGAAAAAAAACAGCAAGCTGATTTTAGTTACGGCCATCAATCCTACGGCGGGCGGCGAAGGAAAAACCACCATTTCAATCGGTCTTGCGGACGCACTGAATAAAACGGGGCGCAAAGCCGCGCTTGCGTTGCGCGAGCCGTCATTAGGCCCCGTGTTTGGCGTTAAGGGCGGCGCGGCGGGCGGCGGATACGCACAAATCGCGCCTATGGAAGAAATCAACCTACATTTCACGGGCGATTTACACGCGATAACCGCCGCAAACAATCTGCTTTCCGCGATGATAGACAACCACATCTATTGGGGCAACGCGCTAAAAATCCGCACGGTTGAGTGGCACAGGTGCTTAGATATGAACGACCGCGCCTTGCGCAACACCGTAACGGGCTTAGGCTTTTGCACGCGTGAGGATATGTTTGATATTACGGCGGCAAGCGAGATTATGGCGGTACTATGTTTAAGCACGGACGAAAACGATTTGCTTGCACGTCTGCGGCGCATGGTTATCGGCGTAGATTATGATAATAAAACCGTTACCGCCGCCGATTTAAAGGCAGACGGCGCAATGGCGGTATTGTTAAAGGATGCAATTAAGCCTAATTTGGTGCAAACCTTAGAGGGTACGCCCGCCTTTGTTCACGGCGGCCCGTTTGCCAACATTGCGCACGGCTGCAACAGCATACTAGCCACCCGCACCGCGCTTTCGTACGCCGATTACGTGGTAACCGAAGCAGGGTTCGGCGCGGATTTGGGAGCGGAAAAGTTTTTAGACATCAAGTGCCGTGCGGCAGACTTAGCACCCGACGCGGTAGTTATTGTGGCTACCTTGCGCGCGCTTAAAGCCTTAGGCGGCAAAAAATCCGACCTTTCGCAGCCCGATGTAGACGCGCTTAAAAAAGGCATACCCAACCTTAAAAAGCATATCAGCAACATCACACAGGTTTTTGGGCTGCCGTGCGTGGTTGCGGTTAATAAATTTGATACCGATACAGAAAGCGAAATTGCCTTTGTTAAAGCCGAATGCACAAAGCTAGGGGCGGTGTGCGCTGCTGCCGAGTCTTTTGCAAAGGGCGGCGCGGGCGGCACAGAACTGGCAGACGCGGCGGCAGCGGCGTGCGAACAAAAAAATTCGTTCAAATACGGTTACGAGCTTTCCGCACCGCTTAAAGAAAAAATAAGCTTAGTCGCAACCAAAATTTACGGCGCAAGCGATGTTAAGTTTTTACCCAAAGCCCAACAGGCATTAGACAGCTTTGCGGGTACGCCGTACCAAAATTACCCCGTATGTATCGCCAAAACGCAGTATTCGCTGTCGGATAATCCCGCGCTTATCGGTGCGCCCGAAGGTTTTACCCTTACGGTGCGCGACATTAAACTGCGCGCGGGAGCAGGCTTTTTTGTCGCGCTGGCAGGTGATATATTGTTAATGCCGGGCTTATCCAAAAAGCCTAACGCCGAAAACATCGGCATAGAAAAGGGAATAGTAAAAGGTTTATTTTAAAAAGGAGAGCAACTTAACTCATGGGCAATTTTATAGAGGATATTATCCAAAACGATTTGGATAACGGACGGATAAAAAAGGTGGCGGTTCGGTTTCCGCCTGAGCCAAACGGCTATTTGCATATCGGCCATGCTAAGGCAATATGTCTTAACGTAGGCTTAGCCGAAAAATTCGGCGGAACGTGCAATTTGCGTTTCGACGATACCAACCCCGTTAAAGAGGACGAAGAATACGTACACGCCATCATCGAGGATTTTTCGTGGCTGGGCAAGCCCGATAAAATTCTGTACGCGTCCGATTATTTCGGCATTATGTACGAATGCGCCGTTAAGCTGATTAAAAAGGGCTTGGCGTATGTAGACGATATAACGCCCGAACAAATGCGCCAAATGCGCGGCACGCTTATCGAGGCAGGCACAGAAAGCAAAAACCGCAACCGTCCGATTGCGGAAAGCTTACAGCTTTTTGAGGATATGAAAAACGGCAAAATAGCCAACGGCGCGCTAACCTTGCGCGCGAAAATAGATATGGCATCGCCCAACATGAATATGCGTGACCCCGTAATTTACCGCGTTTTAAACGCGCCGCACCACCGCACGGGCGATGCTTGGCACATCTATCCGATGTACGATTTTGCGCATTCGATAGAGGACGCGGTAGAAAAAATCACGCATTCGTGTTGCAGCTTAGAGTTTGAGAACCACCGTCCGCTGTACGATTGGGTAGTGCAGCACTGCGAATTTGACCCGCCTCCGCGTCAGTACGAGTTTGCGCGTCTTAACCTAAAACGCACCGTTATGAGCAAGCGTCTGTTAAAGCAGTTAGTAGACGAAAAGCATGTTGAGGGCTGGGACGACCCGCGCATGCCCACGCTTGCAGGCTTACGGCGGCGCGGCTACACGGCGGCATCTATCCGCGAGTTTTGCGCGCGTACAGGTGTTGCTAAGGCAAACAGCGAGGTTGACACGGCGCAGTTAGAAAGCTGTATCCGCGATGAGCTGAATATTTCTGCCGATAGGGCTATGGCGGTTTTAGACCCCGTAGAATTGATACTCACTAACCGAGCGGACGATTTTTCGGAAACTTTACGCTTTGATTACACCGCAGACGGGCAAGAAAAATCACGCGCTTTGTCCTTTTCTAACCGCCTATACATCGAGCGCAGCGATTTTGCCGAAAATCCGCCGCCCAAATATTTCCGCTTATTTAAAGACGGGGTAGTGCGGCTTAAAAGCGGCTATATCATTAAATGCACAGGCTTTGATAAGGATAAAAAAGGCACGGTAACCAAAATATACGCCGAGATTATCGAGGGTACCAAATCAGGCGCAGACGAGGGCAAGGTTAAGGCAAAAGGCACTATACACTGGGTGGACGCAAAAAATTGTATTCCTATTACTTGCCGCTTATACGATTATCTGCTGCTAGACGGCGAAAGCTTAGAGAGCGGCTTTTTAGAGCGTCTAAATCCTAATTCTTTAATTACCAAAACCGCCTTTGCCGAGCCTTTCTTGCAAACCGCCCAAAAGGGACAAGCCTTTCAGTTTTTGCGCCTTGCCTATTTCGTGCGCGACAGCAAAGAATCGGACCTAGTCTTTAATAGGATAGTAAGCCTAAAAGACACCTTTAAAGCCTAAAAACCTACCCCAAAACTTTTCTTGCAATTTGCTAAATAAAATGGTATAATGTTTTTTTAAGGAGAGTTTCCGCTATGAAAATTCTTATTGCAGGCGCGCATACGCCGATAGCCAAAGCATTTGTAAAGCAGCATAAAAAAAAGCACGAGATGTTGGGCTTAGATGTAAAAAAAGCAGACTTTTCGCAGTACGAGCCGCTAAGAGATATTTTTGCGGTGCATAAATTTGATGCGGTTTTGTATCTTGCGGCGCAAGGCGCTATGCAAAATTCGGGCGCAGACGCGGACGCGCTGAATTTGTTTAAAAATCTGCAATACGCGGCAATCCTCAACGGTGTACCCAAAATGATTACCGTTTGCGATGCGGGCGGCGAGTTTGGTTCAATCATGGCATCGCTGGCAAATAAAGACAAAATCGGCACGTTTTTGCGCGTGTACGGGCTTATCGGGGCGGGCCTAGATGTTAAGCTTAACCCAATTGCCAAAATACTCAGCGATGCGCACAAGCGCGGAGAAATTACCCTGCAAGCCAACCAAGCCGTTTCTCCCGTTTTTATAGACGACGCCGTAAAGGTTTTAACCGCCTTTACCGAAAAGAAATTGCCGCAAGGCGTTTACGATATTGCCCCCGCCCAAACCGACCTATTAAAAATTGCCCAAGCTGCCAAAAAAGCCTTAAAGGCGGAGGGCGGAACAGATATCCGCATTACCTTAGCCGATAAAAAAGCGTTTTTGCCGCCTTTTACAGGCAATATCGAAGCCCTGCGCACGGCGTATAAATCGTCGTTTACATCTATGGCGGCGGCGGTAACAAAAACCTTAGCGTAAAGTAAGCCCGTTAAAAGGAGATTTTATTCACACATGTTTGATAACGTTATATTCGATGCGGACGGAACGCTGCTAGATACGCTGCCCGGTATTTGTGCGGGATTTAATTACGCCTTAAAAAAACTGGGCAGGCAAGAGGTAACGCCTGCACAGGTTAAACCCTTTATGGGGCCGCCGCTGTATTACACCTGCACGGCATCGCTGGGCTTTTCAGCATCGGAGGCAGAAAAAGCCGTACAATACTACCGCGAGTTTTACTGGGACAAGGGCTACAAAATGTGCGAATTTTTCCCTGGCATACCCGAATTATTAAAACAGCTGCATGCTAACGGCAAAATTTTGTGCGTAGCAACCAATAAGCCGCAAATTTTTATAGATAAAATTTTAATCGAAAAAGGTGTGCACGGTTTATTTACGCGGGTGTGCGGCCCCGATGTTTCCGAAACCTCCGCCGACAAAACCCCGCTGGTTAAAAAAGCGGCGGCTGCGGGCGGCAAAAAGGCGGTTATGGTAGGCGACCGCTATGTGGATATCACCGCCGCCAAAAATGCCGCCATTGCCTCTATCGGAGTTTTATGGGGTTCGGCAGAGGACGAAGAATTTATTCAATACAAGCCCGATTTTATTGCCAAAACCCCCCAAGACGTGTATACTGTATGCACAGACCCTGTATAACCGAAAAATTATTGTTAAAAAATGAACTGTAAACGGAGATTATTCTATGACTAAAAACCTAACCGTATCGTTAAAAAGCCGTATCCCCGATGCCGACTTTTCGTTTGAGGGGCGGCGCAGTGGATTATTCTGGGCGATATTAAGGGCAAGAGCAGGGCTTTTAATTAAAATAAACCTGATGCTTTTATTGTTTTGCGCCCCTGCAATTCTAGCGGTTTTTTATTACATGATGGATAATAGTGCGGTAGGCATATTTTTGCCGTTTTCGTCTAACGTAGGCATCGGCTATCCGATGATTACCGATACGCACGCCGCCGCAAACAGCTTGTATTTGGTCAACAACATTTTTATGCACTTAGGCGTAACTTTGGGCATTGTATCGTTGTGCGTAGGGCTTAGCGGCGCGTTTTACGCCATGCGCACCGTTGCACGCGGCGAAACCTTTCCGGTAATTAAAACCTTTTTTACAGGCATCAAAAAGCACTGGCTGCCGTTTTTGTGCGCCGCGCCTATTTTAGCAGGACTGTACTTTTTAATAGCGGGCGGCTTTGCCGCGTACAGCGCGCTTGCTTTAAGTGCGGGCTTAAAAATCTTTTTGCTTGTATTGATTATTATGGTTGCCGCCTATGTGTTGTTTGCTGCGCTGTTTTATTTTACGCAAGCCGTTACATTTAAAATTAAGCCTGCAGAATTGTTAAAAAACAGCTTTATTTTAGCCTTCGCGCTATTGCCGCGCAACTTCTTTATAGCCGTATTTTCCGCAATTCCTATCCTGCTGGCATATTTTATGATGAGTGTATCTATTATAAATATGTTCGCGCTTATGCTGGCGGCGTTGTTTTTATTTTCGTTTATTATACTGCTTTGGACGGTGTACGCGCACTGGGTATTTCATAAACACTTCGAGGCATACGCAGATAAACCCGACGAATCGGGCGCACAACCCGCAAAAAAAACCGTAGAGGTGAAAGCCTCTAAAATAGAAAAAATTACCGAACAAGAATCTCCGCAGGCAGAAGAAGAAAGCATAGAAGTAAGCGAACAAGTAAACGAAGACATAAACGAAGCAGTAAACGGGGAAGCACCCGAAAAATCCGAACCCTCACAGCCGCCTGAAAAACCCTCATCCCCTAAAACAAACGCGCCTCAAAAAAAGAGCAGCAATGCGGCGTATAAGTTTAAAAAGAAATAAGCATATGAGCAAAATTATACATCTTAGCACCGATGCCGAATACTATTACGAAAAAGCGATTCAAAAGTCCGACGCAAACGATTACGTCGGTTGCTTAGAGCTTTTGCGCCGCGCCGCGCAATTTGTAAAAGAGCCATACGGAGAGGACGGCTTATCTATCCGATTAGAAATCGCCGACACCTACTCCTTTATGGAATTATACGAGGAGTCCAACCGCGAATATTTTAAACTAACGGCATTCGATTACGCCTTAGACGAGGTATATTACGGCATTGTAAAAAACTTTGTGTTGATGAGCATGCCCGAAGAAGCCGCACATTTTTTAAATTTTGCCGTAGATGCGGGCATACTTTCGCCCGAAGACGGCTTTGACCCGCCTGATTTAGGTATGCTTACAAAGCCTGTTCCGTCGGATAACATCCGTCTTGTAAAATCCGATAACGGTGCATACGCATTAAGCATAGCCAAGCAATTACTAAACGGAAAAGACACGCAGTTTGCGCGTCAAATGCTGCAATCCGTTTCAGAAAAATCAGAACTCTACGCCGAAGCTATAAACTTGCTAGCTTTTATAGAAATATCCGAGGGCAAAACCGAAACGGGCTTAGTGCTGTGCGAAAAGGCTTTGGCGTTAAATCCAAACGACATCTACGCACTAACGGCGCGCATAATGGCACTGGACTTATCGGGGAAACGCGCCAAAGCCGCCGCCTATTTAGACGAGTTAGACGCAATCGGCTTAGAGGAGTGGCCGGATATTGCTAAAATAGCGTTATGCGCTTGTCAAATCAACGCAAACGAAACCGCCTTTAAATATTTAGCAAAGTGTATGCGGCACGCACCTTTCGACCGCAGTATCGGAATTTTATACGGCATCGCGGCGGCAAACGAAGGCGAAATCCGCACGGCTAAACATAAATTTGTACAGCTGCAAATCATTTACCCGCGTGATGCAGCCGTAAGATACTTTGCGCGTAAAACCGACATGCTTAACGGAAAAAAAGCAAATTTTGTTTTAAATCCCGAATTACCCGACGAAGTTATACAAGACTTTTCAAAATTGTTAGATAAGCAGCTTGCAAGCATTACAAACGCCGTTCAGCTTAACGAAAAAATGCGGCAAGACGACAACTTTTTCGATGCGGCAGAATGGGGGCTTTACGGCACAGAAAGCGCGGCGTTTCCGTATGCGGCAAAAATCGGCGGAATTTTAGCGTTGTCCAATTCGGGCAATGCACTGGTGCGCGATATATTATTAGACCCCGAATATCCGATAGTACCCAAAAAAGAAATTTTCACGCAGCTGTTAAAGTCCGGCAAGCAGCGCGTGATTGCCTTATCCACAGGCGACGATATTCGCTATTTCCGTCCCGCGCCGCCCAAAGAAATCAAAACGCCTAGCTTATTAGAGGCATACTGGCGCGTGTATTCCGCACTGGCGTTTATCGATATGGGCTTCGACCGCAAGCTAAACTTATGGTTTAGAAAGCTTGCCCTTGCACTGAAAGGAGTACGGAATATCAACATAGACGCCGCTGCCGCCGTACTGGCGTATAAATCGCGGATAAATAAAATATTTAATACCCAAGAGGCGGTATGCGAGGTATTTAACTTATACATCGAAGGGGATGACGAAGATTTTGACGCATACTGCGCGGCTTTAGACGCGGTTACAGGTCAAGCGCGCAGCAAAAAAAGCACGCTGACTAAACCGTAATAGACGTTAGGTTTCTCAATAAAACCGTTCATATTTATTTTAAATCCCGCTATATATAAAGTATGGCTAAGGGTGTTGGTAAAAGCTTTGCGGTGGCAATGCTGATTGTTGGGTCTATTGTGGGCGCGGGCTTTGTTTCGGGCAGAGAACTGGTTTCGTTTTTCGGTTCGGGCATTTCGCCGCTTATCGCTATTCCGTGCGCCGTTTTTATTTTTATACTGTCGGTGCTGTTTTTGTTTATCGGTTCGCGCCTAAACGCAAAAAACATCTCCGAAGTTAACGTAAAGCTTGCGGGGCGCTTTCATTTTGTAACGGACGTCTTTATTTTGGTAAACAATTTAATTGTACTGGCAGGAATGTTAGCGGCGGCGGACAGCTTAGGCGAGGCAAGCATCGCAAGCCTGGCGCCGCTGTATTCAATCATTTTTGGCGTGCTGTGCGTACTGGCGGTATTAAAGGGCGTTAAGGGTATGCTGAACATCAATAAAGCCGCCGTTCCCGTTATGGCGGCAACGGTAGTTTTTGTAGCAATTTTTACGCTGTTTGCACACGGCAGCGGCGGCGCGGCAAGGGGAGTGAGGTTGGCAAGCATAGGCGCGGCGGCCGTGTACGTCTGCATGAACATGATGCTAGCAAGCACCGTTATCACCACGCTAGGAAAAATGAACAAAAAAACCATTTTACTATCGTCTGCAATAGCGGCGCTTTTAATGGGCGCACTGGTGTGCATGCTGATACTGGCACTTAACGCACGCGGCCAAACAAACGCCGATATGCCCGTATTAGATATGGCAAAAGCTATCCACCCGTCCGTATACTGGATTATGATAGCCGTTTTAGCGGTAAGCATATTTACCACCATGCTAGTGGCTATGGGCGGCTTAGTATCGTGGTTTGAAGGACTTTTCGGCAAACGCTTTTTTTCGGCGGTGCTGATACTGGGCGCGGCGTTTATACTGTCTAACTTAGGCTTTTCTAACGTGGTACGCTTCTTATACCCCGTAATCGGCGCACTAGGCGTAATTTACACCCTACTAGGCCTAATCTTCGCCGCCAAAACCCTCCCACTAAAACCCCTACTTAAACGCCGCCCAAAACCCACCCGCTAAACATGGAGAATGGAGAATGGAAAATGGAAAATGGAAAATGGAGAATGGAGAATGTCGGCTAATGATTTTAAAATAATTGCCGCTAAAAAATTCCCCTCTGATTGACGCGCGCTAATAGACCGCAGAAAAATTCCCCTCTTGAGGGGTGGACGCGAAGCGGACGGGGTGGAAAGAAAAACCTATACCCAAAATCGGACGGAGTAGAAAAAACAACTTAGCAAAAAGCTGTGGTTGAGGGCTTTTAATTTGCGCGCGAAAAAACGATTGTGGATAAGCATCATCCGCAAAAAATAAAAAAGTAGGATTTTATCGAATTTTATACAATTTTGTTGCAAAAATCGCTTGACATAGACGACGACGACGACGACGTATACTTTTTATCATGCAATATAGTGTGGATAACTCTATTTTTGCAAATAAAAATGTACCTTAGACGGCAGGAATTTTACTTATGGATTTAGAAGAAAAGGCATTAAGGCCCCGAATAAATTGCCCCTCATGCGGTTGGCCTAACGGAATAACCCTAAAAATTTGTTCCGACTGCGGCGCGTCTTTACTGCAAGAAAGTATAGCCCTCGAAGAAGTCTTGCAAGATACCACATCCCCCGAAGAAACAGTGCAAGAAGAAAAAAACACCCAAAAAACCTTTTGGATTGTATGTATATGCCTATCTGCAATGCTTGTTGTGTTAGAGTTATTTCCATCTCTTGGGTTATTTCCATCTCTTGGGTTAGTGCCATTTTTTTGGTTAGTGTCATCTATTAATCTGGTTTTTTTTACTATCACTATACTCATGTTGTGTACCTCTGTATTCATGTTGATTTTCTCTAAATTTAGGTCAAAAAAGACTGCCAAAACCGCGCTTTCCTTTAAAACTTTTAGCATTGTTTGTATTTGCACGGCTGTGTTTTTTGTTCTATATAGTGTATTTGTTCTATTTAGTGTAATGAATGTATTAGTAAGCCGATATTCTTTTTTGCCGAGTCAATTATGGTTGTTTAATGTTGTTTTTAGTATTCTTATGCTTGCGGCTGCGATTGCGGGTTTAGTTCGGGCTGTTGTTATGATGTGCAAAAAAAAGTTTGTCGGCAAAACAGTTTCCACTAAAGCTATTTTTATCTTTGCAGTGTGTGTTGCGACATTCTATATTATTTGGATGCTTGTTACGTTAGGGGAAGTAATTCTTTTCGCTTTCATAAATTTCATTGTATACCTTGCTTTGCTGTTAAAAACCACTGCCGCTAAACGAAAATTACCAAACGGCAAATTTATAGGCACAAAGGGTACAAAAGCATACGGCGGCGCGGCGGTTGTGCTAAGCGAAATCTTTGCGTGGCTAAATGTAGCCGTTATAGTTGTATACATTATTTTGATGATTATATTTGTCGGTGGTTCTAACAACGAAATAGATTCTTTTGGAGCTGCGCTATACCTTACAAGCTGGCTTGTTACGTTTATTTTGATTACCACCGCTGTTTCGGCTGTGGTAAAAAGTAAAATGCGCAAAGGCGGAGGGTGGCCGGGGTCAACGGCTTCTTTTTGGGTAATTATGATTATCGGCATTATAGGCTACGCGATAATTCAAGCCGCTAGCAAACAGCTAAAAATAAATGTGCCGCAAGGCGAAGCGCAGGGCAATGAGGGGAAAACCGTAATAGAAGACCAATTCGGTAAAAAAACCGAACTGCAAAAGAACGGGGCGGGGTATCATAAAGCCCACACAAACTACGGCGGAGGCGATTCGCAAGAAAAATACGCCAAAGACAAAACGCCTGGCAGCGATAAATTCATAAAGCTAGAAAGCGACGAATACGTAGACAATTTTGGCAATATCCGCAAATACGATAAGTAAATCTAAAAACACACAATCCAATAAACCCTTATTAAAAGATTTGCAAAAACAGCGGGGGATATGGTATACTGACGGTATGGACAAGTCGTACAACCCGAAAGCTTTCGAGCAGAAAATTTACGCGCGCTGGCTAGAAAACAACTATTTCGCCGCCGCGCCCGACAAAAACAAAAAGCCGTTTACCATTATGATGCCGCCGCCTAACATTACGGGGCAGTTGCACATGGGGCACGCGCTGAACAACTCTATCCAAGACGCCCTAACGCGCTACAAACGCATGAGGGGCTTTATGGCGCTTTGGCTGCCTGGCACCGACCATGCCTCTATCGCTACGGAGGTTAAAATTGTAGAAAAGCTTGCCGCTCAGGGCATAGATAAAAAAAGCTTAGGGCGCGAGGGCTTTTTAAAAGCGGCGTTTGACTGGAACGACCAATACGGCGGCCGCATTGTAGAGCAGTTAAAGCAATTAGGCTGTTCGTGCGACTGGAACCGCAAAGCCTTTACTATGGACGAGCGTTGTAGCAAAGCGGTGCGCGAGGTGTTTGTACGCCTATACGAAAAAGGGCTGATTTATCGCGGCGAGCGCATGATAAACTGGTGCACCGAATGTAAAACCGCCCTTTCAGACGCAGAGGTAGAGCATAAGGAGTCGGCATCGGGCTTATGGTACTTAAAGTATCCCGTGCAAGGCGCGGACGGCGAATTTATCACCGTTGCCACCACGCGCCCCGAAACCATGCTAGGCGATACGGCAGTAGCGGTAAATCCTGGCGATAAGCGTTACGTTAATTTCATCGGCAAGTCGCTTGCGTTGCCGCTTACGGATAGAATTATCCCCGTAATTGCGGATAGCTATGTAGATGCGGCGTTTGGTACGGGCGCGGTTAAAATCACGCCCGCGCACGACCCTAACGACTTTGAAATAGGTCAACGCCACAAGCTTAACCGCATTGCCGTTATGGACGACGGCGGCGTTATGAACGAAAACGCAGGCGCATACAAGGGCTTAAACCGCTTTGACGCGCGCAAAAAAATTGTACACGACATGCAGCAAAAGGGCTTACTGCATAAAACCGAAAGCCGCAAAAACAACGTAGGCTGCTGTTACCGCTGCGATACGGTGGTAGAGCCGATGGTTTCGCTGCAATGGTTTGTTAGTATGCAGCCGCTTGCAACCCCCGCTATTCAAGCGGTAGAAAGCGGCAAAATTAAATTTGTCCCTAAGCGGTTCGAAAAAATTTATATGCACTGGATGCGCAACATCCGCGACTGGTGCATTTCGCGGCAGCTGTGGTGGGGGCACCGAATCCCCGCGTTTTACTGCACCGCGTGCGGCAACGAGGAGGTTTCGCGGCACGATTTAACGGCGTGCACAGCTTGCGGCGGTTCCGTTAAGCAAGACGAAGACGTGTTAGACACATGGTTTTCGTCTGCGCTGTGGCCGTTTTCTACACTGGGCTGGCCCGACAAAAACGCAGATTTAGATTATTTTTATCCAACCGATGTTTTGGTTACCGCCTACGACATCATATTCTTTTGGGTTGCGCGCATGATTTTTTCGGGCTTAGAGCAAATGGGGGATATCCCGTTTTCTACCGTGTACATCAACGGATTAGTGCGCGATGCCAAGGGCCGCAAAATGAGTAAGTCCGCCAACAACGGCATAGACCCTTTGGACATCATAGACCAATTCGGCACCGACCCTTTACGCTTTTCATTAATGAACGGAATCGCGCCGGGCGGCGACCAACGGTTTTCCGCCGATAAAATAGAGGGCTGCCGCAACTTTATGAATAAGCTGTATAACGCGGCAAAATTTGTTATGTTAAATTGCGCCGATGCGGTTATCGTCCCCGACATAACCGCCCATAAAAAGCTTTCTGCGGCAGATAACTGGATACTGGCGCGTTATAATACCGCCGTTAGCGCCGTAACACGCGCCTACGATAAATTTGACGCAGGGCAGGCGGCGCAGCGGCTGTACGACTTCACACGCAACGAATTTTGTGACTGGTACGTAGAGCTTGCCAAAGCCGATTTAGCCGACCCCGAACGCCGCAAAGTTACGCAAAATGTATTGCTGTACGTATTGCGCGGCATATTAAAAATGCTGCACCCTGTTATTCCGTTTATCACGGAAGAAATTTATATGCAGCTGCCTAACCGCGACGCCCAAAGCATCATGATATCCGAATTCCCTAAATCCGTTAAAACCCCCGCAAAGCAAGCCCGCAGCGCGGCAGAGTTCGAGCATATTATTCAGCTTATCCGCGCCGTCCGCGCCTTCCGCGCCGAAAAAAACGTGCCGCCGTCCAAGCGTACCGCGCTGTACCTTGTGCCGACAGCAGACGTATCCGCACCGCTTACACAATCGGTAGGGTACATTAAACGGCTTGCGGCCGCTACGGAAGTGTTTTTCCTAACGCCGTCCGTGCCTAGCGCGCAGCTGCTAACCGCCGCTGCCGCCGCATATATACCGTCCGCCGATTTAACCGATAACGCGGCCGAAAAAGCACGCCTGTTAAAAGAGCTTGCCTTTGCCGAAGCCGAATTAAAATTAGCGCAAACAAAGCTTAACAACGCAGGCTTTACGCAAAAAGCACCCCAAGCCCTCATAGACGCCGAGCGCGAAAAGGTACAAAGATTTACCCAAACCGTTTCAAAATTAACCCAATCCCTAAAGAACTGACATGAAAGAAATGATTAAACAATCCAAAAAGTATAAGCAGTTAGAAAAAAACTTGCAGCAAAAGTACAAAAACCGCCGCGAAAACGAGGTGGATTTATCGCGCGACGATTTTAAAGACGGCAAACTCAGTGCGCTAGGGTACTTCCGTTTAAAACAGCAATGCACGCATATCGATACTTTTACCGAAGTAGAAATTAAATTAGACCCCGATTGCGCGGCATTTCAAGAGGATTTAACCGAAACGCTGGAATACTTAGGTTCGCGCGAATTGCAGCAAGTAAAAAAAGATAAGCGTCAAAACCGCACGGCCGCGCTTATCCTGATGTTAGGCGGAATATTGTGTTTTGCGTTAAGCTACGGGCTAAGCTTTATAGAGCACAGCTTAGGCGTACTAAACGAAATCATTATTATAGCAAGTTGGGTTTTTGTTTGGGGCGCGATAGAAAAGCAGTTTTTCGCCTCACGCGAACTGCAAGATAAACGCCTAAAATTGCTGCAAATCATTTCAGCAAAAATTACCGTGCGCGAAAATCCGCCCGCGCCTACGCCTTTGCCGCCTGACGCACCTTAAAATCAATCAGTGCTTTTGCTAACTGGTCGGGGCAGGACGTACCCTGACGGCATTGAATGCCCGAAAGCTTTTCAATAATATAATCTATGTTTTGCCCCAACGAAAGCCTTGCAATGCCTTGCGCATTGCCCGAACAGCCGTTAATAAATTTACAGGTAACTAACGTATTATTTTGCACGTCAAAAATGATTTGCTTTGCACATGTTCCCGCAGTTCGAAATGATTCCATAGTAGTGTAAACTCCTTTCTTGTTGTATTATAAAAGCAGTATAACATAGGTTATAGGAGCTTGTCAATAGATAAATTAATCAATCAACTGTTCATGCAGTAAAAAATAAATCTGCGAGGCTTTTTCGTCCCACTTGCGCGCTACCGATTTAGCCGTACCGCGCCCCGACACGTTAAGCTTTATCTCTAACAGCGATTGCGACGGGTCTAAAATTTTCATTTCCACCGTATGCGTGCCGTTAGGGTTTTGATAATACTTGCAAAAATACTCTTGCTTGCGCCTAAAACGCATGCGGTTATCTTTAATAAAATCGGTAATCTCATCACGCAGCGAGGCAGGGACGCGCATGTAAAAGTGCGATAAGCACATTCTGCCGTCGGGCGTAATCGAATAAAATATTTTATTTTCATGGTCGGATAGGTAAATAAAGCCCGCCTCTAAAAGCTGTCCGACGGCCTCTTTACATTCCATCCAAGGTATCCAGTTATTGCTTTGACTGGCAATATCCAACACATTGTTTTCTAATATAGGAAATTCCATCTTGTCGAAGATAAACAACAAAATCAGTTTATTGACGCTGGAATTAACCGAAAGTTCCATAGCTGTCCTTAATTTTGGCTAAAAAATCGCTTTAAGCGAAGCTGCTTAATTTTTAGTGCCGCAGCTGCCGCAGAACGAACCGCCGTCCAAAGCCGCGCCGCATACACTGCAAGCAGCAGGGGCAGAGGAGGTTTCGGCTGACGAATCGAAAGAGGACGTATATGCCGCCGCGTCCGTGCTTGCCGACGAATCGGTCGTGCCTGCATTTTCGTATTGCTTGTAGAAATTTTCGTCTGATTTATTGCTTTTCTTTTTAAATTTTTCCACCAACAGAATAACGGCAAACGCTACGTATCCTATGGTTAAGCCTACGCCCACGTCTATCCACAATGCGGCTACAAACTCAGGGTACTCAAATAATGTGCCTAATGAAACCCCGTTCATAGCGCACCATATCGACATGTAAATCAGCGTGGAAACCGCGATACCCACAAGAACCAACACCGCACCTATGATAATGGGCAGCGGGGATTTGCTGTCTTTGTTAAAGAAGCGGTACGCCATTACAAAGCCTGCGCCCATCAATGCCCCTCCAACCCACGCGATATAACCCAGTACGCCCAAGACGATGTAAATTGCACAACCGCCTAAAAACGCACCAGTTCCTGCCAGAATTCCTTTCATTTTGTTTGACATAAATCTTTTTCTCCTTTTTTTATTTTTTTAAACCTATAATAGGTTCAAGATTACTTACTTAAATTCTCCATTCTCCATTGCTTAAATTAAAGCTTGCAGCTTTAATTTATGCCTTACCGTTGCAGCCCAACACGTTTACCAACTTATGCTTTACACATTCTTTAATCAGTTCTCTTGCAGGCGCAAGGTATTGACGCGGGTCAAAATGCGCGGGATTTTCGGTAAAGTGCTTACGGATTGCCGCCGTAAACGCCATACGCAAATCCGAGTCTATGTTAATCTTGCATACCGCGCTTTGCGCAGCCTTGCGCAGCATAGCCTCCGGCACGCCTTTCGCGCCGGGCATAGAGCCGCCGTTTTCTTGAATCATCGTTACATATTCGGGCAGTACGCTAGACGCGCCGTGCAATACGATAGGGAAGTTAGGTACACGCTTTGCAATATCCTCTAAGATATCAAAACGCAGTTTGGCATCGCCCTTAAATTTAAACGCGCCGTGGCTGGTGCCGATTGCAATAGCTAAGCTGTCTACGCCGGTACGCGCCACAAATTCCTCTACCTGCGCGGGGTCTGTGTAGCATGCGTCTGCATCAGATACGTTTACATCGTCCTCAATGCCTGCAAGACGCCCCAATTCCGCCTCTACGGTTACGCCCTTATCGTGCGCAAGCTTTACTACGCGGCTGGTGATTTTAATGTTTTCCTCAAACGAGTGGTGCGAGGCGTCTATCATTACCGACGTAAAGCCGTCTTCGATAGCGGATTTACATAATTCGTAGCTGTCGCCGTGGTCTAGGTGCAAGGCAATCGGTAACCCCGAATCCTCTACGGCGGCCTCTACTAATTTTCTTAGATACAAGGGGTTGGCGTATTTGCGCGCACCCGACGATACCTGCAATATAAGCGGTGCTTTTTCTTCCTTAGCAGCCGATACAATGCCTTGAATCATCTCCATGTTGTTCACGTTAAACGCGCCGATGGCATAGCCTTCTTTATAGGCCTTTTTAAACATTTCCGTTGTGTTGAGTAGTGGCATAAAAATCCTCCAAAAAATTAAGTAAAAATTAAACGTATGTCTATTATACTATATATTATTTCATTTGGCAACTATATTCAATACTAAATTCTCATTGACATTGTGCGTTAAGTAGTTTATACTATTAAAAAACCCTACGGAGGCTTCCCGATGCTGGTTCCTGCAAAATGCACACAATGCGGCGCGAATATCAAGGTAGACGACGAGTTAGACGCAGCGGTATGCACGCATTGTCAAACGGCTTTTATTACGCAAAAGGCGATTCACAACTACAACACGCACGTTACCAACAAAATCGTGCTGGACGCAAGCGCGCAGGAAAGCCTGCTTAAAGACCTTTCCACCCTAGCCGCCGCCGAGGAACGCTGCGAAAAGCTGTACGCGTTGGCAGAATACGCCGAGGTAGGCGTAGTGGCTTTAACCATGATACAAAAGTGGCCCGAATCGCACTTAGGCTATTTGTGGGAAATTAAAAGCTTTAGAGAATTTTATAATTTTAACACCGAAAAATATCAAGAAAGCATAGACTGGCGCGTTAAGCTGCACACCTCCGCAAGCGTGTTTGTGGGCGGTTCGGTACGCCACCCGATGTACGCGCATTATCAAAAGCTTATCAAACACCTCACCCCTCAGCAGCTCACTCAATACGCAGACGTGATTGAAACTGCCAAAAAGATTTTTACCGACTTTCA
Source organism: Bacillota bacterium (assembly GCA_009777485.1). Lineage (GTDB taxonomy): Bacteria > Bacillota > Clostridia > Christensenellales > Pumilibacteraceae > WRAP01. The sequence goes on from WRLT01000014.1 coordinate 25,973, forward strand.
ACAAGCCTTGTCTAAATTTGTAGCCAAATGTAAAAAAGGACACGCAATCAATATGGGCATATCGCTTACCGCATTGGCGGCAACGGTGCTGACGGCGGTTTTAAGCGCGATATACAACTTAGTAGGGCTGGAAATTGCCTTTATTGTATTATCCATATTAGTGCTTTTTGTTCCGATTTGGTTTATTGTCTGTTTTACCTACTATAACGCTTTCAATAAACGCATACTATCCGATACATACACCTTATAGGAGAGTTAAATTTAACTATGATAGACCCCCGCCTTGCAACGCTTGCACACAATTTAGTAAACTATTCCGTCGCCGCCAAAAAGGGCGACAGGGTGCTTATCGAGGCAAACGGCGTCGATGCCGTTTTTGTTGCCGCGCTGATAGAGGAGGTTTACCGCGCCGAAGCCTTGCCGTTTGTAGAAATATCCGACTCTAAAATTCAACGCGCCCTGCTAAACGGGCTTACCGAACCGCAAGTAAAGGATTTAGCGCGCTACGCGTGTATGCGCATGAACGAAATGGACTGCTATATCGGCGTGCGCGGCGGCCAAAACATTTACGAAACCGCAGACGTTCCGTCCGATAAAACGCTGCTGTACGCCAAATTGTACGCGCACCCCGTTCACCATAATATCCGCGTAGCCAAAACGCGCTGGGTAATTTTGCGCTACCCCAACGAGTCCATGAGTCAGCTTGCGCAAATAAGCACTAAGCAGTTCGAGGATTTTTATTTTGATGTGTGCAATTTAGATTACGCCAAAATGGATAAGGCAATGGACGCGCTGATTTGCTTACTTGACAAAACCGATACGGTGCGCATCACCGCGCAAAACACCGATATAACCTTTTCTATAAAGGGGATACCCAGCAAAAAATGCAGCGGCCACATGAATATCCCCGACGGCGAGGTGTATACCGCGCCCGTTAAAAACAGCGTAAACGGACGCATTACCTACAACGTGCCGTCCGTGCGCGAAGGGAAAAAGTTTGAAAATGTAGAGCTAACGTTTAAAAACGGCAAAATTATACAAGCGCAAGCAGGCGCACTTACCGAGCGGCTTAATCAAATATTAGATACCGACGAGGGCGCGCGCTACGTAGGCGAATTTGCTTTCGGCGTTAATCCCTTTATCACTAAGCCGATAGGCGATATTTTATTTGACGAAAAAATTGCGGGTTCTATCCACTTTACGCCTGGCAGCTGCTACGAAGATTCGGCAAATAACGGAAACACCTCCGCCGTGCACTGGGATTTAATTTTAATGCAAACGCCCGAATACGGCGGCGGCGAAATTTTTCTAGACGGCGTTTTGATACGCAAAGACGGAATGTTTGTACCCAAAGAACTAACATGCCTAAACCCCGAAAAGCTAAAGTAATGGATAATATCGCTTTCAGCGAATGGATAATGGAAAATGGATAATGGAAAATGTCAGCTAACAATTTAAAATAAACACCTTAAAAAAATTCCCCCCTGTGTTGTACTCTGCGGAAAGCCATTAAAAAATTCCCCTCTTTGAGGGGTGGCAACGAAGTTGACGGGGTGGAAAGAAAAGCCTATCCCCCCAATCAGACGGGGTAGAAAGAAAATATAAAATGTAGAAAGAAAAATAAAACAAACAAAAACATAAAAGAAGAACTGCCGTTTTAAGCCCAAAAAGGAGAGGGTATGAGTAATATAGAAGAAGAAAAAACCGTTTCTGCCGAAACCGCAGAGCCTGCCGCCGAGCCTGCCGCTGAGGAAACTATTTCAGAACAGCCTGCCGTAGAACCTGCCGAAACCGCAGAACAGCCTACCGCCGAGCCTGTCGCAAAAACCGCCGAGCCAAAGGCACTTACGCCTGTCGAGGTAGAGCTAAAAGTAGACGCGCCGACGGTTACCGCGTTTTTGCGCCGCCGCATGCTGCAACGCATTTGGATTCCTTTAGCCGTACTTGCAGGGATATGTATTTTTATCGGCGGTATGCTGTGCGGCATGATAGACGAACTGGCTATCGGCTTAACGCTTATCGGGGCAGGCGTAATCATATCGCCCGCCACGCTAGGGTTTAGTTTACTTATGGTACAGTTCCGCGCCGCCAAATTACCGGAGGTTACATCTAACAAAACCGTGCGGCTAACCTACGGCGAGAATATTTCGGGCGTAGAAAAAGCAGACGGCACAGCCGACAAAAAAGTATCCTACACATGGGACAGCATTATTAAAGCAGCAGAAACCAAACAGTACTTTTATCTATACGTTAATTCCGCCGCCGCCCTAATCGCACCCAAAAACGGCTTTATACAAGGCACGCCCGAAGACCTCCGCACCCTAATCGCCCAAAAACTCCCCGATAAAACTTCGCAATAACCGCTAAAAATCACTTGCATTTTTTTAAACGCCTATGTTACTATGTATAGGCAATCCTTTTGCACAAATAAATTTTTTTTGGAGGAACTAAAATCACTATGGCAAAATCAGTAACAAAAGTAGGTATCAACGGCTTCGGACGTATCGGACGTTTGGTGTTCCGTTCATCAATCGGGCGCAGCGATGTAGAAGTCGTCGGCGTAAACGACCCGTTTATCGATGTTGCGTACGCTAAGTACATGTTAGAGTACGATACCGTACACGGACGCTTTTCGGGCGATGTTAAGGTAGACGGAAACGCACTAGTCGTAAACGGCAAAAAAATTGTTTTCTATGCCGAAAAAGACCCCGCCAACATCCCGTGGAGCGCGTGCGGCGCAGAATACATTTTAGACTCAACAGGCGTGTTCTGCGATACAGAAAAATGTTCGGCGCACTTTAAAGGCGGCGCAAAAAAGGTAGTTATTTCCGCGCCCGCAAAAGACGCACAAACCCCTACATTTGTATGCGGCGTAAACCTGGATAAATACGAAAAAGGCATGAAGGTAGTATCCAACGCCTCTTGCACCACCAACTGCCTAGCACCCTTAGCTAAGGTAATCAACGATAAATTCGGCATTGCCGAAGGCTTAATGACTACCGTCCACGCCACCACCGCCACCCAAAAAACGGTGGACGGCCCCAGTTCTAAGGATTGGAGAGGCGGCCGCGCGGCGGCGGGCAACATCATTCCGTCCTCAACGGGCGCGGCAAAAGCGTGCGCGCTGGTTATCCCCGAATTAAAGGGCAAGCTTACGGGCATGGCGTTCCGCGTGCCTACGCTTAACGTATCGGTAGTAGACCTTACGGTAAAGCTTAAAAAGGCTACCACCTACGAGGAAATCTGTAAAGAAATTAAAAAAGCGGCAGACGGTTCTATGAAAGGCATTTTAGCCTACACCGACGAAGACGTTGTTTCGTCCGACTTTATTTCCGATTCGCGCACCTCTATTTTTGACGCAAAGGCGGGCATCGCGCTTTCGGATACATTCTTTAAGCTGGTTTCGTGGTACGATAACGAGTGGGCATATTCATGCAAATGCCTAGATTTAATCGCACACATGTCCGCCGTAGACGCTAAGTAATTTTCAATACACTTGTATAGTACAAAACGGACTGTCTTTTTTAGACAGTCCGTTTTTTTATCCGAAATTCTCCATTCTCCATTCTCCATTCTCCATTAATTTAAAGTTGTACAAACGCTATAATCAAGCAAATAATTGCCGCGCCGTTTATGGCTATCGAAACAATCCCGATTTTAGACGCGGTATTAAATACCGAAAAGATAGAGGTTATCAGCGTAGAAATCGCCGCGATAATCAACAGCGGCAAAAACGCTACTTTTAACAGCGCGTCCGAAACCATAGCATATACTATACAAGACGTCAACGCCGCGCTAAAAGAAAACACGGCCAACAATAACGAAATTATACCCATAAACCTACGGTACTTAACGGCTTCCATACTTTCAGTATACCACACCTCAAAAATAAAGTCTAATACTTAAAATACGCCAAATAAAAAATTCCCCTCTTGTAGGCGCGACGCGGCGGCTATTAAATAAGTGGCAATAGAAAAATTCCCCTCTTGAGGGGTGGCTGCCGACAGGCAGACGGGGTGGAAAGAAAACCCCATACCCCCTCAGACGGGGTGGAAAGTACTTGACACAGCCTTTATAAGTATGCTACCATAAGATTATCCTACCAAAGGAAACACTTCCCAAGAGAGAACGCTGTATGAAACTGCAAAATATTATCGATATGTATACGCACGACGTCTTTAAAAAAGACGGAAAATCTTCCGCCGCGCAAAAAGAGTTTTTAAAGCATATCCCCGCTAGAATTTTACAGCTAGAAGCCGACCATACCAAGCGCAACAAAAGCGGCGTAACAAAAGGCGAGGCGGTATATAAGTTTGAGGTTAATCCTATTTCAAAATATGTTACGATAGAATATTTTGAGCATCGCGACCAAGGCAAGCCCACAATGGCGCTGTACGTAAGCCACACCACACCCGCCTTAAAAATTATCGGCGCAAAGCTGCAAAAAAAGTTTTTTATGCAGTTTACCTATCAAAACGGTACGGTAACGCAAGAATTAAAATTTGAGTAACATACTAGGAAAGAAGTCATCGTCGGATTGCCGCTACGCTTGCCTTGCCGCCTCAATCGAGTATTAGGTATACACTCAATCGGCGGCGCGGCAACTGTTGCGGCACTGCGACGCGACTTCTTTCCTAGGAAAAATTATACGGCGGCAAAAGCCGACTGCATTTAAAAGGAGTTAAAAAAGGTTTTATATATGATTTGTTCAGAATGCGGCTATACGATGGCAAACGGTGCGTACAAATGCCTCTGCTGCGGAAACATAATTAAATCGCTTAGGATATTATCCGAAGAAGAACAAAAAAACCGCCAAGAAAACGGCGGGGACGATTGTAAAATTATCGACCCCAAAAACGTATTTTTAGGGCGCGCTGCGCAGCGGCGCGGCGGCGGCGTATTTGACAACCTATTCGGCGGTTCGATTTTCGGCGGTTCTATGTTTGGCGGCGGTTCGATTTTCGGTTCGCTGTCGGGCGTGTTAGACCAAGTTTTCGGCGGAATATTCGGGCATGGCCTGCACGAACACGCTTTCGACGACGAGCCCGAAGAACCCGAAGAACCGCAAGAATCTCCCAAAAGCATACCCAAAACCCACATCATTCACGAAGTAGAGTATTACGAATCCTGCGAGCCCGACAAAAAAAACAACAAAAAAAAGAAGTAGAGCGACCTAAAACGTTGTATTATTTTTAATGCTTTTATTTGAAGTTTTCGCGCCGCTTTTTTCAAACGCGTTATAATCGGATACGGTTAAAAGCACCGTTCCTACCAAAATAAAAAAATCGGATAAAATTTGCAACTCCTCAGGCGGGGTTTCTTTTGCTATTTGTAAGCCTGCGGCGGTTGCCAGCAGCACCAGTTTTTCGCCGCTTAATGCTTTCATGCTACTGTATATATTATACGCTTGCATTAAACGTGCTAATCCGCACGGTTAATTTTTGCAGAAAAAGGCTTGTTTGACGGTTTCTTTTGTGTTATACTAATAGGAAAGCCTTGTATAATAACTTTTGCTTATTGTTCATTATACAGGGTTTTAATAAGGGAAGTACCCAAGCTAGATGTTTAACGAAATTATCCATTCGATAATCGAGGCCGAAAAAAAAGCGGAAGAAATTTCCGCACAAGCGCAGGCAGATTGTGCCGCGATACTTTCTGCTGCCGAAACAGCTGCGGCAGAACTTTTACGTGCGGCAGCGGAAAACGCAAAAAACATCACTAAGCAAGGTAAGCAGCAAGCGGCATCGGTTGCAGAGGACAAGCAAGAAAAAACTAAATCGCAAAACGCAGCCGCAAACGAGAAAAACATAGAAAAAGCAATCAAAGCAATAACGGACGGGTTTATACAAAAGTATGGCAATAGTTAAAATGAAAAAGCTGTCGCTTATCGGATTAGAGAGCGAGCGCGCTAAAATTTTAAACGTCCTTTCCGCACTGGGCACGGTAGAGCTGAAGGATACGGGCGAAATCAACCAAACCAGACGCGAAGTAAACCAAACGCAAAAGGATATTTTGCTTGCAAAAATGAACCGCCTTGAATTGTTTTTTGATTTTGTGAAACAAGCTAAGTCGCCGCGCGCGCCCGAATTTAAGCACGAACAGCTTATTAGCGCGCCCGAATCCGAAAACAGATTGCTAATCGAGGTGGATAAAAGCCAAAACATACAAGCTAAAATCAACGCCTTAGACGCACGCATATCAAACCTTTCGGCTGAAATTGTTCAGCTTGCCCCGTACTGCGTTTCAAACACTCCGCTAAACGCAGCCCGCGATACCCGTTACACCGCAAGCTTACTGGGCGTTGTAAATAATGTAGATTTAAAATCACTGCAAGCCTTGCAGCGCACCTATACAAAAGCGGAAATTGTTTTTAAAGAGTTCCAAAAAAACGGCTATGTACTTTTTGCGGTTTGCTTACACTCCGATAAAGAAACGCTTTCTGCCGCACTGGGCGCATTAGGCTTTGCGCCTTGCGCGTTTAGCTATTCAGTAACGGCGCAAGAAGTAACGCGTAAGCTACAAGCCGAGATTGAAGCACTGCAAGCCGAGCGCGCCGAACTGGTTAGCGAGGGTGCGGCTTTAAGCGCGTTTACAGACGAGGTTAAACTATTATACGATTACTATAACATCGAGCACCAAAAGGAAAGCGGCAACGGTTCTATCAGCAAAACAGAGCAAACCTTCTTTTTAGAGGCGTGGCTGCCCGCCGAACAGGAAACACAAGTACACGAAGCGGTAAACCATACGCTTAGCGTTTCGGAAATAGTTTTTTCTAAACCCGCAAAATCCGAAGAGCCGCCCGTTTTAGTAAAAAGCAATAAATTCGGCGAGCCTTTCAGCATGATTACCGATATGTACGGAAAGCCGAGCTACCGCGAAAAAGACCCTAACACGGTGTTAGGAATTTTTTATTTTATTTTCTTTGGTCTGTTGTTAGCCGACGTAGGCTACGGACTGGTTATAACGTTGGTTTCACTTATCGTACTACTGGCGGTTAAACCCAAAAAAGAAACCGCTAAGCTATTTAAAATATTTTTATTCGGCGGCATAAGCTGTATAATTTGGGGCGTGCTGTTCGGCAGTTGGTTTATGGTACAATCCTCCGCGCCGCTATTGCGTCCTCTTTGGTTTGACCCGATGGAAAACTCTATGGATATGATTGTGCTGACGCTGTTTTTCGGCATGCTGCACATCATGGCAGGTTTTGCTATGCGCGCGTACAACAAAATCAGCAAGCGCAGAGTGCTAGACGCAGTGCTAGACGACTTTACGTGGATAGGGGTATTTATAGGCGTAATGCTGGCAATAGCGGGCATGGGCGTGGTGCGCTTTATTCCCGCTAACCCTATACTCACGCAAATCGGTTGGTATACCGCACTGGGCTTTTTGGCAGTACTGGTGTTTACGGGAGGCAGGCGCAATAAAAAAATCGCGGCAAAGGTGTTTGGCGGTGCAGGCAATTTATACGCGGCAGTCAATTTATTTTCGGACGTTTTAAGCTATTTAAGGCTTTTCGGCTTAGCACTGGCAGGTACGGTTTTAGGGCAGGTCTTTAACACACTGGGGCTTTCCTTTATGTCGGGCAGCGTGTTCGGCTATATCATGGGCGGCATCGTACTGCTGATAGGGCACACCTTTAATCTTGCGCTGAATTTGCTGGGGATTTATATCCATAACAGCCGATTACAGCTTATAGAATTCTTTTCAAAGTTTTACACCGGAGAGGGCAAAGCGTTTAAAGCCTTTGCGGGAGAAACAAAATATATAACCCTAAAAAAATAAAAAAACAAAGGAGTTAAAATTATGTTTGAAATGGGTCATGTGCTTGCTATATTAGGCGCAGGTCTGGCGGTTATTCTGCCGGGGATAGGTTCGGCGTATGCCGTTGCTAAGGCGGGGCAGACAACGGCGGGGCTTACCTCCGAAAAGCCTAAACTATTTATCAGAGCATTCTTTTTGCATATTTTTCCGGCAACAAACGGGATATACGGATTTGTAGCGGGCTTTTTAATTTTGCAAAACATATGGTCGGGCGGCGCACTGGTAGAAATGACGCTGACGCACGGACTGGGGCTGCTGTTAGCCGCGCTGCCGATTGCGATAGTGGGCTGCTTAGGCGCGTTTGCGCAAGGCAGAGTTTCTAGGGCAAGCATCCAAATGCTGGGTAAACAGCCCGATTCGTTCGGAAAAGGCCTTATGCTTACGGGTATCGTAGAAATGTACTGTATCCTTGCGCTGGTTATCACCATCTTTTTAATCGGTTAAGCCTTAAACGGAAAAAAATATATGAGCGGAAAAGAACAAATTATACAAAGCATTTTATCCGATGCGCAAGAAAACGCAGAAAAGCTTTTAATTGCCGCACGGCAAAAAGCGGACGAACTAACTGCCCGCGCCGAAACACAAGCGGCGCAGCTTTTAGCCGATGCCCGTCAGCAAAACAAAAATTTGCTTGCCCAAGCCGTACAGCGCGCCGAACAAGCTGCGCGTTTAGAGCGCGGCAAAAGCCTCCTTGCTGCCAAAAGACACCTACTTTTACGCTGCTTTTCCTCCGCGCTTGAAAAGCTTTCGGCCTTGCCGCAAAAGGAGTATCTTGCACTGATTGCAAGCCTTTTACGGCACGCGCAAAACGGCGATACGGTAGTGATTGCTAAAAAGGACGCAAATCAGATAACGCAAGCATTTTTAGACAAGCACGCTGCGCACAAGCTGCATTTAAGTAAAGAATTCGGAGATTTCACAGCGGGCATACGGCTTATTAACCCTAACTACGAGCAAAACCTAAGCTTCGAATTTTTACTGGAATACCTGCGCGAGGAGTTAGAACCCACGCTTGCAGGCATCTTATTTTAAAATCATGAACGATAACGCAACGCAAACTGAACAAAAAAGCTTTTGCTACGCAAACGGGCTGGTCAGCGCATTATCGCTTGCCTTGCTTACCAGCGATAAGCTTTTACAATTAGCGCAAAGCCCGTCGCTTGCGGACGCGCTTAAATTTTTGCGCGAAACAAAATTCGGCGCGGGCAAATCCGTCGAAAACCCCGAAGATTTCGAGCAGCTTTTGCAAACCGAGTGGGAAAGCGTTACAGAATTTATCAGCGCGCAAAGCGCGCAAAAAGCGGCAACGGATTGCTTTTTGCTTGCGCACGATATCCATAACCTTAAAGTATTAACCAAGCAAAAGTATCTGCGGCTAACCGAAAGCGGCGTTCCGCTTTTGCGCGGCGTATATCCCGTTCAAAGCCTTACAACATCGGTACTGCAAGACGACTATTCGGCGTTACCCAAAGAAATCGCGCAAGGCCTAGAAGATATCGACAAGCAATTTTATTTAGGTAACCGAAAGCCCTCCGTTATAGACGCTCTGCTGCAAAAAGCGTATTACAAAACGGTAACGCGCTTACTTAAAAGCTGTAAAAGCCCGCAGCTTAAAGCTTATTTCACCATCGAAATAGACTGCAAAAACATCTTGTCGCTGCTGCGCATAAAAAAGCACGGACTAACAAAGGACGCTCTAAGCTTAATGTTTATCGCGGACGGCGCTTTGCCCCGCAAGCTTTTTGACGCACTGTACGCCGCGCCCGCAGACGGCATATCCGCGCTGTTCGACGCAGAAGAAGCTTATCAGCCCTACCGCGATTTTATTAAAACCGCGCTGGCAGAATATAAAAATAATCTGCCGTTTACGCAAACCGAGCTGCTATATGTAGATATGCAAAACAAAATTATTGTGCCGCACAAATCAGATGTCGACGGAATTTTACCGCTTATACAGTACTATCTGGCAAAAAAAACCGAAATCGATAATTTGCGTTTAATAGTAGTTTGCATTAAAAACCGCATAGCGCAAAACGAAATAATTAAAAGGCTGCGTAAGGTGTATGTATAAAAGAGTAGGCGTTATCGGAAATGCATTCAGCGCGGCATTATTTAAAGCGGCAGGCTTAGAGGTTTTCGCCGCCGCAGACGGAAGTGCCGCGCGCGAGGCTTTATTAAAACTAGAAAAAGAAGGCTTTGCCGTTGTTTTCATTACCGAAGACTACGCCCAAGCCAATCAAGATATTCTATTGCGCCTAAAAACCAAAAGCTTTCCGGCGGTAATTCCTATCCCGTCTGCAAACGGCGCGGGCTCGGGCTTTGGACAAGCGGGCGTAAAACAAGACATCGAAAAAGCGTTAGGCTCGGATATCCTACTTTAAATCAGCAAAAGGAGAGGCGGATGCAGGGTAAAATAATAAAAGTTTCAGGGCCGCTGATTGTTGCCCAAAACATGGCGGACGTAAAAATGTTCGACGTAGTTAAGGTTTCAAATGCGGGACTTATCGGCGAGGTAATCGAACTGCGCGGCGATAAGGCCTCTATTCAGGTATACGAAGAAACTACGGGCTTAGGGGTAGGCGACCCGGTAAGCACAACGGGCGCGCCGCTTTCGGTAGAGCTAGCACCGGGTCTTATCGAAAGCATTTTCGACGGCATTCAACGCCCCCTGGACGCGCTGTATGCCGCCTCAGGCGACCGAATCGGACGCGGCGTAGCCGTTCAAGCCTTAAACCGCAAAAAATTATGGCAGTTTATTCCTTGTGTGCAAAAAGGCGCGCGCGTAACAACAGGCGATGTTTTAGGCACGGTGTTAGAAACTCCCGTAGTTCAGCACAAAATTATGGTACCGCACGGCGTTAGCGGAACGGTAACCTCCATTGCAGAAAAAAGTCAAAAAACCATTGTCGATGTCATTGCCTCCGTTAAATCAGACAGCGGCAAGCTAACCGAAATTACTATGCTGCAAAAATGGCCTGTGCGCAAGGGGCGTCCCTATAAAGAAAAGCTTTCGCCCGACGCGCCTATGATAACAGGGCAGCGCAGCATTGATACGTTTTTTCCCATCGCCAAAGGCGGCGTTGCGGCTATACCCGGCCCGTTCGGCAGCGGCAAAACCATCACACAGCACCAATTAGCCAAATGGGCAGACGCAGAAATCGTGGTATATGTCGGCTGCGGAGAGCGCGGCAACGAAATCACAGACGTGCTTAACGAGTTTCCTAAGCTTATCGACCCGCATTCGGGCGCTCCGCTTATGAAGCGCACCGTTTTAATAGCCAACACCTCCGACATGCCCGTAGCAGCACGGGAGGCGTCTATTTACACAGGCATCACCATCGCCGAATATTACCGCGACATGGGCTATAAGGTTGCTATTATGGCAGACAGCACCTCACGCTGGGCAGAGGCTCTGCGCGAGATGAGCGGCCGTTTAGAGGAAATGCCCGGCGAGGAAGGATACCCCGCGTATTTATCCGCACGACTAGCCGAGTTTTACGAGCGCGCAGGTACGGTTAAGTGCTTAGGCAGCGGCGAACAAACAGGCGCGGTAACGGCAATCGGCGCGGTTTCTCCCGCAGGAGGCGATTTATCCGAGCCTGTCTCCCAAGCCACATTGCGTATCGTTAAGGTGTTTTGGGGGCTTTCCGCCGCTTTGGCGTACCGCAGACATTTTCCCGCCATAGACTGGATTCTAAGCTATTCGCTGTATGCGGATAAATTGTCGGAATGGTATGCCGAACACGCCGCGCCCGAATTTCCCGAAATGGTTAAAGACGCTATGCGCATTTTGCAAGAGGAAAGCGAGTTAGAAGAAATTGTGCGGCTGGTTGGCGTAGACGCGTTATCGCCTCAAAACCGCATCACGATGGAAACCGCCAAATCCCTCCGCGAGGATTATCTGCACCAAGACGCCTTTAACGAGGTAGACACTTACACGTCGCTTACTAAGCAATATAAAATGTTAAAACTGATTTTAGACTGCCACGTCTTATGCCAAGACGCTCTTAAAGCCGACGCCGATTTAAACGTTTTATTATCGCTGCCCGTGCGCGAGCAAATCGGCAGGGCAAAATACATCCCCGAAAACGAAATCCAAGAACGGCTTAATCAAATAAGCAAGCAGCTTTCGCAAGCGGTTGCCGCCGCCGTAAAGCCTTAAAGGAGAAAACATCCGTGCTAAAAGAATATAAAACCATTACCCAAGTTGTCGGACCGCTGATGCTGGTAGAAAAAGTAAGCGGCGTAACGTATAACGAGTTAGTCGAAATCGAACAAGCTAACGGCGAAATCCGCAAGGGAAAGGTGTTGGAGGTATCCTCCGACAAAGCCCTTGTTCAGCTGTTCGGCGTTTCGCAGGGCTTAAAAATTTCTACGGCAAAGGCGCGTTTTTTAGGCAAAAGTATGCGCTTAGGTGTAAGCGGCGATATGTTAGGGCGCGTATTTGACGGCATGGGCAATCCCGCAGACGGCGGCCCGCAGATTATCGCACACAAGCACATGGATATCAACGGCAGCCCTATAAATCCGTACGCGCGCGATTATCCCAACGAATTTATCCAAACAGGCGTATCCGCCATAGACGGCCTTAACACGTTAGTAAGAGGGCAAAAGTTGCCCGTGTTTTCTATGTCGGGGCTGCCGCATGCCCGTTTAGCGGCGCAAATCGCCCGTCAGGCTAAGGTTATTGCGGCGCAAGAGCCTTTCGCGGTAGTTTTTGCAGCGGTAGGTATTACGTTTGAGGAGGCGGATTATTTTATCTCCGACTTTAAAAAGACGGGCGCGATTCAATCTGCCGTGCTGTTTGTCAACCTTGCCTCCGACCCCGCAATCGAGCGCATCGCTACGCCCCGAATGGCGTTAACGGCGGCAGAGTATTTAGCGTTCGAAATGGATATGCACGTTTTAGTAATTATCACCGACATTACCAACTACGCCGAAGCCCTGCGCGAAACGTCCGCCGCGCGCCGCGAAGTACCGGGGCGGCGCGGCTATCCAGGCTATATGTATACCGATTTGGCATCGCTGTACGAGAGGGCAGGGCGCATAAAAGGTAAAAAAGGTTCCATTACGCAAATCCCTATACTCACCATGCCCGAGGACGATAAAACGCATCCGATACCCGACCTTACAGGCTACATCACGGAGGGGCAAATCATTTTATCGCGCGACCTTTTCAAAAAAGGCATCACACCGCCGATAGACGTACTGCCCAGTCTTTCGCGCCTAAAAGATAAAGGAATCGGCAAAGGAAAAACGCGCGAAGACCACGCCAACACCATGAACCAATTATTCGCCGCCTACGCACGCGGCAAGGAAGCAAAAGAATTAGCGTCCGTTTTAGGCGATTCCGCCTTATCCGATATCGATAAGCTGTACGCGGCATTTGCGGGCGAGTTTGAAAAGCTATATGTTTCGCAAGGTTTCGAAACCGACCGCACCATCGACGAAACGCTTACTATCGGTTGGCAGCTGTTAAAAATTCTGCCAAAGTCCGAGCTGAAACGCATACGCGACGAGTTTTTACAAAAATATTATGTGTAAGGAAGGTACATGGCAAGGCTACGCGTAAACCCCACACGAATGGAGCTTAAAAGACTGACGGCGCGGCTGCACACCGCAACCAGAGGGCATAAGCTGTTAAAGGATAAAACCGACGAAATGATACGGCGGTTTACGGTTTTTGCACGCCGCAATAAAGAGTTGCGCACCCAAATAGAAAAAAGCCTTGCCGCCGCAATGAAGCAATTTGTTTTGGCCCGCGCGCTTACACCGCCCGCAACGCTAGACGAAACGCTTTTAATGCCGTCCCGCACGGTTTCAATCAGTACCCAAACGGCTGCTATAATGGGCGTTTCCGTGCCGATTATCCAAATCGCGCCCAGCAAATCAGACGATTTATTTCCGTACAGCTTTACCTCTGTAACTGCTGAAATGGATGTTTCTATCGCAACGCTTAATCAGCTGACCGAAAAGCTTTTAAAGCTTGCCGAAGCCGAAAAAACCACTAATATGCTAGCGGACGAAATACAAAAAAACAAACGCCGCGTCAACGCGTTAGAACACGTGATGATTCCGCAATTAGAAGAAACCATAAAATATATCCGCTTTAAGCTAGAAGAAAACCAGCGCGGCGCATTAGCCCGCCTTATGAAGGTAAAAAGCAGCCATAATGAATAACTAAAAATTCCTCCCAATTTCTAACCTAATTTTAACCGCAATTTAAACGTTTAGTAAGTTAATTTTGTTGACTTATTATTTTTATGCGGTTATACTGAATACAGTAAAAAAAAACGGAGGTACCCAAAAATGTCCAACAACAAAAAACCCGCACCCACAGGCATGACGCCCAGCATGAAGTTAGGAAGAAAAATCGGTCAAATTTGCGCGTTTGCCGCGTTCTTTGCCATCATGTTCTTTGCCATTACCGTTATCGGTATTTTCATGGAATGGTTCAAAGGCGAAGTAGCGGGACGTATGATGCAAGCCGCAGCCACGATATTCTTTTTAATTGCACTCTTAAAAGGCTTAGAATTTGCACTCAGCCGCCGCTGCACCAAAAAGACTATCATTTTGGTTGCCATATATTTGGCATTCTGCGTAGTAGTAATTGTGTTTAACTTCATGCCCGACACATGGAACCGCGTCATGAGCAGCATTAAAGGCTAATCTGTCTGCAACTAAACCAACCTCATCTAATAAAAGCATCTTGCTTTCCGCAAGGTGCTTTTATTGATGCCTGCGCACGGTACGATTTTGGAGTTTTAAATACGGCAATAAAATTTTAATCAAAACTTGACTTTTTGGTTAAAAATGTTATAATTAAAAAATGGAAGTTCGGCAAGCGTTAAAAAACAAGAACACATCAAAGAAAACGCAAACTAACTACATACACAAATTATCAAGCGTTGCACGGTTTGCAGCGGCAGCCGCATTTGCTTTTGCCGTAGTCATTTTAGCTGTTTGCATGCTTTTTAAGACAAGTCAGCTTGCATATGCAGACGGAGCGGACGGCTTATTTGCAAGCGGCGACGGCAGTGCGCACAATCCCTACCTAATCACTACGCCCGTTCATTTAGATAATATGCGCTTGCGGCAAGGCATAAAAACAGAGCCTAACCATTTTGCGTTAGGCGCGGATATTGATTTAAAAGACGCGCTTGACCTAAACGGCGTGCTTTACCGCGACGGGCAAGGCTGGTTGCCCGTAGGGCAGGGCTTAACGGAAGAAGACCGTTTTCACGGCTATGTAGACGGACGCGGTTTTCAAATAAGCAGCCTTTGGCTTAACCGACCCGACGCAGAATATGCAGGCTTATTCGGTATCGCGCTGGATACAACCGTAGTAAACCTTAGCATTTCTCTTGCATCGGACGGCATCACGGGCGGCGCATATGTCGGCGGCTTAATAGGATTTTTAAATTCAACAGACCATGCAAATATTCAAAATACAAAAACAAGCGTAATTGCACGGAGTTCTGTATCGGGAAATATACGCACGTCAGCAGCGGACGGGTTTTTACAAGGAGCGGTGGGCGGTTTTATGGGTTCGGCGGATAACGCGGACGTAAAGGAATCGTTCTTTACAGGCACGCTGGAAAGCGGCGGCTTTGCTGCGGGCGGCGTCGCAGGGTTTGCGCAGCATACTGCCGTAGAAAACTGCTATATAAAAGCGGAAATTCAAACGGACGGCGCGGCAGGCGGAATTTTCGGGTACGGTTCTTTGGCAAGAATTTCGGTTCCTAACGAAATTAGCAGCAGCTATACCGAACTAAAAAACGATGCCGAATTAGACGCATTTATAGGAGCGTCTGTACCGCAGAACAGCAGGGTTATTTTTTCATACGGTGTCGGGCACGGAAAAATTATGCCGACAGACAAATATTCCGCAGAAAACGTATCCATGTTAGACACCGCACAGCTTAAAACCCAAACGGCTTACGCGGGCTTTGATTTTATAAATACATGGGGTATTTATGAAAACATCGGCACGCCCTATTTAAAAAATATCGCAAATGTAGTGCTTATTGTTCCGACGGGAAAGTCTTACGACGGCACGGCGGACTTTGACCCGCAAATCGTTTTTTTAGGCGATTACATCGAGAACAAGCCCATTTTTGCAGAGGCAACCGCACACGGCGATGATTTTATAAACGCAGGCTTATACGATGCCGAAATCGTATACGAAACGGCATTTGTTTATCAGATATTTGTTGCGCCATACGAAATTTCAAAAGTCCTGCTTACGTTACGGGCAGTAAACGCTGCGGTCGGATATGCAAAACCGCTGCCGAATTTTTATTATACCGTAACAGGCTTTATCAACAATTCCGAAGCGGAAACAGAGGGCATTATCGAAGGCTTAGAAAATCTTGCGTTCAACGTGCAAGCAAGCACCAAAACCCGCCGATTAAAGCGCGGCAGCTACGTTATAGAAATTATCGGAATAGATAAGCTTTCGGCACTCAATTACGATTTTACGCAAGAAAACGGCGTTTTAACGGTAAGCGGACTGCATTATTATGAAATGGTTTTAATTGCCGCCGCCCTTGCCGCCGCTGCAGTACTGCTTGCTTTGGTTATCTATTTGACAGCAGTTAAGAAAAAAACTCCCGCCGATTTCGGGCGCATGATAAAAAGACTTTTTGTAAAAGAAAAAACGGTAGTCATTAAAGTATCCGCAAAGGGCAAGCCGCTGCCGACCGATGTATTTACCGAAAGAGAAAAGGAGGTTGCCGACCTGTTATTGCTAGGAAAATCCTGCGGCGAAATTGCGCACAAACTTTACATATCTGAAAACACAGCCCGAACGCACATGCAGCATGTATTTCAAAAAACCAACGTAAAAAGCCAAAAAGCGTTTATGATAAAATATATGCTTGAAGAAAATGAAAGCAGTGCAAAAAACTAAAAAAACCAAAAATCATAGATTTCTATGAGATAAAATCATAGAAATCTATGATGACAAATTAAAAATACATTGCTACAATTATACGGTAAGGCATATAAAGCCCCGCCGTATTTTTTTAAATTATTCAATTATGCGGTAAAACAAATTTAAAATTTATGAAACACGTTAAAGAATTTTTAAATAAGTGTAAAGTACTTACGCAAAAGCCCAAGTACACATACAATGAAAGCGAAAAAAAGCTAGCATACTTTTTAACACAGCTAAAAAATTTTTACAAAATATACGATGTACATGAAAAATCAAAGTTTTCGCAAGTTTTTGAACTTCTTTTTGTCAACCCGTCCAATGTATCGGGAGAATATATCGCACAAAAATTATTTATTTCAACAAGAACATTTTACCGATATAAAAAAAAGATTTTTGCATTTATAAAAAAAGTAATTGAGGCGAATGTGCTTGGCAGCGATTATGGGCATATGTTACAATGATAATACATCAGCATAAGAAAAAATTAAAACTGTCAAAGGATGACACTTTCAGGCTTTTTTTATGTGGTATACTGTAAGAGTAATACTTTAAGTAATAAAAAAGGAGCGTTATTTTTATGAAAAACAAAACTAAACTACTGTATTTATTTGCATTGATGCTGTTGCTTGTTGCCGCCGCCGCGCTAACTGCGTGCAGCGAAAAATTGCCGCCCTCTGCGTTGTATACCATATCCTTTGATACAGACGGCGGTACGCAAATACCAAGCCAAACGGTAGAGGCGGGAAGTACGGCAGCAAAGCCCGAAAATCCGCAAAAAGCAGGCTATGCCTTTGAAGGATGGTATCAAGACCCAAGCTTTATAACGCGATTTGATTTTTCCGCTGCCATACATAATCATCAAACTATTTATGCGCACTATATAAATGTCTATACGATTACTTACTTCGATGCAGGCGGCGGAGCGTTTAGCGGTGTTCACGGCGAAAAAACTCCCTTATCGCATACGTTTGGCGAGGAAACGCTTTTAATTGAGCCTACAAAAACTAATTATATCTTTGACGGATGGTTTTTAAATTCAAGCGGAACGGGCACTGCTTTACCCTTTCTTTCTGCAACTGCATTTAAGCAAGACATTGTATTATACGCAAGATGGACGGAGATGTTTAGTTATGTGCGATACTCTATGGACATTGCAGCGTACGAAATTTCCGTTGCAAACGGCGTAACACTTTTTGGAGATATTACGTTACCCGATTTTTATAAAGGTTTGCCCATAAGACGCATAGCAGAAAGAGGGTTTCAACATAATATTTTCGAGAATGGTTTTGCAAAAACAAATCTACTTACCTCTATCATCATACCCGCAACGGTAGAGCGTATTAGACCAAGTGCGTTCGAGAACTGTACAGAGCTAACAAGCGTTGCATTTGCAGACGAAAGTCGATTATATGATATAGCCGAAGAAGCATTTTTTAACTGCAAGAGTTTACTCTCTATCATTATACCAGATTCGGTACAGACTATCTGGCGTGGTGCATTTCGTGATTGCACAAGCTTAAGCAGCATAGAAATTCCTAATTCGGTAACGCAAATATCTAGTGGAGCGTTTCGTGATTGCACAAGTTTAACCTCTATTACTATACCGTTTGTAGGATACACTCTAAGCGGAACAAGCGATACGCATTTCGGATGGATTTTTGGGGCAAGCAATAGCGACAACCAAAATTCTGTAATACCGCAGTCGCTTAAAACGGTAATCGTAGCCGGGAGCAGCAGAATTCGGGATAATGCGTTTCGCGGTTGTGAGGGTTTAACCAGCATAGAATTGCCTGCGTCGGTAACAAATATCGGGAATGATGTGTTCGAGAATTGTGCAGGCTTAACAAATATTACGGTAGATGCCGAAAATCAAAACTACGCAAGTGAAGACGGCGTATTATTTAATAAAACCAAATCCATATTATATACATATCCTGCTAAAAAAGCAGGTTCATATATTGTACCTAATTTAGTAACGATGATTGCGCAAATTGCATTTATCAACTGTACGGAATTAACTGCTGTAACTATTCCTAATTCGGTAACGAGTATCGGGCCAGCTGCGTTTCGTGATTGTACAAGCTTAGTAAGCGTTACCTTTCAAAACGGAAGTCAGCTTACGCATATTTGGAATTTAGCTTTTTATAATTGTACAAGTTTAAGTAGCATAGAAATTCCTAATTCGGTAACGCAAATATATAGTGGAGCGTTTCTTGATTGTACGAACTTAGCAAGCGTTACCTTTCAAAACGGAAGTCAGCTTACACGCATTGAGGGTGACGTATTTCGCAATTGTACGGAATTAACCTCTATAACTATTCCTAATTCGGTAACGAGTATCGGGGATAATGCGTTTCATGATTGCACAAGCTTAGCAAGCGTTACCTTTCAAAACGGAAGTCAGCTTACACGCATTGCGGATAACGTATTTCGTAACTGTACGGAATTAACTTCTATAACTATTCCTAATTCGGTAACGGAAATGGGATATACATTGTTTAGCTATTGTACTAATCTAACCGACGTCTATGTGCAAGGGCATACCAGTCCTCCTGCGGGGTGGCGTAGTAATTGGTTAGGCAGCAACAATAACGCAACCGTGCATTGGGGGCAATAAAAAATATCCAAAAGCCCGAGAGTGTCAAATATTGACACTCTCGGGCTTTTTTTATGTGGTATAATGGATGTGTAATACTTTAAGTAAAAAAAGGAGCACTTGCATTATGAAAAAACCTAGTAAAAATCTTATAGTACTTATCTGTACAATAGTGCTTTTTGCAGCCGTAGCGTTTTCATTTAAATCCCCAGCTTTGCTTTTAGTTCTTCTATCGACATATATTGTTCGCCGTTTTGAATCCGCATTTCCGCCTCCGCTATGCGTGAAAATAAAAGCTTTTCGGCTATTTCTTTTTCGTAGTCGTCAATGTCTAACAAAACAAATCTGCCCCTACCGTTTTTCGTTAAATAAACAGGCGAGCCTTTTACGCAATCCTTTAAAACTCCGTTGTAGTTTCGCAAATCCGAAACAGGTTTAATAATAGCCATACCATACCTCTAAATTGTTTGCTGTAATCATTATACCACAATATTATGAACAATACAACAGCTTTTAATAAAATTTTAAAATGCTTATGGTGGGGGTCTGCAATCACTTGACAGTCGTGCCTAAATAATATATAAATACTGCACAAGTATTCAAGAGGTTTGTCCGCTTTTTTGGACAGGCAGTGTGATAGTATAAGGGCATAAACACGAATGAGGTGGAGCAATGTACAGGATTTCAAAAAGTAAATATACGGCGTTTGTAACTTGCCCTAAGCAGTTTTGGTTGCATTGTCATAAGCCTGAATTGTTTGTGCCGGATGCGAGCTTGGAGGCACGGTTTGAGCAAGGGAATGAGGCAGGGGTGTTTGCTCACGGGCTTTTTGGCGGGCTTGTGGATACTTTCAAGAGGCTGCCGAACGGCAAACCGGATATTGCTACTATGGTGGCAAAGACCAAAGATCTAGTGGTTGCGGATTGTCCTGCGATTGCCGAGGCGGCTTTTTCAAGTGATGATGTTTATGCTGCAGTGGATATTCTAAAAAACAATTTTGACGGCACATGGGACTTGTATGAGGTCAAATCCTCGACGGGTCGCAAGTTGATATACTTGCACGATGTAGCGTTTCAAAGATATGTGCTTTCACAATGCGGCATAAAGGTTCGGGCTTGTCATTTGGCTTATGTAAACAACAAATACATAAGGAAAGGGACGGTCAATCCGCACGAGTTGTTTGTGATTGAGGATGTGACGGGGCTTGTGGTGCAGGACGAGTTTTCAAGGGATATTGGGATTAGGGTCAAAGAGGCACAAGGTGTCTACGCAGGGACAGAACCTAAAAACGATATTTGCGCAAACTGCTTTTCTAACTACAAATGTGCGTTTTGGGAATATTGCTCGGCACATTTGCCGTCAAATAGCATTTTTAGCTTTCGTGGCGACAGCGGCTTTTCAAAAAAGAAAAAGTTTGAATACTATAAAAAGGGGATTGTTTCGTTTGAGGATGTGCGGAAAAGCGGAATTAAGCTTGGCGACATAAGGCAAAGGCATCTTGACAGTGTGCTAGGCAACAAGCCGATGTATGTGGACAAGGCGGCGGTGCAAGGCTTTTTGTCTACTATCAAATTCCCCGCATACTTTTTTGACTTTGAAACCTATTCGGCGGTTATTCCGATTTATGACGGACAAAGACCGTACCAACAAATACCGTGTCAGTACAGCTTGCACATTTTAAAAGATAAGAATGCCGACACAATGGAGCATAGGGAGTTTCTATCGGATGAGAGTAAGAACGACTTGCGGACGCTAGCGGAGCGGATTGTTGCGGATATACCGCGTAACGGCGGCTCAATAATCGTTTATACCGACTTTGAGTCCACGCGCCTAAAAGAGATGGCGGACGAGTTTCCTGACCTAAAAGAACACTTGCACGACATCATTTTTCGCATCGTGGACTTATACGATGTGTTCCGTGGCGGAATGATGTACTGCAAGGAAATGGGCGGCAGTTTTTCGGTCAAAAGCGTTCTACCTGCGCTTTGTCCTAATAATCCTGATTTAGACTACAGCTTGCTTGACGATATTCACAACGGCACAGAGGCGATGACGGCATTTCTTGCCTTAAAGAAAATGGAAGCCACGGAACGAAACCGCATCCGTCAAAGCCTGCTTGCGTACTGTAAGCTAGACACCTTGGCAATGGCGGAAATATATAAGGAGTTGTGCCTGCAAACGGCATAGGAGGAAAATATGGCGAAAAAACCATTGACAAAAGAAGAATTACATTTGACAACTGCGTTCCTGTTCCTTAAAACCGCCTAAAATGGGGTTTTTATAAGAAAACAGAGGTCAAAATAGTTATTTTTTATGAGTGATATGTGTGAAATGTGTGTGAAACTATT
>WRLT01000015.1 GCA_009777485.1 Bacillota bacterium
ACTTTTGCGTAGTGTACGAAAACGTAGAGCCCTACGCACTGCCCGCCGCCCTGCGCACCGCCCAAGCTATCAACCACGCAAAAATAGCAAGCTTCGGCTTATTAAAAGAGGCAATCGCCCAAACCGTTTCAAGCGGGGCGGGAAGTGCGCCCGCATCTCCGCCGCGCCCCGTAACGTCCGCACCTCCGCGCACGCCAAAACCCCCAAAGCCGTACAACAAAGCACACTTTAAAGCGCGCCTAATTACCTTACTATGCCTGCCGCTTGTTATGATTGCTGTCGGGCTTATATACTTTTACCGCTTTCCGTGGGCAGCATCGGCTATCGCTATAGAGTGCATATTATTTGCTGTATTTATAGGCCTACTATGCTACGACGCCAAACGCCTATTTTCCAAAACCGCCAAAAAACGCATAGCATCGGTTATTGTTGCATGCTTATCCTTTGCACTGCTATTCAGCGCAAGCGTTACACTATGGGCGGCTAATTCTATTTGGGACGGCTATTACAACGGCTTTTATTACCGTGAGGAATACACTGTAATTACAAACGCAAACGAGCCAGGGGGCTTTGAAATCCGCAGAGGCGGCGGCATAACGCTAGATTGGTACGTAGGCAATGAAACCGAGGTTATTATCCCGTCGCATATACGGGGCATACCCGTGCGCACGTTGAGCGACTACCTATTTACCAAAGAGGGTATTCGGTCTGTTTCCGTTCCGGATACGGTAACGGTTATAAGGGATAGCTTTAATACCAAAAGCATTACCTCCATAACCTTCGGCGCAAACAGTCAGCTTGAATATATAGGGGAGTATGCGTTTGGCAATACATCCTTAACCACTATTGAAATACCTGCCTCTGTAACGCATATAGGGGATAATGCGTTTGTATCTGTCCAATCGCTTACCTCTGTTTCTTTCGCTGCAAACAGTCAGCTTACGCATATAGGGTATGCTGCGTTTCGCGATACATCTTTAACTGCGATTGAAATACCCGCTTCCGTAACACATATAGGGGGTTATGCGTTTGATAGCATTCAAACACTTACCTCTGTGTATTTCGGTGCAAACAGTCAGCTTACGCATATAGGGACTAATGCGTTTAGCAGCACGTCTTTAGCTACTATTGAAATACCCGCCTCCGTAACGCATATAGGGTGGGAGGCGTTTGACAAAACGTCTTTAACCGCGATTGAAATACCAGCTTCCGTAACGCATATAGGAAATGGTGCTTTTCCGACTTATACAGTCATGTTTTTACAAGGCGCACCGCCTGAGTTGGCAGGATCCGCGAGCAGAGCAGTAGTAGTTCCCGATTCGCGGCTGTCAGAGTACGTAACTGCGTGGTGGGATAATAATATCTACTTCTATCTTCAAAGCAAGGTAGTAGACAATAAATTTATTATTGAAGACCACATATTGCATTTATATTTCGGCACGGATACAGTGCTTACGATTCCGTCTTCGATAACCTACATCAATTATCTCGCTTTCTATCATAATGCAACCGTGCAAGCACTTAGAATTCCTGTTTCAGTAGAAAGCGTCGGTGTTTCAATTTCTAACGACAGCCGCCTTACCGATATATACTATGCGGGCACTCAGCAGCAGTGGCAATCGGTCTATTCCGACGGCGCCTTGCACCCGCGCATTACCGTACACTATAACGCCGTTTGGTAAAGGGAAGCGCGCCTATCTTAATCAACGTTTCCAAAGGGCATAATTTTGCTTGCAAAAACTTCTATTTTGTGCTAAACTAGATTAGTTCGTTATGGTTTGGTAATCATTATCATGCCGCGATTTTTTATGCAGACAGGAGTAAAAAATGGGATTAATCAGATGGATTTTAGGCAGCGATAACCGCAAGCACATTAAACGCCTGCGCGCTATTGCAGACAGAATAGAATTGTTAGAGCCGCGCTATGTAGAAATGAGCGATGAAGAGCTTAAAGCGCAAACGCAAATTTTTAAAGACCGCTACAAGCAAGGCGAGCCGTTAGACGAAATTTTGCCCGAAGCCTTTGCCGTAGTGCGCGAGGCGGCAAAGCGCGTGCTGGGCATGCGCCACTTTCACGTACAGCTTATGGGCGGCATCTGCTTGCATCAGGGGCGCATATCCGAAATGCACACGGGCGAGGGCAAAACATTAGTTGCCACGCTGCCGTCTTATTTAAACGCTATCGCGGGCGAGGGCGTCCATGTAGTAACCGTAAACGATTATCTAGCCAAGCGCGACGCCGAGTGGATGGGTAAGGTTCATAGATTTTTAGGGCTTACGGTGGGCGTGGCGATTGCGGGCATGAACAACGTTGCCAAACGCGCTGCGTACAACTGCGATATCACGTATGCCACCAACAACGAGCTAGGCTTTGATTACCTGCGCGACAACATGGTAATTTATAAAGAAGATTTAGTACAACGCCCCCTAAGTTACGCGATTATCGACGAGGTAGACAGCATCCTAATCGACGAGGCGCGCACCCCGCTTATCATTTCGGGCAGAGGCAAAAAGTCAGACGAAATGTACGTTACCGCCAACCGTTTCGCCCGCAGCTTACAATCGGACGATTACGAAATCGACGAAAAGAAAAAAACGGTTCACTTAACCGAAACGGGCGTAGAAAAGGCAGAACGCTTTTTCGGCTTAGAGGATATCACGGCGGTAGAAAACGCCGAAACCAACCACTACATCAACAACGCCACGCGCGCGCACTACATTATGAAGCGCGATAAGGATTACGTAGTAGCCGACGGCGAAATCGTAATCGTAGACGAGTTTACGGGGCGTCTTATGGTAGGCCGCCGCTATTCGGACGGATTGCACCAAGCTATCGAGGCAAAAGAAAGCGTGCGCATTCAAAACGAAAACAAAACAATGGCTACCATTACGTTTCAAAACTACTTCCGCTTATATAAAAAGCTAGCGGGCATGACGGGTACGGCAAAAACCGAAGAAAATGAGTTTCGCGGCATTTACGGCCTAGACGTTGTAACCATTCCTACCAACGTACCTAGTGAGCGCGTAGACGAAAACGACCAAATCTATACCACCATAGCGGGCAAGTACCGCGCGATTATTGCCGACATTGCCGAGTGCTGTCAGCGCGGACAACCCGTCTTAGTAGGTACTACCACCGTTGAGCGCAGCGAAGAATTATCCGAACAGCTGCGCAAGGCAAAGGTTCCGCATAAGGTGCTTAACGCAAAATACCACGATAAAGAGGCCGAAATCGTAGCCCAAGCAGGCAAGGTTAAGGCGGTTACCATTGCCACCAACATGGCGGGGCGCGGCACCGACATCATGCTAGGCGGAAACCCCGAATATTTGGCGACTAAGCGCATGCGCGATATGGGCGTAGCTGAAGAACAAATCAATCACGCCACCTCTTTTTTCAACACCGATGACCCCGAAATTTTGGCAGCGCGCAAGCAATTCCGCGACTTGTACAACGAATACAAAGTAGAAACCGAGCAAGAAAAAGAGCAGGTTATCGCCGTAGGGGGCTTGCGCATTATCGGCACCGAGCGGCACGAATCGCGCCGTATCGATAATCAGCTGCGCGGACGCGCAGGGCGGCAGGGCGATATCGGTTCGTCCGTGTTTTACTTATCAATGGAGGACGATTTGCTGCGTATTTTCGGCGGCGACCGCATGAAGCGTATCGCGGAAATGTTCGGCATAGACGAGGATACGCCTTTTGCTATGCGTATGCTTACGCGCCAGGTTGAGCGCGCCCAAACCAATATCGAGGGGCGCAACTTCTCTATCCGCCGCAACGTATTAGAATACGATAACGTTATGAACGCCCAACGCACCACCATTTATAAAGAGCGCGGCGCGGTACTGCGCGGCGAAAGCGTGCATAATCAAATTTTAGAAATGATGAAAGGCGAAATCTCCGATACGGTAGATTTATACACCGACCCCAAAACCGACTGGCCCGAATGGGACATTACGGATTTAAACCGCGAAATAGACCGCATCTTTCTGCCTGGCGACACTACCTTTTTAACCGAAGAGCGGCTAAAAAAATGGACGCGCATCGAAACGATTAAAGAACAAATTTTCGAGGCGATGATGGTGTACTACAACGACAAAATCGAGGGCGCAAAGCAAATCGCCGTAGATTTTGAAGAAGTCGAGCGCGTGATTTTATTAAAGGTAGTCGACAACCGCTGGATGGACCATATCGACATGATGGACAATCTGCGTCAAGGCATTCACTTAAAAGGCTACGGACAGCAAGACCCCGTTGTTGCCTACAAGCAAGAGGGTTCTGGCATGTTTGAAGAAATGATACAAAAAATTCAAGAAGAAACCGTAGGATTGTTAATGCGCGTAAATGTAGAGCGCGCGCCGATTAAACGCGAGGGGCAAGACGTAGGGCAGCTGATTCTCTCACGCGGCGACGGCAAACGCGCCAAGCCCAAGCCCGCCGTTGCGGTAAACACCAACAAAGACGTAGGCCGCAACGACAAATGCCCTTGCGGCAGCGGCAAGAAGTATAAGGATTGTTGCTGGCATAAAGACAAAACCGCCTAGGGCTTGCAAAAATAAGGTTGATACGGGCTACGCTTTGGTTTTTTACGCATTTGCGTACCGAGTGGTACGCGGCACGCGCAAAAAACCAAACTGTTGCCCGTCTGAACCTCATTTTTGCAAGCCCTAGTCAGCGTGAAAACCAATTATTAACATGATTATAGACGATATAAAAAACCGATATAAAGACTTGTCGCAGCTGTATGCGGATTGCTGCGGCGCGTTAGACATTTCAAGGTTAACTAAAAGTCTTGCGCAGCTTACCCAGTTGCAGCACGCCCCCGACTTTTACAAAAATCCCGCGTCCGCGCAAAAGGTAAACGCACAGGCCAAGCATATCGAAAAGCAGCTTTTAGAAGTGGAATCGTTAGGCGCGCGCATACAAGATTTAGCCGATTTTATCACGTTAGCAGAGGAAGAGGGCGATACGGGCTTTATAGACGAGCTTGCCGCGCAAGCGCAAGGCTTAGTAACGCAACTAGATAAGCTGTATCTTTCTACACTGCTTACGGGCGAGTACGACCAAAAAAACGCCATACTGTCGTTGCATGCAGGCGCGGGCGGCACAGAGGCGCAGGACTGGGTAGAAATGCTGTACCGCATGTACAAAATGTACGCCGACAAAAACGGCTATTCGTATGAGGAGCTTGATTATCTAGCAGGCGACGAGGCAGGCATAAAGTCGGTTACCTTTATCATAAAGGGCGCGTGCGCCTACGGCTATTTAAAGGCAGAAAAAGGCGTGCACCGCTTAGTGCGCATTTCGCCCTTCGATTCTAACGCCCGCCGCCACACCTCTTTTGCCTCCTTAGAGGTAATGCCCGAAATCGACAACGACACATCCGTAAAAATTCTGCCCGAAGAGCTTAAAACCGACACCTTCCGCGCAGGCGGCGCAGGCGGCCAGCACGTTAATAAAACCGAAAGCGCGGTGCGCATAACGCATCTGCCCACAGGCATTGTGGTGCAATGCCAAAACGAACGCAGTCAAATTCAAAACCGCGAAACGGCGTACAAAATGCTGCTTAGTAAGCTAGTAGAGCGGCGCGAGCGCGAAAACGCCGAAAAGGCGGGCGCGATTAGCGGGCTGTTAAAAAAAATCGAGTGGGGCAGTCAAATCCGCAGCTACGTCTTTCAGCCCTACACCATGGTAAAAGACCACCGCACACAATACGAAGAAACCGATGTTCCGTTTGTTATGAACGGCGGGCTAGACGGCTTTATCTTCGAGTACTTAAAAAAAAGTAGGGCGCAGTAATATGATAAGCCCCTCCATTCGTAAAAAATTTAACAGCCTGCAAACGCAGCAAGACGTTTGCATTTTGGGCATAGAAACCTCCTGCGACGAAACCGC
The DNA here is from genome assembly GCA_009777485.1 of Bacillota bacterium. GTDB lineage: Bacteria > Bacillota > Clostridia > Christensenellales > Pumilibacteraceae > WRAP01. Next base: position 5,897 of record WRLT01000015.1, read on the forward strand.
CGCCGCAGTAGTAAAAAACGGCCGCGTTATGCTTTCTAACGTGATTTCTTCGCAAATCGCACTGCACCGCAAATTTGGCGGCGTAGTGCCCGAGGTTGCCTCACGCAACCACACACTAGCGATTAACACAGTAGTAGACGAGGCATTAGCGGCGGCACGCATCAAGCCCCAAGATGTGCACGCAATTGCCGTTACCTACGGCGCGGGGCTTGCGGGCGCGCTGCTAGTGGGCGTTTCATACGCCAAAGCCGCCGCCTACGCATTAAATATTCCGCTTATCAAGGTAAACCATATCGAGGCGCACGTTGCGGCAAACTATATCGCGTTTGAAGATTTAAAACCGCCCTTTATCGCGCTGGCGGCAAGCGGCGGACACACGCAAATCATTCAAGTAAACGGCTATAACGATTACCGCGTGTTAGGCGGAACGGCAGACGACGCAATCGGCGAGGCTTTCGACAAGGCGGCGCGTCTATTAGGGCTGCCGTACCCAGGCGGACCGGAGGTAGACCGCCTTGCACGCGAGGGAAAACCCGTCATTAACTTTTTTAAAAACACTAAGCCTGCTGTTCAAAAGGATTTGCGCCTAAGCTATTCGGGCTTAAAAACCGCACTGGTAAACTACTTAAACACCGCCAAAATGAAAGGCGAGCCGTTTAGCGCGGCGGACGTTTGCGCAAGCTTTACCGCCGCCGCCGTAGACAATTTGGCAGAAACCGTGCTGTACGCCGCCCGTCAGCACAACCTTACCGACATAGCCCTAGCAGGAGGCGTTGCGTCCAACACCTATTTGCGCCAAAAAATGCTTACCCGCGCACAGGAAGAGGGCTTGCGCGTATTCATTCCGCCGCCCGTCTTATGCACCGACAACGCCGCTATGGTTGCGGCGCGCGCCTATTACAGCATCATAGACAACACACACCTAGCAGCCCTAGACCTAAACGCCCAAAGCAGACTAAATAATGGATTTTAATAATGGAGAATGGAGAATGGAGAATGGAAAATGTCGGCTAAGATTTTAAAATAAAAACCGTAGAAAAATTCCCCTCTTGAGGGGTGGCAACGAAGTTGACGGGGTGGAAAGAAAAGCCAATACCCCCAAGCAGACGGGGTGGAAAGAAAAAAATTCCCCTCTTGCAGGCGCGACGCAAAACGCTAGAAATATAAAAAGCCCGCTGTATGGTAACTGCTAAGGGGGACGAACCCAATGCTTAGCACACATCCGCGAGCTTCATTATTAGTATACATCAAAAAAATAAAAAGTCAACCCTTTTGGAGAAAAATTATGAAAAAAGCCAATATACCATTTTACAAAGACCCTAACAAATTTCCCTGCGGCGACAGCCGTAAAAACACACCGCAGAAAAATTCCCCTCTTGTAGGCGCGACGCGGCGGCTTCAGCCGCAAAAACACAACGTGTTTTTAGCCAAAGCGGGGAGTGAGGAACGAACGACCCATTGCAACGAAGTTGACGGGGTGGAAAGAAAAGCATATACCCCCAAGCAGACGGGGTAGAAAGAAAACATCGGGTGGAAAAAAAACAATAAATATGAATAAAAAACGTGTAGTCATCGGAATGAGCGGCGGGGTAGACAGTTCTGTCGCGGCAAAGCTTTTAATCGAAAACGGATACGACGTTATCGGTCTTTTCATGCACAACTGGGAGGAGGACGGCGACGACGGTGCGTGCTGCGCCGCCGCCGACTTTGATGACGCGCGCGCCGTTTCAGCCAAGCTGGGCATTCCGTGCTATTCGGTAAACTTTGCCGCCGAATATCAAGAGCGCGTGTTTGCCTATTTTTTAGACGCCTATAAAAAAGGGCGCACACCCAACCCCGATGTGCTGTGCAACCGCGAAATCAAATTCGGCCCGTTTAGCCGCTACGCGCAAACATTAGGCGCGGAGTTTATCGCAACGGGGCATTACTGCGGCATTAAACAGTTCAAAAACGATACGCATCTGTTAAAGGCGCGGGATACGCAAAAAGACCAAACGTATTTTCTCAACCAAGTAAAAACTAAACAGCTTAGCAACGTTTTGTTTCCGCTTGCCAACCTACATAAAAGCGAGGTGCGGCAAATCGCTAAAACCGAAAATTTAGTTACGGCTAAAAAAAAGGATTCCACAGGCATTTGCTTTATCGGCGAGCGCAAATTTAAAAAGTTTTTGCAAACCTATTTGCCCGCGCAAAGCGGCGACATCGTAGACGCAAGCGGGCGCGTTTTGGGCACGCACGACGGCCTACTCTACTACACATTAGGGCAACGCAAGGGTTTCGGTTTAGGCGGTATAGCAGGCGAGGGGCAAAACCGCTGGTACGTTATCGGCAAGGATTTAGCTAAAAACCGTCTAATCGTTTCTAACGGCGAGGGCGAAGAATTATTTTCGTCCGTACTTACCATGCAAGACGTTAATTATATCGGCACGGTAGGCGAAAAACACGAATTCCGCGCCGCAGCAAAATGCCGCTACCGCCAAGAAGAACAGCCCTGCACGGTTTTCACCCAAAACAACAAAACCACCCTCCGTTTTGACACCCCGCAACGCGCCGTAACCCCTGGTCAATACGCCGTCTTATACCAAGAAAACCGCTGCCTAGGCGGCGGCGTTATTGTTTAAATGGAGAATGTCGGCGTGTTTATAGCGGCGGCAGAAACCGTAAGCTGCTGGCGCATAGAACGAAAAGAAACAAACCTTTTAAAAAAAACCTAAAAATTCTTTTATAAAACTCTTGACAAGCCCTTTGTTATGTGGTATTATTACTATGCTTTAAGTGCTTGCGCCTTAAAGTACCATTGTGGTGACGATAGCGCAGGGGTCCACCTGTTCTCATTTCGAACACAGAAGTTAAGCCCTGTTGCGCCGAGGGTACTTGTCTGGCAACGGACCGGGAGAGTAGGAAATTGCCACATTCCAAAAAAAAATCGCCCAACTTCGGGCGATTTTTGTTTAAATTAAGGTGTCTAATTTGACATAAAAAAGCTTTCTAAAAACGGAGGTCTTTAATCCGTAAAAAAGCTTAGACGCGCCGTAGACGGACAACAGTTTCTAAAACGGCGAGGGGCGTGTACTTAGACGTACACAACTGAGCCGTTTTAGAAAGCGTAGTTCGTATACGGCGTGCCTAAGCTTTTTTACAAGTCGTCGGCATCTTGTTCGGGATACGGGTCCCCCATAGTAGAGGTCCCCGTATAACTGCCCGAAGGGTCTGCGTCCGAGCAAAAATCCTCCGTCAACGCCTCACAAACCGCCTCATCTAAGGTTTCAAAATTATCTTCCATACATACAGTATTGCACTTAGGCGGCAGTTTCATTCATTATGCGCCCGCCTTAAAAATCAAAAAAAAGGAATATTAGTACATGAACATATGGCACGAAATCGGAAAATCCCGCATCACGCCCGATAAATTTGTAGCGGTAATCGAAATTGCAAAGGGCAGCAAAAACAAGTACGAGCTAGATAAAGACACAGGCTTTTTAGTGCTAGACCGCATTTTATACACCTCAACGCATTATCCCGCCAACTACGGCTTTATCCCGCGCACCTTTGCCGACGACGGCGACCCCCTAGACGTTTTGGTGCTGTGCTCAGAAAGCATTCAACCGCTGTCTATGGTAGAGTGTTACCCAATCGGCATGATAACCATGCTAGACGGCGGCTTAAACGACGAAAAAATAATCGCCATTCCGTTTAACGACCCCAACTACAACTGCTACGAAACGGTTTATCAACTGCCCAAGCACATCTTTGACGAAATGCGGCATTTTTTCTGCGTGTATAAAGAGTTAGAAGATAAAGAAACCGCCGTAGAGGAGGTGGCAGACCGCGACAAAGCCGTCCAAACCATCGCCGCCGCCATCAAAAGCTACGAAAAAAAATACCCCTCCGCCCGTAAATAATGGAAAATGGAAAATGGAGAATGTCGGCTAAGATTTTTAAAATAAATATCCGTTAAAAAATTCCCCTCTTGAGGGGTGGCTGCGTAGCAGACGGGGTGGAAAGAAAGCTAATCCCTCCAATCAGACGAGGTGGAAATGGCGGAATAAAAAGATTAATTTAATAAATATCCAAAAATTCTTTTTAAAAATCCTTGACAAGTTCTTTAAAAACTGTCATAATTTACACATAATAAACTAGCATCCTATCAATAAAAAATGGAGAAAGTCATGAAAAAGAAACTAATAGCGGTTATTTCGGTTTTAATGGGTCTGTGTATCGCAATTTCATTGTTTGCATCATGTAAAGAAACCGAAGATGAGCCCGACACCGTAAACTTTACGGGTCTCAACCTCAACGCGGTAGGAACTACCACGCTTCCCGCAACGCTTACACTGCCCGCAGTAGGCAATGTATCGTTGCAGTTACAAGTTTCTCCACAAGGCGACAACTTGCCCGACAATATGGCGTTTGTGTGGTCTGTTACTAAAAACGATATTCCTACCGCAGACGCTACTATCACAAACGGGCTGTTTGTAACGGCTGTTGCGGGGGCATATAAGGTACGCGTATCCTCCACAGTCGGCACGGTAATGCACAGCGCAGAAGCGCAGATTACCGTTAATCCCGACACGCAGCTAAGCTTTACAGGCATCAACCTAACCGTAAATAATGCCGCGCCCCCCGCAATACTGCCTATGCCCGCATCAGGGCCTGCCACCATGCAGTTTACAGCCACCGCAACGGGGCTAAACTTGCCTAACACGGTAAACTATGTTTGGTCTGTCGAAAAAGACGGCGCGGTTACATCAGACGCTACTATTGCAAGCGGATTATTTTCTACTACCGTTTTAGGGGAGTACACTGTAAAGGTTTCCGCTACGATAGAATCCGTTACGCGCAACGCGCAAGCCACTATTTTAGTTACCGACCCTAACGCGGTAATTTTTACAGGAATTACGATATCGGGCGCAACGCTGCCTGCCACTTTGCCCTTGCCGCAAAATGACGACCCTGCTACACTGCAATTAACGGCCTCCGCACAAGGCCAAAACCTACCCGCCGACAATACCATAACCTTTGTATGGACGGTAGAAAAGGGCGGCGCGGCAACCGACGATGCCACCGTTACAAACGGGCTGTTTTCCAGCTTAGTTGTAGGCGCGTACACGGTTAAGGTTTCCGCAACCATAGACGGCGAAACCAAAGAAGCCTCTGCCTCTATAACCGTCAGCGCGGCGCAAGAAACTATGGCACAGCTTATCGAAAGGGTAGAGCAAAGCGACAACGAAACCGTTTTAAAATCTATTGCCGTGCAATTTGCCCTGCGTCAAGCCAAATCCGCTATGCCTATCAATACAGAGGCAAGGCGTGCCGCGCTTTCCGATGCCTACTGGACGGCGTTTGACGAATACCCTTCGGCCGACTATACCATAATAATCGACGCGCTAGGCCCGATTTGGGCGGGGTGGCATGTGGGGGACAATAACCCTAACTCAACATCATTTAATAATTTTAGATTTCCTGTAACGGCTGTGTTTAGAAATAGCGATGGTGTAATCGTAGACATTCTATATAAACTACCTACGGGCACATTAATTTTTAGCGATACACCCAATAACAATACAGGGTTTTATGACGGAGCAGCTAATGCGAGCGGTCCAGATGCGTGGTCTGAATTTTGGCTAAACTGGACAACAACAAGGGACCAAGTAAATACCTACCTAGATATTATGCACCATTTTATAGGAATGACTGCGCAAACTGTCAGCACGTTTACAGATGTTCCCAGACGCGGACAGCCTCCCGGTGGCGGTGCATTAAATGACAATGAATACAGAGGAATGTTTTATGCACAACAAACTACATTCTTGCGTTCTGGCGCAACCGAAACCTCAGAAAACTTTACCAGTTCGTTAGTGGTTGCCAGTCAACAATTTTTACAAACCCCGCAAGGCCAAGCTTTGCTAGGATAGCATTACACCATTAAACCTTTAAAAAAAAGGAGACTAAAATCCATGAAAAAGAAACTTATCGCACTGATATCGGTTGTAATAACCCTTATTATAGGGGTATCCCTCTTTGCTGCATGTAAAGAGGACGATACACCTACATCGTCGGCAAATTTTACGGGCGTTACGCTATCCGCCGAAAATACTGCTTTGCCCGCAAGCTTAACGCTGCCTGCCGAAGGGCCTGTGTCGCTGCGGCTTATCCCAGAGGCACAAGGCGAAAATTTGCCCGGCACCGTCGCTTTTTTATGGTCAATCGAAAAAGGCGGCGTGCAAACCTCCGATGCCAACATCGTTAATTCTATATTCGTTTCGCAGGTTGCAGGCGTGTATATGGTGGGTGTTTCCGCTACGATAGGCACGGTTACACACAGCGCGCAAGGCGTGATAACGGTAGTTTCTAACGCACCGCCGTTTTTTACCCGCATTGATATCACAGGCGTACCCGCCACATTACCCATGCCCTCAAGCGGCCCTGCCAGCGTACAGCTTACCGCTACGGCAGTAGGCACCAATCTGCCCGCTAGCATCGCCTTCGCATGGACGGTGCAAAAAGAGGGCGGCGCAACTATCGATGCAACCATTGCAGACGGATTATTTTCGGCCGATAAATTCGGCGAATATACCGTAACGGTTTCTGCTACGGTGGGCACAGTTTCGCGCACCGCACAAGCCGTAATTACCGTTACAGACCCTAACGCGGTTATTTTAAACAGCATTACCCTTACAGCGGATTCAAGCTTACCCGCCATGCTTAGCTTAGCAGATGCCGACCCCGCCGTACTGCAATTAACCGCCTCTGCCGCAGGGCAAAACCTACCCGCCGATATAGTCTACACATGGACGGTAGAAAAACACAACGCACTAACCCAAGACGCCACCATAACAGACGGGCTGTTTTCCAGTTCTATTGTCGGCACGTACACGGTTAAAGCCTCCGCTACGGTAGAGGGGCAAACCAGGCAAGGCACGGCCGTTATTTCGGTAGCCAACACCAACGAAACCATGTCGGCGTTAATTTCACGGGTAGAGCAAAGCGACAACGAAACGGTTAAAAAATCGATTGCCGTACAGTTTGCCCTGCGCCAAGCCAAAGCACAGCAAGGGTCCGAAGAAAGACGCGCCGCGCTTTCCGATGCCTACTGGACGGCATTTACCGAATATCCCGAATCCGCGTATACCATCATCACCGCCACAGGCCCGATTTGGGCAAGCCACCACGTAGGTGATTTTAATCCGAATTCATCAGCGTTTAACAATTTTAGATTTCCTGCAACGGCGGTGTTTAGAAACAGCGACGGCGCGATTGTAGATATTTTCTACAACCTACCTACGGGCCCGTTTGTTGTCACCAACAGCCCCAACAACAACACACACTTTTACGACGATTCAGGCGCACCGTTAAATTACTGGACAGCATGGACAACGGCACATCAAGGGCATATGGGCAGACCTGGTACGTACTTAGATGTCTTGCACCACTTTATCTACAACGGAACCAACAACATGACTGCCCAAAATGTGCGCACCTTTACCAACATTCCTGGCAGACGCAGTCAAACCAACTTAACAGGCGGTGCAAACAATAACAATCATTTTGACGGAATGTTTTACGCACAGCAAACGGTATTTGTGCTTTCGGGCGCAACCGAATCCTCCTCTAACTTCACCAGTTCGCTAGTAGTTGCCAGCCAACAATTTATGCAAACCCCGCAAGGTCAAGCCTTACTAGGGTAGGGTAATTGATATACTGACAACTGACAACTTACAACTGACAAATTTCGGCTAAATATTCAAATATAATAAATAGCAATAATTCGTCAGTTGTAAGTTGTAAATTGTCAGTATAAAAAGCCCCCTTGCTATCTTGCAAGGGGGCTTTTTTAGTTAGCGTTATTTACTTAGCTTGTTCAATCGCAACCGCTACCGCCACAGTGGCACCAACCATCGGGTTGTTGCCCATGCCGATTAAGCCCATCATTTCTACGTGCGCAGGCACAGACGAAGAACCCGCAAACTGCGCGTCCGAGTGCATGCGTCCCATCGTGTCGGTCATGCCGTACGAAGCAGGCCCCGCCGCCATATTGTCGGGGTGCAACGTTCTGCCCGTACCGCCGCCCGATGCTACCGAAAAATACGTTTTGTTATGTTCTACTGCCCACTTTTTGTACGTGCCCGCAACAGGGTGCTGAAAGCGGGTAGGGTTAGTTGAATTTCCCGTAATCGAAACGTCCACGTTTTCGTGCCGCATGACCGCCACGCCTTCGCGCACATCGTCCGCGCCGTATACCTTAACCTTAGCCTTTTCGCCGTCCGAATACGCAAACTCCTTTACAATGTTCAGCTTATCGGTTGCGTAATCAAACTGCGTTTGTACATAGGTAAAGCCGTTAATGCGCGAGATAATCATTGCCGCGTCTTTGCCTAAGCCGTTTAAAATAACTTTAAGCGGAATTTTGCGCACTTGATTAGCCGTCTTTGCAATGCCGATTGCGCCTTCTGCTGCGGCAAAGCTTTCGTGCCCTGCTAAAAAGCAAAAGCATTTAGTTTGTTCCTCTAACAGCATGCCCGCCAAATTGCCGTGCCCTAAGCCTACTTCGCGCTGTTCGGCAACCGAACCGGGTACGCAAAACGCTTGCAAGCCCTCACCGACGGCGCGCGCCGCGTCCGCCGCCTTTTTACAGCCCTTTTTAAGCGCGATAGCACAGCCCGCCGTGTACGCCCACGTTGCGTTTTCAAACGCTATCATTTGCGTAGACTTAACAATCTTTTCAACATCGATGCCTTTATCTAAACAAATTTTGCGCGCATCGGCTAAGTCTTTAATGCCAAAGCCCTTTAATGCGGCGTTAATTTTTTTAATTCTTTTATCGTAACCTTCAAACGTAATAGCCATAATAAATATTTCTCCTTATAATCCTTAATTTTTACTCTTTTCTAGGGTCGATGTACTTAGCGGCGTTTTCGTACCGTCCGTAAATGCCCGTGCTTTCTTTTAACGCGTCATTAGCGGATTTTCCCGCGCGGATTTTTTCCATCATAACGCCCAGCTTTACAAATTCGTAGCCGATTACTAAATCGTCCTTATCTAGCGCAAGTTTGGTAATATAACCCTCTGCGGTTTCTAAGTAACGCACGCCCTTAGCCTCCGTAGAGTACACCGTACCTACCTGACTTCTGTAACCCTTACCTAAATCCTCTAAGCCCGCGCCTATTTCTAAGCCGCCCTCCGAGTACGCGCTTTGTGTGCGCCCGTAGATAATCTGCAAAAACAATTCGCGCATGGCAACGTTAATCGCGTCGCACACCAAATCGGTGTTCATTGCCTCGATAATGGTTTTGCCCGTTAGAATTTCGCCCGCCATAGCCGCCGAATGCGTCATGCCCGAACAGCCCACCGTTTCAACCAACGCCTCACGGATAATACCGTCTTTTACGTTAAGCGTTAATTTGCACGCGCCTTGCTGCGGTGCACACCAACCTACGCCGTGTGTTAAGCCCTGAATGTCCTTAACCTCTTTGGCCTGCACCCATTTGCCCTCACTGGGGATAGGGGCAGGGCCATGACAGCAGCCCTTTTTCACGCAGACCATTTCTTCTACTTCCTTAGAAAAATGCACTTTGTATAACCTCCAAATAAAAAATAGTTTGTAACGCCTTTTAGTATAGCAAAATTTTTAACATTACACAAGCGTTTAAAGGGAGATTATAATGGAGAATGGAAAATGGAAAATGGAGAATGGAGAATGTCGGCTAAAAATATAAAAGATTAACCGCAAAAAAATTCCCCTCTTGAGGGGTGCCCGAAGGGCGGGGTGGAAAGAACAATGGAGCCAAACGACCTATTGTAGGCGAAAGCTAGACGGGGTGGAAAGAAATTATAAAAAATTACCCCTTGACAAAATCCGCGTAAAATGCTACAATAAATACATGAACGATTATCCGCAACTATTCGATTTAATCCAAACGGGCGGGCCGATTTTCAACCCTAATCCGCCTGCAACTACCGAACTGTTTAACAAGTATACCTCAGAGCGGCTGCCTGCGCACGCACTGGGGCAGCTTGCGGCGGTAGGGAAAGAAACTAAAAGCGCACGAACAAAAGTATACTTTATGCAGCAGCTTTTACTTACACCGCTAGCATTATTTTTTATGGGCGTGTTCATTTTTTTGTATTATTGTTTAGAATTCGATTATACATTTTCCGAAATGTACTTGTTTTTTCCTTTTATGTTTTGGGGGCTAGCCGTGCTTTTAGTAATAAGCATCGCGTGCACCGTACTGTTTATCATCAAATTTAAAAATCACCGAATGAAGTTGCAACAATCTGTGTCGGAAGACGAATCGCAGGTTGAAAAGCTTATTCAAACCCATTTTAACTTTCCTTCCGACGCGGCAAAAATAGATATTTTTCAGCAAACGCGCAATCGGCGCGGCAAGGTTTTAAAGATGGCAACCAAACGCAAAACGATTTGGGCGTATCAAAAAGACGATTTTATCTACATCGCATTTTTGCCCTTTTTGCTAAAAATTCACAAACGCGATTGTTTAAGCGCAGAATTAGCGCAAGGCAAAAACCGCTACGCCGATCCGCTAACCGTTATGCCGTACAACGAATTAAAAGAGTTCGGCATAAAAAGAAGTTCTGTGCATTACAACAACATTATATTTTACGTTGCCCTGCAATTCGGGCGGTTTATGTTTCAGTCGGGCAGTGATATTTTTACCATCGAAACACTGCCGTATTCCTACGAGGCAGCCAACAAGATTTTCAAAAGCCGTTTATAAACAAAAACCGCATATAATAAAAATAATCAAAAAAGGAGATATAGATTATGGAAAACAAAGAAGTCCACGCAAAAAAAGAGGTGATAGAAAAGCTATTGCACCCTAAAAGCGGCTATGCAATGCTGTTTATCACCCTGCTTTTTACATTTGCAGGCTTAGCGGCGGTCATTGCGGGCGGCGTAATACTAGAAAACGGCGGCAGCAATGCCTTTGTTGCCCTATTGATAGTCGGGATAGTTTTTGCCCTTTTCACGCCCCTTTTGCTGTGCGGCTTAAAGGTAGTAGGGCCGAATGAGGCAATCGTATTACTGCTGTTCGGCAAATATAAGGGTTCGGTTAAAAAGGCAGGCTTTTTTTGGGTAAATCCGTTTATGCGCCGCGCAACGGTAGGCTTTGGCAAACCAAAGGTTTCGTTAAAGGCACTCACGCACAACAACGAAAAGCAAAAAGTAAACGATGCCGACGGCAACCCGATTGAAATCGGCGTAGTTATTATTTGGCGCATTATCAACACCGCAAAGGCGTTGTTTATGGTAGAAAACTTCGGGTCTTTTGTTTCTATTCAATCCGATTCCGTTATCCGTCATGTGGCGCGCATGTACCCCTACGACGTCAGCAGCGAGGGCGACGAAAAATCACTGCGCGCCTCTTCGCAAGAGGTAGCCGATATGCTTAAAGCCGAGCTGCAAGCGCGGGTAGACGTAGCAGGCGTAGAAATCTTAGATGCGCGCATTTCGCATTTGGCATACGCGCCCGAAATCGCGCAGGTAATGCTGCAACGCCAACAAGCCAACGCTATCATCGCGGCGCGCCAAAAAATCGTAGACGGCGCGGTTTCTATGGTAGAAATGGCAGTAAATAAAATTAAAGAAAAGAAAATCGCCGAGTTTGACGCCGCGTCCAAAGCGCAAATGGTTTCTAATCTGCTGGTAATTCTGTGCGGCAACAAAGACGCACAGCCCATTATCAACAGCAGTATGTAAGCTATGGACGCGTTTGACAAGGCCGCTAATTTTTTGGCGTACCGTATGCGTTCCGAAAAAGAGGTGCGCGATTATCTGACAAAAAAACAGTACGCGCCCGCCGCAATTGACGATGCGGTAGAGCGGCTAAAAGAGTACCGCTATGTAGACGATGCCGAGTTTGCGCGTCAGTATATAGACGCGTACCGCAAAAGGTGGGGCGTATTAAAAATCCGTTACGGGCTTAAATCCGCAGGAATCGACGCGCAAATTTTACAAGATGCGCTATCCGAAATGCCCGACCAAGAGGATGAGGCATACGCCTTAGCCGTAAAGTATCAAAAAAATAAACCCGATATGGATACGCGCAAGCTATACGCGCACCTAGCGCAAAAAGGCTTTAACGCCGACACGGTAAGAACCGTACTGGAAATGCTTAAAAATGAACAACAATCCTAATAATTCTTCTGCTAACATTCTGCTGCCCGAAGGCATTTTAATCGGGCATGAGCATAACGACAAAACAGGCGTTACGGTTATTTTAGCCCCGCGCGGCGCGGTAGGAGGCGTATGCGTGCGCGGCAGCGCGCCCGGCACGCGCGAAACCGATTTACTAGCGGCAGAAAAAGCTGTTCCGTTTGTTAATGCCGTTGTGCTTTCGGGCGGTTCGGCATTCGGGCTTTCGGCGTGTAGCGGCGTAATGCGCTACTGCCGCGAAAACGATATCGGCTTTAAGGTAGGCGCGGTTAAAATTCCGCTAGTTTCGGGCGCGGTAATTTTTGATATGCACGATTCTTCCTACGCGCACCCGTCCGAGCAAGACGGCTATTCTGCGTGCGTTGCGGCAAAAAGCAGCGGCTTAGCGTGGGGCTTAGTCGGCGCGGGAAAGGGCGCGACGGTAGGCAAGGTTTTGGGTGCGGCGGCAGCGCAAAAGGGCGGTATAGGCGCGGCAACCGTAAGCATAGGCAATATATTTGTTACCGCCGTAACGGTAGTAAACGCACTGGGCGATGTATTAGATTATACAACGGGTAAAATTTTGCGCGGCGCGGCAATTCAAGATAAGCACGTCAACACCCACAGCTTAATTTTATCGGGAAGCTTAGCAGGCCTTATGCAAGGCGGCAATACCACGCTTACCTGTATCCTAACCAACGCAAAGCTGTCTAAATTGCAAGCCAATAAGTTAGCCTCACTGGCGCACGACGGCTTTGCTAAATGTATCAGCCCCGTGCATACCGATTACGACGGCGACACGGCTTTTGTGTTAAGCAGCGGCGAAACCGTATTCGATTTTACCGCGTTAGGCGTACTGTGCGTAGAGGCGGTATGCCAATCGGTGCGTAACGCCGTTCAACAATAAAGGCGTAAATATGACGGGCGTAGACATTGTACAAACAGCGCGGATTGCCAGGCTTATACAAAACGAACGGTTTTTCGGCGCGTTTACGCAAGGCGAGATAGACTATTTTAAGTCAAAGGGTTCTAAGCCCGAAACGCTGGCGGGCATATTCGCCGCAAAGGAGGCCGCCGCAAAAGCGTTAGGCACAGGCTTTTCGGGCTTTTCCCCACGCGAGATAGAAATTGCGCACAGTGTGCGCGGCGCACCGCACATCATCTTGCACGGCGGCGCACAGCAAGCGGCTAGCGGCGGCAGCGTGCATATCTCCATTGCGCACGACGGCGATTACGCAATCGCATTTGCCCTCTGGCAAAAAGAATAAAAAAAACTCCTACCGCAATGCAGAAAGAAACAACATATAAGCTATTTTTGCCGTTGCAACACGAAAATAAATTCGGCGTTATCAGAATCGCTAGCACTACCATGACCGAGACTTATAATAGGTACATTATAATTTGAATTTATTATACACCAGCCCTCATTCGTGTATTGGTTTATAGTGTTTTCAACTCTTGAAATAAAAGTATCATATTCTTCAAGTTTTGACGTTTGTGCGATTTTACCTTTACTGTTTGCAATGCTTGTGATTTCAAAAACGCGCACTATCCGAATAATTTTGCATTCATAAATTGCATTCATAAAAACCATCCTCCATATTTAGTATACAGAAAAAACAGAAAAAATCAAGCAAATCACCCCTCCAAACTTCAAAAAAGCCGCATAGAGGCAAGTAAACTTTTTACAAAGGCACCGCAAGCAAAAGCAAGGCTTGCGGTTTTTTTGTATAGTTAGCGGCAATATTTCACAACATACCAATAGGGTTCGCTTATTAAATTATAAACGATAAACGTATAAAATAAAAAAAACGGGGTATAAATCTAATGAAGTATTTTAAAATCGGAGTGCCGCAAGAAATGTACGAAACGATTAAAGAAAACGCAAAAGCGGCAAAAACTACCGAAGAGCGGTTTATTGCCGAAATTCTGAACCGTTATGTGCTAGACGCGCATATTATGAACAGTAAGGACGTTTGCGAGGGCTACATCGAATGCGGCCCGCTTAACCTAGAACTTGCCAACCTCTAAGGAACACATGGAAAGCATTAAACGTGGAGACATATATTATGCGGATTTAAGCCCCGTAATCGGGTCGGAGCAAGGCGGCGTTCGGCCTGTTTTGATTATCCAAAACAACACAGGCAACAAATTTTCGCCTACCGTCATCGCGTGCGCCATTACAGGTCAGCTTACCAAAGCCCGCCTGCCTACACATATAGAAATCCCGCAAGGCGGCTACGGCTTACCCAAAAACTCAGTAATTTTATTAGAACAAATCCGCACCCTAGATAAACGCCGCCTCAAAGAACGTCTAGGCGCACTAGACGAAGGATACATGCGCAAAGTAGACAAAGCCATACTAATATCACTAGGATTTTATAGCTAAAGCTTTAATAATGGAGAATGGATATAAAATAATGGAAAATGGAGAATGGAAAATGGAGAATGGAGAATGTCGGCTAAGAATTAAAAGTAAACATCCGCAAAAAAATTCCCCTCTTGTAGGCGCAAGCCCCCCCAATCAGACATGGTGGAAAGAAAAGCAAAGGGGGGGCTTGACAAGCATGGTATAATAGTAATATAGGGCTTTTTTTAATGGAGAATGGAGAATGTCGGCTAAGTTTTTAAAGTAAAAAGCCGTTAAAAAATCCCCAAAAAAAGGATACAAATAGGATACAAAAAGGATGCAAAAAGGATGCAAAAACATCCAAAAAACAAAAACCCCCACGCAAACACTTGACACGCTGGAGGAGGGTACACTATACTTAATTTAAAATATAGCACTAAGGAGAGTTCCGCCGATGAGAAAATTTATTAAAATTGCAGCAGCAGTACTATTCGTAAGCATCTTTGCGCTGGCTTTTGCCGCATGCAAAAACCCCGATAACCCCGACAACCCTAACCCCAACAACGGCATTGAAGACAACAATAACGGTAGTAACAATGGCAATAACAATACCGATACCAACGCAATCTTTACCTTTTTCGAAAACACCGTTACAGGCCTAACCGAGTACGGTGCAACCTTAACTAAGATAACGATTCCTGAGAAAATTTTATCAAACAACATTACCGCCATAGCGGATGATGCTTTTATACATAACCAAACGGTTACAGAGGTTATCATTCCCAATTCGGTAACAAAAATCGGGCATTATGCGTTTTTTGGCTGCACAAGCTTAACCTCTATCACCTTACCGTTTATAGGAGCACGTCTAAACGTAACCATACATAATCAGTATTTCGGGTGGATTTTCGGCGCGTATGCTAGCAGTAATCAAAATATATTCATACCGCCCTCACTTAAAACTGTAATTATCACAGGCAGCAACCGTATCGAGGATTATGCGTTTGAGGGTTGCACAGGCCTAGAAACTATCGAAATCACCGATTCGGTAACCGAAATCGGGGAGGCGTTTAGGGATTGCACAGGCTTAACCTCTATCACTATACCCAATTCGGTAACGTATATCGGGACACGGGCGTTTTTTGGCTGCACAAGCTTAACCAACGTAATATTTGAAAGCGGTAGTAACCTATTGGAAATCGGGATTGCTGCGTTTGCGAATTGCACAGGTTTAACCTCTATCACTATACCCCATTCGGTAACGAGTATCGAGTCACAGGTGTTTAGGGGTTGCAGAGGTTTAACCTCTATCACTATACCCCATTCGGTAACGCGTATTTCGAATTCTGCGTTTTTGGATTGCACAAACCTCACTGACATCTACGTTCAAGGCCATACGAGCCGTCCCTCTGGGTGGAATTCCAACTGGAACGGCACCTCCGCCACCGTGCACTGGGGACAATAAAATAAAACACACCGCTAAAAAATTCCCCCTAAAAACGCTTGACAAACATTTCTGCCCCGCATATACTAGTATCATACCAACCCCAAAGGAAACCGTATACATATGCTTAAAAGGAGTAAAATTTTACAAAACGCTTGGTGGCGTTCTTGGTGCAACTAAGAACAGCTTTCATGCGGAATTTTTAAGCGCGGGGATTAACACCCCTTTAACTAACCTAATGTAAAATCCGACAGAAAGTTTTGTCGGATTTTTTTATGCTTTTTTAAATAACCTGTCTATTTGTTTGCGGTTTTACAGGGGATATGGTACAATAATAAAACATTAAAAGGAGTAACCAAAAATTATGAAAACTAGAACAGTTCCAAACAGAACCTACCTTACCGAAAAGGAAATGCCCGAAAAATGGTTTAATGTCCGTTCGGCCATGAAAGTAAAGCCCGAACCGATGATTCATCCCGGCACTAAACAGCCCTTAGGCTTTAAAGACATTCAGCCCATTTTCTGCGACGAGGTAATCCGTCAAGAGTTAGATAACGACACGCCTTATGTGGATATCCCCGACGAGGTACTGCGCTATTACCGCATGTTCCGTCCCTCACCGCTGTGCCGCGCCTACGAGTTAGAGGCCGCGCTGGATACGCCCGCCAAAATTTACTACAAGTTCGAGGGCAACAATACTAGCGGCAGCCACAAGCTAAACTCCGCCGCACCGCAAGCGTATTACGCCAAAAAGCAAGGCCTAAAAAGCATTACCACCGAAACGGGTGCAGGGCAGTGGGGCACGGCGCTAAGCATGGCGTGCGCGCATTTTGGTTTAGATTTAACCGTATTTATGGTTAAGGTATCGTCCGAACAAAAGCCCTACCGCAAGGCGGTTATGGAAACATACGGCGCAAACGTCATTGCAAGCCCGTCCGCTACTACGGACATCGGCAAAAAGCTTTTAGCGGACTTTCCCGGCACGGGCGGTTCGTTAGGTTGCGCAATTTCTGAGGCTATCGAGGCGGCCGTTAAAAGCGGCGGCAGCAGCCGCTATACCTTAGGTTCGGTGCTAAACCATGTACTCTTGCACCAATCCGTAATCGGCTTAGAAAGTAAAGCCGCATTGGAAAAACTGGGCGAATACCCCGACATCGTAATCGGCTGCGCAGGCGGCGGCAGCAACTTCGGCGGCATAATCGCACCGTTTGTTAAGGATAAGTTAGACGGCAAAAAGGTTAAACTGTTGGCGGTAGAGCCTGCAAACTGCCCCTCACTTACCAAAGGCAAATTTGAATTCGATTTCGGCGATACGGGTAAAATCACCCCGATGATGAAAATGTACACGCTAGGCAGTGAATTCATTCCGCCTCCCGACCATGCGGGCGGCTTGCGCTATCACGGCATGAGCCCTATCATTTCTAAGCTGTACGAGGATAAGCTTATAGACGCGATTGCCGTACCCGAACAAGACGTGTTTAAATCGGCGCGTTTGTTTGCCAAAACCGAAACCATTCTTCCCGCACCCGAAAGCGCGCACGCAATCCACGCGGCGGTATTAGAAGCCCAAAATTGCAAAAAAACAGGCGAGGCAAAAACCATAGTATTCTGTCTTTCCGGCACAGGCTATTTTGATTTGGCCGCCTATGTAAAAAACGCATAGAGCTTTTCAAAAAACGCACAGGGCTGTTTCACCTGCTTAAAAGTGAGACAGCCCTTTTTTTATGCCGCAGTATGTAAAAAAAGGTACTACGTATAGATGAGCTTGCATATAGTTTTAATACACTTTATCGGGAGATTTTTTATATGCGCAAATTTTTCAAAAGCATGGCGGCCTTTGTTTTAATCGCGGCACTGGCGTTAGGGTGCGCCGTTACCTTTACGGCGTGCAGCAGCGGCGACTTTACTAACGACTTATCCAACTACACCATAGACGCCGTGCTAAACGACGGCGACAAAACCTTGGACGCGGTTTTAAAACTGGATTACCGCAACAATTACGATATCGAACTGCGCGACATGCTGTTTCACCTTTATCCTGCGGCATATAGGGCAGACGCGCGTTTTAAGCCCGTACTGGGCGCGGAGGAGCGGCTTACCGCGTACCCTAACGGCGAGTCGTGGGGCGGCATAAGCATAAAAAATGTAGCGGTAAACGGCAAGACGCCCGCGCACAGCATAACAGGGCAAGACGAAGATAAGCTGCTAGTACCGCTTTCCGAGCCGCTGCTTCCTACGCGCCGCATTACGGTGGAAATCGGGTTTTCGCTGCAAATTCCGCAAATGCGCCACCGTTTCGGCTGGCTGGATAAAACAATCAATTTAGGCAATTTTTATCCGATAGTAAGCATGTTTGAAAACGGTGCGTGGATATCCGACCCGTATTACTCATTCGGCGACCCCTTTTATTCCGAAGCCTCCAACTACACGGTTTCGATTACCGCGCCCTCCAACTACACGGCGGCATTAAGCGGCGCAATCGGTTCAACCGAAAATCTTAGCGGCGGCTTAGTTAAAACAACGGCGCACCTCCGCGCGGCAAGAGATTTTGCTATCGTACTGGGCGAATTTAATACGCTTACCGCGCAAGTAGCCGACACCCAAATTTTGTACTATTACCACTCCGATGCTACACCCGAATTATCCTTAGCCGCCGCCCGAGACAGCATAAAAACCTTTTCGGATTTATTCGGCGCGTATCCGTATAAAACGTATTCGGTAGTAGAAACGCCCTTTTTAAACGGCGGCATGGAGTATCCAGGGCTAGTATATATCTCCGACAGGCTAAGCGGCGAAATTTACAGAGAGGTAATTATTCACGAAACGGCGCATCAGTGGTGGTACGCAGTAGTGGGCAACAACCAAGTAGCACACGGATGGCTGGACGAAACGCTTGCAGAATATTCCGTAACGCTTTTTTATCAGCATAACCCGTCCTACAACCGCACCTACGATGCGCGCATGGCAGACGCGATTAGCAGCTACGCATTGTATGTAGACATGTTTAAGCACCAAATCAATTTTACTACCGTTATGAATAGGGCGTTAGGCGGGTTTCAATCGGCGGTAGAATACACCTACATGGCATACGTTAAAGGCGTAATCATGCTAGACACGCTGCGCGCAAGCATCGGCGCGGACGCAGTAATTGCCGCCTTAAAGCAATACTATCAGCACAATCAATTTAAAATTGCCGTCCCCGAGTTATTAGTAGCCGCATTTGAAACCGCCTCTAAGCAGCAATTAGCACCGTTTTTTGAGGCGTGGGTAGAGGGCAAAATCCAAGTATACGCAAATTAAAAGGTGCAAGCGCGGCGGATACGGACTACGCTTGACTTTGCGGTTCGGTTGCGTACATTTAAGTACAGCGTCCCTCACCGCAAAGCCAACTGTTGTCCGTCTGCGCCGCGCTTGCACCTTTTAATCCCGCAAAATACCGCAGAAAATTCCCCTCTTGTAGGCGCGACGCGGCGGCGATAGCCGCAACATCCGTTAAAAAATTCCCCTCTTGAGGGGTGGACGCGAAGCGGACGGGGTGGAAAGAAAACCTAAACTTACTGTGGATAACTTTGTGGATAAGTGGATAAGTGGATAACCCACACCCTCAGTCGGAGAAAAAACATAATGACCATCGTAGTAAAAAAACGAACACTTTTAACCGTAGTTGCCGCAATTGCCGTAGCGGTGGTAATCGCTGTTTCGGCGTCTGTCGGGGCAACGGCGGCGTCTAAACGGCGCAGCACGGGGCGCACAGTGGTGGTAGACGCAGGACACGGCGGGCGCGACGGCGGTGTATCGGGCAAAACCACAGGCGTTAAAGAAAGCGACATAAATTTAGCAATCGCTAAAAGCTTGCGCCATTTTTTAGAGCGCAACGGCTACACGGTAATCATGACGCGCCAAAACAGCGACGGCCTATACGGCATGAACACACAAAACCGCAAGCTTAAAGACATGGAGGCGCGCCGCAAAATCATCGAGGACGCAAAGCCCGACATCGTGGTAAGCATTCATCAAAACGCTTTTCCAAGCCCTACCGTTAAAGGGCCGCAGGTATTTTACGCGCCCAACTCCGAACAAGGAAAAACTGCCGCGCAAACCATGCAAAACGTGCTTAACGCCTCACTAGGTGCTGCCCGCACACCCAAAACGGGCGACTTTTTTATCTTGCAGTGCAGCAGCTATCCTTCGCTGTTGGTAGAATGCGGCTTTTTATCCAACCCCGAAGAAGAACGCCTGTTAATCACCGCCGCCTATCAAGAAAAAGCCGCCTACGCCATTTACAGCGGCATACACAACATCCTTACCGCCCCCGTTTAATCAATAACCTATTTCTAGCAGTATCTCAATTTTGTTTTTAATACTATTCGATAATAGTTGACAAGTAAGGCGAAGTATAGTATATTAAACAATATAAAGAAAATAACAAGAGGAAACTCCTATGAAAAAGTTGTGTGTGATTTTAAGTTTGTCTATGCTTGTAGTTATGGTTTTCGGTCTGACAGCTTGTGAGAACGATTTCGATGGTTATTATCGAGATAGTAAAATAATTATTCGAGATCAGCCCGTAAGGACGTCCTCTCATACTCTACTATTAGACACGGATTATTGGTCGGTAAAGATTGTAGGAAAAGTAGAAGCTAGAAGTTCGCTTAGCATTATAATGCTTGAATTTTCACTGTATAATTCGTCTGGTAGTAAAATCGATACGGCGTATGCTACTGGCGGAACATTACAAAAAGGAGAAGTGTGGGAGTTTGAAGCTTCGGCAGTACTCGTGACACAAAATCCTGCAAGCGCGAAGTTAGTAAGTGTGACTGCATTTTAATATTAGAAATTACCGCAAAGCGAGTATACTAATTTTCAAAAAGCCCTTGAATTATTGATGAATAACTTCAAGGAGTCGACTGTGGAACAATATGCAGATTGCATTTTTCAAAGAGATAGAAAAAAAAGCTTGATAACTAGTATGAGTGAAGCACGAAAATTTATTAATCCTTTATGGACTACAATGGAAGGGAAAATACAAGTCATAGGAGGAAAAGATTTTATTTCTGAGCTAAATAAGTTTATGCAAGATAAATATAAAGTAAGTTGTTCTTTGTCGGCTATTCTATCTCAAATTAATGCGACTGAAATTGATGAAGAGGTTCAAAAAGTAATCGAAATGTTATTAAAGGCGGGGTAAAACTCCCCCCTAAAACTTTTATAAAGCTGTATAATAAAGATGTTTGCCAAACATCTTTTTTTATGCTATACTAAAAGCGCAAATTTGTTGCACAGGTGAGGATTTTTGACCTTAGAGCCAGAAAAAAAAACCAAATTACGCACAAATGCGTTAAATCTGTTTTACGGCAGCCACCACGCACTGCGGGATATCACTATGGATATCCCCGAATGTTCTATTACGGCCATAATCGGGCCGTCGGGCTGCGGCAAATCGTCGCTTTTGCGCATGTTTAACCGCATGAACGATTTAATCCCGTCTGCGCGCGCAGAGGGCGAGGCATTTATAGACGAGCTTTCCATTTACGCAAAATCTACCTATGTACCCGATTTACGCAAAAAAGTCGGCATGGTGTTTCAAAAGCCCAACGTGTTTCCTAAAAGCATTTACGAAAATATTGCCATCGGCCCTAAAAGCCACGGGGTACGAAAAAAAGTTCAGCTTAACGAAATTGTAGAGCGCAGCCTGCACAAGGTGCATTTATGGGACGAAATAAAAGACTGCTTAAAGCATAACGCCCTAACGCTTTCTACCGAGCGTCAGCAGCGTTTATGTATCGCGCGCGCCTTAGCGGTAGAGCCCGAAGTGATTTTAATGGACGAGTCGTGCAGCGCATTAGACCCCGAATCCACCATGCGCGTAGAGCAGCTTATGCTGGAACTGGCGCAAAATTACACCATTATGATTGTTACGCACAATATGGAGCAGGCAATCCGCGTATCCGACTGGTCTGCGTTTATGATGATAGACGAGGAAAAGCGCGGCATACTGGTAGAGCACGAGCTAACCGAACGGCTGTTTTCTAAGCCGAAGGATAAACGCACCGAAGATTACATTACAGGAAGATTCGGTTAAGGAGAGTATTAGGTTGATACAGTTGCGCAAAAATTTATTCCGCATAGCAGCCCTCATGCTTACGATTGCTTGTTCGTTTGCGTTTTTTAGCGCGTGCGCAAGAAGCGAAAGCAGCGTGATAGTGGCGGGTTCTACCTCAGTTCAGCCCTTTGCCGAGCGGCTTGCGGCAGCGTACGAAGCCGAAACGGGCAACAGCGTAGATATTCAAGGCGGAGGTTCCAGCGCAGGGCTAAGAGCCGTTAGAGGCAACATTGCCGACATCGGAATGTCTAGCCGCTTACTCAGCGCCGCAGAGCTAGAAGAATTTAACTGGGTTAAAGAAATCGCAAAAGACGGCTTAGCGGTTATCGTGCATCCCCAAAACCCTATCCTTAAAAAAACGGGCGCAAATTCGCTTAATTTATCCCTAGCGCAAATTCGCGGCATTTATTCGGGCGATATAACCAACTGGGCGGCACTGGGGGGGAACAGCGCGGATATTATCTGCGTATCGCGCGAATCAGGTTCGGGTACGCGCAGCGCGTTTGAGGAAATGGTTATGAAAGAGGACGAAACACAGCACTGGATAACGCCCCGCATTATTACACTAAACTCTAACGGAGCAATCCGCATGTATGTATCCATTAGTCCCAACTCCATCGGCTTTATATCGCTGGGACTAGTGCATATCAGCGGCAGCGCGCCCGTTTCGGCCGTTGCCATAGACGGCGTAGACGCAAGCCCCGCAAACGTGCGCAACGACACATACAGGCTGGCGCGTTCGTTTTTATTTGTTTCAAAATACGAGCCTGTCGGCTATGCCTTGCGCTTTGCAGACTTTGTGTTTTCCGACGCTGGCCAAAGGGTGCTGTATGATGAAGGGCTAGTTACCGAAAAAGACTTTGCTAGCGGGGATTAGGCTGCACGGCTAAACTAACGCTAATCCCGCCGCGAAAGAAAGATAAAAAACAAATAAACTAAAAAGGAAGTACCACAAAAAAACACATGGAAGCAACCAAACCGCAAAAAAAGAACCGCGTAAAAGATTTCTTTAAGCGTATTAAAGGAAACGTTTCGGGCGGCGTATTTTTAACGCTTGCGCTTACGTCGCTTGCCGCGCTTTTGGTTATTACCATATTTATTATCGTAGAAAGCTTTCCCGTTTTTACGCAGGTAGGATTTTTTAGATTTTTATTCGGCTTGCAATGGGCGCCCGAACGCGGATTGTTCGGCGTTTTCCCTATGATTATAGGCACGGTAACCGTTACGCTGTGCGCAATTCTTATAGGCGTTCCAATCGGCTTGTGCTGCGCAATTTTTATGTCCGAGTTCGCCCCCAAAAAGGTTCGCAACGGCTTTCGCCCCGCGATACAAATGCTTGCGGGCATTCCGTCGGTAGTGTACGGCTATGTGGGGCTGAAATCTATTGTACCCTTTATCCTCAAATATATCGGCGGACCAGGGCTAAGTATGCTGGCGGGTTCGCTGATACTGGCCATCATGATTTTACCCACCGTAATCAGCATTTCCGAAGTCGCGCTATCATCGCTGCCGCGCCAATACAAAGACGGCGCGCTTGCACTGGGCATGACGCACTGGCAATCCATTCGCAGGGTGCAAGTGCCTGCGGCAAAGTCGGGCATACTGGCATCAATTATCTTAGGAGTCGGCCGTGCCGTAGGCGAAACTATGGCGGTTATATTGGTGCTAGGCAACGCACCCGCACTGCCGCAATCTATATTAGACCCCATCCGCACGCTTACCACCAACATAGGCTTAGAATTTAGTTATGCCGAAGGCACGCACCGCAACGCGCTGTTTGCTACGGGCTTAGTGTTGTTTGCCATAATTATGATAGTAAACAGCATTGCCCAAAACCTTATCCGCGAAAGAGTTAGGGGAGGCGCAAAAAAGAATAAACTCTCTTTGATAGATAAAATAAAGGCGTTATTTACCAAAAAACCCGCCGCGCCTGCGCCGCGCCCGATTGCAAGAGTTGTGCCTTTTACTAAAACCCTTACCGCTAAAATTCCCACGCCCCCCGAAGCGGCAGTTGTTGCTAAAATTCCCACGCCCCCCGAAGCGGAGGCTGAACCCGATACCGTACACGAAAATATTCCGCCCGACAGTAACTCTAGCCAACCCGAAAGCCCCGCGTCCGTTAATACGGACAAGCCCGCCGAACTTACCGTAAAAAAGCGGCTGATAAGCCCGCGTACCACCGCGCGCATCGCAAAGGGCGTTATTTGGGCAGCGGCTATGCTGGTTATGGCGATACTGGTATCTATTTTAGTATATCTGCTGGTTAAGGGCTTGCCGCAATTAAGCTGGTCTTTTTTCAAAGGCATCGCGCCCACCGTAGTCGGCACGCTGTTTGTAACGTTTATCGCGGTGCTGATTGCCATACCCTTAGGGGTGGGGGCGGCATTCTTTTTGGCAGAGTACACCAAACAAAATGTTTTCACCCGCATCATACGGTTTAGCATAGAATCGCTTGCGGGAATTCCTTCTATCGTATACGGGCTTTTCGGCTTTACGTTTTTTGTAATCAACTTAGGTATGCGCTATTCGGTGCTTGCGGGCGGGCTGACGTTGGCGATTATGATTTTGCCCACCATTATCCGCACCACAGAGGAGGCGATTAAGGCCGTACCCAATTCCTTGCGTGAAACCAGCTATTCGCTAGGCGCAACCAAATGGCAGACTATCCGAAAAGTCGTGTTTCCGTCCGCTATGAGCGGCATTGTAAACGGCATTATCCTAAGTATAGGACGCTGTGTAGCCGAAACCGCCGCCATTATGCTTACACTGGGTGTGGTACTAAAAACACCCGCGTCGCTGTTCGATTCGGGGCGCACGATGGCGTCGCACTTTTACCTTTTAGTAATGGAAAATCCAGACGATGTTTCTGCATTCGGCGTGGCTGTGCTGCTGATTTTCTCTATCTTGCTAATTAACATAGTAGCCAACACATTAGTCAACCGCTTTGTTTCCAAAAACGAGCGGCGCAGCAAAAAGTTTAAAAAGGGAGGAGGCTATGCAGCAAAATCAACCCTTGCCGCCAAAGATTAAAATTAGCAATTTTAACTTTTATTACGGCGATACGCAAGCGATTAAAGACCTTAATTTAACGATTAACGAAAATCGTATTTTAAGCATCATCGGCCCTGCCAACAGCGGCATTACCACATTGTTGCGCAGCTTAAACCGCTTATCCGATTTAAGCGCGGACGCACGGCACGAGGGCGAAATCTTTTTAAACGGCGAAGAAATTTTTAACGCCGAATACAACGTAGTCGCGCTGCGCCGCAAGGTAGGTTTTGTTTTTGACGTTCCCACGCCGCTAAATGTTTCGATATTTGATAACGTAGCGTACGGGGCGCGCCTTATGCGCCCCAAAAAAACAAAATCCGAGCTTGCCGAGTTGGTCGAGCAGTCGCTGATAAAGGCCGCCCTATGGGATGAAGTTAAAGACCGCCTTAAAGCGCCAGGTATGAGTTTATCAGGCGGGCAGCAGCAACGCCTTTGTGTGGCGCGCGTGCTTGCGCTTAACCCCGAAGTTATCTTGCTAGACCGCCCCTGTTCGGGCTTAGACCCCATTTCCACCGCAAAAATAGAAGAGTCGCTAAGCGTACTAAAAGAGTCGCTTACAGTAGTTATCGCGCCGCACAGCACGCAGCAGGCGATTCGCATTTCCGATGACGTTGCCTTTATGTTAAAGGGTGAGCTAATAGAAGACGGCGTCGGCGCACAATTATTTGCACGCCCGCAAGACCCGCGCACGCAAGATTATATCGCCGGCAAATTCGGCTAGGGCTTGCGCCAAAATTGGCACGATTTGCACTACGCTTTATTTTTTTGCGCGCTTGCGTACCGAGTGGTACGCGGCACGCGCAAAAAAATAAACTGTTGTACAACTTGCACTCAATTTTGGCGCAAGCCCGCATCTTTTTCAGCATAACGGTCTTCATATTTCTTTAATTCCGTTTCTTTTATTAAATTTAAACCCTCTATATACGGAATGTTACAATCTGCGCATAGCCCAACATTATTGATGTGTATTTTGTCAAGAGTACACATTTTATTTTTTTGATAAATACAAAGTTCAAAGTCGCAAGTAGGCATAAAAGTTCTCCTTAAAAGAAAAGTATATACCTAGTATAATTTTCCAAACGTAAAATGTCAACATATTTTTCTCATTTGAGGATATTATTATCTAATGAGTGAATTTGCGGCAAGATTAAAAGAATTGCGTAACGAAAAGGGTTTAACCTTAAAAGAGGTAGCCCAAAAAACAGGTTTAAGCATTACGGCGATTTCGCAATGGGAAAACGAAAACAGAATTCCCAATTTAAACGCGGTGATTATGTTAGCAAATTTTTTTGAGGTTTCGATAGATTATCTTGCAGGGCGCATAGACTATTAAGCGTTTCCTTAAATTACCCGCCGCGATAGAATAGCTTTTCAAACGTATTAGGGCCGGCTAAGCCGTCTACGGTAAGGCCGTTGGCACGTTGAAAGTTACGCAAATTTATATCGGTTTGCGGGCCGAAAATTCCGTCGGGCAAGGCAGGAAAGCCGTTTACGTACAGCGCGGCTTGCATAATCCAAACCAAATTGTTTCTATCGCCTAAGCGCACCACGCGCGTAGCGGCGCGGGTTCTGGGGCCCCAAATTCCGTCTGTTGCCAACCCCGCATTAAACATTCGGTTTAATTCTATTTGAAACGCCCGTATCAGCGCGCGGTTAGAAAGCGGCCCCCAAATACCGTCGACAACTAAATTTGCTCCGTAACGCGAATTTAACGTAGTTTGTATGTCGCGCACCCTTGCGCGGTATTCCTCCGGCGAGGGGGTAGGCGGCGGCACAGGCGCGGGAGGCGGCACGGGAGGCGGCGCAGGCGGGGCAGGCGGTTGACACGAAACCCCTAACGAGCTTAATATACCGCTTGCAACCGCGTTTGCGTATTCGTTAAAGCGCGTATCAAACAAACGGTTATCTTCGGCGTTAGAAATAAAGCCTAATTCTAACAGCATTGCGGGCATGCGCGTTTCGCGCAGTACGCTAAAATTACCGTACCTTAGCCCGCGGTTGCTTTGAACGCCCGCACTCACCACGCGCGAAAGCACCAAATTAGCCGCCGCCACCGCTTGCGCCGACGGCGAAACATACACCCAGTTTTCCACGCCGTTTGCACTTGTGTTAGTAGATGCGTTGCGGTGAATCGAAACAAATAAATCCGCATTTGCATCGTTTGCGATTCGGCTGCGTTCTAACAGCGGTACAAAAATATCCGTCGAGCGCGTATAAATCACCGTAACGCCGCAGTTTTTAAGGCGTTCCCCGACAGCCAAAGCCATTCTCAGGTTGTCGTTTTTTTCGTACCGCGCCCCGTTAACCGCGCCGAAATCATAACCGCCGTGTCCGGCGTCCACTACTACCGTAGGCATAAAATTCTCCTTATGCGAAAACCGCTATGTAATATTTGTGTGTACACTTTTTATGATATGGGCTGCAAGGCAAAAGCGTGCAGAATATGTTCTGCACCCCAAAACATCCGTTCACTCTTTTCGGCTTTGCGTCATAGCATGGAAAAAAGGGAAGCCAAGACTTCCTAAAACATGGAGGAGTTACATAAAATGCCTACGGGAACTTTAAAAATCACCACTACGGAGGCCTATGAGGCGATACCCGTAAGCGGCGTGTCGTATGCCGTAAAAAACAAGCAAGGCGCGGTGCTGTACAACGGGCTTACCAACGAAAACGGAGAAAGCGCGGTTATGAAGTTAGATACGCTTCCCGCCGTGCTAAGCTTAGCACCCAACCCCAATATCCGACCCTACACCGTCTACGACGTTTGGGTATCTAAGCCGGGATTTGTTACGCTAAATTACCTAGATGTTTATATTTTAGACGGTCAGCAAGCCATAGTTCCCGTTAATATGGAACCGCTTACCGAAGGCATGGAGGAAGAGCGCACTATTGTTACGCCGCCGCCTCTTGCCGCCCTGCCCACACCGCCGCAGCTGCAAACCGCCCCCGCCGATATGCCGGACACCGCACAAGGCGCGCCCGAAGCAGCCGTACTGTCGCACCGCGCCGATACCGTAGTGTGCAGCCTTTGCGGACGCCCGTTTTCGGCGCACGAGGTGCAATCTGCGCCTGTTACTACGCAGGTACTGCCGTCCGTAATCATACCCGACTACATTACGGTGCATTTAGGAACGCCCGGAAACACCTCCGCTGCCAACGTGCGCGTGCGCTTTATAGACTACGTTAAAAACGTAACCAGCCACGAAATTTACGCCACGTGGCCGGTAAATTCGATTATCGCCAATGTGCATTGCATTGTAACGTTTGCGGTAAACCGCGTATATACCGAATGGTACCGCGCACGCGGCTTTAATTACGACATCACCAACTCCACCACCGTAGACCAATACTATCGGCACGGCGGACAAATATTTCAAAACATCAGCCAAATCGTAGACGGCATCTTTAACGTATACGCGCGGCGCATCGGTTTTAGAAATCCCTACTTTACCGAGTACTGCAACGGCACTACGGCAACCTGCAAGGGGCTTTCGCAGTGGGGTACGGTTACGCTTGCCAACAGAGGGCTAACGCCGCTGCAAATTCTGCACAACTATTACCCGCGCGATTTAGCACTGGTTACAGGCCCTACGGGAACGGTTACCGAATCGTATCCCGGCAGCAGCCTTACGTTAGGTTCAAGCGGCGCGGCGGTACGCAGAAAGCAATTGCAGCTAAACCGTATCCGCGCAAACTTTCCGCTGATTCCCGCCATTAACAACCCCAACGGATATTTCGGAGCGGATACGCAAAACGCCGTGCGGATTTTTCAGCGCAGCTTTAACCTAGTGCAAGACGGCATTATCGGGCGCAGCACATGGAACAAGATTTCGCAAGTTTTTACCGCCGTTACCAAGCTTGCCGAACTAGGCGGAGAGGGCGAGCGAATCGGACTAAGCCCTACGCCTCCTACGGTGGTTATCCGTCAAGGAAGTCGCGGCGCAGACGTTATCCACGCGCAATTTTTATTAGATTATATAGCGCAGTTTTACCCCGATATTCCCGCGCCCCTTATGGACAGCGTATTCGGGGCAAGCACAACAAACGCAGTAGTAGCCTTTCAGCGCAGGTTCGGGCTTACGGCAGACGGGGTAGTAGGGCCTAACACATGGAACCGACTATACGAGGTTTTCCGCACGGTGCAAGGCCAAGTGCCTCCCGCACCTACGCCTACGCCTGTACCGCCCGCACCGATTGCACCGCCGTATCCCGGCTTACTGCGGCAAGGCGCACGCGGCGAAAGCGTACGCACCTTACAGCAAATGCTTAATAAAGCGCGCATACGCTACCCTTCGGTTCCGCTGCTTACAACAGACGGAATATTCGGCCCCAACACAGCCAACGCCGTACGCGCCTTCCAACGCGCCGCAGGCCTAACCGTAGACGGCCTAGTCGGCCCAATTACATGGGCAGCACTATCCGCCATTTGGGTTTCCTAAATGGGCTGTCTCAAATTTGGGTTGAAAAGCACTACGCTTTGTTTTTTTGCGCGCTTGCGTACTACTAGGTACGCGGCACGCGCAAAAAAACAAACTGTTGTGCAACTTACCCTCAAATTTGAAACAGCCTTAGCGTTGTAAAATCCCCTTATTGCAGGCGCGGTAGATTTTTAAGCAAATAACCGCAGAAAAATTCCCCTCTTTGAGGGGTGGCAGGCGCAAGCCTGACGGGGTGGAAAGAAAAGCCTATAATCCTCAACAGACGGGGTGGAAAGAAAAGCAAAAAAGGGGGGGCTTGACAAGCATGGTATAATAGTAATATAGGGCTTTATTTTAAAATCCCAACCCACACAGCTTATATAAAATCCACCAAAAAAAGGATGCAAATAGGATGCAAAAGGGATGCAAAAACATCCACAAAAAAGCCCCCTTTTGCAGGTGCGGCGCGGCGGAAATTTTTAAGTCGCGGGGGATTGTGCCTATCGATTGACGCTTGCATAAAAAATTGATATAATAAGCTATATGAAACACGTGTTTTTAAACTTAGTTAAAAAAACAGCAATTTTCACAGCGGCAATCCTTATGTGCTTAGGTCTTTTAGCGGGCTGCGGCAAGGAAAAAAACTTTATCATAGGGTATGACAATAGAGGAAGTTTTCATTTCGAACAAATAGATAACTCTTTTTATCCCGGTTTCAAAACCGTAACAGAAGTAGCATTTACGCTAGATGAATTAAAGGACTTGTGTGATACATGGAATAATCCTGCATTTTTAGAGGAAAGCGAGTATTACGCAAGCGAACAAAGTGCAAAAATACGCAGCTACGATGAGGCATATTTTAACGAAAACTTTTTAATTATCTATTCTTTTACAAGAGGACACAGCATGGAAACCCGAATTGAAAGCATTGCAACAGACGGGTCAACGCTGATTGTACACGCCCGTTTAGTTACCAAAAGGGGCACTTTTACCACTGAGGCATTTACGTGGCTAATTTTAATAGAGGTTAAAAATGCGGACATTGATAGTACAGACATTACCACTATCGAAGTAAGGCATAGATAAAAAATAAACCGCTAAAAAATCCCCCCCCTCTTGCAGACGCGGTATATTTTTAAGCAAATAGCCATAAAAAAATTCCCCTTTTGTAGGCGCGACGCGGCGGTGGTTATTAAATAAATAGCAATAGAAAAATTCCCCTCTTGAGGGGTGGACGCGTCAGCAGACGGGGTGGAAAGAAAAGCCAATACCCCCAATCAGACGGGGTAGAAAGAAACGACCGAAACGAAACGACCCATTGCAACGAAGTTGACGGTATAGAAAGAAAAGCCAATACCCCCATATGGAATCGAAAGAAAGAAAAAATAAAAAATAAAAAATAAAATATAAAAAACAAGGTAAATCACTTGACACGCGGGGGGGGGGTATATACTATACTTAATTTAAAAATATAAGTACTAAGGAGAGTCCCCCCGATGAGAAAATTTATTAAAA
>WRLT01000016.1 GCA_009777485.1 Bacillota bacterium
AAACAAACACATAAAAATAGTCGGCTTAGCCGTGTTCTTGCTGTGTTTATGCGCAGGGCTTTTTGCATCCGCCACGCAAGCAAGCGCGTGGATAAGCGACCCCGACCCTTTCGCGACAGGCATAGCTTTGCGAACCCCCGACACCCCCGTCCAAATTGATTCCGAAACCCTTACTATGCAATTTAATAAGCCTGCAAAGCCCTCGGCGTCAAGCTATAAACGCCCAAACGTAGCCATTCAATCCGTAACCCGCCTTACCAACAATGCCGACCAAACCGCAACGCTCAGCGCGGCGTTTATTACTCCCTTTATTTCGCGGGAGGCAGGGCAGCACACCGTTACCGCCGACGGCACAGAAATAGTGTATACAGTAAGTTCTGTCGGTTTCCTCGACTATGCTAGTGGGATATACAACTATAAAGAATTTCTTTCACCCGCCGTATCTAGCGGGAGATTCCTTAATGCGGTATTTTTTTCCTTACATTTTTCACCGCACCAAACCATTGAAATATCGCTAAGCTATCTCTATTTTGCAGTCGGAAACGATACTACGGGCGTCAAAACCACCGTTGATTATGCACTAACCCATTCGCAAAGCCTAACGGTTAGCCTCACGTTAAATAAAAGCCAGCCGCTGCTGCTTAACCCCTCTAATTTTACTATGCAGCAAAAACGTGTATACAGCAATTCCTTTGCAGATGCGCAAATACCAAAAACTATTACGGTTACAACGGCTTCATGGATGGCGCATATCGGGGTAGAGGTAGGCTGGCTGTATCTGCTGTCCTTAACAATTTTGCTTTGCGCGGCGGCGCAGCTGTGCTGGTTTATTATATTAACCGTCCGCAAAAAAATTAAGCTGCCGTCTTCTCACCGCATAAAAACCTCATGGATGGTATTAAATTGCTTTTGCACCGTAGCGCTTTTTTTACTTGCTGTTGTATTGTTTTGGGTATCGTCCTTATTTCATCTTGCGACTATACTGGTCGGCGGATTTATACTTGCCCCGGTTTTCGGGGTTGCCGCAATTGCGCTAGGTGTAAAAGTAATCTTAAGTGCCTGCTATAAAACCTACACTAAAGAAAACAAAACAACTTGATAAAACCCCTACCAAAAAAATCAACCAAAGGAAACAAACCTATGAAAACAAAAAACCTACTAGGCCTTAAAGAACTCAGCGCGCAAGAAATCACCGAAATCTTAGACGCCGCCGCCGAATTTAAAAAAATTCTGGTGCAAAACGTTAAAAAAACACCGCATTTAGCGGGTAAATCCGTAACCACGCTGTTTTACGAAAACAGTACGCGCACGCGCCTTTCGTTTGAAACGGCAGCTAAATATTTAGGCGCAAACTGTTCTTCTGTAAGCGTTTCGGGTTCTAGCATTCAAAAAGGCGAAACACTGATAGATACAGGCTTAAACCTAGACGCGCTGTTAACCGACGTAATCGTTTTGCGCCACCCTATGGCGGGCGCACCGCATTTGCTTGCCAAAAACGTAAAAGCGGCGGTTATCAACGGCGGCGACGGCCTTAACGAACACCCCACGCAAGCCCTATTAGATATTTTCACTTTGCGCGAAAGTCTGGGTAAAATTAAGGGCTTAAAGGTTGCCATACTGGGCGACATCAAGTTTTCACGCGTGGCGCGCAGCAACGCATGGGGGCTTAGCAAGCTAGGCGCGTCCGTTACGTTTTGCGCGCCTAAAACCTTACTGCCTGCAGGGGTAGAGGACTTTCCGTGCCGTACCCTAACCGACGCTGCCCAAGCCGTAAAAGGCGCAGACGCAGTAATGGGTCTGCGCATTCAGTCAGAAAGGCAAAAGTCGGGCATGTTTCCGTCCGTTGCCGAATACGCCCAAAACTTCGGCATAACCGAATCGCTTATGCGCCACGCAAAGAAAAACGCGCTTATTTTACATCCCGGCCCTATGAATCGCGGAATAGAAATTGATTCAGCCGTTGCAGACGCACCAAACAGCGTAATTTTACCCCAAGTAACCAACGGCGTCGCCATACGCATGGCAGTACTGTATTTGCTTACACACAGAAGTATTAACTGACAACATAACACTGACAACGCAACACTGACAATTGACAACTGACAACTGTATTGAAAATCACGAAGTACAAATTTCGGCTAAAATATTTAATAAATAAATAGCAACAATTCGTCAGTTGTAAGTTGTAAGTTGTCAGTAAAAATTCCCCTCTTGCAGGCGCGACGCGGCGGCTTTAGCCGCAAAAACACACCGTGTTTTTAGCCAAAGCGGGGAGTGAGGAACGAACGACCCATTGCAACGAAGTTGACGGGGTGGAAAGAACGCCCATACCCCCAATCAAACGTGTCGAAAAAAAAATTAAAGGAGAAAATCGTGAAAACAACTCACAAACAAAAAACAGAAATTTTGTTTATTGTAAGCCCTGTAATCCTTTCGGCAATTTCTCAACTTATTTGCTTTATATGTTTAAGGTATAATGGACTTATATGGGGTTTTTTACATATGTTTGCTTTTTTTATATTGTGTTTTTTGCTGAGTTTAACAGCGTATAGTTATATAAAAACCCATAATAATCCAACGCAGAAACCAAAATTCAGAAAATTCCTAATCCTAAGCAACGGAATTTTTATAGGAATTATGGCATTATACGCCATACTCATGACCGTTTCATTCGGCAAGTGGAATTACTATTATTTTATGTTTTTATTGCCTTTCAGCGTAACCTTTATATTCTATATCGCGGTGTGCGTCTTTTATATCAAGAAAACCGTGCAAAAAAATTCATAATCTGTTCAAAATCGTTTGAGGTTTTGTCCAAGCTATGATATAATGTCTTGTAGCCTGTTGGTTTACTAAATTATTTGTTGTCTAAGGACGGTGGAATTTGGCACGTAAAAATTACAACGGACGAAAAAACACTCCCCGCGCCGCCGAACGTGAGATTATAGGTTGGATACTATCTATCCTAACCGCATTTTTGTTATTATGCGCCGTAGTCCCTATTATATTAGGGCCAATCAGCGGCAGTATTTTTGCATTTTTATTAGGCGCGGTAGGCTTTTTTGTGTACCCGATTTTAGTATCGCTGCTTACGCTGGGCATCTTTTTTATACAAGGACGGCGTTTAGGCGTACCTAAATTATACGCGGCGTGCGCCGTTATTTGCGCGCTGATGCTGGTATTTATTCTGCATTTAGCCACTACGTATTCGCTGCTTTCGCGTTCGTTCGGCGAGTACGCCTCCGCTGTGTTTAACGCGCCTGGCGAGGGCGGCATATTTACGGCGGGCGGCGTTGTATTCGGCACGCCCGTGTACGGCATTCAAGCCGCTATATCGCCCGTGTTTGCGTTTGTGGTTTTCGGGCTGATTTTTGCACTGGCGGCACTTGCTATGCTTAATAAAAAATTCGGCTTTATCAAAAGAACCGCTAAAACCGAAAAAAAGGAATTTACCAAATCGGGCGACCGTCCTGCAGCCGTGCGCCCCGCAACCGATTATAATTTATTTGTAGAAAAAATCGCACCGCGCGACCCTAAGCCTTACGCCGCGCAAACTACCACCTTTTCACAAATCCGCGACGGGGCAGGGCAGGCGGCGGCGGATTATTCCGTTCCGCAAGCAGACGGCGAATCCAAAGCCAAAATTTCTGCACGGGAAGAGCTTTTCGGCGACCGCGATAAAAAACTCTTTACTATGGCGCCGTATCCGTTCGGCCCCGAAATACCGCAAAAAGCAGTGTCTGAGCCGCACATTAAAACTTCGGCGCAAGCAGCCCCCGCCGCCGAGCCGGCAGTTGCCGCCAAACCGCCCAAATTTGTGCACATTACCGATTACGGGCTTAGCGAGCCCCCTCCGCATATCCCCGAAAAGGATTTATCCCTAAAAATTGTTCCAGGCGAAATTGTCAACGGCGAGGCATTAAGCGCACGGCTTTCACAAACCCCCGCCGCCGCTAATACGGGCATATTTACCGCGTCCGCGTCTGACTATGCCGCGCCCCCTATACAGCCTGCGCCTGTATCATATGCCGCGCCTCCTGCACAGCAAGCCGCGCCCCCTGTGCAATCCGCGCCGCCGCCAAAGCCTACGGTTTCGCACATA
Source organism: Bacillota bacterium (assembly GCA_009777485.1). Taxonomy (GTDB): domain Bacteria; phylum Bacillota; class Clostridia; order Christensenellales; family Pumilibacteraceae; genus WRAP01. The sequence goes on from WRLT01000016.1 coordinate 4,103, forward strand.
GACCCGCGCAACTACGACAGCCCGTATTTGCACGACGGCTTTATCACGCGCAAAATAGAGCCCGTAAAATTAGAAAAGCCTGCTGTCGCGCCCGTCATCAGCGAAGAAGTTTTTGCAAACGCCTTTGCTTCGCCCGCGCAGCCTGCACAGCCCGCACCGATAATTTCCGAAATACTCAATGCGTCTCCCGCGTCTGAGCTATTTAATTCCGAGCCTCCCGTTTCGGATTCATTCAGCCCCGAAGCCTCAGTGGCTGCCGAAGATTTATCCGAAACCTCCGCTTTTTCGGGCAATGACCACACGGGCTATTACAGCGAGGTAGTAGAAAGCCCGCCTGCGGATAAAGAAATATCCTTTGTAGACCGCCTAAAAAAACCCAAAACTCCGCGCAGTCTGCGTCCGTTAAATCCCGAAAACCAAATCCGCATGGATAACTATATGGCGGCAGAAGAAACCCCCAAACCGCCTCCCGCGCCGAAACGCAAGCGTCATTCGCGCTACAACGCACCGCCTATCGAATTACTGCATTCTTCGCAAAACGTAGCCGATGCAGACGCAGAGGCCGACATGCAAACCCGCGCGGCAATTTTAGAAAAAACCTTAAAAGACCTTAAACTTCCTGCCAAAGTAGTGGCGATTACGCGCGGCCCGTCCGTAACGCGGTACGAGCTTGAAATGCCCGAAGGCATTCCCGTAAAGCGCATAGACGGCCTTATCACCGACATTGAATATTATCTGGCAAGCGACGGCACCATTCGCCTAGAAATGCCTATTCCGGGCAAACGCGCCGTAGGCATAGAAGTACCTAACCGCCAAATAGACATCGTAGGGCTAAAAGATATTATCGAATCCAACGAGTTTAATAAAGCGTCATCGCCGCTGACTTTGGCTCTAGGCAAGGATATTGCAGGGTCAAATATAATTTGCGAACTAGATAAAATGCCGCATCTGCTGATAGCGGGCGCGCCGGGCAGCGGTAAATCCTCCGCGCTGAACTCTATTATTATGAGCCTTATTTATAAAAGTTCGCCCGAAGACGTCCGCTTAATTTTAGTAGACCCTAAGCACGTTGAATTTCCTGTGTACAAGGGCATGCCGCACTTGTTAACCCCCGATATTATCAACGACGCACAGCAGGCGTTAAGCGCGTTTAAATACCTTAAAAACGAAATGGAACGCCGCTACATGCTGTTTGCTAAAAATTTAGCGCGCAACCTGCCCGAATTTAACCGCTGTGCGGCAGTCAAATCGGGCGAGGAAGAAAAGCTGCCGCATATCGTGCTTATCGTAGACGAGCTTGCCGAGCTTATGATTTCGCAAAACCGTAAAGACTTAGAAGAAAAAATTATGAGTCTTGCCGCCAAAGCGCGCGCTGCGGGTATTCACTTAATCTTAGCAACCCAGCGTCCTAGCGTAGACGTTATCACGGGTACCATTAAAGCCAACCTACCTAGCCGCATCGCGTTTTCGGTAAAAAGCGTTATTGACTCACGCACGATTTTAGATTCGGCAGGCGCGGAAACGCTTATGGGGCGCGGCGACATGCTGTACGCGCCGATAGGCGTAGACGACCCCCGCCGCGTACAAGGCGCGTTTGTAACCGTAGAAGAGGTAGTAACCGTAGTCGAATACGTCAAAGAGCATAACGAGGGCATTTTCGACGACGACTTTAAAGAAGCGATTACCGTGCGCGAGGAAGCGCCTGCGGCATCGTCAGCGGCCGAAGAGGACGACGACGGCTACGACCCGCTTATGCCAAAGGTTTTAAAAATCGTTGTCGAAACAGGCACGGCCTCCACCAGTTTTATTCAGCGCAGATTCAGCGTCGGGTACGCCCGCGCCGCCCGCATCATCGACCAAATGGAGCAAAGCGGTTTTGTAGGACCTCTTGACGGCGGCAAGCCGCGCGAGGTGCGCATCACATGGGATCAATACATGGAATTATTCGGAGATAAGCTAGGTCAGGAAAGTTAAACATGAGCAAAACCACAATTGCCGTTGTGTCGCTAGGCTGTGATAAAAACCGCGTAGACACCGAAAATATGCTGTACACGCTTACCAACGCGGGATACGCGCTTACAACCGCGCACGACAAAGCACACGTAATCATCGTCAACACCTGCGCGTTTATCGAAAGCGCGCGCCGCGAGGCCGTAGAAACCATCTTAGAAATGGCGGAATATAAAAAAAGCGGCAGCTTAAAAAAACTAATCGTTACGGGCTGTCTGCCGCAAAAGTACGCAGACGAAATAAAATCGCAGCTGCCCGAAGTAGACGCGTTCTTAGGCGTTAAGGCGTATACCCATATAGCTGACATCATTCAAAGCCTTTCAGCCGACGCGCAAGCAGCGCAAACCGTTCAAACCGCATGCGTAGACACTGCCGAAAATGAAAACCGTTTTCTCACCACGCCGCAGCACTACGCGTATTTGCGTATCGCAGACGGCTGCGACAACCGCTGTGCATACTGTACCATTCCGTCTATTCGCGGCGCGTATACCTCGCGCACCCCCGACAGCCTAGTGCGCGAAGCCCTCAATCTTACACAAGCGGGCGCGCGCGAGCTTATTCTAATCGCCCAAGACGTAACGCGTTACGGCAAAGATTTAGGCGGCGGGGCAGGGCTGATACCTCTGTTGCAACGCTTATCCGCCGAAACTCCTGTTCAGCAAATCCGCTTGATGTATTGCTACCCAGAACTTGTAACGGACGAGCTTATACACGAAATCGCGCATAACCCTATCGTTGCCAAGTACATTGATATTCCGTTTCAGCACACGCACGACCGCATTCTGCGGCTTATGAACCGCCGCTGTACCGAAAAAACTCTGCGCGAAATTATGCAAAAAATCCGCGCGCAAAAAACGTACATAGCCGTGCGCACCACCCTAATGACGGGCTTTCCGTCCGAAACAGAAGAAGAATTTATGCACCTGTGCGGCTTTGTCAAAGAAATGCGCCCCGACCATGTAGGCGTGTTTACCTACTCCAAAGAGCCCGACACCCCCGCCGCCTCTATGCGCCCGCAAGTGCCCGAAAAAACTAAGCTTGCGCGCAAAGAAAAGCTGTGCCAAATTGTGTTAGATAACTACCGTCTGCTTAACGCAAGTTTGGTAGGAAAAACCCTTCCCGTAGTATACGAGGGCATAGATTATACGCGCGGAATGTTTTACGGAAGAACCCCATACAACGCACCCGAAATTGACACGCTGGTATATTTCAGCGGCGAATTTGCGGACGTCGGCAACGTATATCCCGTTAAAATTACGGGTTACGACCAATACGACCTGTTAGGAGAAATAAATCAACATGAACTTGCCCAATAGATTAAGCTTAGTGCGCATAGCATTGATACCCGTATTCGTTACGCTGTTTTTTATGGGCTGCTTTGGCTTTCCATATCTGCGCTTTGCCGCGCTGGGCGTATTTTTGCTGGCGTGCCTAACCGACTTTCTAGACGGTTATATCGCCCGTAAACGCAAAATAGTAACCGATTTAGGCAAATTTTTAGATACCAATGCCGATAAAATGTTGGTAGTCTGCGCATTTTTTGCGTTTGTTGCCGATGTGTATTTGTTTTCTACTAGCTACTGGATAACCGTTGCAATCTCCGTTACCGCCATGCTGATTGTTTGCCGCGAGTTAGTCATCAGCTTTTTTAAGGCTATGGCGTCGGATAAGGGCGTAACGCTTTCTCCCGATATGATAGGCAGAATAAAAATGTTTGTTCAAGTGTTTTGTTTATTTTTCTTAATTCCCGTCGGCGATATCGCCGCGCTTAACCAAACCGCCGCAGACGTATTTTTATACATCGGGCTAAGCCTGCTTGCGGTTGCCGCCGTATTAACGGTAGTATCCGCCGTAAAATATATCGTTAAAAACCGCAATGTACTTAAAACCGTCCCCAAAAAACCCGAAAACAACCCCGACACATCCGATAATTCAAGCGGCAGTGAACCGCAAAATTAAAAACGTATGAATATAGCAATCTTGCACATTTTAAAAGACGACGGGGCAGTATCAACCCCCGATTTCGCGGCAGAAACCGCGCGGCTTTTAGATTTAAAAGGGCATGATGTTAAATCGGTCTGCACCGTTTACGAAAGTGCCGCAAAGGAAAGCGCGGAGGCACAGCAAAAGAATGTCGACGCAATTTTAGTTACGGGCGAAACAGACGCGTTCCGCGCTAATCTTGCCGCCGAATACAACGTAAGCCAAGATGCGGCAGTTTTTGAAAAAGAGGGCATCATATATTTAATCACCCAAGACGCCCCGCGCGCATTTATTTTTGATACCGTTTTGCCCGCGCTTAACTCACGCACAAAAACGCTGTACACGTCCGCAGTTTTCCGCACGTTCGGCCTTAATGCTGCCCAAATCAACGAAATTTTAAGCGATGTTTCCCGCAATAAAAACCGTATCGCATTTCGCGTAACCGAGCTTTCGGGGCTGATTTGCGAAATCCGCTTGCGCTATTCTAACAAAACCAACGATACGGAGGTTAAGGCACTCGCGGCGCGGGTTGCGGAAAACCTAAAAGATTATCTCTATGCCCAAGCCGATACGCAGCTTGCCGACACGGTTTTTAACCTTTTACAGCAGCGCGGACTTACCGTGTGCTTTGCCGAATCGTTTACGGGCGGCGGCGCGGCGCACGCGCTGATAGCAAAGGCGGGCGCAAGCGCGTTTGTAAAAGAGGGCGTGATTGCTTACGCAAACGAATCCAAAATTAAACGCCTGCACGTAGACCCGCAAACCTTAAACCGATTCGGCGCGGCAAGCATCGAAACGGTGTACGAAATGGCGGCGGGCAGCTTAGCACAAACAAACTGCGATATTGCAGTCGCTACAACGGGCAGCGCGGACGCCGATACCGAAAACGTATTTTATATAGCGATAGGCACAAAATCGGGCGTTCACATTTACCGCCACACGCACACGGGCACGCGTGAGGAGGTTATGCAAGCGGGCGTTAATGCCGCGCTGTTTTACTTGTACACCGTTATCACCAACCCGCCCACCGCCTAAAAAACAAAAAATAACCTATAAGGAAGGATATAAAACTATGGAAAAAACCACCAAAACCACCAAAATCGACAAAACCGAAGCAGGTACGCCGACCGACAAAGAAAAAGCGTTAGAGCTTGCCATTCAACAAATCGAAAAAGCATACGGCAAGGGTTCTATAATGAAGCTTACCGAAAAAAATATCGGCAAGGTAGAGGCCATTTCAACGGGCTGTCTTACGGTAGACTTAGCCTTAGGAATCGGCGGCTTGCCGCGCGGCAGAATTGTCGAAATTTACGGTCCCGAAAGCAGCGGCAAAACAACGCTTAGTTTGCACGTTATAGCCGAAGCGCAAAAGGCGGGCGGCAAGGTTGCGTTTATCGACGCCGAGCACGCGCTAGACCCCGTATACGCGGCACGCTTAGGGATAGACTTATCTAAGCTGTATATTTCTCAGCCCGACCACGGCGAACAAGCACTGGATATAACCGACGCATTAGTGCGTTCGGGCGCGTTAGACGTAATTGTAGTAGACTCTGTTGCCGCGCTTACCCCTAAAGCCGAAATAGAAGGCGACATGGGCGACAGCCGCATCGGTCTGCAAGCGCGCCTTATGAGTCAAGCCTTGCGCAAGCTAACCGCCATTTGCGCCAAAAGCAAAACCTGCATTATATTTATCAATCAGCTGCGCGAAAAGGTAGGCGTAATGTTCGGCAGCCCCGAAGTAACGCCCGGCGGCAAAGCACTTAAATTCTATTCTAGCGTCCGCTTAGACGTGCGGCGCGGCGAGCAGGTTAAAGAGGGCGTAGTTTCGGTAGGCAACCGCACAAAGGTTAAAGTAGTAAAAAACAAGCTTGCACCGCCGTTTAGAGTAGCCGATTTTGATATTATTTTCGGCAAAGGCATTTCTAACGAGGGCTGCATTATAGACTTAGGCGTACAATTTAAAATTCTGCAAAAAAGCGGTTCATGGTATTCCTACAACGACGAGCGCCTGTGTCAAGGGCGCGAAGCACTGCGCGAAATGCTAAAAGAAAACCTAACCCTTAAAGCCGAGCTAGAAGCAAAAATCCGCGCCGCCGCCGACGCCAACGCAGAAAGCTTTTTAGACGACGGAAAAGAAATAGAAGAACCCGCTGTTGAAAATTAACCTTTGTCCGCAACAAAAACCCTTGACTTTTCTGCATAGCCCCTGTATACTACATGTAGGAACTTTCGTTTCAGTCGGCTTTCAGCAGCGTAAAACCGCACCGCACAAAACCGACCGCAGCGTTTTTTTCAAATAAAATCACAACAAAAAAAGGAGACTTGAAAGAGAATGTTAAACGCAAATCTATTTGCCGCTACCATTCCTTCTTGGTTAGGTGCCTTGCTTTCCGTTCTGGCGTTAGCCGTCGGAGCGGTTATCGGGATTGTTGTGTTCCGCATTATTCAAAACAAAAAAATCGGAGCCACCAAACAATCCGCCGATAAGATTTTAGCCGATGCGCTGCTAAAATCGCAATCCGCGCATAAGGAAGCACAGCTTAAAGCCCAAGAGGAAGTTCACAAACTGCGCCAAGAGTTCGATAAAGAAAAATCGCAAGCAGAGCGCGACTTAAAAGAACGCCGCGGCGAATTATCCCAATCCGAACAGCGTATCCGCCACAAAGAAGAGGCACTGGACAAAAAAGAAGAAGCCTACGAGAAAAAACTAGAAGGCATCGAAACGGCGCGTACCGCCTTAAAAACACGCGAGGAAGAAATCGCGCAAAAGCAAATCGAGGTAGGACAAGCCCACAGCCGCATGGTTGCCGAAATCGAAAAGGCCGCCTCTCTCACCAAAGAGCAAGCCAAAGCAGAGCTGATTAAGGTAATTGAATCGGACGCAAAAATCGAGGCTGCCAAGCTAGTACGCGACATCGAAACGCAAGCCAAAGACGAAGCGGACAAAAAAGCCAAAGAAATCGTTACCGCCGCCATTCAACGCTGCGCGGTAGACCACTCCTCCGAAATCACCGTTTCGGTAGTAGCCTTACCCAACGACGAAATGAAAGGCCGCATTATCGGCAGAGAGGGGCGCAACATCCGCGCGCTTGAAAACGCTACGGGCATAGACCTTATTATAGACGATACGCCCGAATCCATTGTTTTATCAGGCTTTGACCCCGTGCGCCGCGAGGTTGCGCGCATAACGCTAGAAAAGCTGATTTCCGACGGACGCATTCACCCTACGCGCATCGAAGAGGTGGTAGAAAAAACGCGCCGCGAGCTAGACCAGCAAATGAAAGAGGCAGGCGAGGCAGCAATGTTCGAGGCGGGCGTATTCGGCTTAAATGCAGAGGTTGTCAAGCTGCTGGGCAGGCTTAAATACCGCACCAGCTACGGCCAAAACGTGCTTAAACACTCCTTAGAGGTTTCGCACCTTGCGGGACTTATGGCTATGGAGTTAGGCGCAGATATCGCGCTTGCCAAGCGTGGCGGCTTATTGCACGATTTAGGCAAAGCCGTAGACCACGAGGTAGAGGGTACGCACGTTTCTATCGGCGCGGACTTAGCCAAAAAATACAAAGAAAGCGCAGAAGTCGTGCATTGTATCGCGGCGCACCACAACGATATAGAGCCCACCACCATAGAGGCCGTATTAGTTCAATGCGCAGACGCCATCAGCGGTTCTAAGCCAGGCGCGCGCCGCGAAAGCCTAGACAACTATGTCAAGCGTCTAGAAAAATTAGAGGGCATTGCCAACGGCTTTAACGGCGTAGAAAAATCGTTCGCCATACAAGCGGGTAGGGAAGTGCGTATTATCGTAAAACCCGAAATCGTCAACGAGGCGGCCATGCTGTTTTTAGCAAAGGATATCGCCAAGCAAATCGAAAAAGACATGGAATATCCAGGCCAAATCAAAGTAAACGTAATACGCGAAACCCGCAGCATCGAATTCGCCAAATAATTACAAAAACCCATAGCAATCCGCTATGGGTTTTTTGTAATGGAAAATGGAAAATGGATAATGTCGGCTAAGTATTTAAAAAATTAACCACTAAAAAATTCCCCTCTTGAGGGGTGGACGCGTTAGCGGACGGGGTGGAAAGAAACCCTATACTCCCATTCAGACGGGGTGGAAAGAAAACCCCCATACTCCCATTCAGTCGTGGTGAAAAAAAAGTTACATTAAAATCCTATTAAAAATCCCTTCTGCGCACAAAATCCTATTGACGCAATCCTTTTGCCGTGCTACAATTAAGCCATAATTCTACAAACTTCGACACAGGAGAACTATGGTGAAAATCACTTCGTTTTTATGCGATACCTGCGGAGGCGCGTTGCAGCAAGCAAGCGGCAGTTTTTACGATTGTCCCTTTTGCGGCGGCAAAAAATTTATCAACCTTTGCACCGACGAAGAAAAATCACTCATCCTATTAGGCGATGCGGCGCGCCGCGCCATGCGCTTTGACGAGGCGGTAGAAAATTACGAGGCCGCCCTAAAAACCACCCCGCAAAACTTTAACGCCCTATGGGGCATGTTTTTGGCAGAGTACGGAATCGAATACGTAAAAGACCTAGACGGTAGCTACAAGCCCACCTTTCACCGCCTTTCCCGCGTGGGAGTTTTTAACAACCCGCACGTTTTAAACGCACTTAACTTACTAAACGGCGAAGAAAGAAAAAAATACGAATCAGACGCAGCCGCGATAGAAATGCTGCGCGCCAAAGCCCTCTCTGCCGCCGACCGTCAAGAGCCCTACGACATCTTTATCTGCTACAAAAAAACCGACCCTAACGGCGGCCTTACACCGGAGGCCGCATGGGCGCAAGACTATTACACCGAATTGCGCGCCTTAGGCTACAAGGTTTTTTGGGCGGATAAAAGCATTAAACCAGGCGAGGAGTACGAGCCCAGCGTATACAACGCGCTGTATACGGCTAAATTTTTAATTATTCTCTGCACCAGCCCTGAATACCTTAACTCCACCTGGGTGCTAAACGAGTGGAGTAGATTTGTGCGCCGCAAAAGGCAAGAGCCCGCTATTAACTTTTGCGTAGTGTACGAAAACGTAGAGCCCTACGCACTGCCCGCCGCCCTGCGCACCGCCCAAGCTATCAACCACGCAAAAATAGCAAGCTTCGGCTTATTAAAAGAGGCAATCGCCCAAACCGTATCGGGTAAGGCGGAAAGTGCGCCCGCACATCCGCCGCGCCCCGTAACGTCCGCACCTCCGCGCACGCCAAAACCCCAAAAGCCGTACAACAAAGCACACTTTAAAGCGCGCCTGATTACCTTACTGTGCCTGCCGCTTGTTATGCTAATCGTCGGGCTTATATACTTTTACCGCTTTCCGTGGGCAGTGTCGGCTATCGTTATAGAGTGCATATTATTTGCCGTATTTATAGGCCTACTCTGCTACGACGCCAAACGCCTATTTTCTAAAACCGCCAAAAAACGCATAGCATCGGTTATTGTTGCATGCCTGATGTTTACGTTTGCATTTGTATCAAGTATTACACTATGGTCGACTTATTCTTATTGCGACGGCTATTACAACGGCTTTTTTTACCATGCCGATTACGCAGTGATAACGGACAATTTTGATTATTCTAGCGAAATAGGTTTTGCATTCTATAAAGGCGGTATAACCTTGTTTCGTTATAAGGACAAAACGGACACTAAAACCGATATTGTTATCCCGTCGCATATACGGGGTAAGCCTGTACGTACCCTAAATGAATTCCTATTTGTCTCAAATACTATAAAATCGATTTCAATTCCAGACACGGTAACAATTATTAGACGGTCTAGCATTGGAGGGCACAATCTTACCTCTGTTATCTTCGGCGCAAACAGTCAACTTGAGTATATAGGGGATGCGGCATTTACTAATGCAATTTCTTTAACCTCTATCAATATACCCGCCTCTGTAACGTATATTGGCGAATTTGCTTTTCCTGCACTTCTTACCGATATATATTTTGCGGGCACTCAGCAACAATGGCAATCGGCCTTTCAAGGCCACATGTCCCCATTCGTAACCGTACACTATAACGCCGTTTGGTAAAGCGGCTTAAACCTTTTTCAATATTCCATAGTTAACTACTAAAAATGACTTGACACGGGGGGAGGGCAAGCAGTAAAATATAAGAGTGAAAACGAGTTTTCAACAGAAAAAATCAACCGCAAAAACGCCAAAAAAGCCAGTGGCTAAGGCGGCTTCAAAAGTACAGCCTTCTAAAAAAACAACCGTCCAAAAAACTAATAAATCCAAAACCGCCAAAACGTCAAGCCGCCAGCGGCAAAAAAATAGAAGAAACAAGATTATCGCAATTGCCGCTGCGGTGCTTTGTGCTGTAATTATAATAACTTCTTGCGCAATATATTTTTCGAGAAAAAAAACAGAAGATGACAAGTTTACGGCTACACCTATGTTATCTGCCGGGTTTGACCATTCGGTTGCCTTGCGTTCTGACGGCACGGTTTGGGCTTGGGGGCGCGGGCAAGAAGGGCAAATCGGACACGGCGTCGGTTGGGACGGATATCGTCAAAATCGGTATACGCCTGTTCAAGTTATCATAAGCGATAGCGGCGACAACGCAGGCGAACAACTTAAAAACATAACTTCTATCGCTGCTGGCAAAATTCATAATCTTGCGCTTGATTCAAACAAAAAAGTGTGGGGTTGGGGATGGAGTGCCGAAGGACAACTCGGCAAAGACGACCGAAGAAACAGTTATGTCGCAATCCCCATTCCAATCCGCGATAAAAACGGTACAGAAGTCAACATCAAAGCAATCGACGCAGGAATGCTTTTTTCGATTGCATTGTGCGAAAGCGGCAATGTCTACGCATGGGGAAGAAACAGCATGGGGCAACTGGGGCAAGGCTCTTTTACCAACGACCATGTTCCGCGTCAAGTTGCACATCTTTCAGATATCATCGCAATCTCAGCAGGGCACCAACATTTCCTTGCACTAAAACGCGACGGAACAGTTTGGGCAGCCGGTCTAAACGATAAAGGACAGCTTGGCGACGGTACGGCTGGCGGCGGCCCAAGAGACGATGCCAGCAACAAAAATGAACCTGTGCAAGTAGCAGACCTATCTAATATTGTTGCAATTGCGGGCGGCGGAAAGCATTCTGTGGCACTTGATAAAAGCGGCAATGTCTACACATGGGGTTGGAACCAACAAGGGCAGCTTGGCGACGGCACAACAACGGATAGGCACAAGCCCGTAAAAGTTCCCGCTCTTGATAAAGTTTCTAGAATTGACGCAAACGGTGATTTCACCGGCGATTATACCTTAGCACTGCGCGACGGTGTGTTGTATAGTTGGGGGCACAATAATTACGGACAGCTTGGAAATAGGACGGACAGACTGGACAAAACCACTCCTTTTCGTGTTCCTGCTTTTGACAATATTATTCATTTTTCTCCTGGAGCCGCCCATGTTCTTGTCATGACGGCAGTCGGCGATGTTTATTCGTGGGGAAGAAACTGGGATGGACAATTAGGTGTGGCTGATGCCTATGTAAGAAACGCTGCGGCAAAAGTCGGCGGAAACCTTGAAGGCAAGAATATTAAAAAAATCGCAGTGGGCGAACTGATAACTCTTGCGCTTACCGATGACGGCGAGGTTTACGGATGGGGACGAAATAATTACGGACAACTTGTTCAAGGCGGCACTTTGGACACACGCGCACCTGCAAAACTAGGAGCGGCGGGCTTTGAAATGCCGCCCGACAAAATAATAGACATAGACATTTCAAACTGGTCTAGCGGTAAAGAAGGCGGCACAGTTGTCGCGCTAACAGAAAACGGCGATGTTTGGGCATGGGGGCATAACTTAAATAGTGAGCTTGGCCGCCAAACCTCAGATCTTTTATCACTAGGAGACACAGCAAACGGCCATTTGAGATTCTCATGGAGACCCATTAAAGTTAATGGCATTGATAAAGTTCGCGCGATTTCGGTAGGTTCGGACAGAATACACGTTTTAGCGATTCGTTGTGAATGTGATACTTTTTGCAAAGTAGAAGAACAAGATTGCGTCAACACCACAGTATGGGGTTGGGGCAGAAATTCTTCGGGACAACTTGGAAACGGAATGACGACTCCGTCTAATCAACACGTGCCTGTGCAAGTACAAGAACATGAATCTGGTCAACCTTTGCTAAACATTGTACAAGTTGTCGCCGGCGATAGAAATTCTACCGCTCTTGATAAAGACGGGAATGTTTATGTTTGGGGTTCGCGCGCCAACGGAGCAGGGATAATACCTGGCGGAACAGGCAATGTTACACGGGCAACACTGGCGCCGTTTACAACAAAAATCAGCAAAATTGCGGGAAATTACCGTTTTCTGATTGCATTAGGAACCGACAATTCAGTTTGGACGTGGGGTTCTAACGGTTCTACGCGCGCGATTCCAAGTATTCCAAGCAGCGGCGACGGCAGCGCCGCATCCGCACCGATTCGTGTTCAAAAAACAGACGGCAGCGATTTCTTTGCTGAGGACATTTATATAGGAATTTTCACTGCGTTTGCAAAGACTGCGGACGGCCGCATATGGACATGGGGTCAAGGCGGCACTCCCAAAGGCGGATTGGAAAGCGGTTGGGCGCAAGAAATGAATAACGGAATCAACGCCGCAAACATGGTTGGAGAAGTTATTTCTGTCAAATCTGGCGGTGCGCACGGAGTTGCGCTTCTTAACGACGGCACCGTGTGGAATTGGGGCAGCAACAACGCGGGAGTTCTTGGAATTGACGAAACAACTCCCGAAAGTATTGCCGCAGCTGTTAGATTAAACCCCGGGCAAGTCCGCAGAGGAAGAGTACCCGGCAACACATACCTAAACCTATTTGCTTAAATTATTTATGCCTTTTTTTCTTAGGATACGCTTTTTTAAAATCGTAACCAGTATAAACGCGCCTATCAGCAGTACGCCCAAAATCGCCCAAACCCAAATGCCCCAACCTCTAAACGGTATGATACTGCCGTCCGCAAAAAAGCACATAAAGGCTAATACGGCGGTACGCGCAACGCATATCACGCCTATAAAATAACCGTAACTCATATGCGACATCCCCGCAATCAAACACAGCACATCATCGGGGAAAAAGGGAAGTATTATCATAAACAAAAACGCAAGCCGCCCCTTTTTGTTTATAAAGTTTGCCCATTTTTCGGTTTTTTCTTTGCCTATCATCCATACCACAATTTTTTTTCCGAACACGCGCCCTAAACTAAAAGTAATCACAGACCCAATTACCGTACCAATCGTCATAAATATAAACGACCATAACGCGCCGTACAGCATCGTACCGATAACGGCGGGGATAGCGGGCGGAATAGGCAAAAACACCACGTTTACAATTATAAATAAAACAAAAACAAAAATCCCTAGCGGCCCTGTTGCGCGTATGGCGGCAATCATGCCCTCTATGTTTTCTAAGCGTTCTAACACGCCGCTGGCTTGCAGAATAATGTATACCGTTAAAATCAGCGCGGCAGTAATTAACGCAACAAAAAACACCTTAAAAAGTGTTTCGTGCTTTTTTGCATCTATGGCGGGTATTGCTACGCCAAAAGCCGCAAATATTATAAAAACCGAAATCAGCACAATTTTAGGCGCGCCCACTAAAAACACGCACGACAAAACCAGCATAGCAAGGCTTAACAGAGCAGATGCCAGCTTTATACCGTCGGTTTTATTAAAGGCTTTATGCCTTGCCGCTTTAACCGCTTTTTTCATACACGCCTTATATTGTATGTATCCGCCTTGCATTATATTTAATGGAAAGTTGAAAATGAAAAACGAAAAATGAAAAATGGAAAACATCGGCTAAGGCTTTAAAAGAAATATCCGTTAAAAAATTTAAAGAAAAAAACTTTTCTTTAAAAAATGCAAAAAAAGGGTTGACACGCGATTAATTTTCTGTTACACTGTATACAATATCCGTAAAGGATAAAATTTTTGGAGGAAGAGTTTAATTATGAGAAAATTCAAGCTATTATTTGTAGCCGCGCTTGCGTTAGTAGTAGGTTTAGCGTTTGCCGCGTGCACAAAAAAGAACGATGACAAGCCGATAACGGCATTGCTCATCACGCACACGGGAGGGCTGAATAACAACACGATAAGTGTGAATATTAACAGCACCGTTACATTTGGTGTAACCATAACGCCCTCAGACGCAAAGCCTGCAACGTACACATGGGAAATTACAGGCAACATGAACAACGGCATTGTAACCCTTAACAGCCAACAAAACCAGTTTACAGGTGTCAGCAAGGGCACTGTTACGGCTAAGGTAGTGGCTGGTGCGGTATCAAGCCAAACCGTAACCATTAACGTTATAGACCCGAACGACAATAATGGTGGTATCGACATCCCTCCGCCGCAAGTTGGTGCCCGTATCGAACCCACAACCGAACGCGATACAAGCTTTACAATAAATTCAAGCGGCACTAACGTAATTACCACCGTTGCGCAATTTATGCAGTTTGTTTACAGAGTAAATGAAGGCACTGTTTTTTCTAGCGCAACTTTTGAGCTTGGCGCAAATATAGACTTAGGCAATGAACCTATGTTTAATGAAAGCTTGATTACAGGAAATTTCAGAGGCACATTTGACGGAAAAGGCTATACGATTTCGGGTTACAGAGTAGGTAACCTACGCGTAACTAATCCTTCGGGTCAGTATGGGGTTGAGTACGCACCAGCCGGAATGTTCCGTTTGCTTGGCGCGGGCGGCGTTATCAGAAATTTAAACTTTACAGACTTTAACGTAAGCTTTATCGGCAGTACAGGCAGTCCGACGGGACAAAACGGCGTGTTAGTTAATTACTTAGGCGCTGGTGATGCTGGTGGCGCAACGGTACAAAATGTCTATTTAGAAGGCGATGCGACTGGCGGCGCAGGCGAAGCAATGGAAAGCCCTTGGAACTGGAATGGTATTGTTGCAGGCGTAACGGATGGTCCGTCTACTATTGATAAATGCGTTATTGATGTAGTAAGAACAGGTGCAGTAATGGCGGTAACCGCCATTGTTTGGGGCGATTCAAACACGATGTCCAATATCTTTATCATATATAATTCTATTCCCGTAGATGAAAATGATGATCCGTTAGGTAGCGGCGACTGGGCTGTGTGGGATGGTAATACAGAGCATGCCGAATGGTTTTTACATCCTACCTTTGTAAACACCGTAGCAGTACTGCGTTCTGGTCTTGCAGGTCAAACCTTTGCGGCGTTAGATATTGCTAACAGTCTTTGGAGCCGTGACGGCAACAATGTACCTAAGCTTTCACCCGCATAAGCTTAAATAAATCTAACCCAAAAGGGCTGTACCGTGCGTAGCGGGTACAGCCCTTTTTTTATGAATTTTATTTAAAAAAGTTTTTAGTTCTTTTTACTCTAAGCTTACATACTTTTTAATTTCGCCGCGCGCCAACTCATCACAGCGGTTGTTGTAAACGTTGTCAGAATGCCCCTTAACCTTTACAAACGTAACGGCATGCGGTTTTAGCTGATTTAATAAATCGTTCCACAAATCGCGGTTTTTAACGTCCTTTTTATCGGCAGTTTTCCAGTTGTTAGCCTGCCATGCGTTTAGCCACTTTTTATTAAACGCATCTACCGCATAGGCAGAGTCGCTGTATACCGTAACGCGGCAAGCCTCCTTTAAAATACTAAGGCCGCTTATTATAGCAAACAACTCCATGCGGTTATTCGTAGTTTCTTTAACGTAGCCGCTTATTTCCTTTTCGCGCCCGTTATAGATTAAAACGGCGGCCCAGCCCCCAACACCAGGGTTACCGCTGCACGCGCCGTCTGTATAAATTTCTACTGCTTTCACTTATTTAATTCTTCCGCCCGTTTAACAGCCTTAGCTGCTGCGGCGGCTACGGTTTTGGTAAAGTTGTGGTTATCTAAATATTTAACGCCCTGTATGGTAGTGCCGCCCTTAGAACAAATCGCAGTAGTTAATAAATCTAAGCCCGTAATAATTTCCTCAAACGTTTGCGCTTGATATTCGTTTGCAAACATCGTAGCCGTTGCCATAGACCCTACTATCATATGCGTACACATCGAAAGCGCGTCATCGGGCGAAAAGCCGTGCTTAGATGCCTCTTTCATAAGACCCTTTAAAAACCTAAACACATACGCAGGCCCGCTGCCCGAAATTCCCGTAACCGCACTCATAAGCCTTTCGTCCGTTTTTACCGCCTTGCCGAAAGACGATAACAGCCTTACTAATATACGCAGTTCGGTTGATTTTACGTTGATTAAGCAATACGCGTTGTGCGACATTTTAACCCCCGCGTTTACATTAGGCATTACACGCACCGCTTTGGGCGTTTTGGTAAGCATGGCAATGGTATTTAACGTTATACCCGCCATAACCGAAATCGGAATTTTGTCGGGCGTAAATTTTAATTTTCCTAAAACAGTATGCGCATTTTGCGGCTTTACGCATATAAAAATATAGTGCGCCG
This sequence comes from Bacillota bacterium, assembly GCA_009777485.1. Taxonomy (GTDB): domain Bacteria; phylum Bacillota; class Clostridia; order Christensenellales; family Pumilibacteraceae; genus WRAP01. The sequence continues at coordinate 20,584 of WRLT01000016.1, forward strand.
CTTTAATCACGCGTTGGCAAGAGGGAAGAATCTGCGCGATTTCACAAACCTTTTGGGTTTGTTCGGGGTTGGGGTCATGCACAAAAATGTTATAATAACCCTTTGTGTGCAGTGCGCGGATAATAGCCCTTGCCATGTTTCCGCACCCGATAAAGCCAATCGGCGTACTTAAAATTGAATCATTTGCTCTCATAATCGTTTTTTTCCTTGACGTATGTCATTTTTTCTACTATACTAGGTAGGTAGGGTTCAAAAACTCTGCAATCCTAGGGGCGTGGCTCAACGGTAGAGCGGCGGTCTCCAAAACCAGTGAGGAGTGTTCGAAAGTGTAGTGTGTAAAAAAGGTTAAAATCTGCAAGCGTAGGGGCGTGGTATAGAGGTTGTGCCCTGGTCTCCAAAACCAGTGAGGTGGGTTCAAGTCCTACCGCCCCTGCCAAAAACACCCTATTTTAGGGGCAAAACCACGAGAAATCGTGGTTTTTGCATTTTTGCCGCAAATTTGTTTGAGTCCTAAATTTCGAACATTTTGCAGAGAAGTTTTTCACACGTTTTCACTTTTACGAGTTCGATTTGCTTTTGCGTTTTTCTTCAAAAAAGCAACTTTCACACATTTCTCACACGTTTGGAGAAAAAATCTGCAAAGCCGTGTCTCTGCGCTCCTTTCCCCTACTATAGGATATTTTATCATATTTTAAGAAAACGCACAAGTGTTTGGAGTACCCCTAACATACAAAAAGCACATTTTTAACATTGCGGTAAAGGCTTCTTTCACGCAATGTCAAATCGGGGGTTTTGCAAGTTCTATAAACGCAGTAGGGTAGGGGATATGGTGGTATAGTGCGTATTAACACACAATTTATAGTGTTGGCATTGTTTCAACCGAGACAGCAGTTGTTTCCTCATCCACGTGAAGATAGATTTGTGTCGTTCTAATATCCGTGTGGCGCAGGAATCGCATTGCTGCCAGTATGTCATTATTCTTACGATAAACAAATGTCCCGGCAGTATGGCGTAAGGAGTGAAAGGTTATGCCCTTATTAAGACCTTGCTTTTTAAGCAGTGTTATCAAGTGCTGAGACAAGTAGTCCGGATTAAATAGAACGCCAAGCGGATCTACGCAAATAAAGTCATTGTGCTCGTGTTGATACTGTCCGCCGAACATACCTTGATATTCTTGTATGTCGGCTTTAATTGATTGAAGCAAATCAAACAGCTCCTGCGATATTGGAAACGTAGCTTTGCTTTTAATGGTTTTATTTTTCTTAGCGTTTAAAACCAATCTGCCGTTAATCTTTTGTACGCTCCCGCAGATAAGAATAGTTTTATTGCTAAAGTTGATATGAGACCATCTTAAGCCAAGCACTTCGCTTCTTCTTAGCCCAAGCATAAACGTGAGCCTGAAAATTTTCCTGAGCGGCGACTTTTGTTTTTCAACCGTATTCCAAAACTCATTGAGTTCATCTCTGGTAAAGCTCACACTTGGCTTTTCTTCCATAGGAGCGCGTTTTAATTTTTTTTGTTCAATCAGGTTAAAAGGATTCTTGGCTATCAGCTCATGTAAGTTGGCTTTTCGCAGGGCAGGGCGGATAGCGTCTAAATAGCGCTTAATGGTTCTTACCGTGAGCTGTTTAGCTTTGCACCAATTGATAAAGTCATCTATATGCCATACTCTTAGGTCTTGAAGTAAAAGGTTTTTCAACCCCTTGCTTTCGAGGTAATCTCCAAATCTTTTAATGTTGCCTTTGTAGCCATGATAAGTGGTTTCCGCAATGCCGTTTTCACCAAGATGTATTTCGTCATTGTAGTCAAACAAGTATTTCATAAGCGCAATTTTGGATGCGTCTATGATTGTGCCCGCGGCAAGAGCTAATTCTTTTTCCCACTTTTCATCAAATTCCTCAATGGTGGATTGTAGAAGAGCTTTTAATTCTTTTACTTTTCCACGTGCATTAGCAGGAATACTGGTTGGAATATCTTGTATACCACGCTTGCCGTCTGCTCCTGTTTTGCGTCGCAGTCGAATATACACCATTTTGCCTTCGCGGGTGTCTTTAAACATTGTTTGTCCGCTTATGGCAAATTCGCCGCCCTTGAGAGTTATTAGTAGTTCTTTATTTCCCATCAGCATTCTCCCTTGTTATATAATCTTTTCTTTTCATGTTGTATTTAAGGTCGTGTGTGGCTATATAGCGTAGAACGCTTGCTTTTTCAACGAATGCCCGATTTGCAAATGTCATTGTAATAATTAACCCGAATTTTACCAATTCATAATATTTAACCTTGCCGCACTGCAACATTGATATTGCTTCTTTGCGGGGAATCCATTTTGCGTCGTCCGTTTGTTTTGTTTTTGGTTTAATTCCGGTCTTATGTATTTGTTGCTTGCCCATTTGTAGGTTCTCCTTTTGTCGCAAACAGCGAGTTTAAATAATCAATCACGCTCGATTTAGCTATGATTATTTTCTTGCCTATACGAAGATTTTTTATTTTATTATCTTTGAGTAATTTATAAACTAGCGAGTCGCCAATCATCAGTATTTCTTTTAAATGATTTACATCAAGTGTATCGGGATAATTCTTTAGTTCGTGGTTATTAAAAAATGTCATATTTGAACACGCTCCTTGTAGTACTATTATACGCCGCAAGTGTCCAAATGTGTAATTTATACAAGCCTCAGATATATGCTTTTGCATCAAAAAAACACCCTCGCTTGAGAGTGCCGTTTTGCTGTGGATGGTTTAGTTTTTATTGGGGCTTATAAAATGCTGCTACCCAAAGGTTATACTCGACCTTATAGCCAAGCGCCGCTTTGGCTTCGCAATTGAATTTTTTCTTTATCTGCTCCGTAAGGTTTACAGGAGTTTCCGTCCCTTTAAGCTCATCGTAGAGTTCGGCGAAGAGAGCGTTCTTTCTAAGGTAGCGGAATACAATGGCTTTCCCCGTGTCTCTCACGGCATCGTTAAACCTATCCAGTGCCTTTGTAATGGAGTTTTCGTTTTTATCCTCGTCAGGCTTTTTGCCGCGGAATAGATAGCCTTCATTTCCTTTTAAAACAACTAACCTTCCGATAGGGAAGCCGCGATATTCCGAAAGAGTAGAGAACCACACTAAGAACTCATATTCCTTTTGGGTTATCTCAAAGTTGCTTCTGGCGGTTGTAATGAAATATTTACCAGCCTCTTGCCGCATATCGGTCTTTTGAATTAAAACGATTTCCTCCCGCATGATGCCGCGCCATCCGAGTATTACTATCGCCTTAATGTTTAGCAGGTCTCTTTTTTCGTCATAGTCTTCAAGTTTTAGCTTGCCCGCTTGGTCTATAAATTTTAGAAGAGAGTCAAGGTCTTTATAGAGGATAGTGGTTTCTTGCGTCGCTAAAACCTCTTCTCTGGTCGGGATAGGGCAGGTAATGCCGTAATAGTCTTGCAGAACCTGAATATCTTTTTTGATTTGTTGATATTTTTGCCGGTTAACGCTGGAATTTTTATAGGCATAAAACATTTTA
>WRLT01000017.1 GCA_009777485.1 Bacillota bacterium
GGTAACAAAAAAGGGCGGTTAGGGGGACACTTTCGGTTGTGTCCCCCTTAACAATCCCCCCGCAACTCGTTACTTTTTGAAAAAGTAACCAAAACACAATTACGGCTGTAAGTTCATAAATAGAGTTTGTAATAAATAATTAAATTCGCCGTTAAAAAATTCCCCTCTTTGAGGGGTGGCAGGCGTAAGCCTGACGGGGTGGAAAGAAAAGCTTATACCCTCACAGACGGGGTGGAAAGAAAAAATAATAAGTAAAATATGGTTGCAGAATAACGACAACCTAGAAACTAAATCAGCCTTAGCCGGCTGATTTTTTTCAATCTAAATTGTTGACTTTTTAGGGCATATTTCGTATAATCACTTTATGAGGAGAAAATTGATTAGTGTTTTTATAGGAGCGATGCTGCTGACGGGCGCGTTATCATTTGGTGCTTGCACCGGACTTTTTATAGACCATGTACTGGTTTATATTAAAGAAGAGTATAGCGACAAAATGTGGGGCGATGGATTTACAGTAGAGGATTTTAAATTAGAAAATGCTGAAGAAATTTTTTATTGGGATACTGATGAGATTGTTGTGCAATTAAAAAAAATCGGGAAGCAACGCGTAAGGCAAGCGGTAAGACAAATTAAAAAACTAGAATTTGTTAAAGATGCAAGGCTTTCGTATATGCCGCATAGACCTTATTATACAGACCGAATATATATTGGGAATCATGAAAAAAATTGGTTGAATGTAGGTGGAACAGGGTTAGCTTTTGTAGAGTACCTTAACTTTATATTTGGTTGGGACAATGTAGAGAATTTTGAGGAATACGTATTATATTTTAGCAATACGACGTCGAAAGATATATTGCTGGCAATAAAACAATTAAATACACAGGGGTTTGGTGCATCTAAAATAGAAATAGAAAGAAAAACGGGTGAAAGATAGGAGAAAGCTTGTTTAAGGTTGAAGACTTTTGGTGTTTGATTGGGGCAAGAAAATAGGAGTTATATATGGATAAAGAGCAAATAAAAAGCTATGTTCAATACGGGCTGAATTCTTCACAGCTTACAAAAAAATTAAGCATTCAGATTTTATTTATAAATTTAGTCGTCTTGGTCATAGCTATTATTTTACATCCAAAACTAGCTTTTATATTAACGATTGTTGCAATTGCTTTGGCAAATATAGCAATGGTGATAGTAATTGTAAACAAATGGTCGCCTTTTGTTAAGCTTTTTGCGATTGCAATTCTTTTATTTTTTTTCTGCGTTGCTTTAAATTGCTTTGTATTTGGACTGCTTAAAATAGCCGATATATTTATTTGGTGGCAATTCTTGCTTTCGATAGCCATTCAATTACTTTTTTGGGCAGGTACGTTTATCTTTGTATTTGTTAGAAACAGCGCGCGTAAACATGATGTAAATAAAAAGCTTTCGATTATTGTGGCATCGTTAGCAACCTTTTCAGGCGGTATAGGATATGTCATTGGTATATTTGTTACAAGGACATTTCTTAAAGATGCCACCCTAGAAATAGCAATGCTTGTTTTGGCTAGTATAATCAATGTTTTAATACTTTTGGTGGGTATAGGGGTAGTTATGGCCGTGTATAGAGCGTATTTAATTAAAAAACACACATTAGACGTATCCATTTGCCAAACAGAACAAATCGAGAATACAGAAACAGAACAAACAGAGACGGAGTAATTCGTTTTCAAAATGTCGGCAAAGAATTTAAAATAAAATCCGTTAAAAAATTCCCCTCTTGAGGGGTGGCAACGAAGTTGACGGGGTGGAAAGAAAAGCCTAAGCCCCCTCAGACGGGGTGGAAAGAAACACATAAAACCTTATTGACAATTTTAGCAAAACAATAGTACAATATATCTAACCACTATGTTAAGTGATAAAAATACAATCGAAAAGTTTTATGACAAAATACAAAATGTAGTAGATTTTAAGCACGAACGCATAAAAGAGCCGCATAAAAAGAAAAATTTAACGGCTATTGTTTTTGGCATTACTTGTGTAGTGCTTCTTATACCTATAGGCGGTATTGCGCCCGTTATTCGACCTAGTATGATTTTAATGTATTTGTTTGCTTTTCTTTTTCCCTTAATCCTTCCATCGTCAATTGGATTAATAGTATCAATTTACGCTAGTGTTAAGGGCGGCAATAAACGTTTGTCTATGATTGGAATTGCTATGAACGGTTTTGTTTGTTTTGTTGTAGTAGTGTTTTGTATTGTTTTTGCAACGTATGCGTTTCAGGGATGGTTGAATTAAAGCAATTTATATAGTAGGATTATCTGGAATTATTAAATACAGGTGTTACTAATCAATACTCTTTTTTAAGGTTTGAATGGCGTTTTTTTCTAGCCTTGAAACCTGCGCTTGGCTTATTCCTACTTCTTCGGAAACCTCTATTTGCGTTTTGCCCTCATAAAAGCGCAGTAGCAGAATTTGTTTTTCGCGGTTAGAAAGCTTGTCCATTGCTTCCGATATCGAAACGCCCGTCAGCCAACTTTCGTCGGTGTTTTTTACATCGGAAAGCTGGTCCATAATCATAACCGTTTCGCCGCCGTCGTGGTAAACGGGGTCGAACAGCGAAACAGGGTTAGAGATTGCGTCCATAGCATACACTACCTCACGCAGCGGTAATTCCATAGCGCGCGCCACGTCCTCTAACGATGCCTCACATTCGGTTTGCGCCTCTAACGCTTGGCGCGCTTGCAATATGCGGTACGCCGTATCGCGGATAGAGCGCGAAACCCTTATACTGGAACTATCGCGCAAAAACCGCCGAATTTCACCCATAATCATCGGCACGGCGTAGGTGGAAAAGCGCAGGTTAAGCGTAGTGTCAAAGTTATCCATAGCTTTAATAAGCCCGATACAGCCTACCTGAAAGATATCGTCCACGCTTTCTTTTTTTCCGTAAAAACGCTGCACTATCGAAAGCACTAGTCTTAGATTAGCCATTAAAAAGCTTTCCTTTGCTTGTTCGTCGCCGTCTTGCGCGCGCCCGATAAGTTCGATAGTTTCTTTATGGCTAAGCTTTGGCAAATCCGCCGTATTAATTCCGCAAATTTCAACGCGTCCCGTCATAGTTTTGTTTTTTACCCCCTTTGGCCTATTAAGCGGCACTTCCGTAATTTTTGGCTTTTGGGCTGAATTTATGCGCGCTTACGGTTTCTCTAAAGAAAAAGCCGCAAAAATTTTGTCGAAGTTTTGGGTTTGTATAAAAAACAAACAAGGTCAATTTTTGTCGAAACTCAGCATATATATAATGCGGAATGGTAGAGCCGGGATTTGAAACATTATCGTATTGCGAGATGCGCTGCAAAGAGGTGGTAAACATCATCGACGGACGGCGGCTGGGGCGCATAGTAGACATTATATTTTGCGCGCTGGGACGCGGCGAAATTAAAGGTATAGTCGTGCCGTTTTCACGCCGCTTCTTTTTTTCACGCGCGCAAGAGGTTTTTGTGCCGTGGCATTGTATCCGCAAAATAGGCGAGGACGTTATTTTAGTAGAGCTTGTAATAGAACCGCTTGCACGCGAGCCGGGACGCCGCCGCCGCCGATACGACGCATTCGAGGACGGACGCTTTGACAGAATTGCTTCGGTGCAGGAAAAAAAAGAATTAGCCGAACCCAAAGCCGAAAAAGGGGACGGGCAAGACGGCATAACAAGGCCGCAGTTTTCGGTTCATGCCGCGTCTGTTCCTAAAAAAAGATTAAAGGCGGCCGCCTCAGACGAACCCGTTTGCGACCGCAAATGCGAAAAGTGTATGTTATTTGATTGCACAAACCGTTGGAAAGACGCCTAAAATAATTTGACAAAACCGTGCGCATATTGTACAATAACCGCATGAAGTGTATGTTTTGCGGAAATTCAGAAAGCAAGGTACTAGATTCGCGTTCGGCGGAGGAAGCTACGGTAATCCGCCGCCGCAGAGAATGCCTTGCGTGCGCTAAGCGTTTTACTACGTATGAAACGGTAGAAACAACGCCCATTCTGGTAATAAAAAACAACGGTACGCGTCAGCCGTTTTCTGCCGATAAAATAAAGTTCGGCGTTATTAAGGCTTGTGAAAAACGTCCCGTTACCATCAGCCAAATCGAAGAGCTTGTAGCGGTTGTTTCGCGCAGGGTGCAAAACACGATGGAGCAAGAGGTGCGTTCGCAAATCATAGGCGAGCTGGTTATGGAAGAGCTTAAAAAGCTTGACGACGTTGCCTATGTACGCTTTGCGTCCGTTTACCGCAAATTTACCGACGTTACCACTTTTGTAAACTTTATTCAAGAAAAATTAAGCAGTAAATGATAAACGGCAACGAGTGCCGCGCTATAACGCTTGCGGACGCACAAATTAATCGGATATACCGTGTTACGGATATTGCGGAGGGGCAAGCCCGCCGCCGTCTTTTAGACATGGGCTTTACGCCCGCCGCCGAAATTTACGTTTCGCATAAAGCACCTTTCGGAAAAACCTTTTTGGTAGGCGTGCGCGGCTTTATGGTTGCCTTGCGTGAGGATGCGGCGCGTTTGGTGTTGTTGGAGGCGGCGGTTCATGGAGTATAAAATCGCGCTTGCAGGAAACCCCAACGTAGGCAAGACAAGCTTATTTAATTGCATTACACATTCGTCCGAGCATATCGGCAACTGGCACGGCGTTACGGTTAAAGAAAAAACCAAAAGCATTACCTACGACCACAACCGCGTGCTGGTTACGGATTTGCCCGGATTATATTCGCTAACCGTGTACAGCCGCGAAGAAGAGGTTACGCGCGACAGCGTATTAACAAACCATTACGACGCGGTTATTTGCGTTTGCGAGGTAAACAATTTATCGCGCAATTTATATCTTGCCTTACAGCTTTTAGAGTTGGGCGTACCGCTTTTAATTGCTATCAACATGATGGACGAGCTAAAAAAGCGCGGGCACGTGTTAAACTACCGCAAAATCGAACAAGCGTTAAAAATCCCGATTGTGCCGCTTAGCGCAAAATACCACAGCGATGTACATTTATTAACCGAAGTTGCGCTGGATTTAATTAAGCGGCAGCAAAAAAATTCTGCACGGCTTACGTACTTAGATAAATTGCCGCTTGCCGAGTTTACCGCTATCATGGGCGGCGCGGCAGAGGAGGCGGGCTTTAACCCTAAATGGGCGGCTATCAAGCTTATGGAAAACGATTCGTTTGTCGCCTCTAAGCTTTCCTTAACCGACCTGCAAGCCTCCGCGCTTGCCACATTCGGCGATTTGCAATCACAAGTGGCGCGTGCGCGGTACGATTTTATAGAGGAAATTACGTCCGGCGCGATTTCAAAGCCTGTTGCGCAAGGGCACTTAGAAAAGCGCGGTCAAAATGAACGCTATATGCACGGCTTTTCCAAATCGGACAAAATATTTTTAAATAAATATTTGGCCTTACCGCTGTTTTTTGTGATTATGTTGGCGATATTTGTGGTTACTTTCAGCCCGTATCTGTTAGGCTACTGGCTTTCGGAGGGGCTTAGCTTAGGCATCGAATACGGGCTGTACAAGCCTATCTACAACGGCCTTAGCAGCATAAACACTCCTGCATGGGTGATTTCGCTGCTATGCGACGGCATTATCGCGGGGCTTGGCGGCATTTTAGAATTTTTGCCGCAAATCGTATTATTGTTTTTCTTTCTTGCGTTATTAGAAGACAGCGGCTATCTATCGCGCGTTGCGTTTATGTTTGACGGGCTGCTGCGCAAAATAGGATTAAGCGGACGTTCGGTATTTACTATGCTGATGGGCTTTGGCTGTACCGCAACCGCCGTGCTAACCGCGCGCGGCTTAGAAGACGAAAAGACGCGCAAAAAAACCGTTCTGCTTACATCGTTTATGTCGTGCGGGGCAAAAGTGCCTGTGTACATTATTATCGCGGGCGCGTTCTTTTTACGGGGTTCCGCGCTGATAGTATTTGCCTTATATTTAGCGGGCATTGCCGTAGCCGTTATCACCGCCGCTATTTTTGATAAAATCAAGCCCTTAAAAAGCGGTAAGCTTTCGTTTATCATGGAAATGCCGCCGTACCGTTTGCCCGCCGCAAAGCGCGTAGGGGCTATCATTTGGAAAAACGCAAAAGCCTTTCTCATACGCATAGCCACCGTCATATTCGCCCTACACGTCATTATATGGCTTTTAGCAAGCTTTTCTTTTACGCACGGGTTTGTGGTGGGCACGCACTACCGAAGTATTTTAGAACACATTGCGGGCTTTATAGCGCCGTTGTTCAGCCCCTTAGGCTTTGGAAACTGGCAAGCCGTTTCCGCGCTAATCGGCGGCTTAGCGGCAAAAGAAGTAGTGGTTTCGGTAATCAATTCATTCGGCGGCGCGGGCGCAGTTTTTGTAGGGCCGTATGCGTCTGTTGCCGCCGTATCGTTTTTGGTGTTTACGCTGTTGTACATTCCGTGCATTGCCGCGCTGATTTCCATTAAAAAAGAGGCGGGTGCAAAATGGATGCTAGGCACACTGCTATTGTCGTTTTGCGCCGCGTATCTATGTTCGCTTGCGGTATACTGGACGGGGCGGCTGTTTGTTTTTGACGTGGGACATGGCGTAGGTATTTTAATCACCGTAGGTATCGGCTTGGCAGTTGCCGCCGTGTTATACCGCGTGATAAAAAAGAAAAAGTTTTGCGCATACGGCTGTGAAGGATGTATAGCAAAAACGCCGTGCGGCAAACAAAACAGCCTAAAAGGGAAGGGCGGCGAAGAATGAAACAAACCTTCACCGCAAAAAAAGAGTACGCAAAGCTAACGGCTTTTCTTTCGGAGGAGCTGCAGCTTTTACCCATAAACAGTATCAAAAAACAAATGCGGTTGGGGGAGGTTCGGGTAAACGGCGAAAAGGTGTTAAAGGATACACCGCTTTTTGCAGGCGACGAGGTGCGCATATTTTTGCCCGAGCAGCTTACTCCGCCGCCCGTAGAACTGCACATACTCTACGCGGACGAAAACTTTGCCGTAGTAAACAAGCCGATTCATTGCGAAACCGAAACGCATTTGGCACGCGCAATGCAGCAAAAATTCGACTATGCCGAGCCGATTCACCGCTTAGACCGCAACACGCGCGGGCTAGTTATTTTTGCCCTTAACGCGCAGGCAAAAGACGAATTAACGCAATTGATTAAGCTTAAACATGTGCAGCGTTTTTACCGCGCACACGTGTACGGCGTACCCGCAAAACCCTCCAACACCGTTACGCTATATTTAAAAAAAGACGCGTCCAAAGCTAAGGTTTTTGTTTCGGACACGCCGCAAACAGGCTATAAAAAATCTGTTTTAAGATACACGGTGATGCAAACTGAGGGCGGCGACTCCGAATTAGATATTCAGCTGTTTACGGGCCGCACGCACCAAATCCGCGCAACAATGGCGCACTTAGGCAATCCCGTAATAGGCGACGGCAAATACGGCAGCGAAAAAATCAACCGTCTGCACGGCAAATCGGTTCAAATGCTTTGCGCCAACAAAATACGCTTCGAATTGCCCGCAAGCTATTTTGGGCAGTTTTTGTACGTAAACGGCAAAGAATATTGCATAAAACCGTAAAAATATGAATAAATTATGAACTTTGTTCACAAAAAGCCTTGACATAACTTGATTTATCGCGTATACTAAGATAGTTATATACTATAATGCGGAAGAAGGCGCGTAATGAAAATAAAAGAAATCAGAACACAAGCTAAACAATTTGTAATGGTGAATAAGCTAAACCCACTGGTTTTATATGCGGTGATTTTGGCTGTCGTTGCGATTTATGCGTTAATAACATACGTAGTACCTTGGTTTGGTTTAGCGTTTATACCGCTGTATTTTTTGTACGCGCCCGTAGCCTTTTCTTCGGCCGACTATTACATGCGTTCGTACAATTTAAAAACCGAAGAAAACTTTAAGCTGTTTGAGGGCTTTAAGCGGGAAAACTTTTTCCGTGCATTACTGCTTAGTCTGATACGAACAGGCTTTGGGCTATGCTTTTTTATACCCGCCGTAATCGGGGTAATGTTGGGCGTTTTCGGCGCGCTGACACTAGGGGGCTCGTTGCTATTTTGCTTAGTCAGTCTTTTAGCGGTTGCCGTACCCGCGCTGATATATTTTTCGCGTTCGTCTATGGCGTTTTATCTTTTGCGCATGGACAGCAAATTGTCCGCATGGGGCGCGTTTGCATCAAGCTTTAAAATAACCGAAAAAAAGACGCTAAAAGCAATTTTAGTGTGGGCGTCCTATTTAGGATGGTTTTCGCTGGCACTGGTGGCAGGCTTAGGGCTTATTTACGCAATGCCGCATTACCAAACCGCAAAATCCATATTATTCCGCCGCGATATTTTAGAATTAGCCGACGGAGAAGAGTTGCCCGCTTACGCAGATTTAGCAGAAAAGAAAGGCTTATCTAAAATCAGTAAAACCTTAGATTCCGAAACAGCGGACGAACAAAAAGCACAAAAAGCGGGGCAGAAATCTCCGCCGAACAAACATCACAAAGATTACAAACGCCCCGTAATTCCCGACGAAGAAAAGGCGCGTTTCGGCGTAGAAGAAAAGGGCATACGCGACATGATACACCGCCCGCGCAAAAAGCATCAATCCGACGATATCCCCGTAGTCTACACAAAAGACAATCCGCCCAGTAAAGAGTTTGAAATCCGTCCGCATGAAACCTTTAACGAGTACCGTGCGCGCGTAAAACGTCTGCGCGCAGAACAGCGCGAAGCGTTAAAATTAAAGCCGCCTCCTATTTCAGACGAAAAAGAAACGCCCGAATCACGGGCCGCACGGCTAGCGCAAGATGCGGCACTGGAAGAATATTATAAAACAGACGAAGAGGTTGCCGAAGTTGTGTTGCAGCAAATCGAAGAAAAGGCGCGCGATTTTTCGTACTCTGTACCCAAAATGCCCGATAGTGAAGAAGAGCAAGTAGATTTTGAATCGCTTTTTAAGGCAGAGCCCGAAAATGCCGAGTATGCCGAGCCGCCCGAAATTCCGCTGGAATCACTGCACATCGAGCCCGACCCCGTGCCCGAACCCGAATTAACACTAAAACCCTCCTTTGAAGACCATTTTGAAAGCAAGAAAAAAGCGGCGGCAGAAAAAATAGCCAAAATGCAAGAGGAAATCAAACTAAAAAGCAGAACCATCAGCGGCGACCGTCCCGCGCCCATTGCGCAAGAGCCGCCGCCCGAAGAAGAACCGCCTCCGCCGGAGCCTGCATCGGGCGCACGCAAGGCCGCCGCTTTGGACGCGCTTAAAAACCAACGCGCGCAACGCTTAAAGACCCAAGAAAAAACCGCCATAGACGCCGCACAAGCACGCCCCTCACGCGAGGAGATATTAGAGCGCATACTAAAAGAACGCAAGAAAAAATAAGACGGGTTTAAAAAGCACACAAAATATTTGACAACCCGCAACTTTTATGATAAGGTAAAGTAGCTATGGCAAAGAAACTTTCTTCAAAAGCAGGCGCGTCGCTAACGGCAAAAGAACGTAAAGAGCTTTCACGCGCAAAAAGCAATAAAGATTATGTGCAAATAAATGCAGCGCAATCTACCGAAACGCCCGCAGAGGGCGAAATTGCGGGCGCGATTTCGTTAGGCGGCGAAAAAGTTTTCACGCAAAAGAAAAAACTCATTTTGCTGGTATCCATAGCGTTATCTATTATTTTAATTGTAATGGCGGTGCTTTTGCCTATCGTGTTTAGCCCTATGTACCGTTACCGCAACATCAACAACCCCGTTGCCGTAATGGAATTATCCAACGGCGATGTAATAGAGCTAGAAATTTTCGAGCGTCAGCTGCCGTATACCGCAAGCAACTTTATTTATCTGGCAAGAAAAGGCTTTTTTGACGGAACTATCATTTTTGATACTACCGTAGGCGCGATGCGCTTTGGGCAGTACGAATCGTACTCTACTTACCGTTCGCGCAATGAAACCTTTCTGCAAAGAATTACCGATATAACCGTTCCGGGCACGGCGCACAATAACAACAAATTTGATTATCGCTTAAATCAAGAAAACATGGGGCACGGAAGCCCCTTTCAATACCATGATAGAGAATTCGGCAGAATTTCGCTTGCCGTTCACCATTCGGGCACCGAGTTTCAAATAACAGGCAAACGCCCCAACGTTGCCTCCTTAGACGCGCCCATTAAAGATACTTCGCGCAACGTAACTCCGCTAAACATGGCAGGGCAAGCATTTGGACGCTTGCTTAATCCGCAATCCGAAGCAGTAGTAGAAAAAATTGTCAATATGCCCCAATTTGAAAACGACCACCCGTTTTGGTCAGGGCCAAACCCCACCATTACGATTAAGCGCGTAAGATTGCATAATTTAGACCTGCGCGGCAAATGGCGCAACTTCAACTGGGACGAATTTTTTCAACCCGCAGGACAGTCAGCAAAAATCTACTGGGCAGGCGGCGCAGGCGGCGGCGTACTGGTGTAATTTTCTGCTGTCAGCTTGACTTACTTACTACAATGCGAACATAAAATATATGCCTTTCTTTCCACCCCGTCAGGCTTGCGCCTGCCACCCCTCAAGAGGGGAATTTTTCAACGGCTAAAATATTTAAGTAAATAACAAACACGTAATTGTTAAGAAAAGAAACCGTTAAAAAATTCCCCTCTTGAGGGGTGCCCCGTTAGGGGCGGGGTGGAAAGAAAAGCTTGAATTTAAAATCGGATGGGGTGGAACTTACTTACTACAATACGAACACAAATACATACCTTTCTTTCCACCCCGTCCGCTACGCGTCCACCCCTCAAGAGGGGAATTTTTCTATTGCTATTTATTTAATAACCACAGTCGCGCCTGCAAGAGGGGAATTTATAATGGAGAATGGAAAATGGAGAATGTCGGCTATGAATTTAAAATAAAAACCTCAAAAAAATTCCCCTCTTGAGGGGTGCCCCGTAGGGGCGGGGTGGAAAGAAAGGCTTATATTTAAAACCGTACAAGGCAGAAAGAACCCCAAAATTAATGCACTTTTTAAAAAAAACCCCGCGATTTCAAAAAAATATGTACAATTTCACAATATTTTATGTACAAATTATTAAAAAGTACTTGCAAAGTATTTTTTTATATTGTATAATATTCTATACAATCACCCAAAATGCTTAGAAAAACTAAGGAGATTTCTACTATGAAAGCACGCAGCAACGCCCAAAAAACACCCAAACGCATAACAGCCGTTTTATTGATAGCCATACTAACCTTAGCGGTATGTGTACCGCTGTTAAGCATAAAAGCGCGCACCGCGCACGCAGACACCACACCGCCCGTAAGCCCCACAGGAACGTTCAATTTAGCTACAGGCACTTGGAACGCGGGGGGGGGGTAATGCAACCTTTAATAGCGACACAGGCGTTTTAACCGTACACAACGGCGCGCATATCACCGTAACCTCCAACAACATAGTAACCCCCAACACCCTTGCCGTAGACGCAAACGCAACCGCGAGAATTAACATAACAACTTTAAATATTGATAACGGTCTGAAAGTCCCACCGCTTTTGATAGGCGCGGGTGCAAATGTGCAATTAAACTTATGGAATACATGGTGGGGACTAAATCATTTTATGGGAGACTCACATTTACTGGCTAACAGTACCCTCACCATTACTGGAAACGGAACTTTATTTATAGAGTTAGGGGATGAGCGTACAGCGTTCCAGATGTTTGGCAATGCACATTTAATTATCAACAGCGGACTAATTTTTGTAGCGGAAACTATGCACAGAGCGTCAGTAGATACTGTCAGTGGTCGACTAACCGTCAACGGCGGTACACTGCTAGTAAACGGTTTAATTGGCAGTGACCATGATTACTCTAGCGGCCCTATAACCATTAACGGAGGCGCGGTGGTTGCACAGGGCATAGGCTTTGGCGGTTATATGTATGCAACCTATCGCGCTATAACCATTAACGGCGGATATGTCCGTACAAACTTTATAGGCAGTAGCCATGTTCGTGGTGATGATAACTATATGGGGGTACACGCTATGCAACCCATAACCATTACAGGCGGTGTAATTGAAACCAACCATATCGGTGCCAGTTGGGATTGCCCTTATAATTCTCCTCTTGACAACATACCCGTTATTATAGAGGGCGGTATGATTAACGCAGGCACAAACGGCATTGTGGCAACCACTCTTACGCAAACAGGCGGTTTGTTAGCGTCCGCTAGATTGCACATACGCGATACCGACTCCTTTGACGGCGGAGAACGCATCATCGGCGGCAACTACGATTTTGAAAATTCTGTTGCCGATATAATAGCAGAAACGATTAGGCAAGCCGAACAAGCCGAAGAAGAAGCCAAACAATTAGCGGCAGAAAAGCTTGCGCTTGCTAAATCCTCCGCAATTGCAGAGGTAGAGGCGTATGCCTTTATTGTAGGCTACACCGACAGCACGCAAGCTTTTGCCGACGCCATTAACTTATCTGACACCATAGACGCGGTTACAACCGCTTTGGTTGCCGCCATAGATGCCATTATAGAGGCAGTCGCGCCTGGCTACGACACCACCGTAGAGGGTCAGCTAGCCCTAGCCAAAAGCGCGGCAATTCTGCAAATAGAGGCCTACGCGGCACTGGTAGAGTACGAGGGCAGTATAACCCCATACCTCAACGCCATAAACAACGCAGGTAGTATAGCTTTCGTAGCGGA
>WRLT01000018.1 GCA_009777485.1 Bacillota bacterium
CCCATGAAAGTACAAACGCTAAAATGCAGTAGCTGCGGCCACAATTTAGAAGCCGAAGAAAACATGCAAAAAATCTTTTGCAAATACTGCGGCACACAAAACCTAATCACCCAAGACATCACACACATCCACAACACCACCCACAATACCACCCACAACACTACAAACCACCACACCCAACAAACCATCCACAAAACCATCATCGGCAAAGAACAAAACGAAGCCGAAGACCACCTCCGCATCGCCAACGAATTTTTATCGTTAGAAGAATTTGATAAAGCAAAACAAAACTTCCAAAAAGCCGTAGACTTAAATCCGACAGATTATAGGGGTTGGGTAGGCTTAGTTGTAGTCGCTACAAATAACTTTACGGATTATAAAGGAGATTCTCATAGAAAATATCTAGAAAATGCCTTAAAGTTAGCAAACGAACAACAAAAAGCAGAACTCTACAAAAAATATGATGAAGAAAAATGGAAATTCGGGATTAGTGACGGAGTTGTAACAAAATACAGAGGCAACGACAGCTATGTAGTTATCCCCAATTCGGTAACGGAAATCGGGGAGGGTGCGTTTATGGGTTGCAAAAGCTTAACCTCTATCACTATCCCCAATTCAGTAATGAAAATCGGGATAGATGCGTTTCCGAGTTGCACAGGCTTAACTTCTATCACTATCCCCAATTCGGTAACGAGTATCGGGAACACTGCGTTTGGTGGTTGCACAGGCTTAACCAACGTAATATTTGAAAGCGGTAGTCAACTAACGGAAATCGATGTATTCGCGTTTTCCCGTTGCACAAGCTTAACCTCTATCACAATTCCCAATTCGGTAACGAAAATCGGGCATTACGCGTTTTCGGATTGCACAGGCTTAACCAACATAATATTTGAAAGCGGTAGTCAACTAACAAAAATCGAGAAACGGACGTTTAGTGATTGCACAAGCTTAACATCTATCACTATACCTCCTTTGGTAACGGAAATCAAGGAAGATGCGTTTAAGAATTGCCCAGGCTTAACCTCTATTACTATATCTAATTTGGTAACGAGTATTGGGATTTGGTTCAAGGGTTGCACAAGCTTAACGTCTATCACTATATCTAATTTGGTAACGGAAATCGGGGAGGATGCGTTTCGGGATTGTACAGGCTTAACCTCTATAACAATCCCTAATTCTGTAACGAAAATTGGGTTTGCGGCATTTGGCGGTTGCACAAGCTTAACGTCTATTACCATACCTAATTCGGTAACGGAAATCGGTGGTGGTGTGTTTGATGGTTGCTGCAACCTTCAAACCATTTACATTCATAAAAAGACTTTAAAAGCATGTTTTTTAAAATGGCAAATAAAAAACCTAAAAAACAAAATAAAATTTATAAAATAACCCCCCAAAAAATCCCCCCCCCTCATGTATGTGATAAAAAATTAACCGCAAAAAAATTCCCCTCTTGAGGGGTGCCCCGTAGGGGCGGGGTGGAAAGAAAAGCCTATACCTCCAATCAGACGGGGTGGAAAGAAAAACGCCTTTCCACCCCGTCCGCTAACGCGTCCACCCTCAAAGAGGGGAATTTTTATATTGCTATTTATTCGCCTACACGGATAGGAATTTTTTAACGGCTATTCTACTATATTTTGCTTGAAAAATAAATTACTTTATGGTATACTTATATAAGTTTAAATACAAAGGTAGGTATTATATTTTTATGAAGGTAAGCGAGGTAGTCAAAATTCTTAACGCAGACGTGCTGTGCTTGACGGATACCGTATCCTCCACTCAAGTTATTTCGGCTTGCGGCGCAGACATGATGAGCGACGTTTTAGCGTTTGTTAAAGATCAAGGCTTGTTGCTAACGGGGCTGATTAACCCCCAAGTAGTGCGCACCGCCGAAATGATGGACATTCCGTGCATTGCATTTTGCCGCGGCAAAATTCCCGAAAGGGCCGTTATACAGCTTGCAGAGGAAAAGGGCATAATTTTGCTATCCACCAAGCTTAGGCTGTATCAGGCGTGCGGCGTGCTGTATAAGGCAGGCTTAGACGCAGACGGAGAAATGTAAATCCATGAGCGAGAGTTTAAAATTAAGCTACACGGTAGACGGCGGCGATTTTGTTTCGGCGGGGAAAGCCTCCGAAGGCGTAAAGCGCACCCTAAAAAGCATCGGTATAGACCCTGCCGTTATCCGCAGAATAGCGATTGCCATGTACGAGGGCGAAATTAACATGGTAATCCATGCTAGCGGCGGCACGGCAGAAATCGAAATTTTAGAGGATAAAATTACCATTGTGCTGCAAGATAAAGGGCCAGGCATCGAGGATATAGAAAAAGCGATGCAAGAGGGCTTTACCACCGCCACCGCCGCCATACGTGAGCTAGGGTTCGGCGCGGGCATGGGCTTACCCAACATGAAACGCTATTCAGACGAATTAAAGGTAGAAAGCACCGTAGGCGTAGGCACTACCGTATATCTTTCGTTTAATGTATAAAGCAAAAATTATAAAAGGAGAGCGCACTTTTGAGCCAATTCAAACCCGTCATTTTAGATCCCGAACGCTGTAACGGTTGTGTGTCGTGCATGAAACGGTGCCCGACAGAGGCTATCCGTGTGCGCGGCGGCAAGGCGGTTATCCGCTACGAGCTGTGTATGGGCTGCGGCGAGTGCGTCAAGGCGTGCCCGACCAACGCAAAAAAAGAATGCTACGACTCCTTCGACGGCATTAAGGATTTTGCCTACACTATATGCTTGCCGTCGCCCGCGCTGTACGGTCAGTTTTCTAATTTAGTAGATATAAATGTAATTTTAAACGCGCTGTTAGCGTTAGGCTTTAACAAGGTATTCGAGGTTGCCTCAGGAGCAGAAATTGTTTCGGCAGGCACACAAGTACTACTAGAAAATAAAGATTTTCCGCGCCCGATTATTGGTACGGGCTGCCCGGCGGCAACCGAATTAATTCTGATGCGCTACGGACATTTAGCCCCTCAGCTTTCTCCGATAGAGCAGCCCGAGGTTATCGCGGCAAAGCTAGCCGTAGACGAAGCCATAAAAGAAACAGGACTCCCGCGCGAGAAAATCGGCGTGTTTGCCGTTACGCAGTGCGCCGCTAAGGTATCGTCTTTAAAATCCGATTCCGCACGCAAGTATATCGATAGGGTACTGGCGGTAAAAGAAATTTATTTTAATCTGTTGGCAGAAATACCCTCCACCCAAGAAAAGCCCCTTGCAGATTTGGCGCGGGCAGGCAAAATCGGAATCGGTTGGGCAGCGGCATCGGGCGAATCGTCGGGCTTATGTATAGACAATTACGTCAGCGCGGACGGCGCGGAAAACGTAGTAGAGGTTTTAAATCAGTTAGAAAACCGCCGCTTGCACGGCATAGACTTTGCAGAGCTTAATATGTGTTCCTCTGGCTGCGTGGGCGGTTCGATGAACGTAGAAAACCCGTTTTTGGCGCGCGCGCGTCTGCGCATATTGCGCAACAAGGCGGTGCTTAGCGTCCCGCAAATTTCGTGCGGCGAAGAATTCTGCCGTACCGAATACCAACCGAAAGACGTTTGCAAGCTTTCACAAAACCGCGCCGAAGCTATCAAGCTAACCAAAACCATTCAAGATATCCACGCAGGCCTGCCGGGCCTTGATTGCGGCGCGTGCGGTGCGCCGCGCTGTATGGCATTAGCCGAAGATATAGCCAAAGGAGAGGAGGTAGCCTGTAAATTACTATGAAGGTTTCACAAATTGCACCCCTTATAGATGCGGATACGGTAGTCGCAGGCGACGGCAAAAAGGAGGTTTCCTCTGTGTACGCGGGCGATTTTTTAAGCCGCGTTATGGGAAAAGCCCCCGCAGACTGCATATGGCTAACCGTTATGGCAAATGTTAACGTAGCGGGCGTGGCAGTTTTGGCAGAAATTCCCGCTATTGTACTATGCGAGGGCGTAAAGCCGGACGAAATGCTGGTGCAAAAATGTCTGTCCGAAAACATCGCGCTTTTCACCACCCAAAAATCCGTTTACGAATGCTGTAAGCTTTTATGAAGTATTATTACGATTTGCATATACATTCGGCGTTAAGCCTATGCGCCGATAACGACATGACGCCGCAAAACATCGCGGCTATGGCAAAGCTTGCGCAGCTTGACATCATTGCCGTTTCCGACCATAACAGCGCGGGAAACGCTTTAAGCGTAAGCAAAGCCTCCGCCGCTATGAACGGTCCGCTGGTTGTTCCCGCCGTAGAGCTTACCACCAGCGAGGATATCCACATTCTGCTATTGTTTCGCAATATTGACGGCGCACAATCGGCATGGAACGAAATCCGCGAAAAGCAAAGCCTTAAAATACCCAACAAACCCGAAAAATACGGCTATCAATATTTTATGGACGAAAACGATTGTATAACAGGCGAAGAGCCTACCGTATTATCGTTTGCAATCGATATTTCCGCCGATGACGCCGCCGCATTTGCCCGAAAGCACGGCGGCATTGCCATACCCGCGCACGCAGACAAGCCCGCTAATTCAATCATCAGTGTTTTAGGCGATGTACCCGATGAGGCAGGCTTTACGGCAGTAGAGCTTACGCAAAACGCACCCCCGTCTTTGCGCGAATCACTTATAAAGCGCGGCTATCATATTTTATCTAATTCGGATTCGCACTTTTTAGGCATTATGAACGAGCGCAGCAGCCTCAACGCTATCGACCTACCCGAACTAAGCACAAACGCACTAATAGACAAGCTTTCCAAAATGGAGAACGGATAGCATTGCATATAAGTTTTTCTTAGATGTCAATAGATTTTGTACGATTTATACGATATAATGTAATTTATATGAATTCACTTTTTTCAAAAAGATTAAAAGAACTGCGCGTAAAAAAAGGACTGTTTCAACAGGACATCGCAGACGAATTAAAAATTACTAGCGTTGCATACGGCGGTTACGAGCGGGGAGAGTACGAACCCTCCCTAGAAAACCTTTTAAAACTCTGCAAAATATTAGACACCACGCCCAACTACCTAACAGGCCACGAATGATTAGATTCAGTTAAAAATTATTTAAGGAGAAACACATACATGGAATTTACCGACACGCCCGAAAAGGCAAACGCGCTTACGGCGGAGCTAAAAAAAATTAAAGACGTAAACGGTCCGTTAATGATTGCCTTGCAAAAGGCGCAAGAAATTTACGGCTATCTGCCGTTTGAGGTGCAAAATAAAATTGCCGAATTTTTTAATGTGCCGCTGCAAGATTTATACGGCGTTTCAACCTTTTATTCGCAGTTTTATTTAAAGCCGAAAGGCAAGTACACCGTAGGCGTATGTATGGGTACGGCGTGTTACGTTAAAAACGCGGGCGACATTTTGCAAAAGCTTAAAACGCTGTTAAAATTAGAACCGGGCGAAACCACCTCCGACGGCCTGTATACCTTGTTAGCAACGCGCTGTATCGGCTGCTGCGGGCTTGCCCCCGTTATTACCGTAAACGAGGATGTTCACGGCAAAATCTCCGCCTCCGACATAGATACCATTATGAAAAAATATAAAGAATAAGTACAAGTTTTCAAATTTAACACAAAGGAGCGTTTCGGCAAATGACCAAATACATCTTTGTTACGGGCGGCGTTGTATCGGGCTTAGGCAAGGGCATTACAGCCGCCAGCTTAGGCATGATGCTTAAAGCAAAGGGCTTAAAGGTAATCGCGCAAAAGCTAGACCCCTATATCAATCTTGCCCCCAGCATGATGAGCCCCTTACAGCACGGCGAGGTTTTTGTTACGGAGGACGGCGCAGAAACCGATTTAGATTTAGGCCATTACGAACGCTTTATAGACGAAAATCTTAACGCGTATTCGTCGCTGACCAGCGGCAAAATTTATCACAGCGTACTAGAAAACGAGCGTAACGGTTTATATCGCGGCGACACCATTCAAGTAATCCCGCACGTTACCAACGAAATTAAAAAGGTGATTTATACGGCAGGCAAAACCGCCGCCGCAGATGTTGTGATAGCCGAAATCGGCGGCACAACGGGCGATATCGAATCACTGCCGCATATCGAAGCAATCCGCCAAATTTCTAACGAAGTAGGGCGCGAGAACTGTTTGTTTATACACGTTACGCTTGCGCCCGTCATGCGCGAAAGCGGCGAAATGAAATCTAAGCCCACGCAGCACAGCGTTAAAGAGCTGCGTTCGTTAGGCATTGCGCCCGATGTAATTATCCTGCGCTGCGACCGCCCGATAGACCAATCCACGCGTGAAAAAATTTCTATGTTTTGCAACGTTCAGCCCGACTGTGTAATCGATAATTTAGACGCCGAATTATTGTACGAAGTTCCGCTTTTATTAGAGCGCGTCAACTTTACCAAAATTGTATCGCGGGAGTTGGGCTTGCCCCAAACGCCGCCCGACACCGCCGCATGGGAAAAAATGCTGGCAAAAGCACGCGCGCGCAAAAGCACCGTAAAAATCACGTTAGTAGGCAAATATGTTAAACTGCACGATGCGTACCTTTCGGTGGTAGAGGCCTTAACGCACGCAGGCATAGAAAACGGCGTAAAAATCAGCGTAAACTGGCTAGATTCTAAAACACTCAGCGATTCGACGGCAAAAGTTCTTTTATCGGACGCGCACGGCGTTATTGTTCCTTACGGCTTTGGAGACGGCGGCATAGAGGGCATGATGGCAGCGGCTAAATACTGCCGCGAAAACCATGTTCCGTACTTTGGCATTCAGCTAGGGGCGCAAACCGCCGTAATCGAATTTGCCCGCAACATGGCAGGCTTAACAGACGCAGATTCGCGGGAGTTTAATCCAGGCTGTGCGCACAAGGTAATCGAAACAGGCGTTATGCGGCTGGGCGCATCTCCGACCCGCGTACAAAAAAACACCTTACTGCACAAGGCGTATAAATCCACAGAAATCAGCGAGCGCCACCGCAACCGCTGCGACATCAATTGCGGCTACATACCGCAGTTAGAGGCGGCGGGCTTGCGCTTTTCTGCCTTTGATACGGTTAGCAATGTTGCCGAAGCCTTCGAGCTGCCGCAGCACGAATTTTTTGTAGGCGTACAATTTTTTCCTGAGTTTAAATCGCGCCCGCATAAGCCGCATCCGTTATATGTAAAATTTGTTTGTGCTGCATTAAACCGCAAAAACGGCTAGCAGTGTATCTAACATAAGTATTTGCTTGCTTTTTTTCAGCGGTTCGTTTATACTGATACGGTAAGCCTCTTATGAAAAGAAAGTTTGAAATACCAAAATCAAAGCTGTACGCAGAAAAAGATTACGCGCAACTATTAAAATCCGAAAGCATTGCAGGCGTAAAGCTTTTGTATTCCGAGCTAGAACCAATTACTATTTCCGACGGACAAGTTTGCTGTTTTGACGTATTTTCGTCTACGGGCAGCACCGCGCCCTTTATGCAAACATTCACCGCCGACACCGCTATCCCGTTTTACGCCTCCGTAAAAAATTCAAACGCAGAACAGCGTATTGCTTTTGCAGGCTTAAAATTTTTACCCGATGAGCCCGTTGTGTGGAAACTGGCTTTATTAACTCCGCGCGACGTTATTAAACTGACAGGCGACGACGCTTATCCCGTATCCGTATGGACGCAATCGGGCTTTATCGGCTTTTCCGACAGCGCGGGGAGCGCGGCGTACTTTTCGGCAGTTCGCGCCTCCGTAGACGAACACCCCTTACACAATACGCAGCTGCACAGCGGAGTTCCTGCACTGGTATATTCAGATGCAAGCGGGGCAGGAAGCGCGGCGGTATTTTCTAGCGGACAAGCCGACGCGCGTTATCCTGTATACATCGGTTATACGGCTTGCGAAAAGCCCGCCGCTATCGTATGCGACTTTTTACAAATTGAAACCCCAAAAAAAGAAAAGCTTTCAGGCAGCGAAACCTTTGAGTTTGACGTAGCTATCGAACAACTCTACCAAAATGACCCTAAGCTGGGCGCAGACGAAAACAACGCGGCAAAATGGTCTTATGTACTTCAACATAAATCCGAGTTAGACGAGCCCGCATTATGCAGAGCCTATGCGCGGCGCGGATACGCACTGCATTCTTTGGGCGATTTAGACGGCGCGCTTTCCGATTATTACGCCGCTATGGAGCTGGCGGAAAAGCCCGAAAACAAAGCCTTTCACAACTTACGCGAATGGTCTTTGTACGATAACGCGGGTACGATTTTAAAAGAGCGCGGCAACATAGACGAGGCAAAAGCGTTGTTTGAAAAAGCAAAAGCGGTAGGCGATAAATTTTATTCGGGCGCGCACATCAATTTAATTGAGATTTACCTAAGCGAAAAAAATTACGAAAAGGCCGCGCTTGCGGCGCAGGAAATGGTTTCTTTGCGTCCGCTAGACCCTGTATCGTATATCAAAAGCGCGGAGGTATGCGTTGCGCAAAGCGCCTACGAAAACGCGATTGTACATTATGATACGCTGATAAACAAGTTTAACTGGGACGAGGCGATTATGGAAAAAACCGCGTGCTTAGGGCTTTTAGGCAAGTACCAAGACGCGCTTGAAACGTTGGAAACGTATATAGAAGAAAATAATCCCAACGAAATCTATTACCACAACAAAGGCTTTTTACAATACAAGCAAGGGCTTATCGAGCCAAGCTATGCCAATCTTTTGCGCGCCTACACCGCAAACCCCGAATTTGCCCCCACAATTAACCTGCTAATCGAAACGGACGAAATGGTATTCGATTACGAAAAGGTAGTGCGCTGGGCAGGGAAATTCATCGAACTGCGCCCTAACTCAGAATACGGTTTCAGCGTCCGCGCCGAAGCGTATGCGCGGCTAGGTCAATACAAGCAAGCCCAAGAGGATTACGAGTACATCTACTTTAACATCTCCTCCGAACCCGATTACCTGCATCGCCTTACCTGCGCGTCGCTGCGCGGCGGGCATATCAGCAAAACGCAAAAAAGAATCAAAAAAATCCAAAAATCACAGCCCGAACTGTACGCGCATTGCAGCGCGCTTGTTTTAGCAAAGCAAGGAAAATCTGCCAAAGCAGAACAGCTTTTTTTGTGGGCGGATTTAAAAAGCGAAGAAGCCTTATGCGATTTAGCGGATTTTTATACCGTACAAGGCAACGCGGAGGCGGCGCAAAATGCCATAAACGCGCTGTTTGCCCTAGCACCCAAATCGGTAAATCTGTTTTTGCGCAGATATAATTACGCACAAAAATTTAAAAGCCCGAAAGACGCAGACGAGATTATCAACGTCTACCTAGACGCGCATATGCGGGATTACAGCGACACCGCATCAGTCAAACACCGCATAAAAACCATCGCAGAAAGACTTCTATAAATGGAGAATGGAGAATGGAAAATGGAGAATGTCGGCTAAGAATTAAAAAAAACAACCGCAAAAAAATTCCCCTCTTGAGGGGTGGCAGGCGTAAGCCTGACGGGGTGGAAAGAACGCCCATACCCCCAATCAGACGGGGCGGGGCGAAAGGATAAACAAAATGCCTAAAACAAACAAACACATAAAAATAGTCGGCTTAGCCGTGTTCTTGCTGTGTTTATGCGCAGGGCTTTTTGCATCCGCCACGCAAGCAAGCGCGCTTTCACCTCTTAAACCTCCCGCACCTCAGCCTTTCGCGACAGGCGTAGCTTTACTAACCCCCGACACGCCCGTCCAAATAGCCTCCGAAACCCTAAACATTCAATTTAATCCGCCCGAAAAACAGCCCGAATTTCGCAGAATACGCCAAAGCGCAAACTTCCAATCCGTTTATCGCCTTACCAACACCGCAAACGAACCCGCTGCGCTTAGCACGGCGTTTATCACTCCGCCTATTCCGCAGGAGGCAGGGCAGCACACCGTTACCGCCGACGGTGCGGACGTAGTGTATACGGTTGAATATTATTCTTATATGTGGGATTATGATTTTGATATTGAAAAGTGGGAAGAGTATTTTACTCCGCAGTCAGAAGGGTTGGCACTAAATTTGGTTCGGTTTACCGTACATTTTGCACCGCGACAAACCGTAGAGTTAAAAATCGGCTATCGTTATGTAGTGCCTGGCTATCCTGTGATACAAAATAGAACCCATCTTTATTACGGTACAACCCATTCGCAAAGCCTAATGGTTAATCTCACGTTAGATAAAAGCCAACCGTATCTGATTAATCCGTCTAACTTTACAAGACAGCAAAAACGCGTGTACACGCACACCTACGCGCAAGCACCAAAAGAAATTCAGTTTACATCGGCGTCATGGATGGGGCGTATCGGGGTATACATTCCATGGATGTATCTGCTGTCTTTAATAATATTGTTTTGCGCGGCGGCATATCTATGCTGGTTTATTATATTTACCATCCGCAAAAAAAATAAATTGCCTCCGTCTGTCCGTATAAAAACCTCATGGCTAGTACTAAATTGCTTTTGCAGCGTAATCCTTTTCTTGCTTTCGTTGGTATTGTTTTGGCGTTCGTATGTTCTTTCCTACGCTTCTATAATTTTCGGAGGATTTATATTTGCCCCGATTTTCGCAGCTATCGCCGTTTCACTATGCGCAACAGTAATAATCCACGCTTGCAAAAAAACCTACACTAAAGAAAACAAAAAAACTTGATAAAACCCCTACCGAAAAAAATCAACCTTTAAAAAATTCCCCTCATTTAGGGACGGGGCGGAAAGAAAAAAACAACCATTAAAAAATTCCCCTCTTGAGGGGTGGACGCCGACAGGCGGACGGGGTGGAAAGAAAAGCCTATACCCCCAATCAGACGGGGTGGAAAGAACGCCCATACCCCCAATCAGACGGGGTAAAGAAAAAAATAAGAAAACTAAATCAACCAAAGGAAACAAACCTATGAAAACAAAAAACCTACTAGGCCTTAAAGAACTCAGCGCGCAAGAAATCACCGAAATCTTAGACGCCGCCGCCGAATTTAAAAAAATT